>JAWPMN010000001.1:1200000-1800000 GCA_033344895.1 Alphaproteobacteria bacterium
GGGCCGATTTCGCGACTTGACAGACGGCATCGCCGCGACGATATTCCGCCGCGCTTTCGGGGGTCTCCCCCGACGGTGATATTGGGGCGGTAGCTCAGCTGGGAGAGCGTCGCGTTCGCAATGCGAAGGTCGGGAGTTCGATCCTCCTCCGCTCCACCAACGAAACCCTCCGGGACGACCGGAGGGTTTCGCATTTTCGGGCCCGAGCCGGAGGGGGTCCGAACCGGAGGGGGTCGGAACCGAGGGCCCGATCAGTCGGCCGTCAGGAAAGGCTTCAGCGCCGCCATCTGGGCCTCGACATCGACATCCAACTCCGACGTGATTTCCAGTTCCCGGTCTTCGAAAACGTCCCTGTCCGGAAAACGCGCCTGCCATGCCGCAACCGCCAGATCGCGCTGCTCCAGCAAATGGCGGATCTGCGGACGGAAAAGACGAATGACACAGGTCAGCCAGATATTGGTCGCCCAGGACGGGAAGGTGTGATCGATCTCGAAACGGTCGATCATGCGAACCATCTGATCAGCGGGATACCAGGTTTCATCCGTGACCCAGCGATTTGTGGTGAACAGTTTCGACGCGTAGCCCTTCTTGTCGCAGGACACCGCGACAATATGGGCACCGATGCGATTGGCATTGGCCTTTTGCGGCGGATCGACCTGCTGCGGCTCCACGCCACCGGGCATGCCCTGATAGCGCAGGAATGTATGAAAGTGCCCGTGCTCGCCCGGACGTTCATCCTTGGGGTGCGCGTGGTAATAGTACTGGGAATGGGTCTCCCAATCGATCGCATCGCCCTTCGGATAGTGGTTCCACTGATAGAAGGTCCCCTGATGACGGAGGACCTCTCCGACCACGTTGCTGGATGTCTTGCGCAGGACCCGTTGACAGTTCAGCACCGTTTCGCCGGCGTCCCGCATGACCTTCAATTCGGATTGCGGCAATTGCGCCAGGGCCGCTGACAGATCCAAGGGTCGCAGCGGGCCATCGGTCTGCTCGGCGTCTCCCTGGAACTGTTCTGCCGGTTCGCTCATCGCGGCATGTCCTTCGAACATGGAACTTCCCTCGGACAATTGTTTCATCAGGATATCGGGGGCACAAGGCCCGTCCGGCACAGATCCCGGCGCGAAGAAGGGGCGCCCGCAGGACGCCGGCACCCCTTCCCGTTTTTCAGCGCCTGTCGGGAATCAGCCCGCGACCGCGTCCGGATTGTCGGCCCCGCTGCCACACGGATTGCAGGGGTTGCACGGGTTGCAGGGATTCTTTGCCGCGCAGGGATTGCACGGGTTGCAGGCCGCCGCGCAGGGATTGCAGGAACCACTGCCGCACGGATTGCACGGATTACAGGGGTTACAGGGATTTTTCGCGGCGCAGGGATTGCACGGATTGCACGCCGCAGAACAGGGATTGCAGGAACCGCTGCCACAAGGATTGCACGGGTTACAGGGGTTCTTCGCTGCACACGGATTGCACGGGTTGCAGGATCCCCCGCCCTGGGCTTCGGCCGTCGGATTGGCCGGCGCCGCGGCGACCGCATCGGTCAGTTCGACCTCACTCTGGCTCGCCTGGGCGTTCAGCGCGAAGCCGGCCCCGGTCATCAGCACCATCGTGGTGGTCAGCAGATTGGTCTTGAAGCTCATTGATTCTGTCCCTGAGGTTGATCTCGATCGTTCAGTTGGCACCGGCCCCTCGCCAAGGCGACGCCCTGCTCATGGATCGGCCCAATGGGGCGAACAGAAAAATGCCGCGTCCCGAAGCGCCGATCCCATTCAATCGGTACCCCGGAACGCGACCAGGACAGAATCAACTCCCCTCACGTTGGTGTGACGGATGCGGAGCAGTGGTTCAGGCGGCCAGTGCTGCGATTTCGGATTGCGCCTTTTCCGCAGCCGCCTCGTCGGCGACCTGCTGGCCGGCGGCAATGACGGTCACGTCGGTGATACCGACAAAGCCCAGAACGAATTTCATATGGGTCGTCGCGAAATCGGCATCCGACCCGATCTCGACCCCGCCGGACGCGGCGACGATGTATCCCTTCTTACCCTTCAACAGGCCCTCGGGACCGGCTTCGGTATACTGGAAGGTTTCGCGAGCGCGGGCGATCTGATCGACCCAGGCCTTCAGCGCCGCGGGAATACCGAAATTGTAGATCGGTACACCGACGACAATGATGTCGGCCGCTTTCAGTTCCGCGACCAGCGTATCTGAATGGGCCAGGGCCGCCCGCTGCGCTTCGTCGCGGGCTTCCGGGTCGGTGAAATTGGCACTGACCCAGTCCGGATCGATCAGCGGCGTTACGGTCTGTGACACGTCGCGTTCGACAATCGCCAGGTCGCCATGCTTGGCCCGCAGGCTGTCGATCAGATCACCGGTCAATTTCCGTGTCGTCGATTCCGTGCCACGGGCACTGGAATCGATGCGCAGAACGGTCGGGGGACGCTGGAACTTGGATGTTGCCTGGGTCATGATCACTGTCTCCTTCTCTGGAACCATGGGCGCCGGGCGCTGGTTCGGTGTTGTCCTGAGAAGGAGATTGGCTCGACCGCCGAAAAATATAATCATCGTAAAAATAACATGATTGTTTCCTAAACAACCCCAATAAGCCACCTTTGTTGGCGATCGCGAATCGGGTTTCCTGAATCGCTGTCGGCTCGAAGGATCGATATCGCCCGACCGACCCTGCAAGGAGCGCACATCATGCCATTCGAACTGTCCATCGCGGCTGCGATTGCCGGGGGCGGAGTCGCCCTGGGATTTGCCCTGGTCTGGGCGTTCGTTCTGCGCGCGCGAACGGGGCAGATCGAAGACCTGACGGACATGCTGGAAGAAACCCGCTCCGCCCTCGACAACTGCCGGGCCGACCTGTCCGCTGCCACGGCACGCGAACAGTCCCTGCGCGAAGAACGCGACATCCTGCGCCAGGAACGCCAGGAACTGCGCGAGCGGGCGGAGAGCCTGGTCCGCGATCTGACAGACCGCCGGGTCGAAGTCGAGAACCTGCAGACGACCCTGGCCGGTGAACGCAAGGCCCATGCGGAAAAGCGCGAAGAACTGAACAATGTCCGCGACCAGATCGAAAAGGATCTGAAGGTCATGATGGGCACGCTGCTGGAAAGCTCTTCGAAATCCTTCCTGGAACGGGCACAGGAGGTGATGAAGACCCAGCAGGAAAAAGGCGAAACCGGCATGCAGGGACTGGTCGGCCCGCTGAAGGAAGCTTTGGGGCAGTTCCAGAAGCAGGTTTCGGAAATGGAGACCCGGCGCAAGCATGACGAAGGTCAGTTGATTCAGCAGATCCGGCACATTTCGGACAGCCATTCGAAGCTGAACGACACGACGACCAACCTGGTCAACGCCCTGCGCAGCGCCCCCAAGACGCGCGGTCGCTGGGGCGAGCAGCAGTTGCGTACCGTGCTGGAACTGGCCGGCATGTCCGAATATGTCGACTTCGAGACGGAGAAGCATTTCGCCACCGAGGACGGCTCCCGCCGCCCGGACGTAGTGCTGCGCATGCCGGGGGACCGAACCCTGGTGGTCGACGCCAAGACGTCCCTGAGTGCCTATCTGGAAGCGATGGAGGCCGATAGCGACGAGCGGCGCGAAGCCAAACTGGCCGAACACGCGCGCCAGATCCGGACCCATGTCGATCAGTTAGGCCGCAAGGAATACTGGAAGAACCTGCCGACCAACACGGTGGATTTCGTCGTCATGTTCGTCCCGGGGGAACCGATGTACGCCGCCGCCATGGCCCGCGACCCGGCCCTGTTTGAAGATGCCTGGGACAAGAAGGTGATCGTCTGCTCCCCGACCACGCTTCTCGGACTGGCCAAGGCGATCGCCTATGGCTGGCGCCAGGAAAAGGCGTCGAAAGATGCCCAGAAGGTTCATGAGGTCGCGACGGAACTCTACCGACGCATGGTCAAGCTGGGCGAGGATGTGGCGGGCATGACGAAGTCGCTGCAGAGCCATGTGAACAAGCACAACAAGTTCGTCGCCAGCCTGGAGAGCCGCGTCCTGCCCCAGGCACGCAAGATGACCGACCTTTCCGTTGGGGACAGTCACGGCACGATTCAGGATCTTGAACCCATCGAGCAGGATGTCCGCGCGCCGCTGCCCGACCGGGACCTGGAGCTGCCGCTTCCCGCACCGGAGGACCACGAAGCCGCCGAATAGGCGGACGATATCGCGGGATTTGCCCGTTTTTCATAAATCCGAAATACTGCGCGGTGTAGGTTGGCGCCGTTTCGGAGGGGCGGGTTTACTCAGTGTCGTCGACGTCGCGTCGGAAGCATCTCATCTGGATTTCGATCCTGGCCGGCCTGACAGCCGCGGCCATGGTGCTGCTTTTGAGCTGGTCCATTGCACTGTCGGATGCGTTCGACGACCTGCGTCTTCGCTATGACGGGTTCGAAGGGCGCGTCCGGGAGATCGCGGACGAGAATCGCAAGCTGTTCGACATGCTGGAACGGATTCCCGATCCGCCCTGCAGCGAACCCTTTCTGACCGCCATGCGTACCGCGCAGTTCCAGGCCGCCCATGTCCGGGATATCGGATACCTGGAAGATGACTGGCTGCTTTGCTCCTCAACCGGCGGCGTCCTTCCGGAACCGTTCAAGGACGAGATGGAAACCATCATGCTGCCGACGGGCGAGCGTCTGCTGATGAACGTTCCGCTGGTCGTCACCCAGGGCGTGATCCAGGGCCACATCGTCTTTTCCGGCAATTTCAACATCGTCTTTCGGCGCGATTTCCTGAATTCCGCGCTGGAGTATGACGCGCATTCCACGGTCTATGTCCGGGACCGCGAGAACACCTTCACCCTGCTGCACGGCGATGCACGCAATCCGCCGCCCGACACGATGGCGGAAAGCATCGGGATCGAAGACGGCCGCCTGACCCTGTCGGGGTGCAGCGATGCCGTGCGCGGAGCGCTTTGCGGCACCTTCGCCCTGCCGCTTCTGGCGCCGATGCGCGATCCGGTGACGACCGGACTGACCATCATTGCGGCATTCAGCGCGGGGATCGCGGCGGCCGGCATCTGCTTTGCGCGGCTGCGCAAGTTGAACCGCTTTCACAGAAGGTTCCTGCGCGGCTTCCGCTCATCGCGCTTTGAATGCCGTTACCAGCCCTTCGTCGACGCCAAGGACCACCAGACCCTCGGTTGTGAGGTCCTGGTTCGCTGGCGGGACGATGACGGCAGCATCGTGCCGCCGGACGCGTTTCTGCCGATTGTGCGCAGCAAGGGGCTGGGCGACGACCTGTTCCGGTTCGTGGTGGAACGCACCTTCCGCGATCTGGACCCGCTGCTGAAACAGAACCGCCTGAAGGTGTCGTTCAACGTCAACCCGACCGAATTCCGGACCGACCTGTTGCTGAGCACCCTGCTGCCCTACCGCGAAAGCCATCCGGAGACCGAGATCGTCGTCGAGATCACCGAGGATGAACTTGCCAAGGCCCATGAGATCCGCAGCGCAGCCGGCGTCCTGCGCGGCCACGGCATTCGCGTGTCGATCGACGATTTCGGCACCGGCTATTCCTCGCTGAGTTATCTGGCGGACCTGCATCTAGACGAGCTCAAGATCGACCGCAGCTTCGTCATGGGACTGGAGGCGGACACGATCCGGGCGGAGATCGTCACCCGCATGGTGCAACTGGCCGGGGCCCTGAACACCACCATCGTCGCCGAAGGAATCGAGACCTATGAACAGGCCCAGCGCCTGACCGAAGCCGGCGTTCACGAATTGCAGGGCTATTTCTTTTCCAGACCCATGGAGCCGGACGCCTTCATCCAGCGGGTCCGCGGCGAACGCGCCACACCCGCCGCCTGACACCGTCCGCGCGCCTTGCCTAAGACGGCGCGAAGCGCGACAGTTTCTCCGACAAGGAGAAATGCCCCATGAGCCAGTTCGAACTGACCCCGGAACAGATGGAATTCCGCGAACGCGCCCGCGCCTTCGCCCGGGAAACAGTGGCCCCACGCGCGGCGGAAGTCGACCGGACGGAGGCCTATCCCTGGGATATCGTCGAGGCCATGGCCGCGGAAGGGTTCTTCGGCATGACCATTCCCGTCGAACATGGCGGCAAGGGGGCAAGTTTCCTGGACGCGACCTTGCTGATCGAGGAAATGGCCAAGGTCTGCGGCGTGACCGGGCGTATCGCGGTCGAGGCGAATATGGGCGCGATCTCTGCCGTCATGCAGTATGGCAGCGACGCACAGAAGAAGGCCTGCGCCGAGCGGGTTCTGTCCGGCGACAAGCCGGCGATCTGCATCACGGAACCGGATGCCGGGTCGGCCGCCACCGAAATGTCGACCCGTGCCGACCGGCGCGGCGACCGCTACATCGTGAATGGCGGCAAGCATTGGATTACCGGCGGCGGAGTTTCCAACACCCACCTGATTTTTGCGCGCGTCTTTGACGAGTCTGGAGAGGATCAGGGCATCGGCGGCTTCCTGGCCTTTCGGGATGAGGCCCCCGATGGGCTGGTCATCGGCAAACGGGAACCGACCATGGGGCTGCGCGGCATTCCCGAAACCGAAGTCCTGTTCAACGATCTGGAAATCCCGGCCGAACGCGTGGTTCTGCCGCCGTCGGGTTTCCGGCGCGGTTTCGCCGAGCTGATGAATGCCTACAACTCACAGCGTTGCGGTGCCGCGACGGTTGCGTTGGGTCTGGCGCAGGGGGCCTACGAACTGGGCATCGACTGGCTGAAGGAACGCGAACAGTTCGGTCGCCCCCTTGCCGAGTTTCAGGGCCTGCAATGGATGGCGGCCGACATGTCGATCCAGCTGGATGCCGCGCGGATCATGATCCATCGCGCGGCGGCGAGCGCCGATCCCTTCCCGGACCCGCTGATGGCGGCACAGGCCAAGGTCCTGGCGTCGGAATCGGCCATCAGAATCACCAATGACGCGCTGCAATTCTTTGGTGCGCGCGGCTATTCCAGGAACCGGCCCATGGAACGGATCGCGCGCGATGCCCGCATGTTCACCATCGGTGGCGGCACGGCACAGGTTCTGCGGACCCTGATTGCAGGTCGCGTTCTGGACATGAAGACCCCGCAAACCCGCGACGGCTATTCCAAGCTGGCTACAAAACAGACTTCCAGAGCCGCCGCAGAATAACTCTCAACGGAAAAGCAAGATGACCGATACCCCGTTGCCGCTGGACGGCGTCCGCATACTCGACCTCAGCCGGATTCTGGCGGGCCCGACCGCAACCCAGTTGCTGGGGGATCTCGGCGCCGATGTGATCAAGGTGGAGCGCCCCGGCGCAGGCGACGACACGCGGAAATGGGGCCCCCCGTTCGTGACCGGCGATGGCGGGGAGCCGACGGATGAAAGCGCCTATTATCTGTCCGCCAACCGGAACAAGCGGTCGATCACCGTCAATCTCGCCAGCGCCGAAGGGCAGGCCCTGATCCGTCGCCTGATCCCGAAATGCGATATTCTGGTCGAGAACTACAAGACCGGCGGGCTGAAGAAATACGGCCTGTCCTACGACGACCTGAAGGATGATTTCCCATCGCTGGTCTATTGCTCGGTCACCGGTTTCGGTCAGACCGGCCCCTATTCCAGCCGTGCCGGATACGACTTTCTGGCACAGGGTCTGGGCGGGATCATGTCGCTGACCGGACCGAAGGACGGGCCGCCGATGAAATGCGGCGTCGGGATCGCCGACGTCATGTGCGGCATGTATGCAGCGACCTCGATCCTGGCCGCGCTGCGGCATCGCGACCGTACCGGCCAGGGCCAGCAGATCGACTGCGCCCTGCTGGACACCCAGGTCGCCTGGCTGATCAATGAAGGATGCAATTACCTGCTTTCCGGTAAGCGTCCCAAACCCCAGGGGAACGAGCACCCGAACATCGTCCCCTATTCCGTCATGGAATCCAGCGACGGCTATTTCATTCTCGCCGTCGGGAACGATTCCCAGTACCAGAAATGGTGCGAATTTGCCGGGGCGTCGGAGTTGGCAACGGATCCGCGCTTCGCGACGAACTCGCTGCGTGTCCGGAACCGCGAGGCCCTCTACGCCGCCATGCCCGCCTATACCCGACTGAAGACCTCTGCCGAATGGATCGACGGCCTGGCAGCGCGCGGCGTCCCCTGCGGTCCGATCAAACATGTCGATGAAGTCTTCGAAGACCCGCAGATCGTCGCCCGCAACATGCGGGTCGACGTACCGCATCATCAGGCGGAATCCGGCACGGTGCCGCTGATCGCGAACCCGGTGAAGTTTTCCGAAACACCGGTCCGCTACCGCCATGCACCGCCGACCCTGGGCCAGCACACCGAGGAAATCCTGAAGGAGGTGCTGGGCTGCGACGAAGCGGAGATCGCCGCCCTGGCGGAGACAGGCGCGATCACGCCCGGTGTCTGAACGGAAGTTTGCTCCTGACAATGTTCCTGACAGAATGCTGTCAGGAGGGGTGGCGTAAAAGACGCGGCATCGAAAACCCAACGGGAGACAACCCATGCCGTACACGCCGATGAATTTTGTTGTTTGGACCGAAATCCCTGTCAGTGATCTGGACAAGGGAACCGCCTTCTACAGCGATGTCTTCGGTATCGAAGTAAAGAAGAATGACGATGGGCCGAACCCCATCGCCATGTTCCCGACCTGGGACGATACCGGCGTCGCCGGACATCTCTATGTCGGTAAGCCGGCCAAGGATGCGTCCGGGCCGACGATCCATTTTGCCAGTCCCGGCAAATTGGAAGACACCGTCGCCAAGGTCGCCCCGGCCGGCGGCAAGGTGGTAAGCGATCCGATCGAAATTCCGCCTGGCCGCTTCACCTATTGCCAGGATCCGGACGGGAACTCCTTCAGCATCTTCGAAGCGAAGCAGGAGTAACCGGATGCGACGCGCCGACCGCCTGTTCCAGATCGTCCAGCATCTGCGGGGCGGTCGGCTTGTCACCGCTGCGAAACTGGCGGAATGGCTGGAAGTATCCGAGCGCACGATCTATCGCGATATCTCCGACCTTCAGGGCTCCGGCGTGCCGATCGAGGGCGAGGCCGGCGTCGGCTATGTGATGCGCGCAGGGTACGATCTGCCGCCACTGATGTTCACGCGGGACGAGGTCGTCGCCCTGGTCGCCGGGGCCCGCCTTATCCGCGCCTGGGGCGGGGCCGCCATGGCCCGCGCCGCCGAAGAGGCCCTGATCAAGATCGAGACCGTGCTGCCGGACGAGGCGCGGGAGCGGGTCGCGCGGACGGAAATCCATGCCTTCGCGGTCGGGATGACGCCGGAGATCAGAACGCGGATAGACGCGCTGGATCTGGCAACCGACCGGCGGCAGCGTATCGAACTGCGATACCGCGACGAGGCGGGGCGGGAGACCCTTCGGACCGTTCGGCCGCTGGGCCTGTGGTTCTGGGGCAAGGTCTGGACCCTGATCGCCTGGTGTGAGATGCGCGACGATTTCCGCATGTTCCGCGTCGACCGGATCGCCGAACTGACCGATACCGGCACGCGGTTCAAGCCCGAGCGTGGCTGCACCCTGACCGATTTCTATCGCGCCATGGAATCCGAAGGCCATTCAAGGCCCGGCTGCGATCCGCCCTAAAGGGATCGCACCGAGCGCAGGAAGTCGGTCACCGACTGGCTGAGCCGCCCCGATGCGCCGGACAGTTCGTGCACGACCTGATCCAGGCGTTCCGCCGCGCCGGCAGTCTGATCGGCAGAGTCGCTGACCGCCCCCATCGACTGGGTGATTTCCTGTGTCCCCGCGGAGGCCTGCTGCACCGTCCCGCTGATTTCACGGGTTGCGGCGGTCTGTTCCTCCACCGCCGCGGCGATGGCACCGGCCATTTCAGCGACCTGACCGATTGTGCTGGCGATACGCTGGATGGCATCCACTGCGCCGTCCGTATTGTTCTGCACCGTCTGGATCTGGGTCGAGATTTCCTCCGTCGCCTTGCCGGTCTGCCCCGCCAGCGCCTTGACCTCGTTCGCCACGACGGCGAAGCCCTTGCCGGCCTCCCCGGCGCGGGCGGCCTCGATGGTCGCATTGAGGGCCAGCAGATTGGTCTGTTCGGAGATGTCATTGATCAGGGAGATCACGTCACCGATTCGCTGTGCGGCCTCCGACAGGGCACCGACGGTCTTGTTGGACCGGCTCGCATCTTCCTGGGCATCCATGCTGACGCGGGTCGATTGGGTCGCCTGGGACGAAATCTCCTGAATTGAGGCCAGCAACTCCTCCGTTGCCGCGGACACGGTCTGCATGTTGCCTGAGGTCTCGTCGGCCGCGCCGCGGACCGTCTCGGCCTGCTGCCGGGTCGAACTGGCAATGCTGGTCAGTTCGGCGACGGAGTCCTGCAGGCGCTTCAGGACAGCACTGATCTCGTCGACGACGCCGCTGACCGTGGTGTCGAACTCGACGGTCAGTTTTTCGATCTCGGCGGCGCGCCGACGCTTTTCCTCATCGGCGGAGGCCTGTTCTTTCGCCAGACGATCGGATTCCGTGAGGTTGATCTTGAAGACCTCAAGAGCCTTGGCCAGACGCCCGACCTCATCGCCGCGCGAGGTATGCGGAATTGCGACGTCCAGTTCCTGATCGGCAAGACGCGCGGTGGCATCGGTCACTTCCAGGATCGGCCGCGAGAGAGCCCGCCCGATCCAGAAGGCCAGGCCGACTGAGAGGACCAGCACGACGGCCAGGGCCAGGATCGACCCGATTTGATAGAATTCGAAGAACGCGTCCGATTCGGATATGGCGGCCCCAAGGTTGTCGCGCTGCAGCGCCGTCAGCTGATCGACGGTCTTCAGGACCTTCTCCAGATAGGGCCAGCCCTCGCCGGTGCGTTCGATCTCGATCGCCGTGTCGCGTTCGCCGCTCTTCATGGTCAGATCGATCTGACGCTGCAGAACGTTGTCCCGCCAGGCGTCGATCGTCTCCCGGAATGTCGCGGCCGCATTGGAAAGTTCCGCATTGCCCGCACTCAACGACGCCAGTTGATCCAGACGGTCGTCCAACAGCGCACTGCGCTCGTCATAGAGCTTGGTCAGGTAGTCGTCCTCGGTGACGATAATGCCGCGAACCAGGGCCTGAATATCCAGGGTGTACATCTGGACTTCGCGCAGGACGACCGTGCGTTCCCATTCGAGATAGGTGCCCTCGGCCGTGTTCCGAAGCTTGTCGCTCTGCAGGATATTGAAGATGCCGTAGGCGAGAACGATCACGACGATGACGCCGAACCCTGCGAACAGTTTTCGGCTGATGGTCCAATCCGAAAAACGCATGTTACCCCCAAGAAATTCCCATGGCCTTTTGGCAACTCTAACAGGAAATGCTGAACGATTGGTTTAAATTAGATATCTGACCCACGGAATACCCTGGCCGTCCGGGTGGGGTTAACCATAAATCCATTTCAGGAGTGCGTCCGTCTGTTTACCATGTATCGTGAAAGCGCATTGAGTACGAACTGTTGAAAGGCCACGGATGGCAGAAGAAGCGAAACCGCCGGAAAGCGACCCGAGGGACAGCCTGCATATGCTTCCCCTGTCGATGATCCCCATCGACACACCGGTCTTGCGGCGCGCCCTTCTGGTCAAGAACAACCGGCTGGAAACCGCTGTGGAAATGTTCTCCGGCGCTGAATCGGGCAGCGGCCACATCTATCCGGCCGATCTGAAGGACAGCTTTCCGGAAGTCGATCAGGACACGCTGGATTCCGATGTGAAGAAGATCCGGAAGCTGGCCCTAATGCCCAGTTTCGATGTCTATTCCTGCCGAATCTCCATGCGATCCCTGGGCATCGAAGTGAACAATCAGCAGGACCTTCGTCTGTCGGATGAAAAGAATCTGGAACTGGCCGACCGCATGAAGGAGTTCACGCGCCCGTTGATCCTGCAGGTCTTCGGCGCGGAAATCGGTGGCACGGACAGCGCCTCGGACCTTATCGGATTACTGCGGAACCCCGACAAGGCAGAGGCGATGCGGCGGCTGAACAGGCTGGCCGAGGAATTGAAGATCAATGTCACGGAAATCCCGAACTTCATCGAGGATTACGGCGATATCTTCCTGTCGCTGGCCTATTTCCGGGACCGGCTGGACCATGTCGTGCCGATCATCGACAATTTCCTGGGCTGGCTGGATGAGTTGCGCGAGACGTGGATGATCAAGAATGATCGGCCCAAGGACAAACTGCTGACCGCGGTCAATGCAGACCTTTCCGATATTTCCGGGTCGATCACGGGCCGGTTCGAAAGCTTCGACCGAAAGACCAAGGATTTCTGGGACGACATCTCCGCGGAGCGGTTCCGTGAAGTGCGCCGGCTGATCACCGATCACCATGTGACCGTGGGGGGCGTGCTGTGCGGCCTGACCCTGAAGATGGATCACTGGAACAAGAGGTTCACGAAGAAGAACCCGGGCGGCCCGCAGGCACGCCTCGAGTTCATCATGGGGGAGATCCTGCCCGGCCTGGACCAGATCAAGCGTCTGGAACAGCGGGCCGGCAGCGTCCGGAAATAGACGTTCGGTCTGCGTTACTGGCTGATCGAAATCAGATAGGCCGCGACGTCGGCCGCCGCCTTCTCATCCCGCAGACGATAGGTCATGGACGTGCGCCCGCGCGCGGAAACGCCGGCTTCCTCATTGAACTTCTCCAGAAACCCTTGCGGGTCCTGGACATAGGCGGCGATGTTTTCCGGTACCCAGACCAGTCCGGCGTCGGACGACGCCTGCAGGATCTTGGAATAGCGCGGGAAGTTTTCGGCCTGTCCGGCAGCCCGATTGCCGACGCCATGCAGGGACGGCCCGGTCTTCCGCTTGCCAGGTTCCAGCGAATGACAGGTATCGCAACGCGTTTCGAAAATCTTCTGGCCATTGGCCAGATCCGCTTCCGCCAGGGCCGGCGTGGCAAGACTGGTCAGAAACGCGGCGGCAAGAGCGGCCTTCAGGGCGGCGGTGTGGGTCATACTGAAGCTCCCGGCAGGTAATCAGTGTAGATATGAGCATATAGGGGCCGCCCCCGCCGGATAAACCAATGGGGCCTGCGGCAAATCGTTCAGGCACAAAGGCTGAATTGAGAGACGGCCACCTTCAATCGCCGCGGGTCGACCGATACGGCGCCGGGAACCGGCATTCCCTCATCGGTCATCCGCAAAGGCGGATCGACCAGATCCGTCGCGTAATACCGGTCCGTGCCCCCGACATCTCCCGGCACAGTGCAGCCTGGCAGTGCCGCGACCGCGATATTCGCCGCACGGGCAATGCAGAAATCGTGCATCCCGCCGACCATGACCGCCAATCCCGCCGCACGGGCCAGATCGTGCAGCTTTCGCGCCTGCCAGGGTCCCCCGACATGGGCGGGTTTCAGGACGACGGCCCGGCACGATTTGAGGGCAAGAGCTGTTTTGAGGTCGTTCTCGGACTGGAGGCTCTCGTCCAGGGCGACCGGCGTACGCATCCGTGCCTGCAGCACCGCATGATCCACGAAATCGTCCCATCCGAGCGGCTGTTCCAGGAGGGTCAGATTAAAGGCGTCCAATCCCGCCAGATCCTCGGCATCCGCCAGACCGTAGGCGCTGTTGCCGTCCGCGGTGAGTGCAAGATCCGGATAACGTTTCCGCAATGGGGCGAGAATGGTTCGATCACGTCCCGGCGCGATCTTGACCTTCACCCGGCTGTGTCCAAGGGCCAGCGCCTCATCGATCTGATCGAACAGATCCTCGGCCCGCTCCGGCAATCCGAAGGTCGCGCCGGCCGGGACATGCCGTGCCGTCGCACCCAGCAGCTTCGCCATGCTGGTGCCGCGATGTTGCGCGATCAGATCCAGCGCGGCGGTTTCCAGCGCGTGCTTCGCAAACAGGTTTCCTTTTACCGGCGCCATGGCCGCCGCCGCGGAATCCGGATGATCTAGGACGGTTCCCATGAGGCGCGGGATCAGGTGATGACGCAACGCATCCAACACGGAATAGACATTTTCCGGCAGATAGAGCGGCGCCAGCGGCACCGGCGCCTCGCCCCACCCGGTCAGCCCGCCGGCCCGCAGCGCGACGATGGGATGAGTTTCACGCTGAACCGTCTCGTTCGCGCTGGAGAACGGCGTCAGCCTGTCCTGGGTGAGGGTCCAGACTTCCGCCGCCTCAATTTTCGGCGCCCCGTTCATCCCCGCCGGCTCACAGCAGACTGGGCAGGAAAAGCGATAGAATCGGAAAGAACAGCAGCAACAACATCACGAAGAAGTCGGAAATCAGGAAGTAGCTGACGCCCTTGAAGATCCGCTCCAGCGGAATCTTGTCGCCGACGATGGATTTGATCACGAAGACGTTCAACCCGATGGGAGGGGTCACCAGACCGATCTCCAGCAGCTTGACCACGATGACGCCCCACCAGATCAGGTCCAGGCCATAGGCTTCAACGACCGGCAGCGTGAGCGGCAGGGTCAGAAGGATGATGCCCAGTGGATCCAGCATCATGCCCAGCACGATGTAGAGCAGCGCGATCAGTCCGATGACCAGGAAAACCGAAAGCTCCGCCGCCGCGATCCAGTCCGTCAGTTGCGTGGCGACATTGGTCAGCGCGATGAAATTGACGAACAGCTTGCCCGCGATGGCGATGGCGAACAGCTGGGCGGACTGAGTGACGGCTTCACGCAGTGCCTCGCCAATTCTGGAAAGATCCAGCCGGCGCAGGACCAGACCGAGCGCCAAAGTGGCGACGGCCCCGACCCCCGCGGCTTCGGTCGGTGTGAAGGCGCCCAGATAGATGCCCCCGATGATCACTGTAAACAGCAGCAGGATCGGCCAGCACCGGGCCAGAGCCTGCCCGCGATTCGCCCGCGCGGTTTCCACATCCGGCTTCGGTGCTGCTTCGGGCCGCAATCGCACCCAGACCATGACCACCAGGACATACCCGATCAGCGACAGGATGCCGGGCACTGCCGCCGCAAGGAACAGCTTGGCGATGGATTGTTCTGCAAAGACCCCGAAGATGATGAAAAGGATCGATGGCGGGATCAGCGATCCCAGCGTCCCCCCGATGGCGACCGATCCTGAAGCCAGGGTGCGGGAGTAACGGCTCTGCAGCATTTCCGGCACGGCAATGCGGCCCATGGCGGCAGCGCAGGCGACGGAAGACCCGCTGATCGCACTGAACCCACCGCAGCCGACGATCGAGGCAATGGCAAGACCGCCCGGCATTCGGGCCAGCCACACCCGGGCTGCGGAGTAGATATCCGTCGTGAACCCGGCCTGGAACGCCAGATGTCCGATGAAGATGAAGAGCGGCACCGTCGACAGCGCATAGGAATTGATGAAGTCGATCGGTGTCGTCGACAGCAGGGAGCCGACGGGTCCGAGGGCGGCCGAAAACGAAAACGGCAGCCAGGGTGTCCAGGCATAGGCCAGCAGCATGCCGCCCGTGGCGACGCTTCCCAGGGCGATGGCGATGGGTACGCGAATGGCCAGTAGGATCAGGACCAGTGCGAAGCCCAGATAACCGATCAGATGTGGGTCCATGTCGAAGAATCTCTAATCGTCGGCCTGTGGCCGATTGCGCCAGACCAGCAGATCGCCGATCGCACACAGGCCGAGGCGAAGCGCGAACAGCCCCATGCCGAGGCCGAAGATCACCTTGACCGGCCAGACGGGAATGGACAGCTGACCGTCGTAGTAATGGTTTTCGGCGAAAGCTTGCGGCACCGACTGCACCGTCAGAATGGCAATCGACCCGAACAGCAGGAACCCGATCACATTACCGAGCAGCAGACCGGTCTTGCCGACACCGGGCGGCAGCCGGTCGGTGATCACGGTAACCGCGATCTGCCCGCGATCGCGCTGGACATGGGCCAGCGGCAGACAGACCACCGCGACCATGGCCAGGCCGACCATCAGGATATCGTCGGGCAGGGTGACACCGATCTGTTCGCGGGCCAGAACACTGGCCGTGATCAGTGCCCCCATGGCCAGGAGGACGATCCCCGCTACGAAGGAAAGTCCACGCTCGACCCGGTCCAGTATGCGGTCCAGGGTACCGAGCCCGCCATCGGGCCGCAGACTCGGCATCCCATCATTGGTCCCGCTCACGGGAGTTACTGCTTGGCCCAGGGATAGCCCTGCGCCTCCAGATCGTTCCGGTACTTGATCACGGCCTCGTCGAAGGCGGCGAGCAGCCCGTCCGCGTCAAGCCCCTGGTCCCGGGCGCCTTCCAGCCAGCTCATGCCGGCCAGCTCGGCGGATTCGATCAGGGCCTTTCTCATGTCCTCGGCCCCTTCGTGTTCGGTGATCGTGTTGCCATCGACGCCCTCGCGCAGCTTCTCGAGAATCTCAGTACGAGATTCATACATTTTCTGCGCCAGGTACAGTGTCGCGTCGCGTCCGAGCTCGGTCACGACTTCCTGCTGTTCCGGGGTCAGGCTCGACCAGGTGCGGGCATTCATGACAATGCCCCAGCCAAGATTCTGGCCCATGTCGATCGTCGTCAGGTGCGACGCGACTTCATACTGCTTGTAGGAATTGATGACGTAGGCGTAGCTGGCCGTGGCGTCGATCGTGCCGGTGGACAGTGCCTGATAGACGTCGGGCTGGCTCATGGAGACCGCGGCGGCGCCGTTGGCTTCGAAGGCCTTGCCGAAGTTTCCGGTGGCCCGCAGTTTCTTGCCCTGAAGTTCTGCCAGGGTCGTGATCGGCTCGCGGCTCAGGAGCTGCGTCGGACCGGTCGTGAAGTTGGCAACATAGCGAACGCCCTGATCGGCGAAATTGGCAGCAGCCTCTTCGTTCTGGGTCATCAGCTCATAGGTCGCCATCATGCCGACATACTCGTCGCTGATCTGACGCACGTCGGACACCCGCCACGCGGTCAACTTGCCCGGCTCATAGACCGGCACGACCGACGCCAGATCCGCAACGCCGCTGCCGACACCGTCGATGGCGTTCTTGGCCCCCAGCAGCGTGCCGCCCCAGGTCACGTCGAGACCCAGCTCGCCGCCGGTACGTTCCCGCAGTTCGGCATCCATCCACTTGATCGCTTCGGCACGGGTTCCCCGATCCGGACCGAAATCGGCATAGCGCAGCTCGCGGGTCTGCGCCTCGGCCAGCGTGGAACCGGCAAACAGAGCCGCGACGGAAAAGGTAACGGTCGCAAGTCGACTGATACGAGACATCATTCTTCCTCCCATTGATGGTAATTGTAGTCTTTCTTGATCTTGGGGGCGCGGAGGCCCCGGCACTCATCCGTGACTGCCGCCGCAGCAATTGCCCGGCAGAACCGGCGCCGAAACGCCACTGTGTTCGCAGCATCCGCCCTTCCACCAATCGGCCCCGGCCCCGTGGCAGTACTTGCCGTCGGCCTCGACCATTTTCATGAAAAGCGGGTGATAGTTGCGGCAGACTTCCAGTTCCGTCTTGACCCAGTGCAACGGGTCCTTGGCGTAGTGGTCCCAGTAATCGCCGGCCATGTTGATCCCGGGCACGGCCGGGTTCCAGCTTTCGTCGAGCCACATTTCCGGATCGCCGTACTTGGCGCACATCTTGCGGATTTCGGGATCGTCGAGCGCCAGCAGGCGGCCGTTTTCGATGATCGGTTCGTTGTCGCCTTCCCGTTCCGTCATGTAGGTCGGGAAATAGAGATGCAGATGCCAGTGGCCGACCAGATTCCCCGCACGCGCAGCCTGACGTTCCGCCATTGAGGAAATGATCGTCCCGAAGCCCATGTGAATGACGCCGGAGCGCACCCGTTCGTACAGGCAGTTCACGAAACCGGACGGAAAATCCTTACGCGGACGGTGAACATGCGGGTTCGTCCCGATCGACGCCTCCCACCAGTACATCAACCCCTTGTCCGGGAAGGTCGGATACTGGACGTCCTTCGTCTTTTCCATCACCTCACGCAGCTTGCGCCCGAACTCGCCGCCTTCGTTGATCTGCGTGATCTTGGAGTTCTCGACGATCAGCTGCGTCCAGTCGCAGGGCGCGATATGGTTGGTCGTCCCGGCAATGACGCCGCAGCCGTCCTCCTTGAACGGATGGAACATCCATGGGCGACCGGTGATATGGCCGGGCAGGTAGGTCTTGCCGAAATGCTCGTTGCCGGTCCAGGTCGCGGCGGTCAGCTCCGGATTGTAGAATTCCCGGTTCGCATCCCAGTATTCGGCATGGTTGGTGAAGGAGATATCGGTCCCTTCCGGATCGGTGATCCGTGCCCGCTTGGCGCTGCGGATCCGGTCCCAGGTCCAGCGGTCCATCGCATTGACCACCTCAATCGGCATGGCATGCGCCGGAGAGGCCAGAATTTCCGGGGTGATGAAGGGCATACGCTGAATCTTGATGAAGCGTTCGGCCAGCACCGGACCGCCATAGCCCATCAGGATCTTGTCGTATTTCTGCTTCTTCTCCTCTTCCTCCCACATGTCCATCCATTCCGCCAATTCCTTGGTGCGGAACAGGTAATAGTCGACCTCGTCGGCGCCGACCCACTGGGGCACCGGACCACGGTCGATATACTTGATCTCGTATTTCACCTTGTACTTTTCGAGGATCTTCTTGCAGGCCTCGATGGTCAGGTCGCTGTGCCAGTTGTCGACACGCAGCATGACCCGCTCGCCTTCCTTCAGGTCCCAGCAGGCGTTGAGGCCGTGATTGTAGGGGCGCCTGGCGACATGCTCCAAGTAGGGCAGCAACTGATCGGACGAAGTAACCTCGACAAAGGGCGGACAACGCGGCGGGCGCGATTCCTTCAGGGGCGGCCTGTCGAATTGCGGTATGGTCGGCGCCTGCTTTTCGTCGGCGATGCTGTCCGGCATTGTATCGGTCCTCGTTTCCTCGTCACAAACCAGCGTCTCACTTTGCTGATCGCCACTAATTGCATGCAAAATGATCCCGATCAACCTCAAAACCGTTTTCTTTTCGGCTGGAATTGATAAATTGCATGCACAACGGAGGGTTTAATGGCAACGCAACTTGACCAGATCACCCAGAACCTGCGCGAGCTCGTGCTGGAGGGGGCCTACGAGCCCGGCGCGGCGGTTCGCGAGGTTGCGGTCGCTGAGAAACTGGGCGTTTCGCGTACCCTGACCCGACTGGCGATGGCGGCGCTGGAACAGGACGGATTGTTGCTGCGTGAACCGAATCGCGGCTTCCGCGTACGCACCTTCACCCTGGACGAAGTCGCCGACGCCATTGAGGTGCGCGGCGAGTTGGAGGCGCTTGCGGCACGGCAGGCGGCCGAACGCGGCATCCCGAAGGAGCTCGCGGAAAGATTGCGTGCAATCCTGGATGAAGCCCACGCCCTGGCCCAGGAGGGTTTCAAGGAGCTTTCCAACCGGTCGCGCTGGATCGACCTCAATTGTGCTTTCCACAACGGGATTGTCGAAGGGTCCGCCAACAAGGCACTGGCCCCGGCGCTGGATCATATCTGCCGAGTACCATTGGCGGGGCCACGGGCCATCGTCTTCAACAGGACCGTGCCCGATCAGGGAATCGCGCAGTTGCGTGCCGCGCATGACGATCACGAACAGATTCTCGACGCAATTCTCAATCGACAGGGTCAGCGTGCCTCCGCCCTGATCCGGGAACACGCCTATCGCAGCGGACGCAACAAGCGGGTGAACTTCGACGCCCTGCAGCAGACCGCGGTCTGGCCCGCCCTGCCCGGCGTGGCCCTGGTACGGCGCGCGGGCAACGAATGAGACAACAGGGATAGGGAACGACCATGGCATACACGCTGCACGACCTCGCCGATGATTGCCGCGAGGCGCTGAAATCAGGGGAGTCCCCCGAGGCGCTGACGCAGGTTCGTGATTTCGTTCGAAAGGCGCTCGCCGATCCCGATTTCATGGCCGCGAACCTGCTCAACCGGGAGCCACCGCCGGAGCGAGACGTAATCCATGAGGACCCGGATCTGGGGTTCTGCATCTGCGTCCACATCTATGCCGATGCCAAACCCGGCAGTCCCCATGACCACGGTTCGACCTGGGCAATCTACGGCCAGGGCGAGGGCGAGACGGAGATGACCGACTGGCAGGTCATACGGCCCGCCGCCGGCGATCGTCCGGCCCTGGTGGAAAAGACCCGGACTTACACACTGAAGCCTGGTGATGCCCATATCTACCCGACCGGCGCGGTCCATGCGCCGATCCGATATGGCGCGACGCGCCTGCTGCGCATTGAGGGCACGAATACCGACCGCATTCAGCGCACGCGCATTGAAGTCGCCTGACACCCAATTGCGCGGGAAATCCCAATAGGTTTACGAACGGTTAACGGCATTGTGCAATTCTTGACCCGGTCACCCACTCCGGGGAGTTGTAACACTGTCCAGTCGGGATCCTCCCTCCGGCCGCGAATGCGCGCCGAGCATGGCGCCAACAGTTGCGCAATTGAGCGGCGCCTTGCAGGAACTGCCCGTCGGAATCGTCATCTTCGATTCCAACGACCGGCTGATATTTGCGAACAGGGCAGCCCATGAACTTTTGTCCCTGACAGGACCGGCACTTGCGGAAGGTGCCGATATCTCAGAGATCTGCGGTTGTCATCTGCGCGCCAACAGTCAGGGCGAGTACCAAACGGAGTCCGGACGCACGATCGAGACGAGCCGTGAAGCGACCTCTGAAGGAGGCACCGTCCTGACACTGAAGGACGTTACGGAAGATCGGGCCGCTGAGAAGGAACTGCAGCGGAGCGTTGCCCGGTTCCGCGATCTGACGGACATCGCGTCGGATTGGTTCTGGGAAATGGATCAGAACTTCCAGTTCACCTTTGTTTCCAACCGGTTCACCGAACTGACCGATATTCCGACGGACACTTTCCTGGGACGTCGACGCGGTGAGACAGCGAACACGGTCCCGGGCCAGGAGGAGGCGCTGGCTGCCAATCTGGCGACCATGCACCGACAGGAATCCTATCGCGACTTCCGCTTCGCCGTCCGCGGTCGGGACGGAGGCATCCGCGTTCTGTCCGTCAATGGCGCCCCCTGGTATGGCGAAGACGGCACCTTCCGTGGCTATCGCGGCACCGGGCGCGACCTGTCGGAGGTGGAACGCCTGTCGAAGGCGCTGCAGACCCAACGGGCGCAGATCAATGAGTTGATGGAACATGCCCCGGTGCCGATCTTCTTCAAGGATTCCAGCCTGAGGTTTCAGGTCGTGAACGATGCGTTCTATGTCGAACGCGGTCTCAAACCGGAACAGGTCATCGGACGAACGTCGGACAAGATTTTTCCCAACGCCGCTGGGCGCGCCTTTACGGAACACGACAGGACCGTGATCGAAACCGGCGAGCCGGTCATCCGCGAGCATACCGTTGGCAGCCGGATCGTGCGGACATACAAGTTTCCCGTCTACGCCGACGGCGCCAAGTTCCTGGGACTTGGCGGTGTTGAGATCGACATCACCGACCGAATCCGCGAATCGCAGGCTCTGGCCGCAGCAAAGACCGAAGCCGAACGGGCCAACAAGGCTAAATCCTATTTTCTTGCAAAGGTCAGCCACGAACTGCGCACCCCTCTGAACGCCGTTATCGGATTCGGTGAGATGCTGCGCGCGGAACTGTTCGGTCCGCTGGGCGACGAACGCTATCAGGGATATGCCGAGGACATCGTATCCTCGGGCCGTCACCTGTTGGGACTGGTGTCTGACATTCTGGACATATCCAAGATCGAATCCGACGAGATGGACCTGAATGAGAAGACACTCAATCTATCGGATCTGGTCTGCCAGGCCGTCACAATGTCCCTCGCCGCCCGTTCGGAAGGCGTCGCGACGGTTCACACCGACGAGGTCGCCCCGGAAATTCGCCTTTTCGGGGATGAAACCGCGCTGCAGCGAATTGTGATGAACCTGGTCGGAAACGCCCTGAAATTCACGGCCCCGGATGGCCGCATCGACGTGACTTTAGCGACGGATGCCAAGGGTCATGTCGCCCTGTCCGTGCGGGATACCGGGATCGGCATTGCGGAAGACCGATTACACGATGTGGTTCAGCCGTTTTCCACAGGCGCCAATCCACTGAGATTGGAATATGAGGGGTCCGGACTGGGCCTCGCCATCGTCAAGGCGCTGTGCGACGCCCATGACGCCGTGTTCAGCATTCAGAGCAAGGTTGGCGTCGGGACGGTTTGCATGGCGCTGTTCGAACCGTCCCGCAGCCGCTGATCCGTCAGCCCTCGCTTTCGCGCAAGCGGAAGCGCTGAACCTTGCCTGTCTGCGTCTTCGGCAGGGCATCGATGAATTCGATCTGGCGCGGATACTTGTACGGCGCAATCGTCGCCTTCACATGATCCTGCAGCGTCTTGATCAGCACCGCATCACCGTCGACCCCCTCGCTCAGGACGACAAAGGCCTTCACAATCTGCCCGCGCTCTTCATCCGGGACGCCGATCACACCGCATTCCGCCACGGCGGCGTGGCTCAAGAGGGCTTCCTCGACCTCCGGGCCGGCAATGTTGTAGCCGGACGACACGATCATGTCGTCAGCGCGGGCGGCAAAATGGAAGGTCCCGTCTTCATCCTGGATAAAGGCATCGCCGGTCAGGTTCCAGCCGTCGCGGACGTAGTTCAGCTGCCGGTCGTCGGCCAGATAGCGACAGCCGGTCGGTCCGCGCACGGCCAGTTTGCCGACGGTGCCGCGCGGAACTTCGTTCATGTCGTCGTCAACGACCTTGGCCTCGTATCCCGGGACCGGCCGTCCAGTCGATCCGGGCTTGGCATCCTCCAGCGTGTTGCTGACGAAGATGTGCAACATCTCCGTGGCACCGATCCCGTCGAGAATGGGGACGCCCGTTTTCGCCACCCAGGCCTCGTAGGTCGGCGCGGGCAGCGTTTCACCGGCGGACACAGCGACCCGCAGGCTGGACAGATCCGCGCCGTCGTCCATCGCCCGCATCATGGCGCGATAGGCGGTCGGCGCCGTGAAGCAGACCGTCGCCTTGTAGGTCTCGATGATCTCGATCAGGTTCGGCGGTGTCGCGTTTTCCAGCAGCGTCGCCGTCGCGCCGAAACGCAGCGGGAAGACCGCCAGCCCCCCCAGGCCGAAGGTGAAGGCCAGCGGCGGCGAACCGACAAAGACATCGTCGGGCGTCACCTTCAGGACCGATGCCGCATAACCGTCGGCGATGGCCAGGATGTCGCGGTGAAAATGCATCGTTGCCTTGGGCTGGCCGGTTGTGCCGGAGGTAAAGCCGAGCAACGCGACATCGTCCCGCCCGGTCTTCACGGCATCGAATTTCACCGATTTGTTCAGGGCGATCCGGTCCAATTCGCTGTCATGGTTGGCCGTTCCGTCAAAGCTGACGACCTTCTGCAGGAACTGGTTGGTCTTGGCGCAGGCGACGAGTTCGTCGGCCATGCGGCTGTCGGTCAGTGCCAGCGAGACTTCGGCCTTGTTGGCGATCTTCGCAAGTTCGGCGGCACGCAGCATCGGCATCGTGTTGACGGCAATACCGCCCGCCTTCGTGACCGCCAGCCAGACCGCCACCATGGCCGGATTGTTACCGGACCGGATCAGAACCCGGTCGCCAGGACGGACACCGTATTCCTCCACCAGGGCATGGGCCAGACGGTTGGTCCAGTCCGACAGTTCCTTGTAGGTTCGCTGCCGGCCGTTTCCGATCAGCGCCACATTGTCCCCGAAACCCTTCTCCACCATCCGGTCGGTCAGTTCGACCGCACAGTTGATGTAGTCCGGATACTGGTATTCCGGTCGGTCCAGGATCAGATCCGGCCACTGATCGGCCGGGGGCAGATTGTCCCGTGCGAAGGTGTCGATATGTGCGGTCGGTCCCAGCATGTTCCCAGTTCTCCTCAGCCCTGTTCGGCCAATGCGTGACGGGCGATGACGACTTTTTGCACGTCGCTTGCGCCCTCATAGATGCGTAATGCGCGGATCTCGCGGTACAGGCTTTCCACCGCCGTACCTGACCGCACGCCGTCCCCTCCATGAATCTGCACGGCGGCATCGATGACACGCTGTGCAGCCTCCGTTGCATAGAGCTTCGCCATGGAGGCTTCACGGCTGACCCGGGCCGCGCCGCCATCCTTGGTCCAGGCTGCGCGGTAGATCAGCAGCGCCGCCGCGTCGATATCCAGTGCCATATCGGCCAGATGCCCCTGCACCATCTGCAGTTCGGCCATCGGTGCGCCGAACAGCTCCCGGCTGGAGGCGCGGGACAGCGCCTCATCCAGCGCACGACGGGCAAAGCCGAGCGCCGCGGCACCAACCGTCGACCGGAAGACATCCAGCACGCTCATCGCGATCCGGAACCCTTTCCCCCGCTCCCCGACCAGGGCATCCCTCGGAATACGGCAATTCTCGAATTTCAGCCGTGCCAAGGGATGCGGCGCTATGACTTCGATTCGTTCCGCAATGGTAAAACCCGGCGCATCGGCAGGCACGATGAAAGCACTCAGCCCCTTCGCCCCGGGCCCCTCGCCGGTGCGCGCGAAGACGACGTAGAAATCCGCAATTCCACCGTTCGATATCCAGGTCTTCTCGCCATTGAGGATATAGCCGTCCGCCGTCTCCTCGGCCGCGCATTCGATGTCTGCGACGTCGGAGCCGGAACGCGGCTCGGTCAGGGCGAAGGCTGCAAGCGCCTGACCGGCGCGGGTCCGGGTCAGCCATTCCTGACGCTGCGCGTCGCTGCCGAACAGCGAGATCGCCCCCGCGCCCAACCCCTGCATGGCAAAGGCGAAATCAGCCAGCCCGTCGTGGCGGGCCAGCGTCTCACGGATCAGACAAAGGCTGCGGACATCGATGCCGGCCGCAGAATCGGACGGGTCCGGGGCGCTATGCGTCAGCCAGCCATCGCGCCCCATACGGGCCACGAGGTCCCGGCACGCCGCATCCACATCGCCATGGTCGACATCCTTCAGCGACGCTGCGGCCCACCGGTCCAGATCGGCGGCCAGCGCGCGATGCCGGTCTTCGAAGAACGGCCAGGTCAGGAAGGACGTATCGGCCATGGTTCAGTCCCCCTTGAAGTCCGGCTTCTGCTTAGCAACGAAGGCATCATAGGCACGCTGGAAATCCTGGGTCTGCATGCAGATCGCCTGGGCCTGCGCTTCGGCCTCAATGGCCTGATCCAAGGTCATCGACCATTCCTGATTCAGCATGGTCTTGGTCATCATGTGGCCGAAGGTCGGGCCGTCCGCCAGTTTCCCGGCCAATGCCACCGCTTCCGCTTCCAGGTCGTCGGCCGGCAGCAGTCGGTTGAAGTACCCCCAGTCGAACCCTTCCTGCCCGGACATCGGACGCCCCGTGTACAGCAGTTCCGCGGCGCGCCCCTGACCGATCATCCGGGGCAACATGGCACAAGCGCCCATGTCGCATCCGGCAAGGCCGACCTTGGTGAACAGATAGGCGGTCTTCGATTCCGCCGTCCCGTAGCGCAGATCGGCATAGAGCGCGACCATCGCCCCGGCCCCGACACAGATACCGTCGACCGCGGCGATGATCGGCTGCGGACAGGCCTTCATCGCCTTGACCAGGTCGCCTGTCATTCGGGTGAATTCCAGCAGGCCCTTCATGTCCCGTTGCAGAAGCGGACCGATGATGTCGTGCACATCCCCACCGGAGCAGAAATTGCCGCCGTTCGACGCAAAGACGACCGCTTTCACATCGTCGGCATAAACCAGATCCCGGAACGTATCCCGCAGTTCCGCATAGGATTCAAAGGTCAGCGGATTCTTGCGCTCCGGACGGTTCAGGCGGATCACCGCCGTGTCCCCACGCATTTCCCAGAGGAAATGGGCCGGTTTCAGATCTTTCATCGAAGCCATTTGATCAATCCTTGGTCCTGGTTTTCCGCTGACGGTCCATGCCCGACGACTGCAAGCCGTCGCGCAGAACCTGAAACATGTCGGTCATCCGGCCGGTATCCTCTGCCGCCAGGGGGGTCAGCATCTCGTCGATCCAGCCCTGGTGCGCCTCGGCCATCTTGGTGAATTCAGTCCGCCCCAGATCGGTCAGCGCGACCAGCGTCGCGCGCCGGTCCCGCTCGTTGGTGACCCGTCGGACCCGGCCTTCCTGCTCCAGCCGATCGACAATGCCGGTGACGTTGCCGTTGGACACGACCAGCTGTTCCGAAAGCCGCGTCATGCTCATGCCCTCTTCACTGCGGTAAAGGGCGGCCATGACGTCGAACCGCGGCAATGTCGTATTGAATTCGGATTTCAGGCGATCGCGCAGAACGTATTCCACATTCCGTGTGGTGCGCAGCATGCTCAGCCACAGTTTCAGGCGTTGCTTGGCACCGGCTGCTTCCCGCATCACACTTCCCCCCCGGCAACCGCGATGGCCTGTCCGGTGATCCCGACGGCGTCCGGGGCGCAAAGCCACAGCACCGTGGCGGCGACTTCCGACGGCTGAATGAAGCGGTTCTGCGGGTTCACCTTGGTCAGTTCGGCCCGTGCCGCCGCCTCGTCACGGCCGGTCTTCTCCATGATATTCCGGATGCTGTCGGCCAGCAGCGGCGTTTCGGTGAAGCCGGGACACACGGCGTTGACGGTAATCCCTTCCCGCGCCGTTTCCAGCGCCAGGGAGCGCATCAACCCGATCGTACCGTGCTTCGCCGCAGTATAAGGTGCGACATAGGCATATCCTTTCAGCCCGGCTGTGCTGGCGATAAAGATCATCCGGCCGGACTTCGCCTTTCGCATCGGACCCAGCGCCGCCCGCGCGGTCAGGAAGGACCCGGTCAGGTTGACCGAAATCATTCTGTCCCATGCCGCCATGTCCGTCCGACCGATCGGCGCACTTTCGGCCGCCCCGGCATTTGCAACGACGATCCCCGGGGCGCCGAAAGTCTCAGACGCCTTTGCAAACAGGGCCTCGACCGATACCTCATCGGTAACGTCACAGGCAATCGCCTGGGCCTTTGGCAGAGACGCGGCCAAGTCCTCGATCGGGCCGGTACGGCGGCCGGTCAACGTTACCGCGGCGCCGGCATCCGCCAGTGCCCGGACAATCGCGGCGCCGACACCGGTACCGCCACCGGTTACGAGAGCATGCTGCCCGGAAAGGTCGGTCATCCTTTTACACCTTCCCTGTCATGACGTCCTGGCGCGCCGCCAGCCGGTTCAACTGGTCGCGACCTGCATAATAGGGTGCCGGCCAGGAAACCGGTTCCACGCCCAGATCCGCGGCGGCGTGCAACGTCCAGTACGGATCGGCCAGATGTGGTCGGGCAAGGCAGCACAGGTCGGCACGCCCTGCCATCAGGATCGAGTTGACGTGATCCGCCTCGTAGATGTTTCCGACCGCCATGGTCGCGATCCCGGCCTCGTTCCGAATGCGATCCGAGAACGGGGTCTGGAACATGCGGCCATAGACCGGCTGTGCGCGTTTCGAGGTCTGGCCCGCGGATACGTCAATGATGTCCACGCCGGCATCCCGCAGCATGCGCGCGATTTCAACCGCGTCATCCGGACCGACCCCGTCTTCCTCGACCCAGTCATTCGCGGAAATTCGGACGGATACCGGCTTGTCCTCCGGCCATGCGGCCCGCACGGCATGAAACACTTCCAACGGGAACCGCATGCGGTTTTCGAGGCTGCCGCCGTATTCATCATCCCTGCGGTTGGTCAGCGGCGTGATGAAGGCCGACATCAGATAGCCATGCGCGTAATGCAGTTCCAGCATGTCGAAACCGGCGCGGGCTCCGCGTTCGGCCGCCGAAACGAACTGATCCCGCACGGCCTCCATATCCGCACGCGTCATTTCCTTCGGCACCTGATTCCGCTCCGACCAGGCGATCGGCGATGGAGCCATGATCTCCCAGTTACCTTCCTTCAGCGGCGCGTCCATTTCCTCCCAGCCGACCTGCGTTGAGCCTTTCGGTCCGGAATGGCCGATCTGTAGCGCCATCTTCGCATCGGTTTCGCGATGGACGAAATCGACAATCCGCTTCCACGCCGCCTCCTGATCGTCGGCGTAGAGACCGGGACAGCCGGGCGTGATCCGGCCTTCCGGCGAAACACAGGTCATTTCGGTGTAGACCAGTCCCGCGCCACCGAGGGCCCGACTGGTGTAATGCGTGAAGTGCCAATCCGTCGGCACGCCGTTCTCTGCCTTGTACTGGGCCATGGGTGAGACGACGACCCGGTTCTTCAATTCCATCCCGCGCAGTCGGAAGGGAACGAACATCGGGGGCCGCGTTATGGCCGGCGCCTGCCCCACCGCGTCGCTTTCGAACCAGCGCTCTGCCGATTCCAGCCACTCTGCATCCCGTGCGCGGAGATTTTCATGGCTGATCCGCTGCGACCGGGTCAGCAGGGAATAGGTGAACTGGACCGGGTCGAGATGCAGGTAACGCTCCACCTCCTCGAACCATTCCGTCGAATTGCGCGCTGCGGATTGCAGACGCAGGACCTCCAGCCGCCTTTCGTCCTCATAGCGACGGAAGGCCGCCGCCAGATCCGGCTCTGAATGCACGTAATCCGCCAGCGCGATGGCGCTTTCCAGGGCCAGCTTGGTGCCGGACCCGATGGAGAAATGCGCCGTGGCAGCCGCATCGCCCATGAGAACCATGTTCTCATGGGACCACGTTTCACAGAGGACCCGATTGAAGTTCAGCCAGGCGGAGCCGCGCAGATGCTTGGCATTGCTCATCAGGCTGTGGCCGTCGAGATACTTGGCGAAGACCCGCTCGCAGACGGCGATGGTCTCTTCGGTCGTCATCTCACCGAAGCCGAAATTCTGCCAGGTCTGCTCCGAACACTCGACAATGAAGGTCGCCGTGTTCTCGTCGAACTGATAGGCGTGGACCCAGATCCAGCCATGCTCGGTTTCTTCGAAGATGAAGGTGAAGGCATCGCCGAAGGTCTGATGCGTGCCAAGCCAGATGTATTTGCACGCCCTTGTGTCGATGTCTGGTTTGAAGACGCTCTCATGCGCCTTGCGGGCCCGGGAATTCACGCCATCGCAGGCAACGACCAGATCGAAATCCCGACGATAGGCGTCGATGTCCTCGATCTCAGTTTCGAACACCAGATTGATGCCGAGGGCGCGTGCGCGGTCCTGCAGGACGTTGAGCAGTTTCCTGCGCCCAATACCGCAGAATCCGTGTCCACCGGAGGAAATCATCTGACCGCGATAGTGAACCGCGACATCGTCCCAATAGGAGAAGTTCTTGCGAATCTCCGCCGCGCTTTCCGCATCGTTCTGCGCGAGGTTATCCAGCGTTTCGTCCGACAGCACCACGCCCCAGCCAAAGGTATCGTAGGGCCGATTGCGCTCGATCACCGTCACATCGTGCGACGGGTCGCGCCGCTTCATGGAAATCGCGAAGTAGAGCCCCGCGGGGCCACCCCCAAGACATGCGACACGCATCGTTCACGCTCCTTCAGCCGATTTCGGACACAGGAAGGGTGGCGCAGGCCTGTTATTATTTCAAGTCAAAACTTTTTAAGCTTAAAGTAATTTTGACAGCACGGTACGCACGGCCTGCGCCGTCATGGCACTGACCCGGACATTGGATTCAGCGGTGACACCGGCAATGTGGGGCGTCAGCATCAGATTCCCGAGCCCTGCGAATTTCGCCGCCGCCTCCGCGGTCAGCGGCTCGGTCTCGAAGACATCCAGCGCCGCGCCGCCGATCCGCCCGTCGCGAAGCGCGTCCACCAGCGCGGTCTCGTCCACGATTCCGCCCCGTGCGGCATTGATCAGCACGGCGTCCGATTTCATCGATGAGAGAAATTCCGCATCGACCATATGACGGGTTCCCTCGGTGAGGGGCACATGCAGGCTGATAACGTCCGATGTCCGCGCCAGATCGGACAGCTTACAGTTTTCCACGCCGGTCCAGGCCGGGGACCCGTCCTCCACATAGGGGTCATGGGCCGCGATGGCGAAGCCCAGCCCGCGGGCCAGACGGGCGGTCTCGCGTGCAATGGCGCCAAACCCGACCAGCCCGAAACGCTTCCCCGCGCTTTCCCGACCCATCAGGCGGGTGCGGGGCCAGTCGCCGGCAATCATTTCCGCGCCGGCGCCATAGGCCCCGCGCAACAGCATCATGGCGGCCGTGACCGCATATTCCGCGACCGCCAGATCGTTGGCGCCGGTAGCCGGACACACCGCGATCCCTCGCGCTGCGCAGGCCTCCAGATCGATATTGTCGAGACCGACGCCCAGACGCCCGACGACCTTGACCCGGTCCGCCGCCGCCAGAAGGGATCCCCGAACCTGCGTTCGGTTGCGGACGATCCAGCCGTCGGCCCCGGCCAGCGCCGCACACAGATCGTCGGGCCTGTCGACCAGTCCGGGGTCATACAGGACATCGAAATCCGCGCGCAGATCCGCCACCGCGGCGTCATCCATGAATTCGCTGATGACGACGCGCATTGCCGCCCCGATCAGGACGCGGTGGAATCGACGACGGTTCTGTTGCCGGAGGCGTCCGTGCGATGGAACTTGAAGGCGGTGTCCTTGAAGACATTGTTCTTCATGTCATCGATCATCGCCTGGGCCCGCTGACCGCCGGTCAGATCCACCACATCCACGATCCAGTGCCGATCGCCCGAATCCCAGTCCTGCGGCCGGATGCGGGAGGAGCCCTGCATCAACCGTTCCTCAGCCTCCTCGCTCATTTTGGCCCAGAGGACGAGACCGACCGGCCGACCGTTCTCATCACGGTAGATTCGGAACTGCTGCTTGATGACCGGCGGCATGACCAGCCACTCCAGGTCGCTCATGAAGAAGAAGCGATGAGACGGCGTCATGGCGAACAGCCACGCGATCTCTCCCAGAACCGATGCGACCGTCGGCGCGGGCTTCTTGGCCTCCGCCTGCTGCCCCTCACCCGCCTGGGTGTTGGAATCGGTGGATTCGTCGGTCTTCGATTTCGCCATGTCTGGTTCCCCGCCCGGTGGCTTGTGCGTTTTCCAGCGTTAAGGTGGCAAGAAAACCAGTCAGGCGCAACTGCGGCCGGCGAAAAGAATTATGGTTAACAACCGGTTGGGCTGGACGAGGGCGGAAAGCTGCGAAACACTCGCACCATGGATCGGGAAACGCTGACCTACATGCTGCGTTCCGGAAGGTTTCTCTGTTATGACCCGGGGAACCTGGACAATGCCGTGCGCCCCCGCGTTCCGGACGCGCCACTGCCGCAGTCGGACGTAATGACGCTGTTTGATTCGCCCTATCTGTCGAATGCGGTGTTCTTCAAGGAAGCCTATTCAGACGACAATGACGAATTTTCCGTCGGAACCCGGGTCATGTTCGTGTTCAACGAACACAACGCCCTGGAGGGAGGCGCCTCCGTCACCGCAGAGCCTGACGAACTCGAGGACGCCTTGGAAAAGTGGTACGGTGGCAAGATTCAGATCGGGCTCAGCCTTCATGACAGAAACGTGCTGGAGGTCTTCTGCAAGACACCGACATTCGACCCGTTCCTGCTGCTCGCACAGCGGCGGGATATCGAAAGGGACCGAGCCGTCGACACCTCCAGTTTCGACATCGACGCGGGAACCGCCGACGATGTCCGTGCCATCGTGAATGCCCGCGCCGCGGCCCTGGTCAATCTGGCGATGGGCGAGGGAGTTGAGGAAAAGCGTACCAGGGCAACGGTCAACGCGCTGGAGGAGGCGATCTGGCGCTGCGAAGCGAACCAACGCACCGGAAGGCTTTTCAAGAGCCTTGGTGTGCCGGCGGACAAGACAGACAGGATCCTGTTCGCCTGGAAAGGCATCGCCTATTACGAATACCTGTTCCGCAACTTTGCGACCGACTATGCGGAGTTCCTGATCTGGCTTCGCAGTCCACAATCCTTGCCCAGGGACATGAGCTCCATCGAAAATCGACGCGCCTACCGACTGAAGTCGCTGCGCCGGACCAGCCAGACCGTGATGCGCGGCTATTACACCCATGCGACCGAGATCCTGAAGAAGCATGCGAATGCCTATGACGCGTTGCTGGGCGAGGGCAATCCCGAGCCCTTTCAGAAATTTCTTCTGGCCGCGCCGAAGCTGTTTGAAACGCTGGGATTGTCGATCGGGTCCTTCGGGCATGCCAGCAATGCCTGGAAAAGCCTGACCAACAACGGCCGCCGCCCGAACCGGAACGCCGAAGCCCTCGAAGGATTCTACCGTTTCATATCGACGCTGGCCGCCGCGAAACTGGAATAGCCAACATCGGAAGCGTCAAACGGTTGGGTATCCAGATACATAACTTCAGTTGAATTCCGATCCAATAACACACATTATTGTCATGACGGAGAACCGTCGGAACGAGGGGCACGACGCAGTGGAGGCCGAAATGGCTGACCGACCGGTCGTACTCGTAGTCGATGACAATGCGCCGACCAGAATCCTGATCCGGGAGTTTCTTCTCGATAGGGACGTGGATTCCGTTGAGGCGCGGGACGGCGAGCAGGCGATAGCACTGCTCGAAGAAAGGGATTTCGACCTCGTCCTGTTGGATATCCTGATGCCGAACCGAGACGGGTTCGAAGTGCTGCGCTGGGCGGCGCAGCAGGAATGCCGCGTGCCGTTTGTCGCCATGAGCCAGGAACGCGCCGGATCCACGCAGATGAGTTACGCCGCCATGGCCACCAGCATGGGGGCCGTACGCGGCATTGACAAACCGATCACCGCGGCCAAAATCGCGGATGTTCTGGAAGTGGTGGGGATCGCTACAGACTACGCGCCAGTCATTGCGCGTTGTGCGCCGCGCCGGTGATCGTCGTAATCCCGTCGGAAATCTCGGCCGCCAGACGGGGGAGGAGTTCCTGACGCCGCGCCAGGTCGCCGCCGGACCTCTCGATCTCCTGAACCGTGGACGCGGCACCGGCCAAGGCAAAATTGATCAGCATTCCCCGCAGCTCATGGGCCAGGGCGCAGGCGCGCGCACCATCCACCGCCGGATTCTCCAGTTCGGACAGGATCTTGTCGCTGGCCAACTCGACATTGCGAAGCAAGAGGTCGAATGTCGCCTTGGGAAGGGTGTCCACGAGACCCTTGAACACCTCCCAGTCAATGTCACCAGATCCCGTCGTATCCGCACCGGTCATGTCTTTTCTCCCGGGCGTTGCGATTTCCCTTTGAATCTTGGCCCATTCGCGGAGCATATCAGAAAATCGAATCCGGTGCTGGGTAGACGATCCCTGCAGAGATTTCCCCGGAGCAGGAGGATTCTTCACCCGTGACCTGTCTATACGTCGACGCCGATGCCTGCCCGGTCAAGGCGGAAACCCTTAAGGTCGCCGAGCGGCACCGACTGAAGACCATCATGGTCAGCGACGGCGGCATCCGCCCCAGCCCAGATCCCATGGTGCAGACCGTCGTCGTGCCACGCGGCGATGATGCGGCCGACAACTGGATTGCGGAGCATATCGGTGCCGGGGATATCTGCATCACCAACGACATTCCCCTGGCGGCACGTTGCCTTGAGGCCGGCGCCCAGGCCCTGAAGCCGAACGGCGACCCCTTCACGGAGAATGGGATCGGCATGGCATTGGCGACCCGCGAACTGATGCAGGGATTGCGCGACAGCGGTCAGGTCACGGGCGGCCCGCGCCCGTTTTCCAAGGCCGACCGCTCCGCCTTTCTGAACGCGCTGGAAGTGGCGGTTCAGAAGGCGAAGCGCCAGATGGGCTGATCAGCCCCGGATTGCGCGTTCGACCGCCGCGCGGTCGAACCCCTTGCGGCCGATGACCACCAGTTCCGAACGGCGGGCCTCGCCGTCCTTCCAGGCCCGGTCGAAATAGCGCCGCAGCCGCGGACCGACGGCCTGAACCACCTCGCGGCGCGCGACCCCCGGGCGATCCAGGAAGCCCTTGACCCGCAGGATATCGTTCTCGGCGATTGCGCTCAGAATCCGCTGCTCCAGCGCGTCGGCATCTTCGATACCGGCCAGGGACAGCGTGAAGCTGTCGAAGTCGTCATGGTCGTGATCGTCTTCGCCGTCATGGCTGTCATGATGGCTGGGTCGACTGTCCAGATCGTCTTCAGCTCCGGCATCCAGGCCCAGCAGGACCGCCGGATCGACCGCCGCCTCACGCGCCCGAACGAAGCGTACACCCGGCCGAAGATGGGCGGAAAGATCCGCCTCGATCCGATCCGCGGAACTGTCGTCCAACAGGTCCAACTTGTTCAGCACCACCATATCGGCGCAGAGCAGCTGATCCTCGAAGACCTCCTCCAGCGGGTTGTCGTGGTCGAGGGATTCGTCCGCTTCGCGCTGCGCCTGGACGGCGGATTCGTCATCGGCAAAGCGGCCCTCGGCGACGGCCTTGCTGTCGACCACGGTGACGACACCGTCGACCGTGACCCGCGCCTTGACTTCCGGCCATGCGAAGGCCTTCACCAGCGGCTTCGGCAGGGCCAGTCCGGAGGTCTCGATCAGGATATGGTCCGGCGGTTCCGGACGGTCGAGAATTGCTTCGATCGCCGGCAAAAAGTCATCGGCCACAGTGCAGCAGATGCAGCCATTGGCCAGTTCAACCACATCCTCTTCGCCGCATCCCTCGATTCCGCAGCCCAGCAGCAGTTCGCGGTCAATGCCCAGATCGCCGAACTCGTTGATCAGAAAGGCAAGCCGCTTGCCCTTGTTGTTCTCGATCATGTGGCGGATCAGGCTGGTCTTGCCGGCACCCAGGAACCCGGTAACGACGGTGGCGGGGATTCTCGCGGCCATGTTCTATCCTATCCTTTGAGACGTAGCGGCAGCCCGGCGGCGATGAACTCGACCCCGTCCGCAACCGACGCGATTAACTGATTCAGGCGGCCCTGCACATCCCGGAACCGGCGGGCGAGCGCATTTTCCGGCACAATCCCGAGACCGACCTCATTGGAAACGACAATGACCGGCCCCGGCGCGGCATTCAACGCGGCAATCAATCCCTCCGCTTCCGCTTCCGGATCGCGATCCGCAAGCATCAGATTGCTGATCCACAGGGTCAGACAGTCGACCAGAAGCACCGTGTCGGTATCGGACGCGTCGCGGATGGCGGCAGCCAGTTCCATCGGGGCCTCGACGGTGCGCCAATGCGGGCCGCGTTCCGCCTGATGCCGTTCGATCCGGTCGGTCATCTCACCGTCGAAGGCCTGTGCGGTCGCGACATAGACCGGCGCCAGCTTCAGATCACCGTGCAAGCCCTCGGCGATCTCAAGCGCATGCCGCGTCTTGCCCGACCGGGCGCCGCCCAGCACGAGATAGACCGGGCCCGGGGCCGAAACACGCAGGGTCATTGCTCCGCCCCTTTCACTTCAGGGGCTCCAGCCGGTCCTGCTTCTGAAGCGCCCCATCAACCGCATAAGGGTCGGCCGCACCGTCGATCACGATGTTGAAAATCATCGAACTGCGGTTCGGCAGGGCGAAAGGTGCGATCTCGACCCGGTTCAGGCTCGTCGTGACCGACACGCTTTCCGGGGTGACCGCCGAATTGCTCTGGGCCGCACGGGCCTGCAGCACGCGGCTGTCTTCCGGCAGGATTATGCTGACGGGGCGCAGGAATTCCTCCGGCGTGACCGGCACGTCGGAACGATTCATCAACGAGATCCGCAGCAGGCACGCATCCGTCGCATCGTCCGGCAGCATGTCGCCAAAGGTCGCGCGGAATTCCGGGTCGGCCGCGGTCGCCGCCGCACTGTGCCCGATATAGGCGACCTTGTAGTCCTCTGCGCGTTTCCGGCGGCGCCCGCGCAGGAAGAGATAGGCGATCACACCGAAAAGAATGATCAGGATGAAGGCATCCTGGCTGCCCTGGAATTCCATCAGCGTATTGCCTTTCCGCCCGGCGGACGCGTGCCGGGCAACCGGTTTACCAGAACCGTTCGCCAGCCGAGCCGCCCGCTGCCCGGCGTCGGGTCGTCCGCGCCGGTTTCGATCCGGTCGATCCGGGTGACCGAACAATTGTCGATGGTGAAGGACAGCGCACGTTCCGGATCGATGCCCAGCGCGATCGCCAATGCCGCGCGAATAACGCCGCCATGGGCCACGGCGATCACATGGCGCCCGGGATGCTCATCGGATACGGCCTCGACGACCGGCGCGACACGGGCGATCAGATCGACGAAGCTTTCGCCGGCCGGCGGCCTGTAATGCGCCGGGCAGAGCCAGTAATCATGGACGATCCGCGGATCGGTTTTTTCGACATCGGCGTAGTGCTGGCCCTGCCAGTCGCCGAAACTCTGCTCTGCCAGGTCTTCGTATTCGCGACGCTCGGCCATGGGCAGACCTGCTTCGGCGATGGCCTGGGCCGTCTGATGCGTCCGCATCAGGTTGCTTGTCACCAGCACGGCGTCACGCGGCAGAAGCGCTGCCAGGCCGGCATACAGGTCCGGGTCATCCGTGTCGCAGGGAAGGTCCGCCCGGCCATAAATCCGCCCATCGTTCACGGTGACCGGCGCATGCCTTACCCACCACCAATGCGTCACCGTCACGCCCATAACACCCCCTCAGAATCCAATCATCACCAGGGCGGCCAGCGCCGCCACTTCCGCCATTTGTTCCATGCCACCCAGGGAATCGCCATTGATTCCATTCAACTTGCGCCGTGCCAGCAGCGTCACCGCCGCAACCGCCCCGGCAGTGGCACATGCCACGCCCAGAAAGGTCACTATCGGCCCGGCCCATGTTGCCGCAAATGCGAACATCATGCCCAGGACAATGGCCGCCAGCGCCACACCCCGTTCCGGCCGGCCGGCCATGACGGCCAGCCCGGTTCTACCGGCCGCCGGCGTCAGATGCATGACCGCCGGAAGCCACGTCCGGGCCAGGGCGTGGACCGCAATCAGGGCCATCAGCCCGGACACGGCCCCGTAGCCAGCGACAAAATCCGCAAGCAGGGCTGCCTTGAGGGCCGAGACCAGCACCAGCGCCAAGACCCCGAATGCACCACTTCGGCTGTCGCGCATGATCTCAAGGCGACGTTCGGGCGTGGTGCCGCCCCAGAACCCGTCAGCGCAGTCCGCCAGCCCATCTTCATGCAGCGCGCCGGTCACAAGGGCACCAACCGCCAGTGCGATCACGGCAACGGCCAGGGCGGGAAGTCCGGCCGCGTCGGATACCAGGAGGGCGGCGCCGGATATCAGGCCGATCAGCGCGCCGGCGGCGGGAAAGGCCCAGGCCGCCCGGGCAATCGGCACATCCCGGAACGGAACGGGAAGGCGGCTCATGAAGCCTACCGCGACCGCCAGTTCGTCAAAACGGGCGCCGATCCCAGTCCAACCGTCGATTTGTCTCTTGCCGCTCATCGTGGCAACGCTTAAGCCCAAGGGCAAATCGGCGCAAGCGTCGAGAGCCGCAGTCTGGAGGAATTGACGATGAGTGAAGAAGCTGCCCCGAAGGCCGATCTCGACGAAATCCGGTCGCTGCTGACCGCCCTTCCCGGCCCCGACACGGCCGCGCGCGATGCCGCCCGGGCGCGGGAAAGCAGCCTGACCAAACCGCCGGGGGCGCTCGGCCGGCTGGAGGAACTGGCCGAATGGGTCGCCGCCTGGCAGGGCCGCACACCGCCCGCCGTCGAACGGCCCCGCGTCTGTGTCTTTGCCGGCAATCATGGTGTGGCTGCCAAGGGCGTGTCCGCTTACCCCGTGGAAGTTACCGCCCAGATGGTGGCAAATTTCCAGGCTGGCGGCGCGGCTGTAAACCAGCTCTGTGCGGCCCATGATGCGGAGTTGCGGGTTTATGAAATGGCGCTGGACCATCCGACGGCCGACTTCACCGAGCAGCCCGCCATGACCGAGGAAGAATGCGCCACCGCCATGGCCTACGGCATGATGGCCGTCGACGAAGGGCTAGACATCCTGTGTCTCGGCGAGATGGGGATCGGCAACTCCACCGCCGCCGCTGCCCTGTCCCATGCCCTGTTCGGCGGCAAGGCCGCGGATTGGACCGGACCTGGAACCGGGGTCGAAGGCGACGCCATGGCCCGCAAGATCGACGCGGTCGACAAGGCGGTAACCCGCCATCTGACCGACATGCGCGATGCCTTCGACGCGTTGCGCCGTCTCGGCGGTCATGAACTTGCCGCCATTGCCGGGGCCATCCTCGCCGCCCGCATGGGGCGGATTCCGGTCATTCTGGACGGATATGCCTGTACAGCCGCAGCGGCGGCTCTGTACCGGGCCGATCCGCAGGCACTGGACCATTGCGTCGTCGGCCACCTGTCTGCCGAACCCGCGCATGCCAGATTGTGCGAGGCGATTGGCAAGAAGCCGATTCTGGATCTCGGCATGCGACTGGGTGAAGCGTCGGGCGCAGCCCTTGCCCTCTCCGTGGTGAAATCCGCCGTCGCCTGTCATGGCGGCATGGCGACCTTTGACGAGGCCGGGGTTAGCGACAAGGGATCCTGACCGACGTGCCCCATGCCGATGTCATCGCCTTCCTATCCGACCCGGCAACCCATGACGGCCGCATGCCGGAACGGATCGAAACGCATGGCGCCCTGGTCTTCCTGCTGCCGGACCGTGTTTACAAGCTGAAGCGGGACGTCACCTATTCCTTCATGGATTTCGGCACGCCGCAGAAGCGACGACACGCCTGCCTGAGGGAAGTCGCGCTGAACCGACGAACGGCCCCGGACCTTTATCTGGGCACCCTGCCCGTGGTCGAGACCGCGAAAGGGCTGACTTTCGGCGCATTGGATGACCACCCGGATCGCACGGTCGAGACAATTGTCGCGATGAAGCGCTTCGAAAACACGCTGGCCGACATCCCGCCCAGCCAGGAGGAACTGACGGAACTGGCGGAGACCGTGGCCGCCTTTCACGAGGCAGAGCCGCCCCTTTCAGGGTGCGGTGGATCCACGGCAATGGCCAACATTCAGGAGGGTAATCTGGCCTTTCTGGACAGTGACGGGCACGTGGACACTAGCCTGTGCGAAGAGCTGGGGCGGTTCGCCCGGTCGATCCTGGAACGGGGAGCCCGCCTGATCGACCGGCGGGCGGCGTCCGGCGCGGTTCGGCACTGTCACGGCGATCTTCATCTGGCCAATGTCTGCCGCTGGCAGGGGCATGCCGTGCCCTTCGACTGCATTGAATTCAACAACGCCTTCGCCCAGATCGACACGCTGTACGACCTGGCGTTTCTGCTGATGGATCTGGACCGCACCGGCCACCGGGACGGGGCCAGTCTGGTGCTGAACCGATATCTCGAACTTCGCCCCGGAGAGATCGACGCCCTGGCACTGCTGCCGCTCTATCTGTCGATGCGGGCCCAGGTGCGCGGCAAGGTCGGACTGGCTGCCGCCGATATGAATCAGGAAGATGCGGCAGCGGACAAGCGCGCCGAAGCCGTCGAGTTCCTGGCCCGGGCACTGCGATATCTGCAACCGTCACCACCAATTCTAGTGGCGGTCGGCGGTCCGTCCGGCAGCGGCAAGTCCAGCCTTGCGCGGCGGTTGTCAGCTCGGATCGGTCCGTCCCCCGGCGCCCTGGTGGCCCGGAGCGATGCCATCAGAAAGCACCTCTTCGGAGTGGAAGATCTGACGGATCCGCTGCCGCAATCCGGTTATTCGACAGCGGCGAGCGTGGCGACCTATGCGGAAATGGAGCGCCGCTGTGCCGCCGCGCTTGCGGCCGGGCACGCGGCCATCGCCGATGCTACCTTCACCCATCCGGAGAGCCGCGCACGAATGGCGCCGCTGGCCACCGCGGCCGGATGCCGGTTTACCGGGTTCTGGCTTGATCTTGATCTTGCAACGGCCCGTCAACGGGTGACGGACCGCCGGGGCGATGCGTCCGACGCGACGGCTGCCATCGTCGATGCCCAGTTTCGAACGGGTTGGGGCGCGGTCGACTGGGTCCGCATCGACGCGACAATGCCGATCGACCGACAGGTTGATACCTGTCTTGCGGCACTCGGAATTGGCTAGTCGTTGACCCCGTTTCCGGCCCCGGGGCGCAGGAAGGGAATGCTGACATCCTGGTCCGGAACGACCATGATCGACACGGCCTTTTCGCCGTTCGCGGCATCGTAAGGCAGAACTAGGCGCTGGTACGACACCCAGTCCGGCTCGGCCTCATCAACGGCGAACAGCGCGCGGACATGCCCGTAATGGGGCTTGCCGGTCCGAATTGCCTCGAAATACGGCTCGGAGACGACCTGTTCGAACTCGACATCGGAATGGCCGTGGGTCGACAAGGTCCCGATCACGTCCCGAGCCCATTCCTTGCCCAGATAGGACACCATATGGGCCTTCCGCCCGACCGCGCGGTAGAACAGGCTTCCCGGGGCGTTGGATTCGGAGAGCATCAGCGAATAGGGCGCCATGTCCCGATAGGGACTGTCGAAATGTTCCAGCCTCCCCGGGCGGCTGGCCTTCCAGCGCTCATAGGCGAGTTTGATCAGGGGCTTTGCCCCTTTCAGGTCGTTCAGGGAATGGGCCTCATAGGCGATCATAGTGCGTGGCGTTTCGCCCCGGAAATCGTCCAGCTCGGCGATCCTCCGCGCTGCCGCGTGGGGATTGTGGAAGCTTTCCGTCGCCCAGCCTCCATAGCGGAATCTCAGTTCCACCCGACCGCCGAGATCCATGCCGTCGATCGAACGCATGACCGACCGAACGGCGCCGGGCTCCGCATTCTGGATGTCCCATTCGACACCGACGCCGCCACGAATACGTTCGACCCGCACCATACCGAGGCGCCGCATGGCAAGTCGGGATCCATTGCCGCCCCTGGGAAAGGGATCGCCTTCCCCGTCATAACCGGTGCGCGGGTGATCGTTTGCCGAGGCACGGTATGCCCTGAACGCGCCGGCGTCGTCGACCCACCATCCGACATTCCGGACGGGGTCCCGAAGATCCGAAAACTTTCGTAGAACGCCTCGCGCCAACAGCACGATACCCTCCCGTAAGCACAATGTACGAATATCCGGCCGCCCAACCGGATATCCGAGATGTCAGCCCGCCGAGGAGCAGGCCTTGATCAGGTTCAACACCTGATTCCGAACGCCTTCGTCTTCAATTGCATCGATCTGCTTCGCCATATGGATGGTCCGGCGCGGCAGCAGGTTCTCATTGACGTCCGCGTCATACTCCATGCCTTCGAAGAAGAAGCTGACGGGAACTTCCAACGCATTCGCGAGCGCCCAAAGCCGACTGGAGCCGATGCGGTTCGCGCCTTTCTCATATTTCTGGACCTGCTGAAAACTGATCCCCAGCAGATTGCCGAGCTTTTCCTGGCTCAGCCCTTTCGCGGCGCGGGCTTCCCGCACGCGACGTCCGACATGCGTGTCGATGGGATGAGGCATAACAAAGTCCTTTCCGTTAAACGTTCCGCATTTCGCGGAATTCTGATCGCCCCCACAGCAATTCAGGTCGGTCACGCCAGTCGCACTTATTAGAATATCGCTCCAAACCTCTCGTTCCACAAGATTCTCGCAGAATCCGACAGGAAGGCCCCCGGCGATTGCAGCGGCTGTTTTCAACACGATAGCACGTTGTAGCGTGCGCAGTGTCCCGACCACGGTCCGACCCAGGATGGACAGAGGGAGGGGACTCCCGGATAACAGTCCAAACGGGTTTCACGCGTCCGGATAAAGCTGGTGATATGAACGAGTCAACACGCACGGGTCACAAGCAGTCCTATTCCATTCCCTGCGCCTCGTCCTTTCGGGACAGGGTTCTGGCAATGGCGGAAGCGCGGGGCGTCAATGCGGCCGATCTGGCCCGTTCGATCATTCTGATCCTGCCGCGCGACGCCATCGAGGCAGCACCGGATCCCGGGGATCCGGATCGCGAAGACCGCGAGACGATTACCCTGAAATCCGGCCCCGACGAAGGAAAACCCTGGAAACGCAAACCCCGGCTGCAGGTCCGCCTGCCCGCAGGTTACGACCCGATCCTGCTGCGCAAGGCACTGGGCCTCGCGCTGAGCCTGGACCAGGGCGAGCAGCGTCTGACACTGGAATCGGCAAGGAATCCGACGCGAGAGGTGGAGGCCGCCAGGATAAAGGCGGAGGCGGCCCAGGCCCATGAGAAGGCGGCGCGCCTGATGGCGGCGGTCCAGGTTCTTGCCGGTGAGCGGCTGCCACATGCCGTCCGGACCCGCGACGAGGCTCTGTTTGTCCTCGGCTTTCCGCCGGGCGCCCGCCCGGACGCCTCCGCTATCAAATCCCGCTATCGGCAGCTTGCGACCGTGCATCATCCGGACAGCGACACCGGCGACACCAGCCGGATGGCACAGCTGAATCAGGCCATGAGTTTCATGAGAGGATATATCAAAAATTAGTTTTTCTGATTTTTATAAGTTAAATTTTTCTTGACCTTTCAGGCTGGTGGTTCATTAATCCGCGCCCATGAACCTGTCTCGCAGAATAAAGGATGCCCGCACCGCCGCGGGACTAAGCCAGAAGGATCTGGCCGACCGACTAGGGGTCACCCAGTCGACCATCGCCTTGTGGGAGACGGGTAAAACCGCGCCGCGTCGCGCGCTGATGCCGAAACTGGCCGCCGCCCTGAAAGTGACGTCGGCCTTTATCGAGCATGGCATGCACGCGGCATCCGCGCCCGCGCAATACGCCGCCCCGCGCCGTATGGGCCAAGTCAGTCAGGACCGTGAAGCCATGATCGTGAACCCCGCGACCGAAAACCCCGTCATCGCCTTCCAGGGCGTCCCCGGCGCCTTCTCCCATCTGGCCTGCCGGGCAGCCTTTCCGGCAATGGAGCCGATGTCCTGCGCCTCTTTCGAGGATGCCTTTGCGGCGGTGGAGGAAGGTCGCGCCGGTCTGGCGATGATTCCGATCGAAAACTCGCTGGGCGGCCGGGTCGCGGACATTCATCACCTGCTGCCGGAATCGAACCTGTTCATCGTCGCCGAGCATTTCCAGCCGGTGCACCATTACCTGCTGGGTCCGAAGGGCGCGACGCTGGAGACGGTGAAGGAAGCACGCAGCCACCAGCAGGCGCTGGCACAGTGCCGCAACACGCTACGTGAATTGAAGATCAAGCCCGTCGCGGCCGCCGACACCGCCGGGGCCGCCATGATGGTCGCGGAGCTTAACGATCCGACCATCGCCGCCGTCGCCTCCTCCCTGGCGGCGGAAACATACGGCCTGGAAGTCCTGCGCCCGCGTATCGAGGACCGGATCGGCAATGTCACCCGCTTCGTCGTCATGTCACGAACGCGGATCGAACCGGACCCGCGCTCAGGCCCCTGCCTGAGCAGCTTCGTCTTCACCGTCCGCAGCGTGCCCGCCGCGCTCTACAAGGCGATGGGCGGCTTCGCGACCAACGGCGTCAACATGATCAAGCTGGAAAGCTATATCAGCGTCGGCGACGATTCCCGCGCCCGCTTCTATGCCGAGATCGAGGGTCATCCGGCCGAGAAGGCCGTCGACCGCGCCATGGAGGAACTGCAGTTCTTCACCAACAATGTGAAACTGCTGGGCGTCTATCCCCAGGCGGAGTTCCGTCAGGACGAGTAGAATATCGGGCACATAACTGCGCCATCCCGGATCGATCCAACGGTCTCGTGCTCCTGCGAAAGCAGGAGCCTACGAGGGGCAGGCGCCGGAGCGAATACGACGAAGATTCCTGCTTCCGCAGGAATACGGGAGTGAGAGGACCGTAACGATCCGGCATCCCCATCGCCGTGCTCCTGCGAAAGCAGGAGCCATCGCGAATGGGCATCATGCGAACACAATGCTCGAGGCTTTAGCCCGCCGCCAGCCAATCCTGGATCAGGCGATAGGCGATGGAATCGCGGCGCGGCAGGGCGAAACTATCGTCTTCGGGGCTGTTCGCCACCTCGTCGCGGGTGACCCATCGGGCGGATTCCAGCTCGTCCAGGTCGACCTTAATGTCGGTCGCCGTCGCGCGCGCACTGAATCCCAGCATGATGGAGGACGGAAAGGGCCAGGGCTGGCTGGAATTGTACGTGACATCCGCGACCGGCAGACCGACCTCCTCCATCACCTCGCGGGCGACGGCGTCTTCCAGGCTCTCTCCGGGTTCCACGAAACCGGCCAGCACCGAACAGCGGCCCGGCGGCCAGTCGGCCTGCCGGCCCAGCACGATCCGGTCGGCGCCGTCATGCACCAGCATGATCACCGCCGGGTCGGTGCGCGGAAAATGCACCGCGCCGCAGCTTTCATTGGTGCATTTGCGCTCATGCCCGCCGCGCGCCGGACGGGTGCTGGCCCCGCAGACGCCGCAATAGCGGTGACGCTGGTTCCAGTGCACAAGCCCGCGCGCATAGGCCAGGATCGATCCTTCGTCCTCAGCCAGCAGCGGCCCGACCTTGCGCAGATCCTCAAAGGCCGCGTCCTCGGCCAGAAGCGGCGGCTCCTCATGTTCCGACAGGTCGACGGCAAAATGCGGTGCCCCCTGAGGGTCGAACCCCAGAAAGACCGTTTCCTCGACGATCGACAGGATCTCGGTATGTGCGGCAGCGGGGCGCAGGCTGGACATCTGCTCCCCCATGACAACCAGGCTGCGGCCGCGCCAAACCGGTACAAGCCGTGCCGCGTCGTGTCGCAAGGCCGCCGCCAGGCCCTCGGCATCCATGCGCAGCTTGTCGGCCCGGTCCAGCGGACCGGAGGCATAGACGTTCGGCGGATGACGGTGATGCGGAACACGCTTCATGACGACGCGAGAGTGGCACGCGTCGCCAAGGGCATCAACGCCGGAAAGCGGCGACGGATTTCGCCCTCCCTTGCGTCAAAACATGTGCAACGGCAAGATTCCGGGAAAAGCTGCCCGGTCCTGTCATAGCCCGTGCCGGTAACGCAGCCATGCGGACGCAAACGGGAGAGAGTGCCATGGGTCATCGACACAGTTTCCGGGCCGGACCGGCCGTCTTCGCCATCGGGCTGGCCGCCCTGACGGCCTGCTCCGCGCAGGCGGAGCCGGTCCTTTCAGAGGTGGCCTTCGCTCAATCCTCCCCGCCGATGACGCAGGTCGATGCAGAGTCGATTCCGGTCCTGATCCTGGGGGACGATTCCGAGAAAGGGTCGATCAAGCGGTCGTCCGGTCTCTATCGGGAGGTCTCCGTAGCATTGCAGACGCAGCTCTCCCGCCACGGCTTTCATGTCGTCGATGCGGAATCCGCCGGCGCGCGGATCGGCTTCGATTTCCCGGACCGAATGGACCGGACGGACCTGTTCGACCTGTTCCGCGGCATCGACGGCGCCGGTCTGGCCAGCATGGATGTCAGGGCACTGATCCTGTTCCGCGTCCATGCCTCGGTAAAGCAGCAGGAATACGGCAGCCGCATTCAGACCCGCGTGACGGGCGAGATCTTCGACGGTGAGACCAACCGGATCATCAACAGCTTTGCCTTGCCGCCGGAGGCCTATCCCGGCCCCGCCGACTGTCTGGACAATCTGACCGATTGCGTCGACATGACGATCCGCCCGCGGGCTGGAGACATCGCCGCCAATCTGGGTGACGTCCTGTCCTACCAATTGGCGGCATACGCACCCCCGAAACTGGCCGCGACCGACATTCCGGACGACATGATCGGCGCGGGCAGCCAGCTGTGTGCCCAGCCGCGCAGCATCTTCACGGTGGAACTGCGCCAGTTCACCACCGATGAGGCGCGGTCGATCACCCGCGTGATGGACGAGGAATTTCCCTGCCGCATCGCCATCGACCTGATGACGGGCAGCAATACCGCGGTGCGCCGCTACAAATACGTGACGGTCGCCAAACGCGACAAGATCGAGGAATGGATGCATATCCTGCTGCGCGACATGGGCTACGACACCGACGGTCCGGTGCGGATCAGCCTTCATTCCGGCAACATCCTGCGGGTCGACAAGATCGTACCGTGATCCGGGCCCCGGCACGGCAGCATGCCCGCTGACACATCCGGGTAGAGCCGTGTCACCACTTTTTTGCACCGCAACATGTTGCGCGGCAGCACAGGTTCGGTCTACCGTTTCCGGATGGATGGAGACAGGGCCCTCGCTACATTGACCACCGCGCCGCGCCACCAGCGCGCCAGGGGTCGCGCCCTCGTCAGCTTCCGGAAGGACCCATCGCGAAACGGGACACATCTGTCCGACCTGTTCCAAAGCCATCCGATGCGGGTGCTGTTCCCGCGGCCGGCCAGGGGCGACCCGATCACGGCGGTTCTGACGACCGTGTCTGGCGGCATTGCCGGGGGTGATCAGGTCAATATCGAGATAGTCGGCGAAGACGGCACCGATTCCTTGGTCATGGCGCAGGCGGCCGAAAAGATTTATCGCGCCCCGGACCCGGCGGCGGCGCGTATCGACTTCACCCTCCGCGCAGGCGACGGGGCCGCGTTGGAATATATCCCGCAGGAAACCATCCTGTTCGATGGCGCGCGCCTGCAGCGCAACACGGTGCTGGAGCTTGCGGTCCCGTCCGCCCATGTCCTGGCCGGGGAGATTGCCGTTCTGGGCCGCGGCGCGATGGGAGAGGTGCTGCGTGACGGCACTTTCCGGGAGACCTGGCGTGTCCGGATCGGTGGGCGCACGGTCTGGCGCGACGCATTCGACCTGACGCAGGCCGCCCGTGACAGCCGTTTCGGTCTGAACGGAGCGACCGCCCTCGGCACAGTTGTCTGCGCCGCCGCCGATCCCTCCACGCTTCGCGATAAGGTTCGGGCCGTGCTCCCGGGGGACGGGCCGGTCGCGGCGACGGCGGGATGTGTCGGGCCCTTGCTGCTGGTGCGGTTCCTGAGCCGCGACCCTGCGGCCCTGCGCGCGGCCTATTTCGATGTCTGGGCGCAGCTGCGCGGGGCCGCCCTGAACAGACCGGCCAAACTGCCGGCACTGATCCATTGTTGACGGGAAAGAGGAGGGGCGCGGCACCATGCATCTGACACCGCGAGAGAAGGACAAGTTGCTGGTCGCGATGGCCGCCGAGGTGGCCCGCAAGCGTCTGGCCAGAGGGGTGAAGCTGAATTACCCGGAAGCGATCGCGCTGATCACCGATCATGTGGTGGAAGGCGCCCGCGACGGCCGAAGCGTCGCCGAGCTGATGCAGGAAGGCGCAAAGGTTCTGGGCCGCGACCAGGTCATGGACGGCATCGCCGAGATGATCCACGAGGTCCAGGTCGAAGCCACCTTCCCCGACGGCACCAAGCTGGTGACCGTCCACACCCCGATCCGCTGACGGGAGGCCGACGATGATCCCTGGAGAGATCCTGTGCGCCGAAGGCGAGATTGAACTGAATGCAGGGCGGCGCACGGTGACCGTCACCGTATCCAACACCGGCGACCGACCGGTGCAGGTCGGGTCCCATTATCATTTCGCGGAAACGAATGCGGCCCTGGACTTCGACCGGGCAGCCGCACGCGGCTGCCGGCTGGACATTCCCGCGGGAACGGCCGTGCGTTTCGAGCCGGGACAGAGCCGGACCGTGACGCTGATCGACTATGCCGGGGACCGCAGGGTCGTCGGCTTCAATGCGGCCGTTCAGGGGCCGCTGGATGAGGGGAGTTGAACCATGCCGGTCAGGATAGAAAGACAGGCGTATGCCGACATGTTCGGCCCCACCACCGGGGATCGCGTACGGCTGGCCGATACCGACCTGATCATCGAGGTCGAGTCCGACCGCACGACCTATGGCGAGGAGGTCAAGTTCGGCGGCGGCAAGGTCATCCGCGACGGCATGGGACAATCCCAGGCGACCCGGGCGGAAGGCGCCGTGGACACGGTGGTCACCAATGCGCTGATCGTGGACTACACCGGCATCTACAAGGCGGATATCGGCCTGAAGGATGGCCGTATCGCCGCGATCGGCAAGGCGGGAAACCCCGATGTCCAGCCCGGGGTCGACATTATTGTCGGACCGGGAACCGAAGTCATCGCGGGCGAAGGCCGTATCGTGACCGCCGGCGGCATCGATGCCCATATCCACTGGATCTGCCCCCAGCAGGCCGAAGACGCCCTGATGTCCGGCATCACCACCATGCTTGGCGGCGGAACCGGCCCGGCGGAAGGAACCAATGCCACCACCTGTACGCCCGGGCCCTGGCACATGGCGCGCATGCTGCAGGCCGTCGACGGCATGCCGGTCAATATAGGCTTGTTCGGCAAGGGGAATGCATCGCGCCCGGATGCCCTGATCGAACAGGTCGCCGCCGGGGCCATCGGCCTGAAGCTGCACGAGGACTGGGGCACGACCCCGTCCGCCATCGACTGCTGCCTGTCCGTCGCCGAGGAAACCGACATTCAGGTCGCGATCCATACCGACACGTTGAACGAAAGCGGATTCGTCGAAGACACCATCGCCGCCTTCCGGGGCCGGACAATCCACGCCTTCCACACCGAAGGCGCGGGCGGCGGGCATGCTCCGGACATCATCAAGGTATGCGGCCTGTCCAACGTCATCCCGTCCTCGACCAATCCGACGCGTCCCTACACGGTGAACACGGTCGACGAACATCTGGACATGTTGATGGTCTGCCATCACCTGGACCCGAAGATCCCCGAAGACGTCGCCTTCGCCGAAAGCCGCATCCGCAAGGAAACCATCGCGGCCGAGGACATCCTGCACGACATCGGCGCCTTTTCGATCATCTCCTCCGACAGTCAGGCCATGGGTCGGGTCGGGGAGGTCATCGCCCGGACCTGGCAGACCGCGCACAAGATGAAGGTCCAGCGCGGGGGCCTGCCGGGGGAGGCGGGCGACAACGACAATTTGCGGGTCCGCCGCTATATCGCGAAATACACGATCAACCCGGCCAGAACCCATGGACTTTCGGCCCATATCGGTTCGATCGAAGTCGGCAAGCTGGCCGATCTGGTCCTGTGGAAACCGATGTTCTTTGGCGTGAAACCGGACATGATCCTGCGCTCGGGCGTCATCGCGGCGTCTGCCATGGGCGACCCCAACGCGTCGATCCCGACCCCGCAGCCGATCCATTACCGGCAGATGTTCGGCGGGTTCGGCGGCGCTCTGGCTGCCAGCAGCGTGACCTTCATGTCCCAGGCAGGGGTAGAGGGCGGCCTGAAACAGACCCTGGGGCTGAGCAAGACCGTCCTGCCGGTATCCGGTTGCCGCAAGGTGACCAAGGCCGATATGGCCCTGAACGACGCGACGCCGGACATTTCCGTCGACCCTGAGACCTACGAGGTGCGGGCTGACGGTGAATTGCTGACCTGCGAACCGGCGGCGGAACTGCCCATGGCGCAGCGCTATTTCCTGTTCTAACCATGCGGCGGGCGATTCAGGCATATCCGGCCGGGCAGTGGCCGACAGCGGAAACAACCGCAACGGCGACCCTCGATTTCGACCACAGGAACCGACGGCGCATCCGCCTCACCGATGATTCCGGCACGGCGTTTCTGCTGGACCTCCCGAAAGCAACCGTGCTGCGTGGCGGCGACGGGCTGGCGCTCGACGAGGGTGGCTATATCCGGATCGCGGAGGCCCCGGAACCGGTGGCCGACGCGGCGGCGGACACGCCCGCGGCGACGGCACGGCTGGCCTGGCATCTGGGCAACCGCCACCTGCCGGTACAGATTCTGGCGACCGGTGCCGTACGCTTTCGGGCCGATACTGTAATCGAGGCAATGGTGGAAGGTCTGGGCGCGCAGGTCACCCGGCATGAGGCGGGTTTCTCACCGGAACCGGGCGCCTATGCCGGGCAAGGCGGCGGGCACGGCCATCATCATCACGATCATGATCACGGTCACAATCACGGGCCAGCGGGAGCGGATCGGTGACGGCCTGGCTTCAGACCATCCTGTTCTGGACCTCCCCCGCCTTTCCAGTTGGCGCCTTCAGCTATTCCCATGCGCTGGAATGGTTGGTGGAAGCCGGCGCGGTCGCTGACCGGAAAGACATGGAAGATTACATCGACGCCCTAATCACCTTTGGGGATCTGCAGGCGGATGCAGCATATCTGGCGGCAGCCCATCGGGCGGAGCCGGAAGACCTGCCCCATATTCTGGAGGAGGCAACCGCCCTGCGCGGCGCGGCGGAACTGGCCGCGGAATCCACCGACCAGGGCCGCGCCTTCGTGAAGGCCCTGACGGATAGCGGGCAGAACCATCCCCGCCTCACCACCCTGAAAGACGCCGCAAAGGAACGGACAGGCGGGCTGCTGCCGCATGCCGTGGTGTTCGGGGCGGCCGCGCGGGATGCCGGAATTCCCACCGGTGTCGCCGTGGAATCCTGGCTTCATGCGGCGGCCGCCAATCTGGTGTCGGCCGGACAACGTCTGGTGCCGTTGGGTCAGCGCGACGGCGTGACTGCGCTGACCAATCTCAAGCCGGCCATTGAGGCGGCCGCACGACAGGCCCAGGACACGGCGATCGAAGACATCACCAATGCCGGCATCGCCGTCGACATGGCTGCCATGCTTCACGAAACCCAATACACGAGGCTGTTCAGATCATGACCCAGTTCCCCAATCATACCGGCCCTGTACGCATCGGCATTGGCGGGCCCGTAGGCTCCGGCAAGACGGCGCTGATGGACCGGCTGTGCAAGGCGATGCGCGAAACCTACGACATCGCGGCCATCACCAACGATATCTATACGCGCGAGGATGCCGAGTTCCTGACGCGCAGCGGCGCCCTGGTGCCGGAACGGATCGTCGGCGTGGAAACCGGCGGCTGTCCGCATACGGCGATCCGCGAAGACGCATCGATCAATCTTGCTGCCGTCGACGACCTGGTGGAGAAGTTTCCGGGACTGGAAGTCCTGCTGATCGAATCCGGCGGTGACAATCTGGCCGCCACCTTCTCCCCCGATCTTGCGGATATCACGATCTATGTGATCGACGTCTCGGCCGGCGACAAGATTCCGCGCAAGGGCGGGCCGGGGATCACCCGGTCGGATTTGCTGGTGATCAACAAGATCGACATTGCCCCGCTGGTTGGCGCCGATCTTTCGGTGATGGATCGCGATGCCAGGAAGATGCGCGGCGATCGACCCTTCCTGTTCGCCAACATGAAGGCGGAAGAAGGCGTCGCGGAAATTGTCGCCTTCATCGAAAGGACCGCCGGGCTGAAGGAGGAAGCCGCCTGAGGCGGAGGCCCGGAGTGTCGATCAACTGCCTAGCGTGTCCAGATCGCCCAGGAGATCGTTCAGTTCGGCTTCGGCTTCTTCACTTAAAACGGGCCCCTCGTCCGCCTTCGGTTCGTCGGCATCGGCCCTTTCGGCTCCGTCGCCTGCGGCAACGCCGGTATGCCGCAGGATCACGTCCGCGAGCTGTTCGATCTGAACCGGCTTCGTCACGTAGTCGGACATCCCCGCCGCCAGATAGCGCTCGCGGTCGCCTTCCAGCGCATTGGCGGTCAGGGCGACGATGGGCAGATCAGCCCAGTCCAGACCGGATGCCCGAATCCACTGGGTTGCGGTCGGACCGTCCATCTCCGGCATCTGAACATCCATGAAGACCAGATCATAGGGTTTCACACGCAACGCCCTGACACCGGCAGCGCCGTTCTCCGCCGTTTCCACCTTGTGGCCCAGCTTGCTGAGCATCGTACCGATGACGATCTGGTTGACCTCGTTGTCTTCGACCAGCAGCAGCGACAATTGTCGTGTCTCCCCCTCGGCCGCCGTTACTTCGATGGCCGCCGGTTCGACGCTGTCATGGCAGACCGGCAGGGACAGTGTGAACCAGAAGGTCGAGCCCTTGCCATATTCGGACTCGAAGCCGATCTCGCCCCCCATCAGTTCGACCAGCTGCCGGCAGATGGCCAACCCCAGCCCGGTCCCGCCGAACTGCCGCGAGGTCGAACTGTCCGCCTGGGTGAAACTGTTGAACAGGCGGTCCTTCGCTTCGTCCTTGATCCCGATGCCCGAGTCTTCGATCTCAAGACGAATGTCGGCATTTTCCGCGGACCGGTCGATACCGACACGGATGATGACGGTGCCGTCGTCGGTGAATTTCAAGGCATTGCCGACCAGATTGAACAGGACCTGTCGGACCCGGGTGGGATCGCCTTCGACCAGGGTATCGACGCCCTCGGCAGCCTCCATTTTCAGATCGACGCCCTTCTCCCGGGCTTGCGGCAGCAGCAGTTCCGTCACCCCGTCAACGATATCGATGACCCGGAAGGGCACGAGGTCCAGATCAATCTTCTTCGCTTCCAGTTTCGAGAAATCCAGAATGTCGTTCAGGATGGTGAGAAGGTCCGACGCCGATTGGCGTGCGACCTCGGTATAATGGCGCTGTTCGTCGGTCAGATCGGTGTCCAGCAGCAGGCTGGTCATGCCCAGCACACCGTTCATCGGTGTCCGGATTTCATGGCTCATTGCCGCCAGGAACTCGGACTTGGCGCGTGTCGCCGCCTCTGCCTGATCGCGCGCCACCGCGATATCCTCCGCCATCTGGACCAGTTCCTGACTTTGCTGTTCCAGGCGCTCCTGGGCGCGCTGCTGCTCGCTAACGATATTCTGGAGTTCCAGCTCCGCCTGCTTGCGCTGCGTAATGTCCTGGAACGTGCCGTCAAACCCGGTGCAGTTGCCGTCCTCGTCGAAGTTCGGTCGGCCGAACTCCTGCAGGTGTCGTACCGATCCATCAGGCAGGGACAGTGTCACCTCATCACTGTAATCCCTGGGGTCGTCGCGCATGGCCTGCGCGCGGTCGCGGAACCGGTCAGCGCCGCTTCCGGCAACCATTGCGGCCAGGCTCCGATAGGATACGCCTGGTCCGTCTGCTGCCCCGTCGAAAAGCGCCTTCGCCTGAAGGGACAGATGCGTGAAGCAATCCTGTTCCAGGTCGTATGAGAAATCCCCGATCCGGGCCAGTTTCTGGGCTTCCTCGACCCGGAACTGTGCCTCCGCCATGCGGGCTTCTCGTTCGACCAGTTCGGTGACGTCGACCCGCAGGCCGACCGTGCTGCCATCGTCCAGCTTCCGCTCTTCCGTCCGGATCGACCGGCCGTTCGCCAGCGAATGCACGAAGGATCCGCTGCCGGCCGCATGGGCTTCCAGCCGTTCGGCAATGAAGGTTTCGCACGCCGCCTCGTCGGCAGGATCGACCCCGAACGCACCGGCATAGGTTCCCTGTCGGATGAGGTCGGCGAACCGGATCCCGGTTTGGACGAGATGGGCGGCATGGCTGTAGATTTTTCGGTAGGTGGTGTTGCACGTCACCAGCCTGTCTTCGGCATCGTACAGGACGAACCCTTCCGGTATCGCCTCGATCGCTGCCTCCAGAACCTCCTCAGCCCTGGATTGGGCGGCCAGGGCCTGCTCCAGCTGCTCTTCACGCTCAATCAATTCCGTCACATCGACGCGGAACCCTACGATGCCGCCATCCGCCGTTCGGCGCTCCTCGATCTTCAGCCAACGACCATCATCGAGTTTCTGAAGGAAGGGTTCGCCGGGATTGAGGTGGCTGTGAACCCGCCGCTGAACCCACTCTTCCTCCGACTGCCCCTCATAATCGAACACATACTGCCCTCTGGCCGCGCCGGCCCGCAGCATGTCTTCGAACCGGGTTCCGACCTGGATGAGATCCGCGCTCTTGGCATAGAATTCGACGTATCGGGAATTGAACAGTTTCAGCCGGTCCTCCCGGTCATACAGGACGAAACCTTCGCCAAGGGATTCGATCGCCAGCGCCAGGGTCGTTTCCGCTTCCTCCCTGGCCCGGGCATCGGACCGCGCTTCTTCCAACGCGGCCTCCGCTTCGGCCCGCCGGGCCGCCGCGACGGCCGACAGGCGGGCGGTGCGAAACATCAGGACCGTCGCCGCCAAGCCAAGCAGCAGGATCACCTCCGGGAACCAGGCTCGCAGTTCGGCCGCAACCGGCGTCACCCTGCGTACGCGTACATGCCAGCCCGGATCAGCCAGGGCCATCGGCTCGACGGCATATGGGGCCGCTTCATCACCTTCCACTCCGATGGTAAACTCGGTCCCCGCGGGGTCGACGAGCACGACATTCAGTTCGCTGAACTCCACCCTTTCGGAAATCACCTCGCCCAGTTCCTCGAGGTCGATGACCGCCATGATGAACCCCATCCGGATCCCGGATTCCGTAACCGGCCGGACCATGACCAGGCCTTGCTTCCCGGTCAGCAAAGTGAAGATGTCGGAATAGGCAAGCCGCCCGGTTTCCTGAGCGCGCTTCGCTGCACTGCCGACGACATCGTTGTCGAAAATCGATATTCCGATGGCTTCCGCGTTGCCTTGTACCGGTTCAATCCACCGGATCGTCCCCGCCAGGTCGACCTTCTCGATCGACAGCAGGCCGGCATAGTCCCTGGCCAGGGCACGGGCGTCCCGGCGCCAGAACACCTCCTCCGCCTCCACGGCATAGCCCCATCGCTCCGCAATCCGCTCAATACCATTGGCCCGTTGGCGCAGGGCCCCAGCAATGATCTGGGACGCCGAGCGTGCCTCCAGTTCCGTTTCGCGCCTTTCCGCCTGCGACTGGACCGAGGCCGCGATTTGCCACGCAATGACGCTGAGCATCAGCCCGACCAGGACGGAACCGCCAACAATGGCCTGCCTGCGAAAGTCACGGAACACCGGCGCGAACTGCAGGCTCGCCCCGATCAGGGATTTGCCGATCATCCCGAAACCAAGCGCGGTGACAGTTCCCATAAGGCCGACATAACCCGCCGATAGCATATGGGACAGGCCGAAGAGCCAGGTCGCCATCGCGGCAACGGCCACCAGAACCAGCGCGCCGCCGACAATGCCAAGGACTGGCGCGCGCAGACCGAAAGGCCGGAAGGAGGCCAGTACGGCACAGGCGGTGACCAGAAGGCAGACGGCGGTCGGTGGCGACATCCGATTGGCCACGAGTGTCCTGTCCTGTGCCCCGCTGATAACGAAGAGCCGATCGACCGAAAGGTCCAGACCGGTTGCGTTCTGCACCAGCGTCGCAAGGCCTATGGCGACCGCAATGCCGGCCGCCAACATGCCCGCGCCCCGGAACCGCATCGATATCAGGCTGGCTGCGGCCAGCCCCAACACGCCCAACCCGAAAGCCGCATTTGGCTGGGTCGGGGCGCTGCCGACCGACTGAAAGAGGCCGGACGGGTCACCAAGCAGCCATGCCAGAAACACCGACATGCCGATGGCACTGCCGGTCAGCGCAAGGATGAGCGCCCCCACACGCACTTTCGGCATGAAGGATGGTTCGGTGTCCGTGACGGTATCGACCGTTGCGCTCAAGCGATCCCCTCTCTACAGGCGCCGGTTTCCCTGCGCGGACTGTACCATCGCGCGAAAATGATGAAAAATCCGTAAAAACAGATTGTATGGCTATTCATTCTCTCCCGCGTTTGGCCTATTCTGCCCCGCGAGAATGGCCGGCCGACAGGGCGGGCCGGTGAGGACGGACAGTGAAAATTAACAGACATACCCCACTGCGACATTTCGCATTCGCGGCACGGCTCGCCATGGCGCTCCTGCCGGCGATGGCGGTGCTTTCCGCGCCTGTACATGCCGACGAAACGACGCTGACGACGGTTTCAACCGATCACCGAACTGTCGTCGATGCCAGCCAGTATCCCTGGAGTGCCGTCGGTCGGGTCAATATCAGCGGGGTAGGAACGCGATCTCATTGCACGGGCTCGCTGATTGGAGAGCGTCTGGTCCTGACCGCCGCCCATTGCCTCTATTACCGGTCGACGAAGCGATATGTCGCACCGCAACTGGTGCATTTCGTCGCCGGCTATCAGCGCGGCGAATTCATTGCCCATTCAGTTGCCAACCAGATCATACCCGCCCCCGGTTTCGATGGAGAGGCCTGGGCAGCGCCGACGAACATGGAACACGACTGGGCACTGATCATCCTGAAGGAACCGATCGGCCTGAAAACCGGGTTCCTGGGCTTTCAGGCGCTGGATGAGCAGACCCTGAAAGACCTCGTGACGGAGAACCGCTTCTTCTCGCTGGCCGGCTATCCCAGAGACCGGGCGCATGCCATCTCCGTCGATCAGCGATGCAATATCGTCGGGTTCCTCGGACAAGGTGAGTTGCTGAGCCATTCCTGCCAGATTGTCGGGGGCGATTCCGGTGCCCCCATCGCGATCCCGACGGACAATGGCGGGCTTCAGGTGATTGGGTTGAACAGTGCAACCAACGTCCCGCTGACAGACGGCTCCACAACGAATACGGCGGTCCCGATCCGCACCATCCTGACCCTGGTGGAGCGCGCCATCCGCCATACGGAGGTCGCGCCGGGGCTGGAGCCCGGCATTCACCGCACCGGCAAACTGCCGAATCCCTGATCCGGAATCGGGTGGCGCTTCGTCAGCCGATGCTGCCTTCCACCGCCGCCCAGGCCATCCGGCAGGACGTCACGAACAGGAACAGCGCAAACAACCGCCGCAGCAGTTTCGGCGGAATGGTATGCGCCAGTTTTGCGCCCAGCGGCGCAAAGGCGATGGTCGCCGGCACGATTACCGCGAAGGCAAGTAGATTGGCATAGCCCAGGCTGAAGGGCGGCAGGTCGGGATTGCCGAAACCGCTGATCACGAAACCGATGACACCCGGCAGCGCGATGACCGGCCCGAGGGCGGCAGCGGTGCCGACCGCGCGGCGGATCGGTACATTGAAAGCGCTGAGCGTCGGCACACCAAGCGTGCCACCGCCGATTCCCATAACGACGCTGAACCCGCCGATCCAGCCGCCGATCACGGCACGCCCAGGCCAGGCCGGCAGCGATTTCGCCACCGTCCAGCCTTCACGGCCGACCCCCATATGGATCGACACCAGCAGCGCCACTGCGGCGAAGATGATCTTCAGCGTATCGCCCCCGGCGCGGGTTCCGACAACGATCCCGATGGCAACGCCGAGAATGACCCACGGGCCCAGAAGCTTCAGCAGATCGATATCGACTCCGCCCCGTTTCCAATGCGACTGCGCCGAAACCAATCCGGTCGGAACGATTGTCGCCAGCGACGTGCCCACCGCCAGATGCATCCGCACACTTTCCGGCACACCGAAGGCCGGCAGCAGCAGAAACAGGATCGGGACGATCACGATCCCGCCACCGACCCCCAACAGACCGGCCAGGGTCCCTGCGACCGCACCGGTCGCCAGCAGGGCAAGGGCGAAGGGCAGAAGAAAGGCGAAATCAAACTCGATGGGCATGGAAGATCATTCCTCGATTGGGGTTCGTCGGGCCAGCCTTACCGCCCCGACAAAACATAGGAAACCGAAAAACACTGTCGCCACCATGGCGGCGATCACCAGGTCATAGCCGCCCCACGCCCAGAACAGGCTGCCGACGCTGGGAGACAGCGCCGTCGCAGCGACAAACGGCAGTGCCAAGGCGCCGGATACGGCCCCGAACCCGTTTCGGCCCAGCAGCTCAGCCGTCACGACCGGACGGGTGATGCTGGTGACCCCATAGCCGGATCCTTGCAGGGCAACGAAGGCATAGACCAGCAAGGGTAGCCCGGCCGCCACGCCCAGGACACCGCCTGCGACAGCCATCATCACGAAGGTCACGCCACAGATCGTCACCATGCCGAGGCGACGCTCCGTCGCGATCATGACCACCCGGCCGACGACCTGCATCGGGCCGATCAGGGAGACCGCCAGCACCGCCATGGCCGCGGGCACACCGCGCTCATCCAGCAGCGGCAGCAGATGATTGACCACCATGCCGTGATTCAGGGCGATCGTGGCGAAACCGATGGCCAGCAGCCAGAAGGCGGGGCGCCGCATCTGTCGCCGGACGACATTGCGCCCAGGCCCATCGGTTGCCGCAAAGGTCGGTTCCGGATCCTGCGGCAGCCGTCGACCACCGAACCAGAACAGTGGCGCGGCGACCAGTATGGTCAGTGCCGCAAAGGTCGCCGACGCGGTCTGCCAATCCGCGGCAGCGGCGATGCCATTGGCCAGCGGGAAGGAAACGGTGCCGGCAAACCCAGCCACCAGAGTGATCAATGTAATCGCCGACTTGGCTTCGAAGCCGCGCCGATGGGTCAGAAAGGCAAAACATGGCTCGTACAGGCAGCCCCCCATGGCGATGCCGAGCCCGAGCCAGACCACAATGAACATGGCCTGACTTTCGACCAGGGTCAGGAGGCACAGCATGACGCCACCCAGTATCGCCGAGCCGGTCAGCACCACCCGCCCGTGTCCGCGGTCGATCAGTCCGCCGACCCTGGGCGCGACAAGGGCGGATGTCAGCAGTGCCAGCGTCGCCGCCAGGGTGATTTCGGTCTTGGACCAGCCGAAGGCGACTTCCCAGCGCAACAGCATGGCCGGAAAGAAGTAATAGAACCCGGCCCAGACCAGAGTCTCGGCAACGGCAAGGCACCAGATGCGTGGATCGGCCCGGGCGTTCATGGCGTTCTTAGTGCCCCGCGCCCGCATCCCGGTCAACGGTTAGGTAGCCGGGCCGGTCAACGCCGCTTGACGGGTCCGACGCATCGTCGCATCCCTATCCTAGAAGAATGTGTCGCCCGCACAGGGCGCGAAAACAGGGAGCATACTCATGGGCGCGCCGATCATGGCTCTGGACCAGGGCACCACCTCGACACGCACGCTGATTTTCGATGACCGGTATCACGTCATCGGGTCCGGTCAGCAGGAATTCGATCAGTACTTTCCGTCTTCGGGGCATGTCGAACATGAAGCGGAGGACCTTTACCGGACCACCGTCGAGACCATGCGGCAGGCCTTGAAGGACGCCAAACTGCAGGCAGCGGATCTGGCGGGGATCGGGGTTACCAATCAGCGCGAAACAACCCTGGTCTGGGATCGGGAGACCGGCAAGCCGCTGCACCGCGCCATCGTCTGGCAGGACCGGCGAACCGCCGAACGCTGCGCGGCGCTGCGTGAACAGGGCGCGGAACCCGGAGTGACCGAAAAGACGGGCCTGCTGCTGGACCCGTACTTTTCAGCCACAAAGGCGGCCTGGATCCTGGATCAGGTCGAGGGCGCGCGGCAGGCCGCAGCCGACGGAAAACTGGCCTTCGGCACGGTGGATACGTGGCTGATCTGGCGCCTGACCGGCGGAAAGGTTCACGCGACCGACGCGACCAACGCGTCCCGCACCATGCTGTTCGACATCACGAAACAGGATTGGGACGACGATCTGCTGGACCTGTTCGGCGTTCCCCGGGCGATGTTGCCGGAGGTTCGGGACTGCGCCGATGATTACGGCACCACGTTGCCGGACATCCTGGGGGCGGCCGTCCCGATCCTGGGCGTTGCCGGCGACCAGCAGGCCGCGACGATCGGCCAGGCCTGTTTCAAACCCGGCGCCATCAAATCGACCTACGGCACCGGCTGTTTCGCCCTGTTGAATACGGGGGAGACCGCCTGCAAGTCGGAGAACCGACTGCTGACGACCGTTGCCTATCGCCTGAACGGCAAACCGATCTATGCCCTGGAGGGGTCGATCTTCGTCGCCGGGGCGGCGGTACAATGGCTGCGCGACGGGCTGGGCCTGATCGAGAATGCCAAGGATATCGGCGCGCTGGCGCGTCGGGCCGATCCCAATCAGACGGTCTATATGGTTCCCGCCTTTACCGGTCTCGGCGCACCGCATTGGGACGCGGAGGCCCGTGGCGCCCTGTTCGGCCTGACCCGCGCGACCGGCGCCGCCGAACTGGCCTGGGCGACCCTGGAATCCGTCGCCTACCAGACCGCCGATCTGCTGGAAGCGATGCACAAGGACTGGCCCGGCGGAGGCGAAGCGGAAACCGTGCTGCGCGTCGATGGCGGCATGACAGCCAGCGACACCGCCATGCAGCAGCTGGCGGACCTGCTGGACGCGCCGGTCGACCGGCCGCAGGTTCTGGAAACCACGGCCCTGGGCGCTGCCTGGCTGGCTGGACTGAAGGCCGGGGTCTGGCCCGATGCCGATGGGTTCGCGGAAAGCTGGCGCCTGGACCGGACCTTTACACCGGCCATGCCGGACGATGTCCGGCAGCGGAAACTGGCAGGCTGGCGCGACGCCGTCCGACGGACACTGTCATCCACCTGAACACGGGCTGCGTACAAAGAAGGCATTTCGGATCAAGCGCGAAAGACCTTTCCCCGTGTTCAAACTGACTGAAACCCGCTTCGTCTGCGCCCTGATCGCGGCCGTCACACTGGGCGGCTGCTCTCCACTGGGGCTTTACAACGCGATCATTCCCTATGACGACGGCAGCCGGCTGGCGGAACGGAACCTCTCCTTCGGGGACGACCCCCGTCAGAAACTGGACGTTTACCTGCCCGAGGATCAATCGGACGAACCGCGCCCGGTGATCGTCTTCATTTATGGCGGGTCCTGGCAGGACGGCGAAAAATCGCGCTATTCCTTTGCCGGACGCGCGCTGGCGAAGCTGGGCGCGGTGGTCGTGGTCGCGGACTATCGGCTGGTGCCGCAGGTGCGATTTCCGGGATTTCTGGAAGACAATGCGGCCGCCATCGCCTGGGCACGGTCCCATGCGGCCGATTACGGTGGTGATCCGGACCGGATCTTCCTGGCCGGTCATTCCGCCGGTGCCTACAATGCTGTCATGGTGGCGCTGGACGACCGGCGACTGCAGGCCGTCGGCGTGCCGCCGGACGCCATCGCCGGCGTGATCGCCATTTCCGGCCCCTACAAGTTCAAGGCAGAAGAATACCGCGTGACGCGCGCAGCATTTGACGGACATTTCGACGACCCGAACACCCAGCCGCTGAATTTCGTCGATGGCAGCTCCCCGCCGATGCTGATCCTGCACGGTGCCGATGACACGACGGTCTATCCGAAGAATTCGCGGGCCCTTGCCTCGGCCCTGGAGGCGGCGGGCGTGCCCCATGAACTGCACATCTATCCGGATATTGCCCATGCGGGCGCCCTGCTGTCGATCAGCAAGCCGATGCGGGATCGGGCGCCGGTCTACGACCGCATTCGGGATTTTCTCGACCGGCCCAGCCGGCGCTGACGCGACACCCGTGGCGTCGCGCCTGAAAGCGATGCCCTAGCGCAGGAATGCCCCGAAATACTGATGCAGGGAATCCTGGAGCTGGCGGTCCAGATCGGCCGCCATGTCCTCCGTCATCTTGTACCAGATGCCTTCCCGCTCATTGATCGTAACATCCTCCGGAACGGTACGTTTCCGCTCGACGGAGGTCACGGCATTGGCCTGGGTTCCGCTTGCGGGATTGTCGGCGCGCATCTCCACCACCAGCTTGGCGTCGTAGCGCTCCGCCTGGTCCACGGTGACAAGGCCGCTCAGGCCTTCCTTCTTCTCCAGCGGGACTTCGATGACCGGCGCTTCGCGAATGGTGAACACCAGTTCCCCGCTGCTGCCGACCGCATTCAAGCGGTCACGGGCCCAGTTCCGCGCCATGCGCTGTGGCGGTATCGGAAATTCATGCTCGACATTCGGCAGCGCGCCCGGCCCCTGATAGGCTTCCACGACCGTCACTTTCGCGACATCCAGATTGATCTTTGGACGATGGCGGAAGGTGATATCGGCATAGCGCGGCACGGCAATCGGCGTTTCGCAGGCAGCCAATGCCCCCAGCGACGTCAAGAGGAACGTTCGGCGCAACATGGACACGTCTCCATAGACGGTGGATTGGATCGACATAGGCGTAAACGGCTTCGCGAACCGTTTCAACGGTGCAGGCTGCCCCGCGATTACGGCGACTTTTGGGCGCGTGCCTGATCCAGTTGTGCGTCGGTGAAGACCTCCTTGCGCGAACAGAACTCGCAGACGACTTCCAGCGTGCCGTCCTCCAGCTTCAGGTCTTCCAGCGCCTCGCGCTCCATCGACGACAGCACGGTCTCGATGCGGTCACGCGAACAGCGGCATTTCTCGACGATCGGGCGGGGCTCGAAGACCCGGACGCCGTCTTCATGGAACAGGCGATAGAGAAGGTCGTTCGGCAGCAGGGCGGGATCGAGCATTTCCTCCGCAGTCGCAGTCTCCATCAGCATGCAGGCACGCCGCCAGTCATCCTCGCCGGCATGGCCGATGGACTGGTCCCCACCTTCCTCCGGAAGCCGCTGCACCAGCAGCGCGGCAGCGCCCACCGACCCGTCGGGGCGGTGGCCGGCGGCCAGCTTGACGGAGGACGCGAACTGATCGGACTGGGCGAAGTAGCGATGAACGCACTCCTCGACCGTTGCGCCTTCCAGTTCGACGATCCCCTGATAGCGTTCCATATGCTGGCCCTGGTCGACGGTGAAGGCCAGATACCCTTTGCCCAGCAGTTTCGGCACCGGCGCCTGGACGACCTCATGCAGGGGCGGCACCTCGCCCTTGACCTGGGCATAGCCGCGCAACACACCGTCGCTGGTGACATCCGCCACCAGCATCGGCACGGGACCATCCCCCTTGGTCTGGAGCGTGAAAATCCCGTCGAACTTGAGCGCCGCCGCCAGTCCGGCCCCGAGCGCGAGCATCTCCGCCAGGAGTTGCTGCACGGCATCGGGATAGCCGTGACGCTTCAGGATCGCATCGACGGACGGGCCCAGCTTGACCATGCGGCCATGCAGGCCGGTCGCGTCGATCATGAAAGGCTGAACGACATCGTCGGTCACGTGTTCGTTCGCCGCGTCGCCCGGTGTGGGGATGCGGATTTCGTCGGCCATGGCGGCGCTCCGGTTCTTCGGTTCTAGTTTCCGCCGAGGCACCACAGAAGGATGCCCTTCTGTGCGTGCATTCGGTTCTCGGCCTCGTCCCAGACCACGGATTGCGGTCCGTCGATGACGCCGGCGGTCACCTCCTCGCCGCGATGGGCGGGCAGGCAGTGCATGAATATGGCATCGTCTTTCGCTTTTGCCATAAGTGCCTCGTCAACCTGGAACGGCTGCAGCAGATTGTGTCGGACAGGCGCGTCCTTGTCGCCCATCGACACCCAGACATCGGTGACGACGCAATCCGCGCCCTCCACCGCATGTCCGGCATTGTGCATGATTTCCAGATCGCATCCTTCGGCGACGGCCCAGTCCAGAACGTCGCGCGGCGGCTGCAGTTCTTCCGGGCAAGCAATGCGCAGCTTGAACTTGAAGCGTGCCGCAGCATGGATCCAGCTGGTCGCCATGTTGTTGCCGTCACCGGCCCAGGCGACCGTCTTCCCCCGGATCGAACCGCGATGCTGTTCATAGGTCATCACATCCGCCATCAGCTGGCAGGGATGGGTGCGGTCGGTCAGACCGTTGATGACCGGAACACTTGCATGCTCCGCCAGTTCCAGCAGCTTCTCTTCTTCCGTCGTACGGATCATGATCGCGTCGACATAGCGGGACAGGACACGCGCCGTGTCGGCGATGGTCTCGCCGCGGCCCAGCTGCGTTTCCGCCGGAGTCATCACGACGACATGGCCGCCCAGCTGCTTCATGCCGACGTCGAAGCTGATGCGTGTGCGGGTCGAGGGCTTCTCAAAAATGCAGGCCAGTGCCTTGCCGGCCAGCGGTTTCGGCGCATCGGCCGGGGCGCCGCGATGGGCGTTCCCGTAATCCAGCATGGTGCGCAGGGTTGCTTCGTCGAACTTGTCGAGATCCAGGAAGTGCTTAGGCGCCATCGGACAAACTCCATTCCGATGCCGTCTTGTCCAGGATCGCAACGGCCTCGTCGATATGAGATTCCTCAACAATCAGCGGCGGCAGCAGGCGGATGACATTCTCGCCCGCGCCGACGGTCAGCAGACCCGCGTCCCGCAGCGCGTCGATGAATTTCAGGTTGGTGACGTCCTTCGTGCAGACCAGCCCCTGCATCAGCCCGGCCCCGCGATGCCCGGCGAAGACCTTCGGGTGTTTGGCGACCAGGTCGTCCAGACGGTCCCAAAGATGGGACCCCACCTTCTCAACCCCGTCCAGGAAGCCCGGTGCCAGGATCACATCCATCACGGCATTGCCGACCGCCATGGCAAGTGGGTTGCCGCCGAAGGTCGTGCCATGGGTACCGGGCGTCAACCCTCGCGCCGCCTTTTCCGTGGACAGGATGGCCCCCATCGGGAAGCCGCCGCCGATGCCCTTGGCCGTGGCGATGGCATCCGGTTCGATCCCGGCCCATTCATGGGCCCACATCTTGCCGGTCCGGCCGTTGCCTGACTGGACCTCGTCCAGAATCAGCAGGATGCCGAACTCGTCCGCCGCGGCGCGCAGATCGCGCAGATACTGCAACGCGCCGGGGCGAATGCCGCCCTCGCCCTGGATCGGTTCGATCAGGATCGCGGCGGTTTCCGGGCCGATGGCGTCGCGCAGGGCGTTCATATTGCCGAAAGGCACATTGTCGAAGCCTTCGACCGCAGGGCCGAATCCGTCCATGTATTTCTTGTTGTTCGCCGCCGCGATGGTCGCCAGAGACCGACCATGGAAGGCGCCTTCGACCGTGACCACCCGGAACTTCTCCGGATGACCGTCGACCGCGTGATAGCGCCGGGCCAGCTTGATCAGCCCTTCCAGCGCCTCGACGCCGGAATTGCAGAAGAAGACGCGGTCGGCGAAGGATGTTTCGGTCAGCCGCCTGGCCAGCCTCTCGCCGTCCGGAATGGTGTAGAGGTTCGTCGTGTGCCAGAGCTTCCCGGCCTGTTCGGTCAGGGCCTTGACCAGATGCGGATGGGCATGGCCCAGCGCGTTCACGGCGATCCCGGCATAGAAGTCGAGATATCGTCGCCCGTCCGTATCCCACAGATAGACGCCTTCACCCCGGTCCATCGCAATCGGCGACCGGGCATAGGTGTTCATCACTGCGGATTGGGACTCAGACATCTCCTCGTTCTCGCTCTTTCCTGAAAAGCCCTGAAACGCGTCGGGCGATCGGTTACCGCCCTGATCCCGCGCCGGGAACGCGGGAAATTGCAGGCCCCCGCGCCGTAAGTCAACAATCTGGGAAATCCGTCCGGTTGGGACGGTCTAGAAATTTTCCTTATGGAAGCCGAAGCGGAAATCGGCGGCGGTCGCAGCCAGGATTTTCGCCAGCGGGGCCGGACCGCAGAAATAGACGTCGACCTGTCTGCCGGGGTTCTCTTCGGCAACCTGCCGGAAGATCGCCCGCCAGTCCGGTCGGTCCAGATTGGTGCGATTGCGCAGACCGGTGAACAGGTCGCGACCGATCTCGCTGTGATAGACATCCATGGCCATATCCAGCGTAGCGGAAGTCACATCCAGCTTCACGCCGGTCAGATAGACCTGTGCATCCAGCAGCTTTCCATCTGGATCTTCCGCCTCCAGCCCGGAGATCATGTCCGAGAACCACTCGAAGGCATATTGATCCCGGTTCATCCAGACGAAATGCACCTTCTTCAGGCCAAGCCCGGCATCCCCCGCAGCCCGCCGACGAAAAACGGATTTCAGGATCGCCGCAAAGGGCGTGACACCGATCCCGGCACCGATCAGCACCGCGACTTCAGATTTGAAGATATGCGTGCTGGGCGTCCCGTAAGGACCGTCGATGAACGCCTCGCCCAATACCGCGGGTTGTTCCTTGGCATGGCTGTGAAGTTTCCGCGTCCAGTTTCCCAGTCCCCGAACATGCACCGACAGAATGCCGTTTTCCTCCGGGCAGGTCGTGACCGTGAACGGGTGCCATTCGCGCCTGGAAATCGGCGGATACCTCACAAAGACATAATCACCGGGCTGGTAGGTGTAGCCATCGGGCAACTGCACCTCCAACCGCGTCACCGAGGACGGCAACGGTTCCGCCGCGCTGACCGGGAAGGCCCGGCGCGTGTGGCGGAAACGGATCAGCCGTTCCGCGACATAGCCCAGAATTGGTATGCCCGCCCAGATCCAGAAGACCGGCCCGTGCATCACGGCCAGCACGAACCACACCAGATAGAGCATATGGGTGAAATAGAAGAGCTCGAACCGACCGCTGCGCCGAATCCAATCCAGCGCGCAAATCCACATGACCAGAAAAGCGATCATCAGGACCATGCCCGTCAGCCCCGCCGAGGTGCCGAACAGATGGGCGGGAATACCGCCTTCAAGGGTCGCGTAGTTCGCCAGATGCGCCGCGGTGTGCAGACCGGCAAAGCCCATCATCACGTGGCCGACCAGTTTATGGAAGGCGATGGCGTGATCGACCGGCACGATCTCGCCCAGCACCGAATGCCGAACCCGTGTCAGCAGGTGGCGCAGCATCGGAATCAGGATCAGGGCACCATTAAAATTCAGACACGCCCCGCCGCCGCGCGCCAACTGGACGTATATATTGGCCCCGGCCTCGGCATAGGTGACAATGGCATTGGCGAACAGGGCGATATTGGCGACAAAATAGAGCAGCAGCAAGGTAGACGCCGCGCGGTTGCTGGCAATCCTCTGCCCCAGAATACGCAGCCGATCGCCGAGACTGGGCCCACGTTTCGGGCGGGGTGGAGGCGGCATCAGCAGGGCGGTCGCCGAACGCGACATTTGCGCCTTCAACTTCGGATAGGCGTCCAGCACGCCCTGAAACTCCACGAAGTCGATCCCGCCATCTCCATCCGCGTCGGCGCGCCGGAACAGCGCGTCCGTCAAACCGTTCACGGCGACGTCCGGCAGGCTGGCGCCGTGTTGGGCTAGGCTGGCCGTCAGGATGCGATGCAACTCGTCCCAGTCGATCTCACCGCTGTCATCCGGATCGTGCAGGTCAAAGGCAAAACGCAGCCGGTCTTCATCCGTTCCCTGGACGATCCGCTCCGCGAAGACGACGAATTCCGCCGTATCAATGCGACCGCTGCCGTCGCGGTCCACCATCGCAAACAGGCGCTTGGCGTAATAGGGATCACGCAGGCCCAGAGCGGCTCCCAACTCGCCCAGATCGATCGAGGCATCCGCCCCGGCGATTTCATTGAAGCGCTGACGCATCGTGTCGAGGAACACACGGTCCTCGGACGTGATTTCGCCGGTCATGGTATTCCCCCAAATCGTCCCCGACGACACTATAGCCCGCGTTTCGGGGATTGGGGTCTTTAATCCATGCGGCAGGCGAAGCGCATGCGGTCCGGTAGCTACGGACCGTCGTAGAGCCAGGCCAGCCCTTCATAGGACTGTTCCGGCGTGCGCATGCCCAGTACGTGATTCCGCAGGTCGGCACGAACATCGGCGGCGTGGTAGATCTCGCCCAGCAGCCGGGCCATCAGTTGGACCCGTGCCGTGCGCAGATAGCGGGCATCACGATAGGCCTCGAAGGCCCTGGGGAAGTCGTCGCCGGCCTGTTCAAGCGCATCCGAAAGACAGACCGCATCCTCTGTCGCCATGCAGGCGCCCTGCGCGAAGTACTGCAACATCGGATGCGCGGCATCGCCCAACAGGGCGACATTGCCCTGGAACCACTCGCGGATCGGTTCGCGATCGCACAGGACCCAATACCGCCAGTCGGTGATACGCGACAGAAGGCTGGCGGGGCGCGGATCGACGCCTTCGAACCGCTGCATCAACTCGTCCCGGTCGCCGGACAGATCCCAGCCTTCGACGTAACGGTCACTGTGAAAAACCGCGACCATGTTGAACAGTTCCTTCCGGCGCAGCGGGTAATGCACCAGATGGGTTTTCGGCCCGGCCCAGAGGCTGGCGGAATCCCAGCGCACATTCTCCGGCACCTGGTCATAGGGCAGCACCGCCCGATAGGCGATGTGGCCCGACACCCGGGGCGGGCCGTCATTCAACATCTGAGCACGCACCCTGGACCACAGGCCATCCGCGCCGATCAGGGCCCGGCCCTCGCGCGTGGTCCCATCGGCCAGCCGAAGGGTAACCCGGTCGCCCTGGTCGGAATACCCCGTGACCTTGGCCTCGGTTTCAAGAACGACGAGGTCGTCCAGTTCCTGACAGGATTTCAGCAGGGTCGTGTGCAGATCGCCGCGATGGGTGACGGCATAGGGTTTGCCGAACCGCGCCTCGAAGGGCTGTTTCAGCGGAACCTGCATCACCCGCTCGCCGGTCAGGCTATCCATGAAACGGATGTCGTCGACGAAGACGGCGTCGGCGCGGATCGCATCCTCGATCCCCAATCGTTCGAACATGCGAAAGACGTTGGGGCTCAACTGGATGCCCGCCCCGATCTCGCCGAAGGCGCGCCCCTGTTCCAGCACATGGACCCGCCGCCCCTTCAGAGCCAGCGCCCGAGCCGTCGCCAGGCCACCGATGCCGCCGCCGACGATCAGTATGGGGGCGTCCTGTGCCGCCATTTCTACCCTCCCCTTTCGCGTTTACCGGGCAGGATTATGCCTTCGCCCGACGCCTCGGCAAGACCTCCATAATGCCGGCGGCGGTTATCAGCACAGCACCGATTCCCTGGCGCAGGCCGAACGGTTCCTCCGGCAGCAACAGCGCCGCGGAAATGACCGCGACGACGATCTCACCCAGCAACAGGATACCGACCGTCGCCGGCGGCAGCCGCTTCGCACCCCAGATGGTCAGGACATAGATCGGGATCAGCAGGGCTATGGCCAGCAGCGCAAAACCGACATCCACCCCCAGGATCCTGTCCATCCCAGGATAGTGGCCGATTTGCGAAGCCGGAATCAGCGCGATCAGCAATGCGCTGGTCAGCACGGTGCCGGTGACAAAGGCAAAGGACAGCTCGAAAGTCGGGACTTTCCGGCCGACGAATATCCGCGTCGACCCGACGGACCAGGCCATGCCTGCCGCGATGGCCATCCAGTCCCCCAGCGTCTCCGGCAGCGGCAGGCCGCTATCCGCCTCCAGGACGACCATCAGGCCGGCAAAACCGAACAGCAGCGCCCCTGCGCGCCGGGCCGTCATACGTTCTCCCAGCCAGATCAGGCCGATGGCCGTGCTCCATGCCGGTGACAGGTAGAACAGCAGGATCGCGCGCACGACTTCGGTCAGGTTTAGGCTGATGCCGTAGAGGCTGAGCGCCAGTCCCATCAGCAACCCGCTGACCGCCATGCCCCCGGTGCCGACCAGCAGCCTGCGCCAGCGCCACACCGCAATCGGCAGAAGCAGGCCCAGAACCGCGCCGTTGAGAACCAGCGACGGCCACGCCTTCTCGATGCCCTCCGCCTCCATCTGGCGCATCGGAATCCAGTACAGCCCCCACAGAACGGAGCTGAGCAGAATTGCGAGCGCGGGCATCAAGGGCGTGGCGGCGGCGGGCACCGTGCGGTCGGTCATCGTGCCATCCCGGTTCGTGAAAGGACCTTTCAGTCGATAATCATCCGAACCCTGGACCGCAACTCCGGCAGTACTTCTTCATCAAACCAGGTGTTTTTCCGCTGCCAGGCATTGGTGCGCCAGGACGGGTGCGGCAGCGGCAGGAAACCCGCCGTCAAATGGGTCCGGAAGTCGCGCACGCTCTCGGTCATCGTTCGCCCCGCCGCATCGCCAAGATACCGCTTCTGGGCGTATTGGCCGATCAGCAGGGTCAGTTCGATCCCAGGCAAATGGGCCATCAGCCTGTCGTGCCAGGCCGGGGCGCATTCGGGCCGGGGCGGGTTGTCGCCTCCCTTCGGATTGCGGCCCGGATAGCAGAATCCCATGGGCATTATGGCGATACGCGCCTCATCGTAAAACCGGTCCCGATCAACCTGAAGCCAATCCCGCAGGCGGTCGCCCGAAGGGTCGTTCCAGGGGATACCACTTTCATGCACCTTGGTGCCCGGTGCCTGACCGATGATCAACAGCCGTGCCGACGGCTTCATTCGCACGATGGGTCGGGGACCGAGGGGCAGATGCGCGGTGCAGATCGTGCAGGAACGGACCTCTTTCAGAAGCGGCTCGAGACTCATCCGCCGCCATACCTCAAAATCTGGTCAACGATCTGAGGCACCATTTCGGTTGCCGGTCCATAGACCGTATCGTGGAAAAGGGTCGCCCCTTCCGACGGCTCCAGATTGATTTCAACGGTCTGCGCCTGCCCGGCCTGGCGGACAATCTGCACGAAGCCCGCAGCGGGATAGACATTGCCCGACGTACCGATGGACAGGAACAGACCGCATTCCTGAAGGGCGGAATCGATCGCCTCCATCATGAAGGGCATCTCACCGAACCAGACGACATGGGGCCGCATCGCCCCTTTCCGTCCGCAGGACGGGCAGGCGGTCTGCACCGTCATGTCCAGGGTCCAGGAACATACCGTTCCGCAACGCTCGCAGCGGGCCTTCAGCAATTCACCGTGCATGTGGATCAGGTTCATGCTGCCCGCGCGTTCGTGAAGGTCGTCGATGTTCTGCGTAACGATCAGCACGTCGCCGGGCCATTCCCTCTCCAACCGTGCCAGCGCTTCATGGGCGGCATTCGGCCGGATCGCCGGATCGGTCAGGCCGCGTCGGCGATCATTGTAAAAGGCATGAACCCGTTCCGGGTCCCGCGCGTAGGCTTCCGGCGTGGCAACATCGTCGATATTCACCGTCGCCCAGATGCCATCTGCATCGCGAAAGGTGGACAGACCGGACTCCTTGGAAATCCCGGCACCGGTCAATACGACAATGGAGAAGGCTTCAGGACTGCTTTCCGACATGATGCGGTCATGCTACCCAGAGTCTCCGCATAGTTCGAGAGGCCAGATCATGACAAAATCGCGAGCGGCACGGCTGTTGATGGTGTGCACGGGCAACATCTGTCGATCGCCTTCCGCGGAGGGTGTCCTGCGACACATGGCGGCGGCAGCCGGCCTGTCGGATCGGATCGAAATCGACAGCGCGGGGACCACCGACTGGCATGCCGGCGACCCACCCAGCAATCCGGCCCTGGCGGCGGCCAAGGCGCGAGGTTACGACCTCACGGAACTGCGCGCCCGTCCGCTGCGGCGCGAAGACTACTACGAGTTCGACTGGATGCTGGCGATGGACGAGGGCCATATCGCCCATCTGACCCGCCATCGCCCGGCCGACGCCACGGCGGAAATCGTCCTGTTCCTTGATCCCGCACCGGAGGTCGGACGCGGCGACGTGCCGGACCCCTATTATGGCGGCGCAGAGGATTACGAATATTCCCTGGATCTGATCGAAGCGGGATGCCGCGGCTGGCTGGAGCGGCTGAAAGGCGGCGCGTGACCCCCGCACTGCGACGTCGGCTGGAGCGCATACTCGGCACCACCATCGCGCAGAGCCGGCCGCTGTCCGGCGGCAATATCGCCGATTGCACCCGCATCGTGACGCAGAACGGCCGGGCCTTTGCAATCAAGACCATGGCTCCCCGGCCACAGCCGACCGACCTGCCACAGGCCACGCTGAAGGATGAGGCCTTCATGCTGGACCGGCTGCGCGCCGCCGGGAAGGTCCCGGTTCCGGCGGTCCACCACGCCGACCGCGATCTACTGATCATGGATTACATCCCCTGCGACGACGGGGTCGCGACCTCGACGCAACAGGAAGATCTCGCCGACATCGTCGCCGACCTGCATTCCGTGACCGTGTCTCGATATGGGTTCGACCGACCGACGCCGATCGGACCGCTACAGCGCCCGAATGACTGGTCTGATAGGTGGATCCCCTTTCTGCGCGACCGCCGGCTGATGTTTCTGGGCCGATTGGCGCATCAGGCGGGCCGGCTGCCGGAGGGCTGCCTTGGCCGATTGGAGACATTGTGCAGCCGGCTGGATCGCTGGATTCCGGAACACGGCGCGGCCTCGCTGATCCACGGCGACCTTTGGATCGGCAACATCCTGTTCAAGGACCGCCGGGTCGCTGCCCTGATCGATCCGGCCTGCTACTTCGCCGACCCGGAAATCGAGCTCGCCTTCCTGACCTTGTTCGGCGGGGTCGGCGACGCCTTCTTCTCCCGCTATCGTGAACGGCGGCCCATCGATCCCCTCTTCTTCGAGGAGCGTCGCGGGCTTTATCATCTGGAACCGCTGCTGGCCCATGCCTGGTTTTTCGGGGGCGGCTACGGCATGCGGACGGACGAAATCCTGATACGGTATCTGGGATGACACGACGCGAAAGATGGATCCGGCGCGAACTGGCCTACGGCCTGACAGCCGCGCTGGTCCTTATCGGGTTCCTGGTTGCGCCGGACCGACCGCCGGAAATGGGGTCGGGCAGCCGGTTCATGGGCTACGCGCCGCCGGGCGTCACCCGGGCGGCCCCCTTCGCCCTGGACGACCCGTCAGCCCACGTCCTGATCGTCTATCTCAATGGATCCACGTCCGAGCCGAAGCCCGATCCCTGTGATACCAGCCGTCCCGGCATCAACATCCCGCGCACCGCAACGGACCTCGCCGGGAAACAGGTCAACGGTTACCGCATTGCCCTGTTCGCCTTCTGCACGCGGACCAAGGTCGGCGGCTTCAATCAGCCGGACGGTGACGGCGTGCCAAAAGTGGTGCGCCGCGCAGAGGAGCTGGAACACCTGCTGCACCACATCGCCGATAGCGGCATCCCTCCGGAGCGCATCTTCGTCATGGGACAGTCCGCCGGCGGCTGGGCCGGATTGCTGGTGCAGCGCAACGGTCACGCGCCCTATGCCGGGCTGATTGCCTTCGCGCCGGCCTTCGCCGGTTTCCATGGTCGCCGGATCGACGTCTGGCAGAAGGAACGCGACAGGCAGGCCGCCTTCATCGCCGAGGCGGAACGCCTGAACGCCCTGATCTTCGGCTTCGAGCAGGACCGGTACGAGCCGGTCCGGGCCATGACCTGGCTGGCCGGTCGCCCCGGCGTCACCTATGTCGCCCTGACGGGGGTGACGATCGACGGCATCGAATGCAGCGGAAAATACACCCATGGGACCGTGTTCAAGGAATGCTTTCGCCGCACCCAGGCAGACCGCATCCTGAACTTCATCGCGGACAATCTGCCCGCGGCGGGAAGTTAGCCTAGGGCCATTTCGCCTCAGGCGGCAAAGACATCAGCACGGCTTCGGGATTGCCGCCGGTCATCAGGCCGAAACGGGTGCCGCGGTCGTAGACGAGATTGAATTCGGCATAGAGGCCGCGCTTCTGAAGTTGCCATTCGCGGTCTTCCGCAGTCCAGCTCTCACCGAGATGACGCCGGACCAGGGTCGGGTAAATGTCCAGGAAACATTCACCGACCCCGCGCACGAAGGCGAAGTCGTCCTCCCAGTCGCCGCTGTCCAGATAGTCGAAGAATATCCCCCCGACGCCACGCGCCTGATTGCGGTGCTTGATGAAGAAATATTCATCGCACCATTCCTTGTAGCGCGGATAGTCGGCACAGGCATGGGCGTCGCATGTCCGCTTCAGCGCGGCATGAAAATCCGCGGTGTCCTGCGGCACCTCGACCATCGGGTTCAGATCGGTACCGCCGCCGAACCAGTTCTTCGACGTGACGATCATCCGGGTGTTCATGTGGATCGCCGGGACCTTGGGACTGCGCATATGCGCGACCAGGGAAACGCCGCTGGCCCAGAAGGCGCCGCCGCTTTCCTCCGCGCCGGGAATTTCCTTCCGGAACTGTTCGGAGAAGGTGCCTTCGACCTTCGAGATGTTGACGCCGACCTTCTCGAAGACACGCCCGCCACGCATCACCGCCATGGTGCCGCCGCCGCCATGCCCGCCGCCATCGTCCGGGCGCTGCCAAGTCTTTCGTTCGAAGCGGCCCGGTTCAAGCTCCGCATGCGGCATGCCGTCGCCCAACTCGGTTTCCAGTGTCTCGAATTCCGCACAGATCCGATCGCGCAGCGTCGCGAACCAGTCCGAGGCTTTCGTCTTCTTGTCATCCAGACTGTCGGTCATGGCTTGCCTTTTCCTGAATTGAGATCGCGAGGCTTACACATCGCCGCCCGGACTGGGAAGTCCGCCGGTCTGGCGCAATGCCTCGGACAGGATGATCCCGGCGCTGACGGCCAGATTGAAGGAGCGGATGTTCGGGCGCATCGGAATACGGATCCGGCAATCGGCCGCCGCGTGAACATGCTCCGGCGCGCCGCTGCTTTCGGAGCCGAAGACCAGGATATCCTCCGCGTCGAAGGCAAAATCGTAGATCGACTCGCTCGCCTTCGTCGTGGCCAGCAGCAGCCGCCCGGGGCATGCCGCGCGAAAACTTTCCCAGTCCGGATGAACCGTCATATGCGCCTTGGCGATATAATCCATCCCGGCCCGCTTCAATTTTGCATCCGTCATCTGAAAGCCGCAGGGCTCGATGATTTCAAGCGGCACGCCGAAGCAGGCGCAGAGGCGCAGAATGCCGCCCGTGTTCTGAGGAATTTCCGGATTGTGGAGGGCGATACGCATGACTGACGGGCATCCGTGGAGTCCAACCTTCGACAGAGGCGCATAAGCCCCGGCGCGAGCGGGCCTGTCAACCGGTGCATATGGTTGAAATCGCGCAACTAAGAACCACTCGCAACAGCTTCGGCGACCTTTTCTTCCGCGCAACAATGCAGTATACGGTGCGGCGGTGCCGGGGGGCGCTGACGGGAGAGGACTCCAAAGGCATCTTCGCAGACACGCCCCGATAGTGACGTCTTGCGGCAGGTTGTCGCAAATGGTCTCGATATTCCCGGCGAAGATTCTATGGTAGCGTGGAAAGCTGGGAAACCCGGCTTTTCTAGGGTTTTACGAGTTTCGAGGGGATTCGAAATGGCGGAAGCGACACAGTCCGGTCATGATGCCGATGAGGGCACCGGCCGGCGGGATTTCCTGAACTATCTGGCCGTCGGGGTCGGTGCCGTGGGCGCCGGCGTTTTCGCCTGGCCCTTAATCAACAGCATGAACCCGTCCAAGGACGTTCTGGCGCTCGCCTCGATCGAGGTCGATCTGAGCCAGGTCGATGTCGGGTCCGCCATCAAGGTGTTCTGGCGCGGCAAGCCGGTTTTCATCCGGCACCGGACCGAAGCCGAGATCCAGGAGGCACGGGCGGTCGACCCGCAGAGCCTGATCGATCCGGAATCGGATGCGGAGCGCGCCGAGCGTCCGGAATGGCTGATTCTGGTCGGTGTCTGCACCCATCTGGGCTGCATTCCGACCGGCACCGCCGAAGGTGAGACCAAAGGCGAGTTCGGTGGCTGGTTCTGCCCGTGCCACGGTTCGCACTACGACACGTCCGGGCGTATCCGCAAGGGCCCGGCGCCGGCCAACCTGCCCGTGCCGGAGCATGAATTCCTGACCGATACGACGGTTCGGATCGGTTAACGGAGGCTTCCCCTATGAGCGATCATCCCGCCCCCAACTTCAAGAATCCGGTGATCCGTTGGGTTGATTCCCGACTGCCGGTGTTCTCTTACGTGCATGCCGAATACGGCGTGTTCCCGATGCCGAAGAACCTGAACTATTTCTGGAACTTCGGTGCCCTGGCCATGGTTGTTCTGGTGACGATGATCGTCACCGGCATCATCCTGGCGATGCAATACACGCCGCATGTCGACATGGCGTTCGATTCCGTCGAACGCATGATGCGCGACGTCAATCATGGCTGGATGCTGCGTTACATCCACATGAACGGCGCGTCGATGTTCTTCATCGTCGTCTATATCCACATTTTCCGCGGCATGTATTACGGCTCCTACAAGGCCCCGCGTGAGCTTCTGTGGATCCTGGGTGTCATCATCCTTGTCCTGATGATGGGCACGGCCTTCATGGGCTACGTTCTGCCCTGGGGCCAGATGAGCTTCTGGGGTGCGACGGTGATCACCAACCTGTTCTCGGCCATTCCGCTGGTCGGCGACCAGATCGTCACGCTGCTGTGGGGCGGGTTCTCGGTGGACAATCCGACGCTGAACCGCTTCTTCGCACTGCACTACCTGCTGCCCTTCGTCATCGTCGGCGTGGTCGCACTGCATGTCGTGGCGCTGCATGTGACCAAGTCGAACAACCCGGACGGCATTGAGCCGCGCGGGCCGCAGGACACGGTGCCGTTCCACCCGTATTTTACCGCTAAGGACACGCTGGGCTTGGCCGTTTTCCTGCTGGTCTTCGCCTTCTTCGTCTTCTTCGCGCCGAACTACATGGGTCACCCGGACAACTACATCGAGGCGGACCCGCTGGTGACGCCGGCGCATATCGTGCCGGAGTGGTACTTCCTGCCGTTCTACGCGATCCTGCGGTCCTTCGTTGACGGCTGGTGGGTGCACGAGATCGTCTTCGGCTGGTGGGCGACCGCCAAGCTGGCCGGCGTGCTGGCCATGTTCGGGTCGCTGGTCATCCTGGCGCTGCTGCCGTGGCTGGACACGTCCAAGGTCCGGTCCTGCCGCTACCGTCCGATCTACAAGTGGGCGACGATCCTGTTCCTGATCAACTTCATCGTCCTTGGCTGGGTCGGCGGCAAGCCGGCGGAAGAACCGTATGTCACGATCGCCCAGGGCACGACGATGTACTACTTCTTCCACTTCCTGATCCTGACCCCGCTGATCGGCTGGATCGAACGCCCGAAACCGCTGCCTGCCAGCATTTCGGAACCGGTGCTGAAAGCCGGTGGCGGCGCCCAGATTGCCGGAGCCACCGCCGCGAAAATGGAGAAGGCGTAATGCGTAAACTCGGTCTTTCCATCGCAACGGCCGCCCTCGTCGCCTTCGGCGCGGGCCCGGCCAGCCAGGAGGCGGCGGCTGCCAGTGCGGCCCACCCGCCGCAGGGCGACTACGAGTTCACCGGCTTCTTCGGCAAGTTCGACCGGGATGCGGCTCAGCGCGGCCTGCAGGTCTATCTCGGTGTCTGCGCCTCATGCCACGGCCTGGACCTGATCCGCTATCGCGAACTCTCGGCCCTCGGCTACAGCGAAGATCAGATCAAGGCCTTCGCCGCGCAGTTCGAGGTCGAGGACGGTCCGAACGAAGACGGCGACATGTTCACCCGTCCGGGTGAGCCCAAGGACCGCTTTGTGAATCCGTACCGCAACGTGCAGGAAGCGGCGGCGGTCAATGGCGGGAAGGCCCCGCCGGATCTGTCCCTGATCGTCAAGGCGCGCGCCCATGGTCTCGGGTCGATCGGCGCGAATTTCCTGGACATGCTTCAGGGCGGCGAATTCGCCAGCGGTGCGTCCTATGTGTCGGCGCTGCTGGGCAACGGCTATGTCGAGAATCCGACCCTGGAAGACAAGAAGCTGTGCAAGCCGCAGCCGGCCGGGAAATCCACGGAAGAGTGGGAAGCCGACCTGAATGCCTGGTCTCTGCCGCCGGGCGCATACTTCAACAAGTGGTTCCCCGGCTGCGCCATCGCAATGCCGAACCCGCTCTATGAAGATGCGGTCGAGTATGCGGACGGCACGCCGGCCACGCCGGAACAGATGGGCCACGATGTCTCCGTCTTCCTGGCCTGGGCGTCCGAGCCCAGCCTGGAAGCCCGGAAGGAAACCGGCATTGCAGTCATGCTGTTCTTGGCCGTGTTCACCGGTCTGATGATCGCGGTGAAACGCCGGACCTGGGCCAACGTCAAACACTGATCCCGGCCCGGTTCACCGAAAATGATCAAGGCCCGCGCCAAGGCGCGGGCCTTTTTCTTTGCCCGAATGGGCGAAAGATCAGATCGTGCCGCGTTGCCGCAGGACCCGCAGCGTTGCGGCGATTGCCTGCGAGTCGTCCATGGCGTCATGGGCGCGCCCTGTCATCTCAAGGCCCACAAGGGTCGGCAGCTGGTAGGATGTGGATTGACCGAATTCCGGCCCCGCCCGCCGCGCCAGACTGCCATCCAGTTCGCCATAGCCCCGCCAGTCGGGGGCAGCGATCCCGTGCAGGCGGCAGTTCTCGGCCAGCACATCCGGATCGCCGCTATAGGACAGGACCGCTCGCGCGCCGTCACAAAAATCCAGAAACACCTCCAGCGCCTCCGGGAAATCGAACCCTTCATGATCAATCGTCGACTGATCGATGCCGGTCAGGTCGACGATATAGGCGGACAGTTCGGGATTGCGGACAGGGCTGACATAGCACAGCAGCCGCCCGAGCTCCGTCAGGTTGGCATCGTCCCGCACCCGCACGGCGCCGATCTGGATGATTTCGCGATGCTCCCACGGTTCGGACCAGCCGCGCTCCAGACTGCCTTCCCAGGCGGTGAACTCAAGATCGAACAGCACGATCTCTCCGCCCCGGTGGGCCGGGTCAAGCGGATCGAAGGCGGGATCGACAACGGAAGGGACAGGACTGTCGTTCATGGTTCCAGTGCATTGGCCAGCCGTTCGACGGCGTCGGGCATCTTGTCGATCGGTACCGCAGAATAACCCAGCAGCAAACCCCGGTCCGCGGTCGGGCCGGCATAATAGGCGCTGAGTGCCGACACCGTAACCCCGTGCCGGGCCGCCAGCGTCTGAATCTCGCCATCGGAAAGACCGGGGGCCAGGTCCGGGGCGAGGCGTGCCAGCAGATGCATGCCCGCCTCCGACGGGGCGATGGCGATGCGATCCCCGAACCGCGCTTCCAGCGCTTGCGCCAGGGCCGTGCGCCGTTCCGAATAGAGCTTCCGCATCCGCCGAAGATGGGCCGCGAAATGCCCCTCCTCAATGAAGGCCGCCAGGGCGGGCTGGGCAATGGTGGACGGATGGTCGTCCAACGCCGCGCGCGCATGCCGGAAGGGTTCCGCCAAATCCGCCGGCACGACCAGATAGCCGATCCGCAACGACGGAAACATGACCTTGGAGAAGGAGCCCGCATAGACGACGCGACCATCGCGATCCAGCCCCTGCAGGGCCGAAAGCGGCCGCCCGGCATAGCGGTACTCGCTGTCATAGTCGTCCTCCAGGACCCAACCGTCACGCCGCTGCGCCCAATCCAGAAGCTTCAGGCGTCGGGCCAGCGTCATGGTCACGCCCAGCGGGTACTGATGGGACGGCGCGACACAGACCAGCCGGGCCTCCGGGGCGGCGGTCTCCCCGGCATCGATGTCCAGCCCTTCCTCATCGACCGGCGCCATTTCCGTACGTATGCCCGCGCCCAGCAGGGCACCGCGCACGCCGGGATAGCCGGGCTCCTCCATCAGGGCGACATCGCCCTCATCCAGCAGGACATGGCAGGCCAGACCAATCGCCTGCTGAACGCCTGCGACGACGATCACCTGCTCCGCTTCGCAGCGCACACCCCGCGCGGTCCGCAGATAGTCGACGATGGCCCGGCGCAGTGGCAGATAGCCTGCCGGCTCCGCCTGTGCCAGCAGATCGCGCGGCGGGCGGCGCCAGGCCTTGGTCATCAGGCGCGACCAGACATCGAAGGGGAAACTGTCGAGATCGGGCAGGCCCAGCGAGAACGCCGGAGTCTGGCGCGATGACCGATTGCCGCGCAAGGCGGCCAGACGCGCGCCGCGCTTGGACAGCCCCTGCCGGCGCGGATGGCTTTCGCCCGGGATCACCGCACTCTGGCGGGGAGACAACGCTTCTTCCGGCAGTTCGTCGGACACGAAGGACCCGGCGCCGATCTTGCCGACCAGATAGCCCTCCGCGAACAGCTGGTCGAAGGCGGTGGTGACCGTGTTGCGGGAGATATCCAGTTCCCGCGACAAGGTGCGGCTGGACGGCAGTCGCGCGCCGGCCTTCAGACGCCCGTCCAGAATCAACCCACGCAGCTGGTCGTACAGCTGGCGGTGCATCGGCTCATCGGCCCCGCGATCCAGCGACAGCGGCAGTACGGTTCCATCGGCAACGCGGCGGGGCATCGGTCAGAATCCCTCAAATCAAGTGGCACCATAACTTCGACCGAAGCGGCCCTTTTGAACAAGCCATTTTTACGGCATCTCAACCGCTGCCCGCCCTTCGTCAGGAGTTCCGCAGAATGCCCGATACCGCCGAATCCTTTGCGCCGACCGACCGGTCGCGTGTGCGCCGATCCCATGATCGGGCGCGATATGACAAGGACGCGGTCTTTGCCGTGGTCGATTCCGCGCCGCTCTGCCACGTTGGCTATGCCATCGACGGTCAGCCCTATGTGACGCCGACGATCCATTGGCGCCAGGGGGATCGGCTCTATTGGCACGGTTCATCGGCAAGCCGCATGCTGCGCGCGGTGAAGGGCGGCATTCCGGTCTGCGTGACCGTCACGCATTTCGATGGATGGGTCATGGCGCGGTCCCCGTTCAATCACTCCGCCAACTACCGCACCGCCATGCTGTACGGTCGCGCCCATGCGCTGGAAGACCGCGACGCCAAGGAAGCATCGCTGAAGGTCATGATGGACGGCCTGTTCCCCGGTCGGTGGGAGGAAGTCCGCGGCAACACCGAACAGGAACTGAAGGCGACCACCGTGGTCTCGATGGAAATCGAGGACGCCGTCGCCAAGATCAACAGCGGCCCGCCGACCGACGATGAAGCGGATTACGGCACCGTCGATTGCTGGGCAGGTGTGCTGCCGCGCCGGGAGGTCTGGGGACCGCCGGAGCCGGACCCGAGAATGGACCGCCCGCATCCGGTCCCCCCCTATTTGAAGGAGCCGATTTATGAATGACCTGACCATCCGTCCCGTGCGGGCCGAAGATTACGAGGCGTGGGACCCGCTCTATCTGGGATATTGCAATTTCTACAAGGTAACGAGCACCCGGGAGTCACGACGCGTTGCCTTCGACTGGCTGATCGACCCGGATGAGGTCCTGGAAGGACTGGTCGTGGAACGGGACGGCACGCTCATCGGCCTTGCCCATTATCGGGAGATGCCGCGTCCGCTGCATGGCCAGAAGATGGGTTTTCTCGACGATCTGTTCATCGATCCCGACGCGCGCGGCGGCCGCATCGGGGAGAAGGTCTTCGATGCGTTGCGCGACATCTGCCGCGATCGCGGCTGGCAGGTCATGCGCTGGCTGACACAGGACCACAATTACGCCGCGCGCACGCTTTATGACCGGGTGGGCGGAAAGAGCCTGCTCAATCTCTACGAAATGATGGTGAAGGACTGACGCTTCAGAAATCGAAACAGCGACCGGCCTTTTCCCAGTCACCGTAGCGCGTCGGCTCCAGCCCCTTGGGGCCGCCGATTTCCTTCTCGCCCTTGCCGGATTCAGCAGCCGCCTTGCGGGCCCGCTCACCGGCGGCCTCCGCCTTCAGTTCCGCCAGACGCCGTTCGTCGACGCCTTTCAGATCTTCCGGCTCCACACCTTCCGGCAGTTCATCGGAACTGGGCAGGCGCGGCGGCTTCGGCTTCGAGGTCTTGAACAGGTTCGACAGTTTGCTCATGAAGGGTGATATAGTGGAAAAATCCGTATCGACAATCCTGCGGGCTCTCTCAGGTTCGAATTGCGGTCGGGTGAGGTGGCGGCAGCACAGTCGTAGCTGGTCGCATATTGACTGTGGGACGGTGAGGCCCGCTGCCCAAGGCAACGCCCCAACTCGTGCGCGACGGGCGGGCTGCAGGCGTCGATCCATCTTGATCCGACCGGCCGCATTCCCATTTCTTATGCGATTGTGCGAGACCGGCATGAAGAGGACTGATTTCCAAGATGAACACGCTGCGCACCGGGATGCTGATGGCCGCGATGACCGGCCTTCTGGGGGTTTGCGGCTATCTGATCGGCGGCCAGACCATGATGCTGATCGCGCTCGCCTTCGCTGGCGTATCCAACATCATTGCCTTCTGGAACGCGGACAAGATCGTCCTGCGCATGCACAATGCGCGGCAGGTCGACGCCCAAAGCGCGCCGGGCCTGTACAAGACCGTCGCGGAACTGGCAAAGCGCGCCGACTTGCCGATGCCGAAGGTCTACATCATCGATACCGAACAGCCGAACGCCTTTGCGACCGGCCGGAACCCCGAAAATGCGGCTGTTGCGGCGACAACCGGTCTGATGCGCATGCTGTCGGCGGAAGAACTGGCCGGCGTCATGGCCCACGAACTGGCCCATGTGAAGAACCGCGACACCCTCACCATGACCGTGACGGCGACTATAGCCGGCGCAATCTCGGCACTCGCCAACATGGCGATGTTCGCCAGCCTGTTCGGCGGCAATGACAATCGAAGCAGCCCCTTCGGCGCGTTGGGCGCGATCCTGGTGATGTTTCTGGGGCCCCTGGCGGCCGCGCTGGTCCAGATGGCGATCTCCCGCACGCGTGAGTATTCGGCCGACCGGATGGGCGGAGAGATCTGCGGCAATCCGCTCTGGCTCGCCTCCGCACTGGACAAGCTGCAGGCGGGCGCCTCCCGAATCGACTATGCGGCGGCAGAGCGTAATCCGGCCACGGCCCATATGTTCATCATCAATCCGCTGCACGCCAACAAGATGGACGGGTTGTTCACAACCCACCCGAAGACCGAGAACCGCATCGCCGCCCTGGTGAAACAGGCAGAGGAGATGGGCGTCGCCGGACGAACTACCCGGTCCCGTGTGCAGTCGCCGACCCGATCCAGCCGGATTCCGGTCACCAGGCCGCGCGGCCCCTGGGGCCGTTGATCAGAGGTAGGTTGCCGGATCTCACATTAACTGGTTGTTAACGAAATATTTTTTCTCGCCAGAGGGTAGACAGGCTGCGATGCGGTGTGTATACAGACCTCGCAATCGAGTGACATAGCCTGGGTGGGGACCAATGGAGCGGTCCCGTTATGGCGAAGTCCCTTTGCGCCCTCTTTATCCTGATGATCTCGATCTGCGGCACAGCGTCGGCCAAGACAATTTCCGTCGCGGTCTTCGACTACCCGCCGATCTTCGTGCTCGGTGACGACGAGAACCCTGGGTACTGTTTCGAGATCATCGAGAAAATCTTCGAGGCGCGCGGCTATCGCGTCGAGAAGCATGAACTGCCGCTGGCCCGCGCCATCCGTTCGGTGGAAACCGGCGCGATCGACATGATCTGTACGATCAACCCGCATAACAGCTGGAATCTTGTTCCGGCCTATATCCCCAATGTCAGTCTGGAATTCCTGTTCTGGAAGCGGGCGGACGACGATTTCCAGTTCGCGGGCATCGACTCGCTGGCGGACCGCACCGTTCTGAACATTGTCGGATTCAACTACCGGGCGATCAGCCCGATGTATCAGGCCTACCTGAAATCCGACGACGGCACGGTGCTGAACCTCTCGGGCGAGGCACCGATGCTGAGCGCCTTCCGCATGATCGACCGCGGGAATGCCGATGTGATCTGCCTGGACGAGCACTCCGCCACCTATCTGCTGAACAAGCTGGGACTGCAGGACCGGATCGTGCCGGCGGGCGGTTTCAAGACACCCTTCCTGGCCTATCCTGCCGTCGGTCCTGACCATCCGCGAGGGGCGGAACTGCTCCGCGAATACGAGGCGGGGTATGAAATGCTGCGGCAGACCGGATTCGTCGAGAAGGTAGTCAGCAAGTATCTCGACGGATCCGACATGCCCATTGTGGTCAGCGGGTCCTGACCCCGTCCTATTCCGCCGGTACGGCCGCCGGCTGATCCGCGGACAGCGGATTGTCCAGCATCTTCAGGATCTCATGCGGCACGACATGCTTGATCGACCGCCGCGTGATGTCCCAGTCGTGCAACAGCCCGTCGGCCCATTTCGAATGGGTCGCCGCGACGTGATCGACCAGCATCCTGCGGCATTCCTCCGCCCAGTAATCGGTTTCCAGGGCATAAACCCCGACCGATTCCGGGTTCAGGTGCAGCGACAGCCTGTCGTCGGGGTCGTAGATGAAAGCCATCCCGCCGGTCATGCCCGCCGCGAAGTTGGCCCCGACCTCTCCCAGAATGCAGACCCGGCCGCCGGTCATGTATTCGCACCCGTTCGATCCGATGCCTTCGACCACCGAATAGGCCCCTGAATTGCGCACGGCAAAGCGGTCACCCGCCATACCGGCCGCAAACAACCGCCCATCGGTCGCACCATAGAGGCAGGTATTGCCGATGATGGCGTTGCGGTTGCTTTCCAGCGGGCTGGTGGTGATCGGACGGATCACGATCTCGCCCCCGCTGAGCCCCTTGCCGACATAATCGTTGGCATCGCCAAGGACCTCGAGCTTGAGCCCCTGCACCGCGAAGGCGCCCAGGGACTGACCGGCCGACCCACGCATGCGCACCGTCAGATGCCCCGGCTTCAGCGTCTTCATGCCGAATGTCCGGGTGATCTTGGAGGAAATCTTCGTGCCGATGGCGCGATAGGTATTCCGGATATTGTACTGAAGCTGCATCTTCTCCCGGTCGCGGAACAGGTTCTCCGCATCCTGAATCATCAACGCATCCAGTGTTTCCGGGACCTCGTTCCGACCTTCGGCATCCGCCTTGTGGTTGGCGCGCTGCATGCCGGGCTGGGCCAGAAGCGGGTTCAGATCCAGATCGTCCAGATGGGATGCGCCGCGGCTGACCTGGGCCAGCAGATCGGTCCGTCCGACAATTTCCGCCAGGGTCCGCGATCCCAACCGGGACAGGATTTCACGCACTTCCTCGGCGATGAAGCTGAACAGGTTCATCACCTTTTCCGGAGAGCCGGTGAACTTGTCGATCAGGCGTTCATCCTGCGTGCAGACACCGACCGGACAGGTGTTCGAATGGCACTGACGCACCATGATACAGCCCATGGCGACCAGGCTGGCCGTACCGATGCCGAATTCATCGGCGCCCAGGATGGCGGCGGTGACCACGTCCCGGCCGGTCTTGATTCCCCCATCGACGCGCAGACGCACCCGGTGGCGCAGACCGTTGAGGGTCAACACCTGATGCGCCTCCGCCAGGCCCATTTCCCAGGGCAGACCGGCATACTTGATCGAGGTCTGAGGCGACGCGCCGGTGCCGCCGGAATGGCCGGAAATCAGGATCGTGTCCGCATGGGCCTTGGCGACCCCAGCCGCGACCGTGCCGATACCCGCCTTGGAAACCAGCTTCACGCAGACACGCGCTTCCGGGTTGATCTGCTTCAGGTCGTAGATCAGCTGGGCCAGATCCTCGATCGAATAGATGTCGTGATGCGGCGGCGGGCTGATCAAAGTCACGCCCGGCGTCGAATGCCGCAGCTTGGCGATGATGCCGGACACCTTGAACCCCGGCAGTTGTCCGCCTTCGCCGGGCTTTGCGCCCTGCGCCATCTTGATCTCGATCTCACGGCAATTGTTCAGATACTCCGCCGTCACACCGAAGCGTCCCGATGCGACCTGCTTGATCGCCGAAGACGCATTGTCGCCGTTTTCCTTGGGCTTGTAGCGGGCCGGATCCTCGCCGCCTTCGCCGCTGTCGGACTTGGCGCCGATGCGGTTCATGGCGATGGAAAGGGTCTCATGCGCGATCGGCGACAGGGCACCCAGCGAAATCCCCGGCGCGACCAGGCGCTTGCGAATCTCGGTGATGCTTTCCACCTCGTCGATCGGTGCGGCCGGACCGTCATATTTGAAGTCCATCAGATCGCGCAGGCTGATCGGCGGCAGCTTGGCCACCTGCTCCGCATAGCGCCGATAGACCGCATAGGAATCCGAGCCGACGGCGGTCTGCAGCGTGTGGATCAGGTTGCCTTCCCAGGCATGGGCCTCACCGCCGCGACGATAGCGGTAGAACCCGCCGACCGGCAGGGCCGCGACCGCCTCGTCATAGGCGGGGCGGTGCCGGTCCAGAACGTTTTCCCGCAGGCCGGTCAGGCCGACACCCGAAATCCGGCTGGGCAGGCCCGGGAAGAATTCCGCGACCAGGGACCGGCTGAGGCCGACCGCCTCGAAATTGTAGCCGCCTCGATAGGAGCTGATGATCGAAATGCCCATCTTGGACATGATCTTCAGCAGCCCGTCCTCGATGGACTTCTGGAAATTCGCGACCGCGTCCTCAAGCGACAGGCCCGGCAGCAGATTGCGGCGGTGCCTGTCGGCGATGGCTTCTTGCGCCAGGTAGGGCACGACGGCCGTGGTTCCGACCCCGATCAGGACCGCGAAGGAATGCGTATCCAGCGCTTCGGACGTCCGCGCGATCAGGCTGGCAAAGGTCCGCAGATCGGCGCGTACCAGATGTGTATGCACCGCGCCGGCCGCCAGGATCATCGGGATCGCGGCCCGGTCCGGCGTGGTCCCGGAATCATCCAGAATCAGATGCTGCGCGCCTTCCCGGACGGCGTCTTCAGCCTGCGTCTGGATGGCGTGTACCGCGTCACGCAGGGCCGACGGGTTGTCGTCGACGGGGAAGGTGCAGTCGATCTCGACCGCCACATCGCCCAGATGACGGCGGAGAGCCTGATAATCGCCGTCCAGCAGAACCGGTGACGGCAGTTGCACGATTTCCAGCTGGCGCGCGTCTTCCTCCAGGATGTTGCCCAGATTGCCGAGGCGCGTTGCCAGCGACATGACATAGCGTTCGCGCAGGCTGTCGATCGGCGGGTTGGTCACCTGACTGAAGTTCTGACGGAAATAATGATGCATGCCACGATAACTGTCGGACAGAACCGCGACCGGCGTATCGTCCCCCATGGAGCCGGTGGCTTCCTTTCCGCCTTCGGCCATCGGCTGCAGGATCAGTTCCAGATCCTCCATCGACCAACCGTTGGCAACCATGCGCCGGCGCAACTCGTCCTTCGGCATCTCACCACAGCTGCCGGTCCCGGAGCCGTCCAGTTCGGACAGATTGGTGATGCCCTTGACCCATTCGCCGAACGGGCTCAGCGCCGCGACATGATCCTTCAACTCGCGGTCGTGGCACAGACGGCCTTCGCTGAGGTCGACGGCTATCATCTGACCCGGCCCCAGACGGCCCTTCTCGACCACGGTCGTCTCATCGACCTTGACCATGCCGGTTTCCGACCCGACCACCAGCAGCCCGTCGCCGGTGACGACATAGCGCAGCGGGCGCAGACCGTTCCGGTCCATTCCCGCCAGTGCCCAGCGGCCGCCATAGGCGCAGATCGCCGCCGGTCCGTCCCAGGGCTCCATGACGCCATTGGCATATTGATAGAAGTCGCGATGGGCCTGCGGAATGGTCTTCGACTGCTCCCAGGCTTCCGGGATCAGCAGCGACTTCACTTCCGGCAGTTCGCGATGGGTGCGGGCCAGGACTTCGAAGACGGCGTCCAGGGATGCGCTGTCGGAACTGCCGGGCTGCACGATCGGCTTGATATCGTCGACATAGGGGCCGAGTTGCGGATCGTCGAGCTTGGTCTCGTGGCTCTTCATCCAGTTGGTATTGCCGGTGATCGTATTGATCTCACCGTTATGGGCCAGAACCCGGAAGGGCTGGGCCAGCGGCCAGCTGGGGAAGGTGTTGGTCGAGTAGCGCTGATGGTAGATCGCGAAGTTCGACGTGAACCGCTCATCCTCCAGATCCGGATAGAAGGAGGTGAGCTGTTCCGCCAGGAACAGGCCCTTGTAGATCACCGACCGGCAGGAAAGCGAACAGATATAGGCTTCGGTAATGTTCTCGGCCAGAACCGCCTTCTCGATCCGGCGGCGGATGACGTAAAGATCGGCCTCGAACTGCGCGACCTTCACGTCGCGGGCGTTCTCGACCATGATCTGCTCGATTTCCGGCCGGGTAGCGTTGGCCTTTTCGCCGATGACAGAGATATCCACCGGCACCTGGCGCCAGCCATAGATTCGGTGGCCCATGCGCAGGATTTCGCTTTCGATGATCTGGCGTGTGCGCTCCTGACGCATCAGGTCCGTGCGCGGCAGGAAGACCATGCCGACGGCCAGACGGCCCTTGCCGAGCTGATGGCCGGTGCGCTGAACGTGCTCCTTGAAGAAGTCCTGCGGGATCTGGACATGGATGCCCGCTCCGTCGCCGGTCTTGCCGTCCGCGTCGACTGCGCCGCGATGCCACAGAACCTTCAGCGCCTCGATGGCGCGCAACACGACCTCACGCCGCGGCTTGCCGTCGATGGCCGCCACCATGCCGACGCCGCAATTCGCCGTCTCCGTCTGCGGCAGATACATGCCTTCCCTGGCCAGACGTTCGGCGTCGGCGCGATATTGTTCGACCCAGCTGTCATTTTTCATGTCGGACATTCCTCTGCCCCTTATTCGGCGGCGGCCGGCGCGACGACGGCGCGGGCCTGGATATAATCATGAATGGCAAGAGCGGCGTCGCGCCCGTCGCGGATCGCCCAGACGACGAGGCTCGCCCCGCGGACGATATCGCCGGCGGCGAACACGCCGTCCATCGCGGTCATCTTCGTCTTGTGGTCGATCTTGACCGTGCCCCACCGGGTGACGGGCAGTTCCGCCTCGCCCCACAGGGTCGGCAGGTCTTCCGGATCGAATCCCAGTGCCAGAATCGCCAGATCGGCATCATGGGTGTCCATCGCACCATCGACCGGCTGCGGTGTGCGACGACCCGTGGCATCGGGCTGGCCCAGGCGCATGCGCTGGGCCTTCACGCCCTCGACCTTGCCGTCGCCGGTAAACCCTTCCGGCTGGCTCAGCCAGACGAATTCGACGCCTTCCTCTTCCGCATTCGCCACTTCACGCTGCGATCCCGGCATGTTGGCCCGGTCACGGCGATAGAGACATTTCACGGATTTCGCACCCTGCCGGACGGCGGTGCGAACACAGTCCATCGCCGTGTCACCACCGCCGATAACGACAATGTTCTTGCCCTCGGCATGCAGCGTTCCGTCCTTGAACTGCGGCACATCGTCTCCCAGACCGGCGCGGTTCGACGCGGTCAGGAAATCCATGGCCGGAATGATGTTCTCCTGGCCGACGCCCGGCGCCTTGAGGTCGCGCGCCTTGTAAACGCCGGTCGCGATCAGGACGGCATCGTGCTGCGCGCGCAGGTCGGCGAAGGCGATGTCGCGGCCGATTTCGACATTCGTCTTGAACGTGACACCGGACTGAATCAGCCATTCCGTCCGTCTGAGGACGATGTCCTTGTCCAGTTTGAAGTTCGGAATGCCGTAGATCAGCAGCCCGCCGACCCGATCATAGCGGTCGTATACGGTGACTTGATAGCCGCGGCGGCGCAGCTGCTCGGCCGCGGCCAGACCGCCCGGCCCGGCGCCGATCACGCCGACGCTTTCGGTGCGTTCGCGCAGCGGCTTGATCGGCTGCACCCAGCCTTTCTCCCAGGCCGTGTCGGTGATGTACTTCTCGATCGCGCCGATGGTAACCGTCCCATGGCCCGACTGTTCGATGACGCAATTGCCCTCGCACAGTCGGTCCTGGGGACAGATGCGGCCGCACACCTCCGGAAAGGTGTTGGTCGCACTGGAAACTTCATAGGCCTCTTCCAGCCGGCCCTCCGCCGTCAGCATCAGCCAGTCCGGGATATTGTTATGCAGCGGGCAGTGCACCTGACAGAAGGGCACGCCGCATTGGCTGCAGCGTCCGGCCTGGTCGGCGGCGCCGGAGTCCGAATATCCGTCATAGATTTCGCCGAAATCGGCGCGGCGCTGTTCGACGGTGCGCTTGTCGGGCGTCGCCTGCTGCCGATCGACGAATTGAAGCATGCGTTTCGTGGTCATCTTTATCGGATCCGTAACCGGTTGCTGAAACGAAGGTGTGATACGCTGAGGCAATTTTGGGGCCGGCGGCCCTGAACGGCACCGCCTTTCGGGCTGAGAGCACCCTCCTCCACCATTGCCGGCGCGATCTATAGACGGATATGCATGCGATGGCCAGCAAAATCCATCATTTAGTAATCATATCGGAACTAAATTTTTCGGATTTCGGATCTGAGAACGGTTCGCAGCGCTGCGATCCGCCAATTAGTCTCATTTTAATACCATTTCGGTACATTCTGTCCCAATCATGACAGATGCAACGGTGACCGGCCGGTGCTATACAATCGCTTGTACGATTTCAGGGGGTCTGCGTGCTACTCCACCATATCTTGGCACTCGCGGCAGTGCAGGGAATCACCGAATTCCTGCCGATCAGTTCCTCCGGCCATCTGATTCTGGCCGGCCGGTTCATGGAATGGCCGGATCAGGGCCTGGCCGTGGACGTCGCCGTGCATATCGGAAGCCTGTTCGCCGTCTGCCTGTATTTCTGGCGCGACATGTGGCAAATCACCCTGGGCGTGGGCCGGATCGCGACCGGACGTGGCGGTCCGCAGGCCCGTTTGATCGGCAACATTGTCGTCGCCACGATACCGATCGTGATCGCCGGCTACTTCCTGAAGGACCAGGTCGAAACCCTGTTCCGAACCATGGAAATCATCGGCTGGACCACCCTGGGGTTCGGAATTCTGTTATGGCTGGCCGATCGGGTCGGCATGACCATCCGCCGGGTCGAGCATATCGCATGGCCGACGGCCCTGACCATCGGCCTGGCCCAGATCCTGGCCCTGGTTCCCGGCACCAGTCGCTCCGGCATCACCATGACGGCGGCCCGCTTCCTGGGCATGGAACGCGAGGATGCGGCCCGATTTTCAATGCTGATTTCGATTCCGACCATTCTGGCGGCCGGGCTGCTGAAGGGCTATGATGTCTATCTGGCCGGCGATCTGTCCATGACGGCGGATCTGGGCATCGCCGCCGCCCTGTCCTTCATCACCGCGCTGATCTCCATTGCGCTGATGATGGCCTGGCTGCGCCGCGCGGGATTCGGCCCATTCGTGCTGTACCGCATCGCCCTGGGCAGCGGCCTGCTCTACTGGGTTTACTGGGGTTCGGCGGCCGGCTGAGGACAGCCGGCGCGCGTCACACCGGCTGTACCGGGCTGTAGCGGCCGCCCTTGCGGTAAATGTCGACATAGGTCGGCAGAACGATCTCCGCCGCCTTCGGCTCGATCCCCAGATCGCGCAATCCCGGCAGGTCGCCGCTGCAGACATTGTCCGACTTCAGCAGTTCGACCTGATCCCGCGTCATCGGCGGCACCGGCAGCAGCTCCATGAAGAAGGCCAGCACCTTTGCCAGATCGAAGGGCAGAGGCACCAGACCGACATGGCGGTCCGTTTCGCGCATGATCAGTTCCAGGATTTCCCGGAATGAATAGACGGTCGGCCCGCCAAGCTCGAAGGTTCGCCCCTTGTGCGATTCATCCGTCAGCGCCGCCAGAATGGCGTCGGCCACATCGCCGACATAGACCGGCTGAAACTTGGTGTGTCCGCCGCCGACCAGCGGCAGGGCCGGCGCGATGCGCATCATCGACGCGAAACGATTCACGAAATCATCCTGCGGACCGAAGACGACACTGGGCCGCACCACGACCGCCTCCGGGATCAACGATCGCACGGCTGCCTCGCCGGCAGCCTTGGATTGGGCGTAGGCCGACGTCGATTCAGGCGATGCGCCCAGCGCCGACAACTGAACAAAACTCGTGATGCCCTCGGCCTTCGCCGCCTCGGCAATGCGCCGCGCGCCGACTTCATGCACGGACTGGAAGCGCTGATTACCGCTTTCATAGAGAATGCCGACAAGGTTCACGACTGCATCGGCGCCCTTGACGGCGGCCCGCACGGACCCTTCATGACGAAGGTTGGCCTGGACCGGTGTGATCTGCCCGACATCGCCGGCCGGCTTCAGCGACAGCGCGCGCTCCGGGTCACGGCAGGCGACACGAACGCGGCAGCCAAGGGCCGCCAGTTCACGTACGACCTGACGACCGATGAAACCGGCGCCGCCGAACACAGTGACCAGATTGGGCGTCATTGTCGCATCCCCCTGATGAATACCACGGCCTCGAACCCGCCGAAGCTCTTTCGACGGTATAGCGAAAGAAGGGTCCGCTTCCAAGTCTATGCTGTCCCGTGGCGGACGCGCAAATGGCCGCATTGCCGCGAATTTCCACCGTCCGAAAAAATCTTCACGCGGGGCTGAATCAGGCGCTTGACAAGCATCCGTCAAATCGACATGTTCCCGGCCCGCACCGACGGAATGCCCAGGTGGCGGAATTGGTAGACGCGCAGGTTTCAGGTACCTGTGGCCGCAAGGTCGTGGAAGTTCGAGTCTTCTCCTGGGCACCATCTCTTGACGATCCGTCGCGGATTTCCCTTCAAGGACCGCTTGTGCGCCGCAAGGCGTCCCTCACATCGGGTTCGGCCCAAAAGGCTGTACGCTGCCCCGCGATTCTTGATAGGATTCAGCGGATTGGCGGGTCGAACGGCGTTCAACCCGCCCGACGTGTTTTTGCCGATGCCCTTTTGGGGACGGTGCCGAGCATCGAAAGGGAGTGACCGGTTGAGCATCCATCTGCACAAGGGCGACCTGCCCGCCGACGTTGATTTCGGCGCGGCCGTGGCGATCGACACTGAAACCCAGGGCCTCAACCCGTTGCGCGACCGGCTGTGCGTCGCCCAGCTTTCCGCCGGAGACGGGACGAGCCACCTGGTTCAGTTCGCACCGGGGGAATACGACGCGCCGAACCTGAAGCGTTTGCTGGCCGATGAGTCGGTTCTGAAGATTCTGCACTTCGCGCGGTTCGATGTGGCGATCTGCCGGCAATGGCTCGGCGTTACCATGGGGCCGATCTATTGCACGAAGATCGCTTCCAAGCTGGTCCGGACCTATACGGACCGCCATTCGCTTTCCACCCTTGCGAAGGAACTGCTGGGCATCGATATGTCCAAGCAGCAGCAGTCTTCGGACTGGGCCGCGTCGGAACTGAGCCCGGCACAGCAGGAATATGCCGCCTCCGACGTCCTGTATCTGCACCAGATCAAGGACCGGCTGGATACGATGCTGGCCCGCGAGGGCAGAACGGACATTGCTCAGGCCTGTTTCGACTTTCTGCCGACCCGGGCCGAACTGGACCTGAAGGGCTGGGCCGACACCGACATTTTCGCGCATTCCTGAGGCGCGCCGCCGCCCGGTTCGGGGGGCGAAACCAGTATTCGAGGTGACAATGACGGCCCGTGAAACCACCGGCGCGAAACTTTCCCTGGCAACCGCTGAGCTCGGCACGAGCCAGGATCATCCGGATATTGCCGTCGGACGCGCTGTCCTGACCACCGAGGCCAATGCACTGACCGCCATGGCCGCGATGCTGGACGAAAAATTCGTCGCCGCGGTGAATATCCTGGACGAGGTCGCCCGGGAAGACCGCGAAAGCATGCATCCGCCGGGACGCGTGATCGTCAGCGGCATGGGCAAGAGCGGTCATATCGGCCGCAAGATCGCCGCTACCTTCGCCTCCACCGGCACGCCGGCGCAGTTCGTCCACCCGGCCGAGGCCAGTCACGGCGACCTCGGCATGATCACCGAACGGGACGCCGTGATCGCCCTCAGCAATTCCGGGGAGACCCGGGAACTGTCCGATCTGATCAACCATGTGAAGCGCTTCGGCATTCCGCTGATTTCGATTACCGGCAAGAGCGACAGCACCCTGGCCCGCGCGGCGACGGTGCCGCTGATTCTGGCCGACCACCCGGAAGCCGGCGCCCTCGGCCTTGCGCCCACGACCTCGACGACCATGACCCTGGCGCTCGGCGACGCCCTGGCGATCGCCCTGCTGGAGCGCAAGGGGTTTACCGCCGCCGATTTTCGCGTGCTGCATCCGGGCGGCAAGCTAGGCCATCAATTGTCGATGGTCGGAGATTTCATGCACCGCGGCGACGAAATCCCGCTGGTATCCGAAGACTCCCACATGCCGGATGCCATGCTGACCATGACGTCCAAGCATTTCGGCTGCACCGGCGTTGTGTCGGATGACGGCGTCCTGGTCGGGATCATCACCGACGGCGATTTACGCCGCCACATGTCCCCCGACCTGACGACCCTGCCGGTCACGGAGGTCATGACGGCCCATCCGGTGACGATCGGTCCGAACATGATGGCCGCCGAGGCCCTGAAGATGATGAACGGCCGCCGGATTTCCGCCGCATTCGTGGTCGACGATTCCGAACGTCCGGTCGGGATCGTGCATATCCACGATTTCCTGCGCTCCGGGGTTGCCTGATCCCGCAATCGGAACCATGGCCATGGCAAGTACCGACACCAGACCCGGAGACCCGCCGCCCAAAATGCGCGGCGAAGGTATTCCGCTGTCTGTCGGGCAGCGCCGTCACAGCCGAGGCTATGGCAAAGTCGTCAGCTGGCTGAAAATCATGCTGCCGACCCTGGCAGTGGTACTGATCGGCCTTGTCGCCATCTGGCCCTATCTAGAGGATGAGGGACGGCGCATCACCGATACCCTGACCAATGCCGGCCAGCTGATCTCCGAGCAACTGGAAGTCAACCAGGCCAGCTATTCCGGGGTCAGCGAGGACGGACAGCGCTATACGGTAACGGCGGAAACCGTGCGGCAGCAATCGGTCGATGCGATGATGGTTGCCTTCACCCAACCGCGCGCCGATATCAGCCTGACGGACGGTAGCTGGGCCCTTGTGACGGCGGAATCCGGTACGCTGGATCGGGAAACCAACGTTCTGGAACTGAACACGACCGTGAATTTGTTCCACGATCAGGGTTACGAATTCCGTACCGAAAGTGCGACCTTCGATCTGATGGGCGGCAGCGCCTATGGCTTCGATCCGGTTTTCGGACAGGGGCCATTCGGTTATCTCCAGGCGGAGGGATTTCAGGCCGTCAATCGCGGCGAACGTGTTCAGCTGACCGGAAAATCCAAAGTCGTCATATACGGCACCGACTGACGAAAGAGAGACAATGCGTTCAGCCTTCCTGATCTTCGGCTTCGCCGTCCTGTTCGGCCTTGCATCGCCGCATGGCGCCGTGGCGCAGGACGGAATCGTGTCGAACGACGGGGACGGCGCGATCGAAATCGAGGCCGATGACGGCATCGAGTGGATCCGCGACTTGCAGCAATACCGCGCCTATGGCAACGCGACCGCCCGGCGTAGCGGCGTGACCATCGTTGCCGATACGCTGATCGCCTATTACCGAGAGGAAGACGGACGTCAGGTGATCTTCCGACTGGATGCCGAAGACAACGTCGTCATCACGTCCGACGGGTCCGAGGCGTCCGGCGACAAGGCGGTCTATCACATGGACAAGAAGGTCGCGGTGCTGGTCGGCGAAGACCTGCAGATGGTCACGGATCGCGGCACGATCACGGCCGAGGAAAGTCTGGAATACTGGGAGGAGCGCCGAATCGCGGTGGCCCGGGGCAATGCGCTGGTCATTCAGAACGAACGCCGCCTGAAGGCGGGCGTGCTGACCGCGTTCATCACCGACGATCCGGAAACCGGCAGTGCCCGCGTCACCCGGATCGACGCCACGGATGGCGTTCACATCTCCACCCCGACGGACATCGTCACTGGGAAGGAAGGCGTCTACATGGTGGACGAGGAGAAGGCGACTCTGTGCGGCGGCGTCAAGATCACCCGCGACAACAACCAGTTGAACGGGTCCTGCGCCGTGGTGAACATGACCACGGGGCGCAGCACGCTGACCGGCGGCGGCGAGACCGGAAAGGTCAAGGGCCTGATCCTGCCGACGCAGTGACCCGGGACAGAGGCCGGAAAATCGCAGTTTGGGTGCAATTCTGGTGCCAACCCGGCGGGTTCGTCTTGGCGAAGTGACGCAAACTCGTTAGACTCCCAGCCGATTCGCGCGGATTGCGCGGATGCGGGGTAGCAATCATTTGTTTGAAAGGGGCGACAGCGCCCGATGTCGGATCGCAACGACGAAGACGATACCAAGGAAGCGAACACGGATCGGCAAGCCCCGCAATTGGGCCTGCCCATCGACGCACCGAAACCCGATGGTTCCCCGAAGCTGCGCGAGCCGCGCATGACGCGCACGCCCTCTTTTTCGGCGCCGGCGAATGACAGGCCTGGCGGTGATCGGGCACGCCTGTCCGCGCCGCCGCGTGCCGATGGCGGCTTGTTCGACCGTCAGCCGCCGCCCTTCCGCCGCCCCAGTTCCGCGCCACCGCCACTGCCGCACGCGACCAATGGCGGCGCATCCTCCAACAAGACGGCGCTGCCGGAAGCGCCGAGTTCCCCGACCGCAAACCCGGAAATGGCGCAGAATTCGGACAGGCCGGAACGGGTCGTGCCGGAACTCGAAAAGCCGGTGGTCGACTCCAGGGAACCGACTCGACAGGCACCCGAGGTCACAAGCGCCGACCGCATGGACTTCAGTCCGCCAAAGGCAGCAGAACGTCCCGCGGCGCGCCCGCGGCCGGAACCGCGCGCCACATCGGATTTTCAGGATCTGCCCGAACCGCCGCGGCCGCGGCTAAGCGTATCCGACGAAACAGCGCCGGTGGCACAGAAGCCCCCTCCCGCGACGAAGCCGCTGGAAGCGCCGGTCAAGCCGGCCGCGACGGTCACCCCGGAAAAGCCGATACAGGGCGAAACACCAATGAAGCGGCAGGCGGCGGCCCAGAATCCTTCGTTGCAGAAACCTTCGTTGCAGAAGGCCCCGCAGCAGCAGGCCTCACCGCAAAAACCCTCGCCGCGGAGTTCCGAACAGGATCGTGTCCGCGAGGAGCCGGCGCGCGAGCCGACTCCCCTGCGACCGCGCCGTGGAGCGGACGGGTCGGGCGCCGCGAAGCAGAAGACGCAGGCAAGACCTGTCCTCATCGCCAAGAATGAAGGATTGATCGTCCATTCGCTGGGCAAACAGTTCAAGAAGCGCCCGGTCCTGCGTGACGTGTCCCTGCGGGTTCAGCGCGGGGAAGCCGTTGGCCTGCTGGGGCCCAACGGTGCGGGCAAGACCACCTGCTTCTATATCGTCACCGGCCTGATCTCGGCCGACTATGGCCAGATCGTGCTGGACGGTGTCGACATCACGGAATTGCCGATGTACCGGCGATCCCGGCTGGGCATCGGCTATCTGCCGCAGGAATCGTCGATCTTTCGCGGCCTGACCGTCGAGCAGAACATCATGGCGGTCCTGGAGCTGATCGAGAAGAACCGCGAGCGGCGTGAGATCACTCTGGAGAACCTGCTGGCCGAGTTCTCGATCAGCCATCTGCGGCGCACGCCCGCCATCGCACTGTCCGGCGGCGAACGGCGCCGGTTGGAAATCGCCCGTGCCCTGGCCAGTCAGCCGAACTTCGTGCTGCTGGACGAGCCCCTGGCCGGGATCGACCCGATTGCCGTTCGGGACATTCGCGAATTGGTCAGTCATCTGAAGGATCGCGGGATCGGCGTGCTGATCACTGATCATAACGTCCGTGAGACGCTGGATATTGTCGACCGGGCCTACATTCTTCACGACGGCAATGTGCTGATGGAAGGCACCCCGGATGAGATCGTCGCCAATCAGGAGGTGCGGCGGGTTTACCTCGGCGACCGCTTCTCACTGTAGCGCGGGGCTGTCCGGCGATGTCCATTTCCCAAAGACTGGATCTTCGGCAAAGCCAGAATCTCGTCATGACGCCTCAGTTGCAGCAGGCGATCAAGCTGCTGCAGCTTTCAAGCATGGATCTGGCCGCCTTCGTCGAGACGGAACTGGAACAGAATCCGATGCTGGAGCGGGACGAGGGCCCGTCTTCCGGTCGGGAGGAAGCGCAGCGTTCCGACGATGACGGTCCCGGAATCGACGCCGGATCGGCGGACAGTGCGGATCTTCTGTCCCCGGACGCCATGCCCGGAGCCTCCGCGGAAAGCCCGCTGGACACCGACTACTCCAACACTTTCGACGGTGAGATCGCCGGCCCTGGAATGGAGGATAACGGCGAATACCGTCCGGGCTCCTCCGGCCCCGACTTCGCCAAGGGCGGTTATGACGACGATCTGCCCGGCCTGGAAGCCACACTGAGCCGCGAAAAGACCCTGACCGAGCATCTGGAAGAGCAGTTGCAAGTCGAGATGGAGGGCCCTCAGGAGCGCCTGATCGGCCGCCATCTGATCGATGCGCTGGATGAGAACGGACGGCTTGCGGAACCTCTAGAAGAGATCGCGGACCGGCTAGGATGTGCCCTGGAGGAGGTTGAGCAGGTGCTCGCCTCGGTTCAGAAATTCGATCCGCCGGGCATTTTTGCGCGGTCGCTGCAGGAATGCCTGCGCCTGCAATTGGAGGACCGCAACCGTTACGATCCGGCCATGGCAGCGCTGCTGGATAATCTGGAACTGCTAGCCCGTCAGGACGTTTCGAAGCTGTTGCGGCTATGCGGTGTCGATTCCGAGGATCTGGCGGAGATGGTGTCGGAGATTCGGGCCCTGAATCCGCGGCCGGCGGCAGAATACGGTTTCGAGCCCGCCCAGCCGGTTGTCCCGGACGTCCTGGTGAAGGTCGGGCCGGACGGCGACTGGCTGGTCGAACTGAATCAGGATTCCCTGCCCAAGGTTCTGGTCAACGAACGCTATTATGCGCGGGTCGCCGGCAGCGCCCGGGACAAGACCGATAAGGATTTCATCGCCGAGCGCTTCCATACCGCGAACTGGCTGGTGAAGAGCCTGCAGCAGCGCGCGACGACCATTCTGAAAGTGTCGACCGAGATCGTGCGGCAGCAATCCGCCTTCCTGCATCACGGGGTCAGCCATCTGAAACCGCTGATCCTGCGCGACATTGCCGAAGCGATCGAAATGCACGAATCGACCGTCAGCCGGGTTACGTCCAACAAGTACATGGCTACACCGCGCGGGTTGTTCGAGCTGAAGTATTTTTTCACCACCGCCATTGCCGGCATGGATGGCGACACCCATTCGGCGGAATCCGTGCGGCATCGGATCCGGAGTCTGATCGATGCGGAGCCGCCGGACGCCATCCTGTCCGACGACAAGCTAGTCGAGATGCTGAATGCGGAAGGTATCGATATCGCCCGCCGGACGGTAGCCAAGTACCGGGAAGCCATGCGAATTCCCTCTTCGGTCCAGCGTCGGCGGCAGAAGAAAGCGGCCTTCCAGGCGAAATAATCCTGAATTATCAAAATTTTAACACATTCGTGTTTGATTGTGACTCAGGCTTGACACTCCGGCAGGGCAACACTAGGTTCCGCCCGCGCTTGAGGAGGGCCTGCTGAACGTCCCGCTTCGCGCTGGGGGCACACACCAAAAAATGTGGTGCGGCCCGTCAAGGTTTCGCAGTAGCATGGACGGTCAGAGGGCGGCCCATCGGTGCATCGGGTCCCTCCGATACGCGGGCCGTCGATAAACGGCCGTCGGTCAACGGCGGCCAGAACGACCGTGAAAGGGTTACGGACGCACCATGCAACTCTCCGTCAAAGGAAAACAGGTCGATATCGGTGACGCACTGCGCACACATATCGAAGACACACTGCCGGACGCAATCGGCAAGTATTTCGACAACACGACGGACGCCACCGTCACGATTTCCAAGGATGGCGGCCGTTTCAGCGTCGATATACAGGTGCATGTGTCCAAACGGGTTCTCGTCCATGGACATGGCGCCGGAAACGATGCCTACGGTGCACTGGAAGAAGCGACCGAACACGCAACCAAGCGCCTGCGCCGCTACAAGCGCCGCCTGCGCGATCACAAGCACAAGCTGTCCACGGCCGAAGCCGTGCCGGCCCTTCAATATGTCCTGCAGGCCGAAGCGGAAGTGTCGAATGACGACGACGTACAGGAGCAGGACGAACCGATCATTGTCGCGGAAATGCCGACCGAGGTGGAAAGCATGACCGTCGGCGAGGCCACGATGCGGATGGATCTGGCAAGCCACCCGGCCTTCCTGTTCCGAAATGTCAAGAACGGGCGGATCAACATGGTCTATGTCCGTCCCGACGGAAACATCGGATGGGTAGACCCGCAATCGGGCGCATAATCAAACCCCTGGCCAAATGAGAGCGTACCGCGCCGTCCGGCTTCCGGACGGCGCCGGGCGCGGGCGAGACTCGAAGAAAGAGTGAAACGTTATGGAATTGTGCGATCTGTTGACGTCCGAATCGGTGATCGAGAAGCTTGCCGTCACGTCCAAGAAGCAGGCGCTTCAGGAAGTGGCACGGCGCGGCGCGACCATCACCGGCATGGACGAACGTGCAATTTTCGACACGCTGCTGGAGCGTGAGCGCCTGGGCACAACCGGTGTCGGGAACGGCATCGCCATTCCGCATGGCAAGCTTCCCGGGTTGGAGCGGCCCTACGGCATTTTCGCGCGCCTCGCCCGTCCGATCGATTTCGACGCGATCGACGATCAGCCGGTGGACATCATCTTTGCCCTGCTGGCGCCCACCGATGCCGGTGCCGATCACCTGAAGGCCCTTGCACGCGTGTCGCGTCTGTTCCGTGACCGCGAGATGTGTGAGAAACTGCGCGGGTCGGACCGTGCGGACGCTCTGTACGGTCTGCTGACGGAGCCGACTGCGACCAGTCACGCAGCCTGATCCGGCACCTTTGCATGGACGACCGGCCGCCTCCCAAGATGGCCGGGGCCGTGCCTATCCCGCCAGAACGACCTGATTGCGCCCATTGTGTTTGGCGCCGTACAGCGCCTTGTCCGCTGCTTCGGCCAGGGATTCGACGCCATCGTTCCCGGGAAATCCGGCAATGCCGCAGGACAGCGTGACCCGAAAGGGCCCCTGCTGGCTGGGCTGTTCGATTTCCGAGAACCCTTCGCGAATATCGTTCAGCACGCGCGCCGCATTGTCCAATGGCGTTTCGGGCAGGGCGACGACGAACTCTTCGCCGCCATAGCGCCCGATAATGTCCGTCGTCCTCAACCGCTGCTTCAGCAGCAGCGAGAGGGACCGCAGCACCTGATCCCCGACGGGATGCCCATAGGTGTCGTTGACGCCCTTGAACTTGTCGATATCCAGCATGGCAAAGGCCAGGTCCTTGCCGCGCCGGCGCGCACCGGACAGGGCGATCGCGACCTGTTCCTTGGTGGCCGTATGATTCAGCAATCCGGTCAGGCTGTCGCGCACCATCATCGCACGCAGGGAACGGAAGCGCCGCGCGCGCAGCAGGACGGCGCCCAGCAGGTGATCCGGCCGGATCGGCTTGGTCAGGAAATCGTCGCCGCCGATCCGCATCACCCGCTGCTGAACGTCGCGATCCCCTTCCCCCGACAGGAAGACGATCGGGATGGAATCGTATGCCGGTTCCTGCCGGATCGCGGCGGCCAGTTCGCGGCCGTCGAAATCGGGCATGTAGAAGTCCATCAGGATCAGTTCCGGTCGGAAATCCGTCATGACATTCAGCGTCTCGGCGGCATCCGGTACGATCACCGTCTGGATGTTGGCGTGATGCAGGATCGCCTCGTGATAGCGGGCGATCTGGGGGTCATCGTCCACGATCATCACACGATAGGGCTGATCCTGATGAACACCCCCGAGCGATTCCAGACGGTCGACGATGTCGAATGCACTGTAGGGCGCGACGATATAGGCCGTGGCGCCACTGCGGATGGCGTTCACCCGCGCCGCCAGCGCGGCCTGGTCGGCCAGGAAAACGATCGCTGTCTCGGGGATTGCCTCGCACAGATCCAACAATGCCTTGCGCGTCGCTTCCGCCAGTTCAGGCCGGCGGGTACGCACTAGTACAAAAGGCGCATCGGCAAGCCGGACCGTATCCTGCAGTTCTTCCGCGGACGGGGCATGGGTAACGGAATATCCGAAAGGCGCCAACTGGGCGTCCAGGGTTTCGGACTCACCGGCGCAGTCGTCGAGAACGACGATTCCGGTCGGGTTAACCTCGATGGATTCTGTCACGATACTCCGCCCTGCCCAACGCTCCTTCTTGGGTTTTACCGTGCGCGGCAGGGTGCGACAACATGGTTAGGTTGGCCCGGAACGGCGGTACGGTCCCATATCCGAGAGAGCGTCACGCAATTGCGCCTCATGAGCGCGCTCCCCCTCCAGAAAACGGGCGACGGCATCGCGGAATCCCGGGTCGGGCAGCAAATGGGCGGAGAATGTCGTCACCGGCATATAGCCGCGCTGAATCTTGTGCTCGCCCTGGGTGCCGGCCTCGACCCGACCGAGGCCGCGGTCGATCGCGAAGTCGATGGCCATGTAGTAGCAGAGTTCGAAATGCAGAAACTTGTAGTCGGCGACGCACCCCCAGTTCCGACCGTACAGGGCATCGCCGCCAATCAGGTTCAGTGCCCCTGCAATCGGCCGGTCCGACGAATCAAAGGCCAGCATCAGCGCCACGCGATCCCGCACTCGCGCATGCAGCAGGTCGAAGAACTCCCGGGTCAGATAGGGCCCGCCCCATTTCCGATCGTAGGTGTCGGTATAGAAGGCATAAAAGGCATCCCAGAGGTCGGGGGTGATCGCGTCCCCGGTCACCGCCCGCGTGCTCAGCCCCGCCTCCGCCACGGCGCGCCGTTCCTTGCGGACCGCCTTGCGCTTCCGGGATGACAGCGCCGCCAGAAAGTCGTCGAAATTCCCATAGCCGTCATTACGCCAATGGAACTGATGCCCATGCCGGATGAGGAATCCGGATTGTTCCAGGATATCGGCCTGGCCTTTCTCCAGAAAGTTCACATGCAGGCTGGAAGCGCCGTGCCGTTCCGTCAGTTGCGCCATGGCGCTGACCAGATATCGGATGGCGAGGTTTGCATCCGGCGCTGCCCGGATCAGCATGCGCGGTCCCGGCACCGGCGTGAAGGGCACGGCGGACAGCAGTTTCGGATAATACTGCCCCCCGGCATTCTCGTAGGCATGGGCCCAGGCGTAGTCGAATATATACTCGCCCTGGGAATGACCCTTCAGATAGAGCGGCATCGCCGCGATCAGGGACCCGGCCTCGTCCCGGACCAGAAGATGCTGCGGCAGCCATCCGGTTTCCGCGCGAACCGAGCCGCTTTCTTCCAGACTGGACAGGAAGGCATGCGACAGGAACGGGTTGTCCGGCCCGGCACAGGCATCCCAGTCCGCCGCCGGGACTTCCGCCAACGACGCGCAGACTTCGACAATCGCTGAATTCTCGCCGTCGGGCATATCGATCCTCGCACTACGTCAACAAGCTTGTTCCGCAGCGCAGCAGATTCAAGATGCGGATGACAGGCTTTCGTCCGACGGGGAGAACCTGCCATGGTCCGTGAGGTCCCGGGCAAAGGCGAAGCCGTTCTTGCCGGCCTCCTTCGCGGCATATAGCGCGCTGTCCGCACGGTCGAAAAGTTCGGTTACCGTCGTCGCATCCCCGGGCAGGAATGCGATCCCGACGCTGCAGCCCACCTTGGCCGATGCGTCATCTGCCTGAAACGGATCCGTTATGGTCTGGACGATGCGCCCGGCAATGGCCCGGGCTTCGGACTGGAAATCGTCATGGTCGACCAGCACCACCAGCACGAACTCATCGCCGCCGAGCCGGGCGGCGATTTCCCCGCCGCGCACGATGTCGGTCAATCGGCGGGCGACGTCTTTCAGGACACTGTCCCCGGCGGCATGGCCCAGCCTGTCGTTGATCGGTTTGAAATTGTCCAGGTCGATATAGAGCAACGCAATCTGCTTGTTTTCCCGCTTGGCACGGGGAACCGCCGTTTCAAAATAGTTGTCCAGCGCCATGCGGTTCGGCAGTCCTGTCAGACGGTCGTGAAGCGCGGCAACCGACATCGTGTCCAGTGCCGTTTCCGTGCGCCGCAGACTGTGAATCAGGCGGTTCAGCGTCTCGGCCAGGGTCGCAATTTCCTTTGGCCCTTTGAAATGCGGAATTTCCGTCGCGTCGCCGGTGCGAATGCGATCCGACGACAGCGCGATCTCCGCCAAGGGGCGTGTCAGCATTCCGATCGCGATCCAGCCCAGAAGCGCCGCGGTCAGGGCGACCCCCATGCCCCAGAGGGCGACCTGCTGCTTCAGGCTTCGGATCGGTTCAAAGGCCGTACCTGTCGGTTGCCGCGTCAACACGGTCCAACCAAAGCCCTCGAAATCCAGATGCCCGTCGGCATAGGAATAGCCCGTCACGTATTCCCTGCCGTTCGGCCAGGTCTCCATCACCCAGCCGCTGCCCTTGCTCTCCTGGGCTGCCCTAAAAGCCTGCAGATCCAGCTTCCTGCCGGTTTCTCCTTCGTCATCGGCCAGCAGGACCGTTCCGTCACGCGCGATGATGTAGATGGAAACGTCGGCACGTAGGGCCGCGCTCTGCAGCAGAGACCGGCGCACCTCCCGCGCCCAGGCCCAACTGAGATGGGTGGCCAGAACGCCGACCGTCTCACCCGCCGCGGTGCGCAGCGGATACGCGATATCGACGAATTTCATCGGCTCACCCGTCGGATTCGGCAGCAGCGAGGCCAGCAGGACCGCATCGTGGACGTCGCCGATGAACCGGTCCCGGATACCCTCCTGGTATACCGGGCGGTGCGCGATGTTCGCGCCTTCCAGAATACCGTCCGACCCGACCACCACTGTTCCGTCCCGGGACAGCAACCCGATCCAGGAGAATGCGGGAATTGCGTCCTGCAGGGCCTCAATCAGGCGCCGGGCCTGCCCTGGATTCGCCATGTCCGCCAGGTCATCGATGATCGTGAGGGTCCTGACCTCACCGGACCGGGCCCACATGTCGCGGTCCAGCTTGTCGGCCATCTGATGGGACAATTCAGCCAGCCCGTTGCCGATATCCGTCTGCAGACGATTCGCCACAAGCTGGGTGACAACCAGTCCGATCGCCAGACTGACGGCAAGAATCGCGGCAGCCAACGCCAAGGCTGTCTGAAGTCGCAAACTCATGCTGTTTCGGGGGCTCTGAAGCCCCATTCCCTTACTCACCCATTCGGAGGCTAGCATGTTCCCCGGCGCCTTGTCTCCCGCCGTGGCCGGGCGTATTGCTCTATCCGCTTTCGCGCGAACTGAAAGTGTGTTTGTTTGAGTGGTCGCTCAAAAAAATTTAATCGGGGATGACGACATGACGGTGGATTCGACGGACGCGATCGTGATCGGCGCAGGCCATAACGGACTGGCCTGTGCGGGCTATCTGGCGCGGGCCGGCCTCAAGGTGACGGTCCTGGAACGGCGCGACGTGATCGGCGGCGCGGCCCTGACCGAAGAATTCCACCCCGGTTTCCGCAACTCCGTCTTTTCCTACCTCGTCAGCTTGCTGGACCGGGCGGTGATCCGGGATCTGGACCTCTACAGCCACGGCCTGACGCTGCTGGAACGCCCCGGCGGCAGCCTGTCGATCCTCGACGGGGACCACATGTATCTGCCGCGCGATCTGGATGGTGCGAAACGCGCTCTGTCCCGGTTTTCTAAGGCTGATGCCGAAGCCTATGGCGCCTTCGAGGATGTGCTGGAATCTCTTGGCGACGCAATCCGGGCAATCGCCAGCGAAGTCCCCCCCAACCTGGGCGGCGGTCTGGGCGACCTCTGGAAGCTGCTGGGCCAGGCGAATGTCCTGCGCAAGCTCTCCGCCGACCGCCAGGCCGATCTGGCGGAACTGATGACCATGTCGGTGGGGGACTATCTCGACCGCTGGTTCGAAAGCGACCCGATCAAGGGGCTGTACGGGTTCGAGGGTGTGATCGGCAATTTCGTTGACCCTTATGCGCAGGGATCGGCCTATGTGCTGTTGCACCATGTCTTCGGGCAGGTCGACGGTCGCACCGGCGCCTGGGCCTATGCCAAGGGCGGCATGGGGGCGATCACCCAGGCAATGGCGAACAGCTGCCGGGCAAAGGGGGTCGACATCCGCACCGATGCCGGCGTGAAGGAAGTAATCATCGAAGGCGGCAAGGCAAAAGGGGTCGTCCTGGAGGACGGATCGGTACTGCATGCGAAGATCGTCTCCGCCAATGTCCATCCGCAGATCCTGTTCGGCGATCTGATCGATCCCGCCCTGGCGCCGGACCGTTTCGCCAAGCGGATCGGCGGCTGGCGCAGCGAGAGCGCGACCTTCCGCATGAATGTCGCGTTGAGCGAACTGCCCCGTTTCGACAGCGTCGACCATGACGAGGCGGGCCTGACCGCCATGAAGAACACGATCGATATCTGCCCCTCGCTGGATTACATCCGCGATGCCTATGACGATGCGAAGCGCGACGGCTGGGCCAGGAATCCCGTTGTATCGATGTGCATCCCGACCCTGATGGACGACAGCCTGGCGCCCGAGGGATGCCATGTCATGAGCCTGTTCTGCCAGCACTTCCGGCGTCACCTGCCGGACGGCAAATCCTGGGACGACGAGCGCGAGAACGTCGCGGATCACATCATCGACACCGTCGCGCGGTACAGTCCGAACTTCCGTCAGGCCATTGTCGGGCGGCAGATCAACAGCCCGCTGGACATCGAGCGTAAACTGAATATGGTCGGCGGCGATATTTTCCACGGTGCGTTGCACTTGGATCAAATATTCTCCCTGCGCCCGGCCCCCGGGCATGCCGACCATAGAATGCCGATCCACGGCGTCTATCTGTGCGGATCCGGCGCCCATCCGGGTGGCGGTGTCAGCGGCATTCCGGGCCGCAATGCGGCGCGGGAGATCCTGAAAGACGTCAAGAGGAGACGGGTCGCGTGACCGATACCAGCGCCGCCGCGGGGCGACAGAGCCTTCCCGAGTTCATCGCCCTGGTGGCGCTGCTGATTTCCATGGTCGCCCTGACGATCGACGCCATGCTGCCCGCGCTGCCGGCCATCGGGGAGGACCTTGCCGTCCTGCGCGCCAATGACACCCAACTGGTCGTATCCCTGTTCTTCCTGGGGTTTGCGGTCGGTCAGTTCATCTATGGTCCGCTTTCGGACTCATTGGGCCGCAAAGGCGTGATCCTGGCCGGTCTGGCCGTTTTCGGGGCGGGCTGCATCCTCTCCATGACGGCAACCGACTATACCGTCATGCTGATCGGCCGGGTACTTCAGGGTCTCGGCGTCGCGGCACCGCGCATCGTCACGCTGGCCATCGTGCGCGACCGCTATGCCGGCCGCGGCATGGCCCGGATCATGTCCTTCGTCATGGCGGTCTTCATCATCGTCCCGGCCCTGGCGCCCAGCCTGGGTCAGGGGATCGAGCATCTCGCCGACTGGCGCGCCATCTTTTTCAGCCTGATCGCGCTGGGCCTGATCGGCGGCATCTGGATGCAGGTTCGACTGGAGGAGACCTTGCCGCGCGAGAACCGGGCGCCGCTTTCCGCAGGACGGGTCTGGGACGCCGTGACCGAAACCCTGAAAACCCGTGTCGCGGCCGGATACACCATTGCGGGCGGGTTCATTTTCGGCGCGTTCGTCGGCTATCTCAGCACCGCGCAGCAGGTGTTCCAGACGGTCTACGGCGTCGGCAACGACTTCCCGATCTATTTCGCCGTCCTGGCCCTGTCGATCGGGGCGTCGTCCTTCGTGAACGCGCGACTGGTTATGCGCCTGGGCATGCGTTTCCTGTCCTTCCTCGCCGTCTTCGCAATGACCGCCTTGTCGGCGGGCTTCGCCCTAGCCGCGTTTCTGCTCGACGGCGGCCTGCCCTTTCTCGGCTTTATGGCCTGGGGGCTGCTAAGCTTCTTCTGGGTCGGTCTGCTGTTCGGCAATCTGAATGCACTGGCCATGGAACCTCTGGGACATATCGCCGGCACGGCCGCATCGGTCATCGGCGCCGGGAGCACCCTGTTATCCATGGTGTTCGGCGTTGCGGTCGGCCAGGCCTTTGACGGCAGCGCGGTGCCGCTGATCAGTGGATTCGCCGTGCTGGGTCTGGGATGCGGCGTAACGATGCTGATCACCAATCGCGGTTGGCATGGCGCTGATTCTGCATAACGACCTGTTACTGCGTCTAAATCCCTGTTTCTGTTTATTTTCCGCGCTGCGGAATTAATTCCGGCAGGTGAATTCTGTTTGCTATTGGTAAGACCAATTGTAATAATTCTAATTCTTGGGTCAGGGGATACGGACCGCGGGAAAAGACGGTGCGACTCATGACCCTTAACGGGAGTTAGGAGGAAACCGTCCCATGGCAGACAAGAAGCATTCGAAGCCCGGTCTCGACCGGCGCAATTTCTTCAAGACCGCTGCGATCACGGGGGCCGCATTCGTCGGCGCCGGTGCAACGGCAGGCGGCCTGGCAAAACCCTGGATCCGGACAGCCGCCGCCGCCGGCACCACCTGGAAGATCCAGACATCCTGGCCGGGCGGCGTCGGCCTGCAGATCTTCAAGGACTGGTGCGGCAGCATCGCCGAAAAGACCGGCGGCGAATTGGCGTTCGAGCCCTTCGGCGCCAAAGACGTCGTCGGTGATTTTCAACTGTTCGACGCGGTCAAGAACGGCGTGCTGCAGGCGATGAACCCGTTCACGCTCTACTGGGCGGGCCGGATTCCGGCGTCGGTGTTCCTGAGTTCCTATCCGCTGGGCCTGCGCAACCCGCATGAGTGGGATGTCTTCTATTACGGCCTCGGCGGCCTGGAGAAGGCGCGCGCCTTGTTCGCGGAGCAGGGCATGCATTATGTCGGCCCGATACATCACGGCCCGAACATCATTCATTCCAAAGTACCGATCCAGTCGATCGACGATTTCCGGGGCCGCAAAATGCGGCTGCCCGGCGGCATGGTCGCGGAAGTCTTTCAGGCGGCCGGGGCGAAGACAACATTGCTGCCAGGTTCGGAAATCTTCCCGGCACTGGAAAAAGGCACGATCGACGTGGCGGATTATGTCGGTCCGGCGATCAACTACGCCCTGGGTTTCCATCAGGTCACCAAATACATCTCCATGGGCCCGCCCGGCTTCATGTCACTGTATCAGCCCGTCGACTTGATGGACCTGACCGTCGGCATGGACGCCTGGAACGCCCTGTCGCCCGAAATGAAGCAGTTCGTCGAAATGGAAGTCCACGTCTATTCCGACATGCATCACGCGGCGATCCAGAAGGCCGACCAAGAATCCTGGAAGAAGTTCGAAGAGGCCGGCACGATCGTCACGCGGCTGGGTGAATCCGATGTCGAGAAATTCACCGAACTGGCGATCCCGCGCTGGTTCGCCTGGGCGAACAAGGACAAGCACGCGGCCGAGATCTTCAAGATCCAGCTCGACTACATGATGTCGGGCAGCCTCGGCTATGTGACTCCGGGCATGGTCAAGGATCAGAAGCTCGACCTGTAATCGGCGGAACAGTCGGTAAATCCCTGTACCGACCGTCCGGGGGCGTGTTTTCCAAGATGGAAGCGCGCCCCCGGATGTCGCCGCCTTCCCGTGATTCGACGGTTCGGAGTGACATGAATGCCTGACTTGGAATTCGTATTGCCGCACTGGCTCTACTGGGCGGGGCTGATCGCCTTCCCGCTGATCGCCATGGCGCTGGTCAAGCGCGCCGGTGCAAAGGGCGGCACCAACCAGACCAATCTTGGCGTCGGCTATCTGTGCCTGATCACAGGCGGATTTGTCGGCATGCATCGACATTATCTGAAAAGCCTCTGGGGCTTTCTCTACCTCATCCCCTTCATCGGCATTCTGGTATGCAACACCTCCGGGCGCGACGCCCGGATCGCGCTCTCCCAGGTCAAGAACGACATTCTGTCCTATGAGTTCGAGGTGAAGCATTTCGGCAAGCGCGTCGCGGACGGATACGATGACCAGGACAAGCTGGATGCCGCACAATCGGCGCTGGCGTCGGCGCAGCAGACCATCACCGCCGCTCAGGAGACCGTGGCCTTCTACAACGACATGGCGGGCTGGCTGGCGATCGCCATCGCGGTGGGCCTGCTGATCGATGCGATCCTGCTGCCGCGCATGGTCGCGCGCTACCGCGAGAACGAACCCAGACGCGCCGACGATCCCCCGGTCGAGGACAACCGGATAGACCTGTCCGACAAGCCGTCCTGGTATCGCCCGATCGCCCATCTGAGCCGGCTCAGCGGCGAATTCGTGGCCTATTGGTGTGTCATCGCGGTCTTCGTCTACTACTACGAGGTCCTGGCGCGCTACGTCTTCAACTCCCCCACAAACTGGGCCCATGAAAGCATGTTCCTGATGTTCGGTATGCAGTATCTCATCTGCGGCGCCTATGCCTATCTGACCGACAGCCATGTGCGGGTCGATGTGTTCTACGCCAAACTCAGTCAGCGCCGGAAGGCAATCGCCGATATCGCGACTTCCTTCTTCTTCTTCGTTTTCGCCGGGACCCTGCTGGTCACCGGCTGGACCTTCGCGATGGATGCGATGCGTCAGATGGAAGGTCCGACGGGCAGTTGGGAAGTCAGTTTCACGGAATGGGCAATCCAGTACTGGCCGGTCAAGCTGGCCATGGTGCTGGGGGCGTTGCTGCTGGTCCTGCAGGGACTGGCGAAACTGGGCGAGGATATCGCGATCGCGGTCCGTCCTGATGTGAAGGAGGGCTGATCCATGGGGCTCGATATCCCGATTGAGTGGCTTACCCTCCTGATGTTCGGCAGCCTGCTGGTGTTGCTGATGGCCGGCCTGCCGCTTGCCTTCGTCACCGGGGGTCTGGCCTGCGTCTTCCTGTTCCTGGTCGGCGACAGCGCCAAGATCCTGAACATCGTCCCGTCCCGAATCTTCCCCCTGATGACCGACTATCAGCTCTCGGCCATACCGCTGTTCATATTCATGGCGGCGATACTGGAAAGGGCCGGCATCATCCAGGACATGTTCGACGTCATCTACAAGCTGCTGGGCGGACTGCGCGGCGGCCTGGCGTCGGCAACCATCCTGGCCTCGACCATTCTGGCCGCCATGGTCGGGGTGATCGGCGCCGCGGTGGTGACAATGGGCATCATCGCCCTGCCGTCGATGCTGAAGCGTCAGTACGATCCCAAGATCGCCATGGGCGCGATCATGGCCGGCGGCACATTGGGCATCCTGATCCCGCCGTCGATTCTGGCCATCATCTATGCAGTCGTTGCCGAACAGTCGGTTGGAGAACTGTTCATCGGTTCGGTCATTCCGGGCCTGCTGCTGTCGGGCATGTATATCGCCTATGTGTCGGTCCGCTGTGCGCTGGACCCGAAGAAGGGCCCGGCAATCCCCATCGAGGAACGCATCTCGGTTCGCGCGAAGTTCGCGCTGATGCGCGAAATGATGGCCCCGACCGTGCTGATCCTGCTGGTTCTCGGCGTCATCTTCACCGGCGTCGCAACCCCGGTGGAGGCAGCCGGGATCGGCACCTTCGGCGCCTTCATGGTGGCTGCCCTGCACCGCCGGCTGAGCTGGATCACGGTGCGCGAAGCCTGCATCACGACCATCAAGGCCTCGTCCATGGTGCTGTGGATCATCTTCGGCGCCACGGTCTTTGTCGGCCTCTATGTCTTCGAAGGCGGTCAGACCTTCGTGCAGGAGGCAATCGACGCCACCGGCCTTGGCGACTGGGGCGTGCTGATCCTGATGATGTTCATCCTGGTCATACTCGGCATGTTCCTGGACTGGGTCGGCATCCTGTTGCTCTGCGTTCCGATCTTCATCCCGATCATCAAGACCATGACCTTCGGCGGCCATGTCGCGCCGGAGGAGATCATGGTCTGGTTCGGGGTCCTGTATCTGGTGAACATGCAGATGTCGTTCCTGTCCCCGCCCTTCGGCTATGCGTTGTTCTATCTGAGGGGCGTCGCACCACCGGAAATCCCGATGAGCGACATCTTCAAATCGGCCCTGCCCTTCCTGGCTCTCCAGATCGTCGGACTGGTGCTGTGCATGATGTTCCCCGATCTGATCACCTGGCTGCCGAGGCTGGTCTACGGTTGATCCGGATCGCGGAACGATACCGCTGAAGGCAAACCTCTGGGCGGGCCGGGAAACCGGCCCGCCGCTTTGTTCATTGCCGCACTGCAAGATCAGCGCTATATGCGAAGCGTCATGATGCTTCTCTATCACCTCTGGCTCTCACCGCATTGCCGCAAGGTCCGGCTGATGCTGGGCGAAAAGCAGCTCACCTTCGAAACGCGGATCCAGAAGACCTGGGACCGCGACGAGGCGTTTCTGGCGGTCAACCCGACCGGCGACGTGCCGGTGCTGGTGGACGAGGACGGAAACCGGGTCTGCGGCTCCCAGCCGATCTGCGAATATCTGGACGAGATGTATGGCGATCAGCCGCTGATCGGCACCGGTGCCGTGATGCGCGCCGAAGTCCGCCGCCTGATCGAATGGTTCGACATCAAGTTCCATGACGAGGTCGGCGTGAATCTGGTCGAAGAGAAGATCATGAAACGCTTTCTCGGCCTCGGGGAGCCGAGCTCCTCCGCCGTGCGCGCCGGGGGCCGGAACATTCACACCCATCTGGGCTATATCGGCTGGCTGGCCGAACGGCGCACCTGGTTGGCCGGGGATGAGCTGACACTGGCGGATCTGACAGCGGCGGCCCATCTGTCCTGCGTCGACTATGTCGGCGATGTGCCCTGGGACGACCATCCGGAAGCCAAGGACTGGTATGCGCGAATCAAGTCGCGGCCGTCCTTCCGGCCGATCCTGGGCGACCATATCCCCGGGGCGCCGCCGCCGAAACATTACGCGGATCTGGATTTCTGAACGCGACGAGACAATAGGAAGCGAACCCATGAAAATCGACGGAATGCCCGCCATTGTGACCGGTGCGGCGTCGGGTCTGGGCGAAGGCACCGCCCGGGCGCTGGCCGCGAAGGGCGCGAAGGTTACCCTGCTGGACATGAATGGCGACCGGCTGGAGCAGGTGGCAGCGGAAATCGGCGGCCTGCCGATCGTGTGCGACGTCACCGATTCCGCCGAGGCCGAGGCGGCCGTTGCCAAGGCGCATGAAGCCCACGGCGCCTGCGCCATCGCGGTCAACTGCGCCGGAATCGCCCCCGCCGCAAAGATCGTCGGCCGGGACGGGCCGATGGAACTGGACGCCTTCAGGAAGGTGATCGAGGTCAACCTGATCGGCACCTTCAACATGCTGCGCCTGACCGCCGCCGACATGGCAGGCCGGGAGCCGAACGAGGACGGAGAGCGTGGCGTGATCGTCAACACGGCGTCCATCGCCGCCTTCGAAGGCCAGATCGGCCAGGCGGCCTATGCCGCATCGAAGGGGGGCGTTGTCGGCCTGACCCTGCCGGCGGCGCGGGAATTCGCGCGCACCGGCGTGCGGGTGAACGCCATCGCGCCGGGCCTGTTCGGCACGCCGATGCTGCTGGGCATGCCGCAGGAAGTTCAGGACAGCCTGACCTCGACACTGCCCTTCCCGCAGCGTTTCGGGAAGCCGGAAGAATACGCCGCGCTGGTCGTCCATATGGTCGAGAACACGGTCATGAACGGCGAATGCGTCCGGCTGGACAGCGCCCTGCGGATGCAGCCCCGTTAACCGCGCATCGTCTCCAGGAACGTGTCCACCGAAGAACGCAGGGTTTCCGCCTGACGCGCCAGTTCCTGGGCGGCCTGCAGTACCTCTTCCGCGGATCGGCCGGTTTCCCGCGCACTGTGGCTGACTTCGACCACGGTATCGGAAACGGCGCGCGTTCCCTGGGCCGCTTCCTGCACGTTGCGGGCGATCTCCTGCGTCGCCGCCCCCTGCTGCTCGACGGCCACGGAGATGGTCCCCGCAATGGCGCGGACCTCTTCGATGACCGACGAAATCCGTTCGATCGCATCCACCGCGGTTCCGGTGGCGGTCTGCATGCCGGCGACCTGATTCGTGATGTCTTCCGTCGCCTTGGCGGTCTGGTTGGCCAGATTCTTCACCTCGTTCGCGACGACGGCGAAGCCCTTGCCCGCCTCGCCGGCGCGGGCCGCCTCGATTGTCGCATTCAAGGCCAGCAGGTTCGTCTGCTCGGCGATCTCGCGGATCAGTTCGATGACATCGCCAATATGGTTCGCGGCCTGTTTCAGCCCGTCGACCTCCGCATTGGCTTCGGCCGCGACCGAGACGGCACGTTCGGTGACCTCGTTGGACTGCCCGACGGAACGCGTGATCTCCTGGACGGAGACGGAGAGCTGTTCCGCCGCAGCCGCCACCGTTTCGACATTGCCGGTCGCGGTCTGCGCGATGTTGCGGACGCTTTCCGCCCGTTCGCCCGCACTGGCCGCATGCTGCGTCATGCCGGCGGAGGTCGCCTCCATTTCCGTGGCGGCGGAGGCGAGGATGTCCACAACCCCCTTCACACCGTTCTCGAAGTCGTCCGCCATGCCGCGCACGCGCCCGTCACGCCCCTGCATGAAGGCGACCGCCGCGTTGATCGCATTGGCCGACCGCCGATAGCCGCCGGGCATCCCGCGCAGCAGGATGCGCCGGAAGAACCGGCCGCGGGAGACATGCTCCAAAGAGGCTTCCGCCTCACGCACGAAGGAATCGGTGATGTCGATCATGTGATTGACCGCCTGCGCCAGCGAGCCGATGCCGCCGCCCCCCGAGCTGGGTACGATCCGGGCTTCGAAGTCCCCGGCCCCGGCACGTCGGCAGATCCCGGCAATGCGGGCGATATCCGTCACCGCCCGGCGCACCAGCAAGGCCGACGCAATCGCCAGCACGACCGCGATGACGGCCGCCGCAATTCCGAAGACGGGAACGGCCGCAAACCCCGCGCCGATACCGGCAAGGCCGAACAGGGCCGCACCCCAGGCAGCCGAACCGGCCCAGAACAATGCGTCGCGGCCCGATCGCTGCGGCGCCTCAAAGTGTGAAGACGTACTCTTCATACTGCTTCCCCGTGTTCCTGACGGTTTCCATCATGGCGGCAAAGGAGGCCTGCATGCCTTCCTTCGCATTGCCGTGGCGCCCTTCCATATCAAGCAACGTCTTGTAGATCGGCTCGATCCTGGCCAGCGATTCGCGCGATGGTGCTCGCCGGTTGGAATGGTATCCGATGATTTCGTCACGCTCGTTCAGACTGGGGGTAACATGGGCAAAGACCCAGTAATGATTCCCCGTCTTCGTCATGTTCTTCACATAGGCGAAAATTTCCTGCTTCCGCTGCAGCGTGTCCCACAGCAGCTTGAAGACGCAGCGCGGCATGTCCGGGTGACGCAGAATGGAATGCGGCTGCCCCAGCAGTTCGCCTTCGGTATAGCCTGATATCCCGACAAAGACATCGTTGGCATAGGTGATCCGTCCCTTCAGATCGGTCTTGGAAACGATGATATCGTTCTCGCCGAAAGTGACTTCCCTGCCGGTGGGTTTGACGGCGTATTTTGCCATGTCGGTCTCTCCTGCGACCGTGCCGATCGGGCACGTTTCCTCCATTTCGGCGCAACCTATATGGAACGTCGGAAATCGGAAACGGAATTCGGAACCGTTGTCGGTCCGGCAATGATATTGCCCTTCAGCGCGCCGATCCTTTAACGTTCGGACAGTTCGTGACCGGGCACCGGTTTCATGCGACCATCCGCGCAGTTGCGCGCCGCCCGCGCCATTGTCATGGTCTGCGGCGGTAGAACGCAGAAAGACGGGTATGTCAAAGCCCGCGCTGGTCCATCCGAGCCCCTGAAGGGGCCGTCTGAACAAGGGGAAACGCCTCATGCATTCCGAAGTTTTTCCGGTCCCGTCCGATGTCGCCGAACGCGCGCTGATCGACAATTCCAAGTATCTGGAAATGTACGAGCAATCCGTGAAGGACCCGGAAGCCTTCTGGGGCGAACACGGCAAGCGGATCGATTGGATCAAGCCCTATACCAAGGTCAAGAACGTCGACTTCAACATCCCGAACGTCTCGATCAAATGGTATGAGGACGGCACCCTCAATGCCTCCTACAACTGCATCGACCGGCATCTGGAAACGCGCGGCGACCAGACTGCGATCATCTGGGAAGGCGACGACCCGAAGGATGACGCGACGATCACCTATCGCCAGTTGCACGAACATGTCTGCCGACTGGCCAACGCGCTGAAGGATCAGGGCGTCAAGAAGGGCGACCGGGTTTGCATCTACATGCCGATGATCCCCGAAGCCGCCTATGCCATGCTGGCCTGCGCCCGGATCGGCGCCGTCCATTCCATCGTCTTCGGCGGTTTCTCCCCCGACGCGCTGGCCGGCCGCATCCAGGACAGCGACTGCGTCGCGGTGATCACGGCCGACGAAGGCCTGCGCGGCGGCCGTAAGGTGCCGCTGAAGGCCAATACCGACAAGGCCCTGGCCAATTGCCCATCGGTCAAATCCTGCATCGTGGTGAAGCGAACGGGCGGCGAAATCGGCTGGGTCGACGGCCGCGACGTCTGGTATCACGACGTCACCGCCGCCGCCTCGCCTGATTGCGCGCCGGAGGAGATGAACGCCGAGGATCCGCTATTCATCCTCTACACGTCGGGGTCAACCGGGAAGCCGAAGGGCGTGCTGCACACGACCGGCGGCTACATGGTCTATGCCTCGATGACGCATGAATACGTCTTCGACTATCACGACGGCGATATCTATTGGTGCACGGCCGATGTGGGCTGGGTTACCGGGCACAGCTATATCGTCTATGGCCCCCTGGCCAATGGCGCGATCTCGCTGATGTTCGAGGGCGTGCCGAACTATCCGGACAGCTCACGCTTCTGGCAGGTCTGCGACAAGCACAAGGTGAACACCTTCTACACCGCGCCGACCGCAATCCGCGCGCTGATGCGCGAAGGGAATGGCCCGGTCGAGAAATGCTCGCTGGACAGCCTGCGCCTGCTGGGGTCGGTCGGGGAACCGATCAATCCGGAAGCCTGGCTGTGGTACTACGACGTCGTCGGCAAGAAGCGCTGCCCGATCGTCGACACCTGGTGGCAGACGGAAACCGGCGGCATCCTGATTACACCGCTGCCCGGCGCGACCGACCTGAAGCCGGGCTCCGCCACGCGGCCCTTCTTCGGCGTGCGGCCCCAGATCGTCGACAATGACGGTAACCCGCAGGACGGCGCGACCGAGGGCAACCTCTGCATCACGGAGAGCTGGCCGGGCCAGATGCGAACGGTCTATGGCGACCATGAACGCTTCATGCAGACCTATTTCTCGACCTACAAGGGCAAGTATTTCACCGGGGACGGCTGCCGCCGCGACGAGGACGGCTACTACTGGATTACCGGCCGCGTCGACGACGTTATCAACGTGTCCGGCCACCGCATGGGCACGGCCGAGGTCGAAAGCTCGCTGGTCGAGCACAAGGACGTGGCGGAGGCCGCCGTGGTCGGTGCGCCGCATGACGTGAAGGGTCAGGGCATCTATGCCTATGTCACGCTGAATGCCGGCGTCACCGCGACGGACGAGCTGAAGAAGGAACTGGTCCAGTGGGTCCGCAAGGATATCGGCCCGATCGCCAGCCCGGACTGGCTGCAATGGGCACCGGGCCTGCCGAAGACCCGGTCCGGCAAGATCATGCGCCGTATCCTTCGAAAGATCGCCGAGGATGATTTCTCCAATTTGGGCGACACTTCCACCCTGGCCGATCCGGGCGTGGTCAACGACCTGATCGAGAACCGGCAGAACCGAAAGGGGTGAGCCGAAAGCGCAATTTCGAAACCGTTTGGAAGGGGCTGCTTCGGCGGCCCCTTTTCTTTGTGCACTGCGGGGTAGATTGTTGCGCGGGCGGAACCGGTTACCACAGCCACGACACGCGTGGCCGCACGCAAATGTAATAAGGCAACAAATCCCTCAATTCGTTCCGTGGGTTCACAAAACCGTCACGGGTACTGTGCCATTAGAGTGCGCCTTCGCCATCCCGGCGCCTCAGATTGCAGGACCCCTGGCTCCCCCATGTCTATCAAAATTCGCATCTACATCGTTATCGGTATCCTGTCGTTGACCCTGACGGCAGTTGCCGGTCTGGAATTCGCGAAGTCCTTTTCGCAACTGACCACCTTCAACCAGATGCTCTTCCGGGAATCGGCGGCGCGCCGCCTCGAAGGGATGACCCGCGATATCGTCTTCGTCCGCGACGTGGTCGACCTGATTGCAGTGAACAAGGCCTTCCCGATCGGCACGACCGAAGAAGATCTGGACCGGAGGGCGGGCGAACTGGTCGACGCACTGACGACGCTCCTGACGACACCGGAAATCAGGAAATCCTCCCCCGGCGCCGAGGGCATCCTGATCGGGCTGGAACCCGCCATGGCTTTGCGCCGGGAAATCCGGGACATGGTCCGACGCGGCGATTCCGTGCCGAAGGAAATGTCCGCGCGCTGGCGCGAGGCGACCGACACGCTGCTGCATCAGGTCATCAACCTGCGGCGCGATCTGGAGGCATCCGCCGCCGGCGCCCCCGGCAGCGCGGCCTTGCTGGACATGCGGGACATGCTGAACAGTCTGGCCGAGATTTCCGGCCGGGAGCGCGTCAGGATCTATCGCTATGTCGCGAAGAACATCCCGATGTTCCCCAACGAGGTCATTCCCCTGCGCGCTCTGGCCGGCGGCATTACGGTTCGGCTAGGCGATATCCGGAACAACGTGTCCCGCCTGCCCTCGGATCTGACGACCACGACGACGGGTGCCATCGACATCTATGCAAATGAGGTGGAAACCATGCGCGACACCGCGCTGACCGCCGGTCAGGCGGCAATGGATTATCCGATGACCGCGGACGAATGGTATCAGACCTCCCGGCGCGGCACGGTGGCCATCCATGACGCCATCGACGCGGTCAATATGCGGATCGACGCGAACCTGAATGCCGTGCGGGATTCAGCGGCGACCGCGCTCTATATATCAGGCGGTGGAATCGTCTTTGTCCTGTTCACTATCGCCTTTGCGGTCTGGACCACACAGGCCCGCATCCAACGGCCGATCTCGCAGTTGACCGAGGTGATGACCGAACTGGCGCATGGAAACATCGATGTACCGTCGCCGGACTTTCGCGCAATCACCGAACTGGCGGAAATGGGCGTCGTCATCGACCGCTTCAAGGATGAAGCCAGGGCGAACGAGACCTATCGGGCCGAACAGGAAGCCTTCAAGCAGCAGGTCGTCGCGGATCAGAGCCGCCGCAACATCGAACTGGCCGACCGTTTCCAGGCCGCGCTTGGCGCGGTCGTCCAGGACCTGGTCGCCAACGCGGACTCTCTCGCCGGCGCTGCCGGTGACGTGCGATCCAAGGCGCGGGACAGCGCAGAGCGAGGCCAACGCATTTCGAACGATACGGTCCGGGCGGAAACCGACATCCAGGCCATCGCAACCGCGATCCAGGAGCTCGATTCCGCCATCCATGAAGTGGCACAGCAGGTCGGCTCGGCCGCCAGTCAGACGCTCGAGGCCGCGTCCCGATCCCGCGAGGCCGCGGAGCGTGTCGATCACCTCAACCAGACCTCCTCGGCGATTCGCGATGTCGTTCGACTGATCTCCGACATCGCGGAGCAGACCAACCTCCTGGCACTGAACGCGACCATCGAGGCCGCCCGGGCCGGGGATGCCGGCAAGGGTTTCGCGGTGGTCGCGAACGAGGTGAAGACCCTCGCCACGGAAACCAAGCGGGCCACGACCCAGATTGCGGATCAGATCGGCGGCATGCTGCAGGACATCGGCGCGACCACCGATGTGGTCAAGCAGATCGCCACCACCGTCGACCGGGTCAGCGAGACCGTCCAGGGCATCACCGCCGCCGCCGAGGAACAAAGCGCGACGACCAATTCGGTCGCCGAGTCGATGTCCAAGTCGTCGCGCCGAATGGCTCGGGTCCGGCAGGACGTGGAGACCATGGCGCTGCTGGCCCGTGAAACCGGCGATGCGGTCGCCGGGGTGGCAACCTCGACCGAGACGCTGGCCCGATCCAGCGGTGCCCTGCAGACAGAGACGTCCACCTTCCTGGAAAGCGTCCGGACCCAGGGATGACATAGGGCGCGGCAAACGCATGGCACAAAGAGCATGCGTTGGATGCAGCGTGAGGCTCATCACCCTCTCCGGTTGCTGTTTGTGATATTTTTGACTCCTTTGCGGCTTTCGCGCCCCCTCCCATGGGGTCAGCACTTGCAGGTGAACAGAGCTCATGACTAGGATACTCATACGTACCTTGGGGGCAGGGGCGGCAACCGGTGTGATCCGTCGAAGGCAGACGGCGTTGTCGTAAAATGGTGGGATTCAGGTATTTTTCTGGCGATGGCTGACGACAAGAAGGCCGTTCTGCGGCGCCTTTCCGATGATGAGACACGCGCACGCCGAGCTGCGGCGATTGCCAAGCTGGGCTATTGGGACGCCGATTTCGACGGCAACATCCTGCACCACTCCAGCGAGTATATTAGCGTGCACGGCCTGCCGACCGACACGCTGATCACGCGTCAGGAACAGATCCTGGCACTGGTCCATCCCGACGATCTCGAACGTGTGATGATCGAGTTCGAAATGGTCGACCGGGAAAGGATGGCCTATTCGACCGAGTATCGGATCATCCGGCCCGATAACGGTCAGATCTCTCACATTCAGGAAATCGGCGAGATCGCGACCGACGAGACCGGCGCCGTGATCGGGCATACCGGCACATCTCAGGACGTGACGGAACAGCGTCAGAACCAGGCGAAGCTGGAACGCGCGCTGGCGGAATCCGAAACCAACCTGCGCTCCCGCGACCTGTTTCTGGCCAATATGAGCCACGAATTGCGTACGCCGTTGAATGCCATCAGCGGCTATGCCGAACTGCTCACCATGCTGGATGCGACGCGCCTCACCGCCAAGAAGGCGAACGGGTATGTCTCCGCCATCCTGCGCGCGTCCCAGCATCTGACGAATATCATCAGCGATATCCTGCTGCAGGTCGAACTTCAGCGCGACATGCGGCCGGCGGAGCATCAGTCGGTCAACGTGGCGGAGTTCATCGACGACGCCATCGGCATTTCCGGCCTGCGTCTGGAACCGGATTTTGCCAATATCGAAATCGACATCGAACCGGCGGACGCGGTCGCCCGGTTCGACACACGCCTGATCAGTCAGGCACTGATCAACGTTCTGGGCAATGCCGTGAAATATGCCGGCCTGGACAAGGGGGTGACCGTCGGATTCCGCCCGGATTCCGCGGGGTTCTACCTGTTCGTCGAAGATCACGGCGACGGCATGTCAAAGCTGGAGGCTCAGCGCGCGCGGGAACCCTTCTTCCGGGGCGCGCAGGCCGTCCGCAAGGCCATTCCCGGAACCGGTCTGGGCCTGTCCCTCACCCACCGCATCATGGCCCTGCATGGCGGACGGATGGAGATCACGCCGGTCGACGGCGGCGGGACGCGCGTGACCCTGTACTTCCCTTCCTGAGCCGCTTTCCCGCAAAAACCTTCCGTAATTCTGCCATTGCGTTACCCTAGGGGCGGGCTCAGGAGGACTAGCGGGGGAAGGGATATGGACGCGACACCGCGGTACCGGGTCATGGTGCGCCTGGCAGGCCTTGTCGGGCTTTGTGCCCTGATCCTGGCCTTTTCCGACGGGGCGCTGGCCGAACGCCGGCTGGCTCTGGTGATCGGGAACGGCGCCTATCAGGTCGGGCCGCTGGAAAATCCGACCAATGATGCGGGCCTGATGGCGGAGACGCTGATATCCGCCGGCTTCGACGTCACCCATCTCGAAAACCTGGGCTACCGGGACCTGCAGCGGGCGGTCGTCAGTTTCGGGCGCGACCTGAAGGCCGCGGGGCCGGATACCGTCGGCATGGTGTTCTATGCCGGTCACGCGGTGCAGGCGGATGGCGAGAACTACCTCATCCCGATCGATGCCAATATCCAGGATTCGCTGGATCTGCGCATTACGACCCTGGAGGTCTCCACCCTGATGGCCAGCCTGCGCGCCGCCGGAAACCGTTTGAATCTGGTCGTCCTGGATGCCTGCCGCAACAACCCCTTCCCATCGATGAGCCGTTCCGGCTCGCGCGGTCTGGCAAAGATCGAGGCCGCCTATGGCACGCTGCTGGCATTTTCCACGGCACCCGGCGAAGTCGCGGCAGACGGGTCGGGCCGCAATTCGCCCTATACGGCGGCCCTGGCCAGGGCCATCCGTACACCGGGCCTGGCGGTGGAGCATGTCTTCAAGCGGGTCCGCGTCGATGTGATGGAGCGCACCGGTAACCAGCAGGTGCCCTGGGAGAGTTCCTCCCTGACCGGCGACTTCATCTTCATCGACCGTCCACCGGAACCGGTCGTTGCCGCACCTCAAGCGCCCGCCGTGCCGGACAACACCGCGGAAATCGAATACTGGAAAAGCGTTGCGGCCAGCAACGACCCGGCTGCGATCCAGACCTATCTGGACGCTTATCCCGGTGGCCTGTTCGCCAATCTGGCTCAACAGCGGATCCAATCCCTGCAGACCAACCAGGCCCTGGCAGCGCGGACGCAACATGAGGCCGCGGCCCGGGCCGCCTGGGACGCGGTGAAGGATACCGACGACCCGGCCCTGCTGCAGTCGATCGTGGAGCGCTACGGCGATACGGTCTATGCGGAAGTCGCACAGGTAAAACTCGACAGTCTGCAGCAGGTATCTGACGCCCAGGCCGCGCTGGATCGGGCCGCGACGCAGCAGGCGGCGCTGCCCCCTCCTGCCGCCCCCCCGGGTCCGCCGCCATCGGACGGGCGCCTCCTGTATCAGGGCAAGTTCATTGCGCAACGGAACTGCTATGGCGGCGGGACCTGGTGCGGCGGCAGCAGTACCTTCGACATGGATATCGAAATTATCGGCACGGCGGTAACCCTGAAACTCAGGGGGCACGGCACCGGACTGACCCTGAAGACGAACCTGCGGGACAACCGCTTCGTCAGCACGAAATACATCAACGGCGTATCGGGGAGCGAGGCCTTCTTCTTCTCCGGCACCCGTATCAACGATGAATTCCGGGTGGAAGTAACGCGAGGTTCGACCGTACCCATTTTCTCCGGCACTGCCGCTCGCGTAACGCCGGCCGCCACGACAGCGGCCGCGCCAGGTGCCGGCAATAGCCAGCAGGCGGAACTGCTGTTCTGGGAGTCGATCAAGGACAGTTCGAACCGCGCGGATTATCAGGCCTATCTGGACCGTTTCCCGAATGGCGTCTTCACCACGATTGCGCGCGATCGGGCCGCGAACGGATACGCCCCCCAGGTCGCCGCCCTGTCCCCGACCGCCGCACCGCCGCAGCACCCGCTGGACGGCGACTGGATCCTGACGGTGGAGACCACGATCCCCAATCCTCAGGCCCAATGGTGCCGCTGGGAAGAAGGTGTTGAGGAGGTCGTGACCTTCGAGGACGGGAATCTGGACACACGGGTCAAAACCAACATGGGCAAGAGTGCCCAGATCAAAATGTCGCTGTCCGAAGGCGGTGCGAGTTACTTCGCCAAGCCACAGGGCTGGGGACAGCACCTCTTCTACGGCGACCTCGATCGGCAGGGCGACTTCTATCAGGCCGAAATCTTCATCACCATGTCGAATGCGCGCTGCAAGCAGACGATCACGCTGCGTCGCCCCTAGCGTCCGCCCCGGACTTTAACCTGACCGTCACGCCTTTCCGGCGAAGTCGGTGTTTCATTTCCCATGCGACTCCGGTTAACTCAACGGGCATCTGAACTGGAGCATCGTCTTGCCGCTGTCGATTGATTCGGGTTTCGTCCGCTCGCGAAAGGTCGCTGCGCTTGCAGAATACTGGCGGGCGAAATGTGATGGCGATGCATGGCCGACCCGCGGCGATCTTGCGCCCACGGATTTGAAGGACCTGCTGCCCAATATCGTCCTCAGCGAAGTGACCCGCGAACCTTTGAAGGTCTACTATCGGCTGGTCGGAACCCGCGTTGCCGAAATGTCGCGACTGGATTTCACCGGCCGCTGGCTGCATGAAATGACCCCGGCCGCCGTCGACCCCGGTATCTGGCACAGAGGGTACCAGATGCTCCTGGAAACCGGGCAACCGGTCTTTGGCCGGACGGGAATCCCGATCGCGGAAGGCAGCGAGATCATGCTGGAGGAGGAGTTCGGCCTGTTTCCTCTTGAACTGGGGGTGCCCGACCGGTTCCAATGTGTCGCGGTGGAGGATTACGGTGACGCCCAGCACATCGACCCGGAAATCCTGCGCGCCATGCAGCCGCGCTGACCGCACCAAACCGATGCGCCGAGGCCTTCGCCCGGACGCGCGCAGAGGGAGGAAGACCATGTCCGATATCCAGGGATTGCACCACAACGCCTATCGCTGCCGCGATTCCGAAGCGACCCGTGCCTTCTACGAGGACTTCCTCGGCCTGCCGCTGGTCCACGCCTTCGAGATCCAAGAAACGAAGACCGGTCGCGAAACCCGAGTTCTGCACAGCTTCTATCAAATGAAGGACGGGTCCTGCCTCGCCTTCTTCGAGGTTCCCGGATCGCCCTTCGATTTCAAGGATCAGCACGATTACGACCTTCACATCGCGCTGCAGGTGGATCGCGAAACCATGGTCGCGATGTTTGAGAAAGGGCAGCAGGCCGGCATCGAGACGCGGGGGATCGCCGACCATCACTTCATCGAATCGATCTATTTCCGCGATCCGAACGGCTATGTCATCGAACTGACATGCCCTACCGAAGCCGGGGTCGACATCCTGCGCCGGGCAAAGGGCAAGGCGCACGACATTCTGGCAAACTGGCAAGCGACCAAACCGTCTGAATGACGCGGGCGTTGCCCCGCCTCAGCCGCCGGGAATGGCGTCGCCGGAAAAGAACGCCTGGAATGCCTTGGTCCGCGCGGCCGGGGAGGATTCCTGTTCGAAATGGCGCAGCAGATCGGACATGCTGACCACCCCGATGATGGCACCGTTCTGCGCCACGGGCATGTGACGGAACCGGCCGGCGGTCATGCGCTCGAAAATGTCATGCGGATCGTCGGTCGGCAGACAGGTCTTCACCGCCGTCGTGGCGATTCCCGAGACCGGTCGCTTACCGTAGTCGCCACCACCGACGGCGACGTCATGGACGATGTCGCGTTCGGAAATCACGCCGAACAGGGATTCATCCTCGTTCAGGACCAGAAGGAATCCGATCCGGTGTTCGGACATGATCTCGGCGGCATTCTGGATGCTGTCCGACGGCGTCACGTTCAGCGGTTTGGGACGGCCTTCGATGATGGTCGCTATGGTCATGATCTTCCTCCCGCAACTCCTTTTCCTGTCAGGCCTAACGCGATGTCCTTCGTCAGGCAAAGAAAACCTTCGTGAACAGGACCCCGGCTAACGGACCACCGGCCCCTCGTTTCTGGAAAGCGCGTGACGGCCCGCAACGGCAGGTCCGATTTCCGGAACCGGTACCAGCCGCGGCCGGAACGTGACGCGCCGGGCCGGGGTCGCGGCATAAACCTGCTTGTGGGCTTCAACGAACAGGGCGCCGCCCAGGCGCGGACACCAGCGCCGACCGATCCGTTCCACGGCCGGACCGGTGCGCAGTATCAGGTCCCAGTCACTGGGCGGCATATAGAGCGCCCGAGTGGTCAGAAGCGGCTCGAACAGGCTGTCCTTCAAAAGCTTTTCCATCTGGTACTTGCTATATGGCTTGCCGTGCCCGAAGGGCGTCCGTTCGCTGCGCGCCCAGATGCCGCGCCGTGCCGGAACGACCGCCAGCAATCGCCCGTGCCCCGACAGGACCCGCCAGCATTCACGCATCATGGCGCGCAGATGTTCGCTGTTCTCCACCGCATGCACCAGCAACAGCCGGTCAATGGACAGATCCTCGAAAGGCAGCGAGGTTTCCTCCGCCAGGGCGACCCGATTCGGCTTGCCCCGCGGCCAGTGGGTCACGCCCTGATGCGCGGGCATGATCGCCATGATGCGGTTCGCCTCATTTTCGAACTGCTTCAGATAGGGCGTGGCATAGCCGATCCCGGCGATGGTACAGCCGGTGACGTCCGGCCAATGGGCACGAATCTCCGCCTGCACGAGACCGCGCGCGGCCTTGCCGAGCCTGCTTCGGTAGAAGCGGTTGAAATCGACGACGTCACTCCACATGACAGACACTATATCAGGGGAGAGGGGCCGACACATCCGCCGATCGCGTCACTTGCCAAACCGGCAGGCCCCGTGAAACTGTAGCGCCCCAAAAGGGAGAGTAGCCATGCTGGATATCCGCCAAATTCCCGTCCTGAACGACAATTACGTCTATCTGGTCCATGAAACGGAAACCGGATCGACCGCTGTCGTGGACCCCGCCGTCGCCGCCCCCGTGCTGGCCGAGGCGGAGCGTCTGGGCTGGAAGATCACCCATATTCTGAACACGCACCATCATGGCGACCATGTCGGCGGCAATATCGAAATTCAGTCCGTTACCGGCTGTCATATCGTCGGACCGCGCGCAGATCGCGACCGCATTCCGGGCATCCAGACCGAAATCGGCGATGGCGACAACTATCAATTCGGCGCGGCGACGGCGGAGGTGTTCGATGTCCCGGGCCACACCCACGGCCATATCGCCTACTGGTTCGCAGCCGACGATGCCCTGTTCTGCGGTGACACGCTGTTCGCCCTGGGCTGTGGACGGGTGTTCGAAGGCACGCATAGCCAGATGTGGGGCAGCCTGGCCAAGCTGCGCGCCCTGCCGGACAGCGCCCGTGTCTTCTGCGCCCACGAATATACCCAGGCCAATGCTCGATTTGCCCTCTCCGTCGATAGCGACAATGCCGCCCTGAAGGCACGCGCCGACCGGATCGATGCGATGCGGGCCCGGGGGGAACCGACGGTTCCGTCGCGGCTGGGGGAGGAGAAGGCGACCAATCCGTTCCTGCGGGCCGACGACCCTGCACTGGCGGCGGCCCTTGGCCTTTCCCGGGCAAGCGCCGCCGAAGTCTTTTCCGAAGTCCGCACCCGAAAGGACAATTTCTAGTCCGCGCCGAAACACCTCTTTAAGGAAAACAAGAATGAAACTGCTGTTCAGCGACACGTCTCCCTATGCCCGCAAATGTGCCGTGGTTGCGCATGAAAAGGGGCTGATCGACAGAATCGAGATTGAACGCGTAAACCCGTTCGAGACCGATTTCCACGAGTTGAACCCGCTGAACAAGGTACCCTGCCTTGTGTTGGAAGACGGTCCCAGCCTGTTCGACAGTCTGGTGATCTGCGACCATCTGGACCGGCTGGGCGACGGTGACGCCCTGATCCCGGCCGGCGGGGCCGACCGCGACCGGGTGCTGCGGCTGCATGCCATCGGCCAGGGCGTGACCGATGCGGCCCTGATCCTGCGGGCCCAGGTCATGCGCGATGCGAAACTGGATACGCCGCTGCCCAAGGACTGGTTCATCGACCGGCAATGGTCGGCGATACAGAAAAGCTGCAAGCTGCTGGATCAGGAAATCGACAGTCTGCAGGGCACGCTGGATCTGGGACAGATCTCCGTCGGAACGGCGCTGGGCTATCTGGATCTGCGTTTTCCGGAATCGGCCTGGCGGCATCACGCCCCGAAACTCGCGACCTGGTATGAAAGCTTCTCGCAGCGTCCGTCCATGCAGACGACGGCGCCCAAAGGCTGACCAGGCAACATGTCCGAGCCGACGGCACGAGAGATCGTCGACCTGCTGGGTCTGAAGCCGCACCCGGAAGGCGGCTGGTACAGCGAAACCTACCGCCATGACGGCGGCGAGGGTCGGCGCGGCGCATCCACGGCGATCTACTACCTGCTGGAAGCGGGGGATCAATCCGCCTGGCACCGCGTGACCGACGCCGACGAGGTCTGGCACTGGTATGCCGGGGCGCCTTTGGCCATGACCCTATCCCCGGACGGGCGCAATACGACGTCCCACCGCCTGGGTCCCGACCTGATAACGGGACAGCGCCCGCAACTGGTCGTCCCGGCCGGTCACTGGCAGACCGCAAAAAGCATCGGACACTGGACGCTGGTCGGCTGCACCGTGGCACCGGCCTTCCGGTTCGAAAGTTTCGAAATGGCCCCGCCGGACTGGCAGCCCGGCAGGGGACATCCGGACGGATCGCCGACATGACCTACGATCGCGTCGCATCCGCCCTGGCCGAGGTCGGCCTGGTGGCGCGGGGCGGATTTCATCCCGTGCCGGACGACGCGGCGCCGCCGACCTGTCGCAGCCTCATTCTGGTCGGCAATGTCGGTCCCGACTTCTGGCCGCGGTTCGAGGCGGAAAGGCGGGACGAACCGGACCCGCTTGACGCCTGGACGAAGCGCCAGGTGGACCGGGTCGCGGCGAGTGTCGGGGGCTGGGCCGTTTATCCATCCGACGGCCCTCCCTACTTCCCCTTCCAGCGCTGGGCCATGAAGTCGGAGCCGGTCCATCCGTCGCCGATCGGCATGCTTATCCATCCCGATTACGGCTTGTGGCATGCCTATCGCGCGGCCATCTGCCTGCATGATGCCGTGCCGCTGCCGGTCCCGGATACTCGGCCGAGCCCTTGTGAGACCTGTGCCGACAAGCCATGCCTGACCACATGTCCGGTCGGCGCCTTCAGCAGCAGCGGTTACGATGTCCCAGCCTGTGCCACGTATCTGCGCACCGATGCCGGTCAGAACTGCATCGATCACGGCTGCCGCGCCCGCCGCGCTTGCCCGGTGGCCGGACCGCATCTCTACGCCCCGGATCAGGCGGCCTTTCACATGCGGGCCTTCCTCGCCGCACGCGACTGACCCCCCGCCTGAGCGTTCCGTCAGGAAAATCCGTCCGACCCTTCGATAGCCGGTTCCGGAAGAAACCCGAACCGACCGATCGGAGGTCCCCATGCGCACCGACTTGTCCCCAATTCTGCGCCGCGCCGTGTTCGCCGCCCTTGCCGTGGCCACGCTGGGCGCCTGCACCCTGAACACCCAGAAACCGAGCGACGAGGGAATCGGATTCCGTACCCAGCGGTTCGAGGATATCGCCGCGATGCGCGAATATCGAACCTGCGTAGCCGACGCCGTCGAACTCGATCGCCAGGCCTATGCGACCCGCGCGACAGCCAAATACCTCGCCAGTGCACGCCTTCTGGAAAGCTGCGAAGCGCAACTTGGACCGTCCGCCGCCAATGTCGCCCCGGACGAGCGCATGCAGGCCTATGGCCTGGCCGTGCAGAACTACATCAAGGGCGGGGACGTCGATAAGGCGCGCGAAGCCCTGGCGCGGTTCGAAACCGCCTTTGCCGGACAGGACCTCTACTACGCCGATGGGTCTTCCTTCACCGACACGATGGGCGCCCTGCTGGGCCGCTACGACGGAACCGATTTCGGCCAGTTCTCAACCCTCAACGTCAATGCCGACCTGAAGGCGGAAATGCGCCGGGTCGCCTACTGGTCGAAGAACTGAGGAAAGGACATCGCCATGAAGTGCTTCCCCCATCCCAGGGATTGGCGGCCGGCAGCCACCGCACCGCTGGTACTTGCCGTCACCCTGATGTTGCAGCCGGTTCCCGCACTTGCCGCGACGGACAGCCCGAATTGGGCCCCGACGGCGTCGGAACGTTTAGTCAAACTGCCGACGGTCTATCTGAAGAAGTCGATCGACCGAGACTTTCAATCCTCCGGTCTTGCCGCGGCAATCCGCGACCGCACCGACGAGCTGGGCACCACACAGCAAACCATTCTGGAACTGCAGGACGCCATGGACATGGCTGAAGGCGATGTCCGTATCGAACTGAAGCATCAACTGCTTGCGCATAAGCAGGCCTTTGTTCAGGCGCTGGGAGCACGGATCGACCTTCAGCGTCGGGAAGCGGAGACCCGGGCGAGACTTTATCAGAACCTTCTGGACAAGATCTCCGCCGACGAGGCGGCGATGACGCCGGCGCGCCAGGAGCTGGTTGCGGCCCAGCAACTGGCGCGCCAGCGGTTCGAAAGCGCTATCGGCGATGTCGACATGGACGTGTTCGGCAGCGTCGCGGAAATGAGCCGCTACTCCGAAAAATATGCTGAAAACCGTGCTGCCATCGATGCGCTTTCCGCGAAGATCGCCGCCCATCCGATGAATCGCATGCCGGTTTTCGATGGGGAGGAAATGGATCGCAAGACCTACCTGCAGCGCCTTGCGGAAGACAGCCGCACCACGTTGGCCCTGCTGACCCAGGAAGAGGAACTGCTGGGCTATATGGGCAAGCTGGTCGCCCTGGATGCCATGGCCCTGCATGACGAAATCGCCACGGCCCAGGCGGAAGAACAGGGCCTTGATCCGGATCAGGCGGGGGTCGAACTGTCCGACGCCGCGCGCCTGTTCCTGAACTAACGCAAGGGAGTTCGAAACCATGCTGAAACATCTTCTGACATCCGCGGGACTTTCCATCGTCCTGCTGGCCGGGACGACCGCACAGGCGGCCGACACTCTGGAAAACCTGGAACGGGAGCGGGCGTTGACCGTTCAGACCCTGATCGACCCGGCCCTGGGCCCAGGAGAGCGCGCCGGAAAACTGGAGACGGCGATCCGGCGGCTGACCGACCTGGAACGCATGGCGATCCGGGATGACAGCCTGACCGGCGACACCTCCCCCGTCGTTCGGGTCGCGTTCAAGAACTATGACCTGACCTTCCTGGTGCATGGTTCCGTGGAGCGCAATGTCACCCTGATCGACCAGTGGATGGAACAGGTCGGGATCACCACCGACAGCCTTATGACGGCCCGGGTCGGGCGGCGTTACTGATGCGCACGCCGTCCCGAATCCCGGCCGAGGCGGCGGGACCGGTCGCACTGCGCGGCAGCTCAGTGCTGCTGGGCGTCGCGGTCCTGGCGCTCGCCGCCGGGGTGGCGGCGACGGATCTCGCCGCGTCGGACCTGCTGGACTGGCTCGCCGATACGCTGGGAATCGTCTTTCTGTCGCTGCTGGGCGCATTGTGCTTGGTCGCCTTCTGGGCCTGGATGCGCATCGTTCAGGATCACCCGCGCCGGGATTTCTGGCTGGAGGCCGGGCTACACGCCGCCGCCGCCATAGCAACGCTGGCCCTGACCTTCACCCTTCTGGGGATCAGCCTCGGGATCGGCACGCTGGCCGAGACCGATCTGACACCGGAAACCGTACAACAGGTTATCGCCCGGCTGACGGAACAGTTCAGTCTGGCCTTCATGACCTCCGTGATCGGTCTGCCGGTCTCCGCCGCCGTTCGAGCCCTGCTGCTGCTGACCGATCGCGCAGCCAGCAACGATTAGGAGTCCCCCGATGAAGTATCTCGTCTTCAACGCCGTCGTACTCTCCGCCCTGGGGTATCTTTTCGTCACGGAGGGGCGGATCGATCTGCCCCGTTTCACGGCAGATGCGCCGACGGTAAGCACAGCCCCCGTATCCGCAGGGGCCACTCCTCTCCCCGAGGCCACTGCACCGCCCGTGATGTCCCCATTGGCCGCCCCGGCCGCTGCTCCGGCAGACGCCCCGGCACCCACCCAGGCGGCGCCCCAGGAAGGGTTTTCAGATGCCCCGTCTGTCGAAACCGCCGCAGACGACGCGCCCATAGCGCCCTCTGAGGACGCCGGAGTATTCACTTCGCCGCCGGCCGCTTCCGTCCCCCTGCCGGACCTGCCATCCGTGGAGCCGGTGGAGACGCTGCCTGAAACCCGGATGGCGGCCGCGCCGTCCGAAGAAACTCCCGTGCGTCTGGAGGAAGGCGAGACCCTGATGTCGGGGCCGGAACGAACCCGCGAGTTGGACCGGCTGATCGAGGATATGGAGCTTTTCTATATCGAACGGATTGCCCGCTGAGCGGCGGCAATGGGAGGCGACATGCGGCAGAGAAATCGGGGCCCGGACATTGCAGTTGTCGCGCTGTGCCTGACTGCGGCCATCTTTCTGACGCTGTCGGCCTTCAGCGAGCCGCCGGCAGCAACACCGGTCGCGGCGCCCCCGCCGACACCCACCGACGCCACCCCGCCGGTTCTGCCTTCGGTACCGACAGCCCTCGTACTGCCGACGCCTCCACCGCCAGCGCCTACCCCGCAAGCCGCCGCCCAACCGGCCTCCCCCCGACCGGACACCCCGCAGCAGTCCCCGCAGTCGCCCCCGCAGTCGCCCCCGCCTGGCCCCTCGCTCGAGCCGATCACTGTGACGGCACTCAAACCCGACCTGGCGCGACCGGCGGCAATGCCCATCACACCGTTGACCGTGACACCGATTGAGGATCCTCCACCGGTGCAACCGCGTCCCGCGCCGCCCCCCGCCCCTGTGCCGGTCGCGCCCGTCGCCGCAGCGGAACCGGTTCGCGGTCCCGCCGAGACGGAGGTTGCCGTGTCGGATAGCGGGCCCAAATCCGCACCAGCACTGAGACGCGGGCGGGCCTTGCTGCGCCTGCTGGAACAGGGTGCGGGCCCGGATATCAGGATCGCCTGGCCAGAGGACGCCGCCAGCCGGGAGCGTCTCCATTCCGTGTTGAAAACCTGTTTCGGCATGGAGAGCGTTCTGATGGACCGGCAGGGCCGGCTCTATACCGCAACCGGCATTCCCGGGGCCGCCCAAAGCCCCGACACGAATCGTTACAGCGGATTCGTTCGGGTCGTTGAAGGCAGAATGCCGCTGCGGGAACGGGCCGACCTGACTGCCCTTTACGAACGCCACGGCCTGTCAGCCGGCGCCGTGCACGCGGTAAGGCTGTTTCCGCGCCGGGCGGATGCCATGCTCCTGGGCGGATTGTCGGAAATTCTGGGCGGCGCCCTGCCGAACGGACAGATGATCGCAGCCCGCTATGCATTGGAGGACAATGACGTCACGATCACCGACCTGCGGAGCACCGGCACACCCGTCCCTGGGACGGTGCGGCTGCAGGCGCGCCCCGGCTGCAGGGTATCGTCATGACCTGCCGCGTAAGCACCATCGTCGGATTGATCGCGCTGCTGGGCACGGCCTGCGTACCGGAACGCGAACGCCCTTACGGCAGCCCTTCCGAAATGCCCCGCGAGTTGGACCAAGGCACCGAGGTCAGCCTGTCGGAAGCCTATTTCACCGAATTGCCGGATTGCGTCACGCTGCTGCCGACCTCGAACGAGCACGCTTCCGATACCGGAGAGGCCTTCGCCGGGTCAGCGGTTCTGGAGGTGGCCCTGACGCGTCACGCCCGCGACCGGTTCCCCCGCGTTATCGGCGGCCCGGAGCGGCGGCGTCTCGTTGACAGGCTGCTCGTCGATCTGACGATACCGGAAGATCGAGCCTATTTCGCACACCGCATTCGCTGCCGACATTTTCTGACTTTCGCGCCGTGGGGTGGCGCGGATCTCTATGCGGTGACCTACAGTCGCAAGACCGTCGGCATTGACGCCCGGCTGATCGGCACACGCGACAGCCAGCCGCTATGGCAGGCGCGGCACATCGCCGTCCGATCGGACGGCACGCTGCCCCTGTCACCCCTCGGCGCGCTGATCGGGGCCTTCGAGGCCGCCCGTCTGGAAAGCGACCCCGACCTGCCGAAATCCATGGCCGATGACGTCGCGCGACGGTTGATCGCGACACTACCGGATCTCGGCATGGCGGCATCCTGGACGGAAACGGCACCCGGGGGCGTCCTCGGCTACCGCCCTGCGACGATGGACGATTGACGCCAGACGCCGGTGGCCTCACTCTCCGGCGCCTCAGGAGGCAAGGGAATGATACCCAAGGGTCCGATCCTATTGGCGGTACTGGCAGCGGGCCTGCTGACAACGGCGGGAACGCGCGCGCAGATTGCGGAACAGATGCCGGCGCTCGGCACGACCGACGCGGCAGCCGATCTTGCCCGCGAAATCCTTTCGACCGTTGAGCCGGACAGCCGCATCGCCGTTCGCCCACTGCGCGGCAGCCAGTCCAACCTGACCTCCAGCGTCGCCCGGGACCTTTACGAAGCCGTCCTGAATGCCCTGTTCAAGGCGTCGTCCGGCAATCATACGATCCTGACCCGCGAACGCCTGTCCCAGGTCTACGAGACCTGCGAGGAATTCTTCACCTGTGGCGACTACGCTGCCCGTCTGGAATCCGCGCGCGCCGACGTCGAGGTACAATGCGCCGCTTCCCCCGGGCCCAAACAGGTCCGGTTGTTCTGCTCGGCGGTCGAAATCGAAACGACCGTTACCGTCGGGCGCGGTCATGCCGTCTTCCCCCTGTCCGCCCTCTCCCCGGCCCGCGACTGGGCGCAAGCAATGGCGGGACTGGCGGCGGATTTAAACGGTTCGGTGGCGCTGCCGGGCAGTCTGGAGCGGGTGCATATCATCGACCAGACGACCGGCACGCATACCGACTTTGCCGCGCTGCTTTCCAACAAGCTCCGCTTCGAACTGGGGCGACGCATGACCCTGCGCCAGGGCGATCTTGTCGACGCCGCGCAGGCGCGCAGACAATTGGGCTATGAGGACGAGCCGCTGCCGGTCTTTCCCGGGTACAGTTTGCGCGGGGTAATCTGGCCAGCGGGCGAAGACCGACTGACACTGACGGTCGACCTGAACCATGACGGACGCACTCTGGCCATGGCCACGACCGACATCGCCGCGGACAGCATTCCCGAATATCTGCAGAACGGCACGGGCGATGTGAACGGGCGGGTTTCCGCCTCTGCCCGGGCCATCGTTTCCGATCGACTGGACCATCGTTCGGCCATTCGGGCGGCGACCAATCTCGCCCGGGCGAGGCTGATCGCCCAGGCACTTGGCATGGCGGGGCCGATAGTCGACCTGATCGCCACGGAGGCCGACGCCACCCAGGCGCTGGGGGACGCCCTGGAACGCGGCCTGCCCTATGACGAAGTACTCGAAATCCTGGAGCCCGCGGATAGCGACGGTAGCATCTCCGTGCATCTGACGGGACGGATTACCCCTGTCGGACGTGCCGGCGCGCCGGATATTCGCGCGGCCTTGAGCAGGAACGTCTATGAAGCGGGCGATCCGATCTCGCTGACCCTGTCCACCGACCAGCCGGCAAGGATCGGCATATTCGCCTGGGGCGCGGACAATCGTGTCGTTCGCCTCTATCCGGCGGACGGGATCGCGGCCCCGGACCTTGCTGCCGGCGAGGCTGTCACCCTTCCCGCCCCTTCGGAAGATCGTCAAATTCAATCCGCCCCTCTGGTATTGGAAGGTGAGGAAAATGCGGAGGATCACGAGATGCTGATCCTGGTTGCGACGAGCGGGGCCATCGACTTTGCGACCCTTGCCCCGGCATTGGGCCAGAGCGCGGCCGAGACATCGGCCAAGGCGACCGAAGGCGCGGCGTTCTTCCAGGCCCTGGTCGGGCTGGGCATGACGGACAAGCGCATCCTGGCGCTGCCCTATCAGATCCGGGAATAGCCCGATCAGGCCGGCGTGGTTTCCCGCACCACCCGCGCAAACGTCAGGACATCCACCGCACCGGCCCCATCCCGTTTCAGACGGCGTGCTATGGCATTGACCGTCGCGCCGGTGGTCATCACGTCGTCGATCAGCAGCACCCGGCGACCGGCGATGTCGTCCTTTCTGGTCGGGTCGGTCCGAAACGCACCTTCGACATTGCGCCGACGGGCGGAAGGCGACAGGTGACCCTGCGTCGGTGTATGACGCTTTCGGATCAGGATGTCGGCCGAAAGCGGTTTTCCGGATTCTGAAGCGAGTGACTTTGCCAGCAATACAGATTGATTGTATCGACGATCCAGCAGACGCCGACGGTGCAGGGGAACCGGCATGATCAGATCCGTACTGTCGAGCAGTTCAGAACCGACGCGCGCCATCCACCGTGACAGGCCGGGTGCCAGATCCGTACGGTCCCCGTGTTTGAAGGTGATCAGAAGTCGGGCGATGCGATCATCATAGGCGACGGCGGCCCGGGCACGGTCGAAACAGGGCGTGGATGACAGGCACCCCCCGCACCGGGCCCCCGCGCCGAAATCCAGTTCGAACGGATAGCCGCACTGGGCGCATTGCGGTGACGAAATGAACCGGACACTGCGCCAGCATCCGGTGCACAATCCGCCATGACTTCCGGTCTGACAGCCGCAGGACAGGCAACGGGGCGGGAGGACGAGATCAAGCAGCGCCGATCCGCCACGCCGCAATCCGTGCAGCAGGGGGCCAAATGACAGCCCGTTTTCTATGGGTCGAAGGTCGGCCATGTCAGGGTGCCTTCACGTTCCACCTTTGGCACCAGCGCTACTTCCCAATCCAGATATCGCTGCATTGCGGCCTGATCGAGTTCCAGATCGTATGGCTTATGAAAGACGTCCTCCTCTGCGGAGAATGGCTGGCCGATCCCCTCCTCCATGGCGCCGCCCGCCGCCTTCCATGCCGCATTGCCACCGTCCAGCACTTTGACGCGATGGACACCGGCGCGGGTCAGGTCCTGGGCCGCCAGGATCGCCAGGCGCGGATCATCGGCCGTGAAGACAATCCAGCGGGACGACAGAATCGGTGCCAGGTCGGTCATTGCACGGGACCGAATCGCGAATTGAGATCCCGCCGGATGGGCCCGCCGGTGCGCCAGGCTTCGGGAGAAATTCACCATGGGCACATCGTTCAGTTTCAGCGCATCCTGCGCCGAAATCCGGGCAACGGACATCAAATCCAGTTCATAGACATGATCATCCGGCATCCCGGCTTCCGTGCCGCGCTGCCCGATGCCGCCCGCCACGACCGCCACGTCGGGCCATCCCATCTGAATCAGCCAGGATGCCGTCATCGTCGCGCGGGTCTCGGTATCGTCGGCCAGGATGATACGCGCGTTCTGAACGCCGACATATTCGTCGGTCGCCTGGACAAGCTGACCGCCCGGCGCGTGGCGGAAGCCCGGCACATGACCGGCCTCGAACTCTTCCTTGGTGCGAACATCCAACAGGAAAGTGGTGCGTGCCGGATCGTCCCGCCAGGATACCACCTCATCCCAACCGATGCGCGAGACGCCGAACTTTCGCCCGACATCCGCCGCCGCAGCCCGGGCCCAGGCATCCGCACCGGCATCCGGATAGGGGGCGACTTCGGTCGCACCACGGGCACAGTCATAGCCGGCCAACATCCAGCCCATCGTGCCATTCTCCAGCGCCACGACCCTGTTCGGTACGCCGGCATTGATCAAGGACTGCGCACCGATGATCGAGCGCGTCCGGCCGGCACAATTGACGACAATCGTCGTGTCCTCGTCCGGCACCGCCTCCCGTACCCGGTGCACCAGTTCGGCACCCGGAGAATCCACCCCGCCGGGGATCGACATGTTGTGGAACTCGCGATAGGGGCGGCTGTCCAGAATGGCGAGCTTGTCGCCCGCCTGCTGCATCTCCGCCAGGTCCCGGGCGGAGATATGCGGCGTACCGAAACGGGCCTCGACATATTCCCCGAACGCCTTGGAGGGGACATTGACGCCGCTGAAGAGGATATGACCCGCAGCCTCCCATGCATCGATGCCGCCCTGCAGGATCGAAACGTCGCTCCACCCCGCGAAGCCCAGAACATCGGCGGCCTTTTCGGTCAGGCCCTCCCCACCGTCGCAGAGCACGACCGGGACGTCCTTCCGGGGTATCAGCCGCCGATATTCCAGTTCCAGCCGACTGAGCGGCAAATTGACGGCACGCAGGATATGGCGCTGACCGAAGGCCCCCTGTTCACGCAAATCGATCAGGGCGATTTCTCCGCCGCTCTTCAATTGTCGGTGCAGGCTGTCGGCGTCGATGGACTTGGCAGTCACGCGTGTCCCCCTGTTTCGTATTGCGGGCGGGCAGTGTAAGAGGTTGGCCCAGACTTGGGAAATGTTAGTGACACCGGATTTCAGGACCGCATGCCGACGCATCAGACCGACGAGATCGAGATTTTCGACCGCGCACTCCTGCGGAAGCGGCGGGAACGCACCGCTCGGCGCAGCGGCGATCACGACTTTCTGTTCCACGAAGTCGCAGGTCGTTTGACCGACCGTCTGGAGGATGTCTCCCGCCGGTTCGAATTGGCGCTGGATCTCGGCGCCCGGGACGGCACGCTCGGCCGCGCCCTGCTGACCTCCGGCAAGGTGGACCGTGTCTTCTTCGCCGACCGTGCCGGCGCTTTTGCCGGTCAATCCGCGGAGGGCGGGCCGTCCGTTGTCGCAGATGAGGAACTATTGCCCTTCGCCCCCGGTAGCTTCGATCTGATCGTGTCGAACCTTGCCCTGCATTGGGCGAACGACCTGCCCGGCGCACTGGTCCAGGCCAATCGCGCCCTGCGTCCGGACGGTCTGTTCCAGGCAGCCATTCTGGGTGGCGAGACCCTGACTGAACTGCGCCACTGCCTGATGGATGCGGAAGAGGAGGTCAGCGGCGGCGTGTCGCCGCGCATTTCCCCCATGGTCGACCTGCGAGATGCGGCCGGGCTGCTGCAGCGGGCGGGCTTTGCCCTACCCGTAGCCGATCTGGATCATATTGAAGTCACCTATGAGGATCCGTTCCGGCTGATGGCGGATCTGCGGGCGATGGGCGAAACCAACGCGCTGCGCGATCGGTTGCGGCATCCGACCCGCCGCGCCGTATTCCTGAGGGCCGCACAACTCTACGCGGAGCGGCATCAGCGGCCGGACGGGCGGCTGTCGGCGCACTTCGATGTCATCTATCTGCATGGCTGGCGCCCTGCGGAAACGCAGCCCAAACCACTGCGGCCCGGCAGTGCCGCCGCGCGCCTTGCCGACGCCCTGGATTCCGAGGAAATCGGGACCGGAGAACCGCCGGCGCCAAAATAATTCGGCTTTCCTCTTGAACAGGTAAAACGATCGTTCTACATGTGCGGCATGACCGATACCGCACATCAGATATCCGCGCGCCTGGAAACCTGCTTCGCCCGCCAGGGCTTTGCCGAGCCCGGCGTTGACACCGTCAGGGAAGCGGCCGGCGTCAGCCTGCGCACGCTCTACAAGTATTTTCCATCCCGCGAAGACATGGTGATCGGCGCCCTGGAACACCGGCACCGGCGCTATCTGGACCATCTGACCGCCGGACTGCCGGACGGGCCGGGCCCCGCCCCATTGCATCATCTGACCGACCGGGTAGCCGCCTGGATGATGGATGAAGCATCGACCGGGTGCCTTTTCCTCAGCGCGCTGGCCGCACATCCGGATAGCGACGCGATCCGGAAAACCGTCGCGCGACACAAATCCGAGATCCGCGACGCCTTGGTCGGATTTGCCGACCGTGCCGCGCCGGATGAGGGCGCAGACCGGCGACGGGCCATCGCAAATGCCCTGTTCCTGATGCACGAAGGGCAGGTCGCCGCCACGGCAACCTGCGGTGCGAAGACCGCTGCCGAGGCGGCCCGTCAACTGGCAGCAACCCTCCTGATCGAAAAGGTGATGCAATGAGCCCGGACCTTCCCGAGACCATGCGCGGCGTGGTGCTGACCGGCCATGGCGGCCTGGACAAGCTGGAATACCGTACGGATCTGCCTGTCCCGCAGCCCGGTCCCGGACAGATCCTGATCAAGGTCGCCGCGGCTTCCGTCAACAATACCGACGTCAACACACGGATCGGCTGGTATTCCAAATCCGTGCGCGGCGACACCGGCACGGGCGGCACCGACGGCTTCGCCGACGATGTCGACACGGATGGCGGCTGGGCCGGAGAGCCGATCCGATTTCCCCGGATCCAGGGTGCCGATTGCTGCGGGCGCATTGTAGCCGTGGGGGACGGCGTCAACGCCGCGCGCATCGGTGAAAGGGTTCTGGTCCGCACGATGCAGACAACCGGGGCCAGCGGGAAAGCTTTCGCGAGTTGGACCTACGGCTCGGAATGCGATGGCGCCTTCGCGGAATATGCGGTGGCGGACGCCCCCGAAGCCGAGCCGGTTCTGTCCACCGACTGGACGGACCTGGAACTGGCCACCATCCCCTGCGCCTACACGACCGCCGAGGGAATGCTGCAGAGGGTTGGTCTCGGTGCGGAAAAGGTCCTGATCACCGGGGCCGCCGGCGGGGTCGGTTCCGCCGCGGTGCAGTTGGCGAAGCGGCGCGGCGCCGTGGTCACCGCCATGACCTCCCCTGAGAAGGTCGACGCACTCCGGGCCCTCGGCGCCGACGACACGATCGGCAGGAATGACGACATCCCGCAGGAGCGGTTCGATGTTGTGGTCGATCTGGTGGCGGGCCCGCGCTGGCCGGATTTGCTCAATGCCATTCGGCCCGGTGGGCGATATGTCACATCAGGCGCGATCGCCGGCCCCATCGTCGAACTGGACGTGCGCACGCTCTATCTCCGGGATCTGACCCTCTTCGGATCGACCTACCAGCCGCGCAACATTCTGCCGGACATTATCGGCTACATCGAACGCGGAGAAATCAAACCGTCGGTCGCCGCCGTCTACCCGCTGGAACAACTCGTCGACGCGCAGAAGGCCTTCCTCGACAAGGGGTTCGTCGGCAAGATCGCCATCGACGTGGCGGCGGAGCGCTAAACCCAGTCGCGCAACTGCGCCACCAGCGGCACGTCCGCCGGGGGCATCGGATAATCGCCCAGCCGCGCGGGCCGGACCCAGGCCAGTTCCTGCCCTTCGCGCGGCTGCGGCGTGCCCTGCCAGACGCGGCAGACGTAAAGCGGCATCAGCAGGTGGAAGTCGTCATAGGCATGGCTGGCGAATCCGATCGGGGCCAGGCAGCTTGCCCGTGTATCGATCCCCAACTCCTCCTGCAATTCACGGATCAGGGCCCTTTCCGGTGTCTCTCCATCGGAGACCTTGCCACCGGGAAACTCCCAAAGGCCGGCCATCTTCTTACCTTCCGGCCGCTTGGCAATCAGGATGCGCCCGTCGCGGTCCACCAGCGCGACCGCAACGACGAGAACGATCGGCACGTCCCGCTCCGCTTCGAAAAGGCCCTCGCTGGCATCCCAACATCCACTCATGCGCCGCCTTCCTTCCAGTCCGTCTCGTCCAGTTCGTACCAATTCACATCGACATCGCGTTCCCGCGCCGGGGCATGGATCCGCACGACACGTTCAAACCGCATGCCCAGCCGCCGAACCAACTGGTTCGATGCATCGTTTTCAAGGAAGACCCGGGCATAGAGCGACGTCAGTCCCAGGTCGCGAAAAGCATGATCGATGCCGGCTCGCGCCATCTCACCGCCGAAGCCCCGTCCCCAAACCGGCTTAGCAACGATATAGCTGATCTCCGCCCGTTCAGGATCACCCTCGGCGAAGGTCAGACCGAATTGCCCGACATAGCTCTGATCGTCATGACGCCGTGCGGCGAGAAGGTGAAACACCCCCTGCCGCCGCTTCTGCATAGCCTCCGCAATGAACTTGCGCGCGCCGTCTTCCGGATAGGGGTATGGAATGCTGGACGTGTAGCGCACCGATTCCCAATCCAGACAGCTCGCCTGAACGTCCCCGGCATCGTCGAGGGAAATCGGACGCAGGAACAGACGCGCGGTGCGGACGGGATAGGGGAAGTCAACTGCGGTAATCGGCATTGATGTCGATATAGGCGTGGGTCAGATCACAGGTCCAGACCCGGGCCTTTCCCCGTCCCACCCCGACGTCGACCTCGATGTGGATCTCGCGGCCCTTCAGATGCTCGGTCACGGGCGCTTCGTCGTAATTCTGAACACCCTCGCCCTTTTCAGCGATGACGACGCCGCCCATGGCGACGGTCATGCTGTCGCGATCGGCCCGCTCACCCGCCTTGCCGACGGCCATGACCACACGGCCCCAGTTCGCGTCCTCTCCCGCGATGGCGGTCTTCACCAGCGGGGAATTGGCAATCGACAGACCGATCTTGCGGGCGGCCTTGTCGGATGCCGCGCCGGTCACGTCGATGGTGACGAATTTGGATGCGCCCTCACCATCCTTCACGACCTGATGCGCCAGATCGGTCAGCACGTCCAGCAGGGCGGTGCGGAACCCCTTCAACGCCTTGTCCGACGACTTCTTCGGCGCGACATTGCCCGCGGCCCCGGTCGCGGCCAGCAGCAACGTATCGCTGGTCGAGGTATCGCCGTCGACCGTAATGCTGTTGAAGCTCTTGTCCGTCGCCTTGCGCAGCAGTTTCTGAAGGATCGCCGGCGGGATGTTGGCGTCGGTGAAGACGAAGGACAGCATGGTCGCCATATCCGGCGCAATCATGCCCGATCCTTTCGCGATCCCGGCGATGGTGACCGGCACGCCGCCGATATCGCAGGTCGCCGACGCCGCCTTCGCAAAGGTGTCGGTCGTCATGATCGCCTGCGCCGCCTTGCGCCAGCCATTGGGCGCCAGCGCGGCGTGCAGTTTCGGCACGGCCTTCGATATCCGGTCCGTCGGCAGTTTCTGACCGATCACCCCGGTGGACGCGATCAGGATGTCCTTCTTCCGGCATCCGATGGCCTCGGCCGCCATGGTGGCCATATGCTCCGTGCCTTCCATACCGGCACGACCGGTAAAGGCATTGGCATTGCCCGCATTGACCAGAATGCCCCGCGCCGTGCCCTTTTTTAGGACCTGGGCGCACCAGTCGACCGCCGACGACCGTGTCAGGGACGTCGTCAGGACCCCCGCGACAGAGGTTCCGGGCGCCAACTCCGCCATGAAAAGATCCGGCCGCCCCTTGTACTTTACGCCGGCAGCGGCACCGCCCAGGGTGACGCCGGCGATTTCCGGCAGAGTCGGGAAGCTCTTCGGAGCGAAAGGAGAGACGGCGTCGGCCATGGCGCGGGTTCCCTGGTTAAGGATCGATCCGTTATTGCGGAGGGGCAGGCAGCGGGTTGCCGTCGAGGTCGAAGCGTTCGACCTCCGCCCCCCGGATGGCTTCTTCGATGACCGCCCGCACATGCTGTTCCGCCAATTGCTGACGGAAACGCGGCGCCAGTTCCTCGAAGGAAGGCGGCGTGATCTCGCGACGCTCGTCCACCAGGATGACGTGGTAGCCGAACTGCGATTTCACCGGGTCGCCGGTGAAGGTATTCGGCTGCAGCGCGAAAGCCGCATTCTCGAACGGTTCGACCGTCTCTCCGCGCTTCAGCCAGCCCAGATCTCCGCCCTTCGCGGCAGAACCACTGTCGATCGACTGCTCCGCCGCCAGATCCGCGAACGGCGTCCCGTCGGTCACTTTCTGGATGATCTCGCGGGCTTCTTCCTCGGTCTCGACCAGGATGTGGCGCGTCTTGATCTCGTCACCGCCCGGCTGCTGCGCAACCCAATCGTCATAGGCCTGGCGGACCTCTTCGTCCGCGACGCGCGCTTCCGCCGCGTTGATCAGGTAGTACTGATAGATCAGCTCGTTTTCGGCCTGACGCATGCGCTCCTGGATTTCAGGCAAGTTCTGCACGCCTTCCTCGCGCGCCTCGGCGGCGATGACACGACGGCCGATCACTTCCTCCAGCAGCAGCGGATACAACTGCTCGACGCCCTGCGCCTGCACTTCGCGGGGCAGTTCGCGGAACAGGCGGACCAGATCCGCCTCGGTCACGGCATTGCCGTTGACGGTCGCGACGGTCTTGCCGCCGGATTGCGCCGCTGCGGGGCCTGCACCGGCGAATCCGGCAACCGCGAAGACCAGGGCGGCGGCCGACAAACCGATGCGAAACTGCGGCGACAAAAGCGGCATGGTGAACCTCTTCGAAATTAGATATGAACCGATACGGAGGCCCCGAAACGGGCCGTCCTTTTTCGCAGCGCACGAAACCACGTCCCGCCGTCGATCACAAGCATTACGGCGGGGTTTCTCCGCCTTCCGGGACCGGATGGGGGCAGGCACGCGTTGACAGTCGGGCGGCAGCCCCTTATCTCCAAACGCGCGGATGCGCTGCCCGGATTTCCCGGGATTTTCGTATCTCTGTCGCGGTCGGGCTCTGCAGCTCCTCCTTCGTCGAACCAATTGCTCCAATCACAAAGGTCACGTCTTTCATGCTGGGCGGTTTGCTAAAGAACGTGTTCGGGTCCGCCAACGACCGGATCGTGAAACAGATGCGCAAGCGCGCCGAGAAGATCGGGGCGATGGAACCGGAGATGGAGGCGCTGGACGACGCCGCGCTGCGGGCCAAGACGGACGAGTTCAAGCAGCGCCTCGCCGATGGGGCGACCGAGGACGACATTCTGGAGGAAGCCTTCGCCGTCGTACGCGAGGCATCGAAGCGCGTCCTGGGCATGCGGCATTTCGATGTGCAGTTGGTCGGCGGCATGGTCCTGCATCAGGGCAAGATCGCCGAAATGAAGACCGGGGAGGGCAAGACCCTGGTCGCGACCCTGGCCGTCTATCTGAACGCGCTGTCCGGCAAGGGCGTCCATGTCGTCACCGTCAACGACTACCTGGCCCGGCGCGATGCAGGCTGGATGGGTCGGATCTACGAGTTTCTGGGCCTGACCGTCGGCGTTGTCGTACCCGGCCTGGACGAGGCGGGTCGGCAGGCCGCCTATCGTTGCGACATCACCTACGCGACGAACAATGAACTGGGCTTCGATTATCTGCGTGACAATCTGAAGTTCCGTCTCGACCAGATGGCCCAGCGCGAGCCGCATTTCGCAATCGTCGACGAGGTCGATTCGATCCTGATCGACGAGGCCCGGACGCCGCTGATCATTTCCGGCCCGACCGACGATTCCTCCGAACTGTACATGACGGTCGACGCGCTGATCCCGCTGCTGTCGGAAGAGGACTTCGAAAAGGACGAGAAGCAGCGCGCCGTTACCCTGACCGAAGTCGGGCAGGAGCGGATCGAGGAACTGCTGCGCGAGAAGACGAGCCTGCTCGGCGAGGGCGGCCTGTACGATGTTCAGAACGTCACTGTCGTGCATCACGTCAACCAGGCCCTGCGCGCGCACAAGCTGTTCACGCGCGACGTCGACTACATCGTCAAGGACAACAAGGTCGTCATCATCGACGAGTTCACCGGCCGCATGATGGAGGGCCGCCGCTATTCCGAGGGCCTGCACCAGGCCCTGGAAGCCAAGGAAAAGGTGGCGATCCAGATGGAGAACCAGACTCTGGCCTCCATCACCTTCCAGAACTATTTCCGGATGTATGAAAAGCTGGCGGGCATGACCGGCACGGCCATGACCGAGGCCGGGGAATTCGCGGAAATCTACGGTCTGGAAGTCGTCGACATCCCGACCAACAAGCCGATGCAGCGCATCGACAATGACGACGAGGTTTACCGCACGTCGACGGAACGCGATGCCGCGGTGGTTCAGCAGATCCTGGAGTGCAACAAGAAGGGCCAGCCGGTCCTGGTCGGCACGGTATCGATCGAGAAATCGGAGCAGCTGGCCGGCGAGTTGAAGAAAAAGGGGATCAAGCACCAGATCCTGAACGCACGCCAGCACGAGCGCGAAGCCTACATCATCGGTGAAGCCGGTGTGCCGGGCGCCGTGACCATCGCCACCAACATGGCCGGCCGCGGCACCGACATCCAGCTGGGCGGCAACCTGGAACTGCGCCTGGAGCGTGAACTGGCGGACATCGAGGATGAGGCCCTGCGCGCCAAGAAGCGGGCGGAGATCGAAGCCGAGATCGCCAAGAAACGCGAAGAGGTCCTGGCTGCCGGCGGCCTGTTCGTCCTGGGGACGGAACGCCATGAGAGCCGTCGCATCGACAACCAGTTGCGCGGCCGGTCGGGCCGCCAGGGCGATCCGGGCGAATCCAAGTTCTTCGTCAGCCTTGAAGACGACCTGATGCGCATTTTCGGGTCGGAACGCATGGATGGCGTCCTGCGCCGCCTCGGCCTGGAGGAAGGCGAGGCGATCGTCCACCCCTGGGTCAACAAGGCGCTGGAAAAGGCCCAGTCGAAGGTCGAGGCCCGGAACTTCGAGATCCGCAAGCAGCTGCTGAAATTCGACAACGTGATGAACGACCAGCGCAAGGTCGTGTTCGAGCAGCGCAAGGAACTGATGGGCGATGACGATGTCAGCGAAACCATCAAGGACATGCGCGCCGAGACCGTCGACGAGATCGTCGACCGCTGCATTCCGGAAAAGGCCCTGCCCGAGGAATGGGCGCTGGATTCGCTTCACGAGGAATGTCTGCGTGTCTTCGGCCTCGATCTGCCGATCGCGGATTGGGCCAAAGAGGAAGGCGTCGGCCATACCGAATTCCGCGACCGGATCGGCGATGCCATCGACCGCAAGATGGCCGAGAAGGCCTCGCGCTATGGCGCGCAGGTCATGCGCATTGCCGAACGCAGCCTGCTGCTGCAGCTGCTGGACAATGCCTGGAAGGACCATCTGCTGCAGCTCGACCATCTGCGCCAGGGAATCGGACTGCGCGCCTTCGCGCAGCGCGATCCGTTGAACGAATACAAGACCGAAGCCTTCTCGCTGTTCGAGGGAATGCTGACCAGTCTGCGCAGTCAGGTCACCCAGGTTCTGGCCCATGTCGAACTGCGCTCTGACGCGGAGGAGAACATGGCCCGCCGCCAGGCCCCGACCACGCAGCAGGAACTGCGCCCGGCCGCCGAGGACGACATCGCCGATGCGACATCCGGCAGTGCCAGGGAGGGGGCCACCCAGACGGCCTCCGCGACGCAGGTCGTGACGGAGGACACCCCGCCGCCGGGCTTTGTGCGTCACGAGGCAACGGGACGCTGGCTGCATCCGGGCGACCCGAACACCTGGGGCAAGATTCCGCGCAATGCGCCCTGCCCCTGCCAGTCGGGCAAGAAGTTCAAGCACTGCCACGGCAAGGCCTGACCGATCCGTCGGATCAGGCCTTCACGCCCCGGCGATAGGCCCCCGGCCCCAGCCCGGTTTCCTTCTTGAACCGGGCCGAAAAGGACGGCAGCGACTCGTAGCCGCATCGCGCGGCGATCTCCGCGACATCCAGATCCGTGCCTCGCAGAAGCTCGCGCGCGCGAATCATCCGCCACAGGCGCAGATAGGCCGCGGGGCCCATGCCGGCCTTCTTCGCGAAGGCCTCCGCAAAGGCTGAACGGGACATGCCCGCCATTCGCGCCAGATCCGGCAAGGTCCACGGCATTTCCGGCCGGCTGTGCATCGCCCGGACGGATCGACCGAGGCGTTCGTCGGCCAGGACCGAGACGAACCCGCCCGATGCTCCCTGAGCGGCATCCGTCATTCTGCGGATCACCAACAGGAACAGGGTCTCGATCGTCCGTGTCAGGATCGCGGTCTTGCCGCCCTGTCCGGCACCGGCTTCCGCCACAAGAATGGCGGTGATCGCCGAAAGTGCCGCATCTGCTTCGATCTCGGCTCGCCGCAGGATCAGCATCGGCGGCAGCTGAGTCAGCAGGGGATGGCTATAGCCCGATCGGAATTCGCAGAACCCGCATAGCAGTTCGGTCCGAGCCCCGTCCGTACCCAGATGGAAACGGCCCTCCGGCGACAGCCTGCCCCGCGCCAATGCCGCCGAAAGCGGCATGGGTTGACCGGCGCGACCGCGAAACAGGGTCTGCGTCACGCCGTGGGGAACAATCGCCCAGTCGCCTGCCGACAGGGTTTCCGACGTGAATCCAGGCACCGCCACGCCGCAGGACCCCGATAGGCCGAGATGGAAGCGGATCGTGTCGCGGTCCGGCGGGACCGCCACCGCAAAATCGCCACGCAGATCAGCCGCGAAATACAGCCCCCCTGTCAGGCGCAAGGCGTCGAACACGTCCGTCAGCGGATCTGCGGTGTCGTTCATTTGGCTTTGGACGTTTCGATAAAAATATTGGCCTTTTGAAGATGGTCGTCTGACCATCCTCCTGTCAATCATCCGTCTCCAACCGTCCGGAGACGACAATGACCCTTGATTCCATCCTTGCCCTGTTCGGCTTCGCCTTCGTGATGTCGCTGTCACCCGGCCCCGGAAACTTCCTGCTGCTTGCCTCCGGGGTGAATTTCGGTTTCCTGCGGTCGCTGCCCCTGGTCCTTGGGATCAGTTTCGGCTTTCTGTCCATGGTGTTCGTTGTCGGGATTGGCTTTGGCGAGGTCTTGCAGCGCGCGCCCGTCATCATGACGGTGCTGCGCCTGTCATGTGCCGCCTATGTTTTTTATCTGGCCTGGAAGATCGCCCGTATCCGGTCGCTGGGCACCGCCGAGGCGAGGGACATGCCCCAACCGATCGGCTTCGTCCAAGCCGCGCTGATTCAACTCGTCAATCCGAAAGCCTGGGCCGTCGCCCTGATCGTGACCGTGTCCTACACCGATCAACAGGATTACCTGACAAGCCTGATCACGCTGATCGGGCTCTTCGCCCTCGTCAATCTGCCGACCATCAGCGTCTGGGCGGTCTCCGGCGTTGCGCTTCGGCAGTTCCTGTCAACCGAAAGGCGCCTGCGACTGTTCAACGGGGGCATGGCGGTCCTGCTTCTGGCGACCATGATCCCGGTTCTGGCCGACGGTGTGCCAATCCTCAACTGACGTCCTTCTCATCCCGTGACGCTGCCGCTGAGAGTCGTAGCAAGTTCCTGAATTAGGCCCTATCATCTCGAAGTACGAATATATCCAGGGTCAGGTTTCCGGAACGGGACGCATGGAATCCGATTTCAACGTCTTTCTGCTGTTGTTGAACAACATATCGATCTTCGTTGTCCTGATCGTCGGCTATGCGTTCCTGATCGATGCCGTCAGAGACTGGCCGAAATGGCGGCGTCAGGCGGTGCTGGGCCTGTTCTTCGGCCTTGTCGCGATCGGCAGCATGTATGTCAAAATCCCGGTGGTCGAAGGCGTGATCGTCGATCAGCGGAATGCAATCATCGTGCTCAGCGGCGCATTCGGCGGCCCCTTTGCCGCGCTGGTCAGCGGCACGATTGCAGCCGCCTATCGCACCTATCTGGGTGGCGCAGGGGCTCTGGCGGGTGTTTTCGGCGTTACCTTGTCCGCCATGGTGGGCGCAGGCCTGTATTACATGCGGTGGTACAAGAACGACCTGGTCACTCTCGCGACCGGGGCCTTCCTGGCGGTATTGCTCACCGCCCCGGGGTTTCTTCTGGTGGGCGACCTGGCCTTCGGGCTTGAATTGATGAAGCGCATGCTTCTGCCCTGGGGCGCCGCCATTTTCATGGGCATATTTCTGGGCGGATTGCTGCTTTCACGTGAAGACAGACGCCAGAAATCGGAAATCGATAAGCGGAAGAGCGAGGCGCTCTACAGGCAATTGTTCGAAAGCTCCATGGTTTCGCTTTGGATTCTGGACCTTCGTCCTCTCGTCGAGACGCTGCGGGCCCTTCGCCGGGCCGGTGTCACCGACCTTCGTGCCCGTCTGGCCAACAGCCGCGATTTCCGCGCCGATCTTTCCGACAAGATCATCGTGACCCATGTCAACAAGGCGTGTCTTAACATGTATGGCGCCCAATCCAGCGAGGAGTTGATTGGCCGCCGGCACCATGTTTTCGGGCCCGAGTCCTGGGACGTCCTGACCGAACTGGTCGTCGCCATCTGGGAGGAACGCAGAAGCCTTATCGTCGAAACCGAACATCGAAGCCTCGACGGGCGCAAGCTGACTGTTCTGGTGTCCATACCCATTCCCAAGGATGACGCGGGCTATGCGGCCATCCCGGCCAGCATCATGGATCTGACCGACCGTGTCGCGGCGGAAGGCGAAAGAGACCGCGCCCTGCAGAAGGCCCAGGAGGCGGACAAGGCCAAGTCGGATTTTCTTGCCGCGATGAGCCACGAGTTGCGAACCCCACTGAATGCGATTCTGGGATTTTCCGACATCATTGCGCAACGAACGCTGGGCGCTTCAGGATCGGGCAAGTATCAGGAATATGCAGGATATATCCATTCCAGCGGCGAACTGCTTTTGTCGCTGGTCGACGATATCCTGGATATCGCGGCGATTGAATCGGGGCGCAAGGCGCTGAAACTGTCCGAGTTCGAACTGCCGCGGCTGGTCGACGAAAGCATTTCAATGCTGGACACAAAGGCAAGCGCGGCCGGCGTGACATTTCATACGGACCTGCCGGATTCCTTGTCGCCGGTGGTCGGCGACCGTCGCGCCGTGCAGCAGATCCTGTTGAACCTCCTGTCCAACTCGGTGAAATACACCCCGACCGGGGGGCAGATCCGGATTGCCGCAAAGTCCGCGGACGACCGCACCTCAATCAGCGTCGCGGACACAGGCAAGGGCATCCCCCCGGACCGGCTGACCGATATCCTGCAGCCCTTTGTGCGTAGCGAGGACGACCCGATGAAGGCGCAGGAAGGCTGGGGGCTGGGCCTGTCGATTGCCCGTTCCCTCGTCGAGCTGCATCACGGCCAGTTCGATATCGACAGCACACTGGGTCAGGGAACCACCGTCACCTTCGACCTGCCCAACCCATTGAATGGAGGCGACCGGCCCGTCCTAACGGAACAGCCCGGTTAGCAGTTCGCGCATTGCAGTGGCATAGACGGTCGGGTCCGCACCTTCCGATACGGCCAGGGCTGCACGGTCGAACGCCGCCGAAAGGAGTTGCGCCAGTTCCTCCAGCGGCAGGTCCGACCGGCCATGCCGTTGGGCGGCATGAGCAAGTCCGGCATGAAGCGTGCCGCCCCCGGTCTCACGATCGATCTCCGCCAGGGCATCCGCGCCTAACACGGCGGGACCGTCGATCAGCAGGATCCGGGCACGCCCGGCCGCGCGCATCGCCCGGAAATAGGCCTCCGCCCCGGTGACAAGCGCCTCGATCGGGTCGCTGAGATCGAGCGCGGCGCTTTCAATCTCGCCTGCCACCGCTGTCGCCTCCTGCACGACCACGGCACGGAACAGGTCCGCCTTGTCCGCGAAGTGATGGTAGAGCGCCCCGCGTGTCACGGCGGCGGCCTTCACGATCTCCGGCGTGCCGGTTTCCGCATAGCCCTTTTCGACGAAAAGCGTGCGCGCCGCCTTCAGTAGCTTGCCGCGGGTTTCCTCCGACCGGTCGCGGTTTGACCGTCTTGTGGATTCTTTTTGTTGCATACATACAGCCTGTATGTTAATTCACTTTCACATACACACTGTATGTATCTTTTCTAAGGAGATCAACAATGCGCTGCACCCAGTACTACCCCGTGATCATGACCGATGATGTCGCCGCCACATCGCGCTTCTATCAGGACCACTTCCGCTTTCAGGCGGTGTTCGAGGCGGACTGGTATGTCCACCTGCAATCGAGTGAGGACGAGAAGGTGAACCTCGCCATTCTGAAGGGCGATCACGAGACCATTCCGGCCGTCGGCCGGGGCCGGGTATCCGGCCTGCTGCTGAATTTTGAGGTAGAGGATGTCGACGCGGTCCATGACCGGGCCAAGGCTGACGGCCTGCCGATCCTGCTGGAGCTCCGAGACGAAGCCTTCGGCCAGCGCCACTTCATTACCAGCGACCCGAACGGCGTCCTGATCGACGTGATCAAGCCGATCCCGCCCAGCGCCGAGTTCCTGGCGCAATACGCCCCGGACGCCGTACCGGCCTGATCCGAACCGTTGCACCCGTCATTCCGGCACCGGCCGGGGTGACGGGTGAGGCGGTCTAGACCCGACGGGCCACCACGAAATGGCTTGGCGGCGATTTCGGATAATCACCGGTCTCAATGATTTCGAATCCGGCCTTCCGGATCTCTGACTCCAATCGACGGGTCGACAGGAAATTCACGTAGGGGGCCTTGCCGAACAGGCGCATCACGATGATCGCCAGCCACATGGCGCGCCACGGCCCCTGAAGGCAGACCGACTTCGAGATGAACAAGCCGCCGGGTTCGACCCGGTCACGAATCTCCGTCAGGGCGGCCGGCAGATCCGGCAGCAGATGCAGGAAATTGAACGCCGTCACGACATCATAGGTCTCGCCACCCAGCGTCCCGTCGCCCGGGGTACCCTGCCGAAAATCGACATTGTCCACCCCCTGATCGAGGGCCTTTTTCCGGGCGATCTCGATCATCCGGGCCGAGATATCCGTCGCTGTGATCCGCCCGGACGCATTCGCCAGCTTCAGCGCCGTGGTTCCGGTGCCGCACCCAAGTTCCAGGACGCGGTCCGTCGGTTTCAGATATGCCCGAACCCGCTCCAGGGTCTTCTCATAAGCGGGTACATCCTTTACCGGACTTGCCGCGTATTTGTCCGCCGCCCCATCCCAGAAACGCTGTGCCGTCGTCATCCTGTCCTCCCCGCATCGGTGTGGCTCTGCCTAGAGGCTCGGTTGCGCGGATGCAAGCACTGGTAGGTGGCAGTTCACGGTCATGTTATCGGCACAACGGTCGGCAACCGGAGACATCGAAGAACACGACACCGGTGAGACGCGAGCGACTGTTGCCTTCGGCACACAAACCGTTTCCCGAAGGGACGCTTATCGCCCAGACTGTTCGGCACTATCTTCCGGTCCAGGTTTCTAGGAGACACGAAATGCATATCGACCGGATCATCAAGGGTATGGAAACGTCCGACGGCGACGGGGTGCGGCTGACCCGCATGATCGGCACACCGCAATGCGACATGATCGACCCGTTCCTGATGCTGGACCGGTTCGATAACGACGACCCGAACGCCTATATCGGCGGCTTCCCGGATCACCCCCATCGCGGCTTCGAGACCGTGACGGTGATGCTGGACGGTCGGATGCGGCACCGCGATTCGACCGGCGGCGAGGGCGTGATCGGTCCGGGCGACGTGCAATGGATGACTGCGGGGCGCGGGATCGTGCATTCGGAAATGCCGGAACAGATCGAAGGCCGCATGCGCGGTTTCCAGCTGTGGGTCAATCTGCCGGCCGCGAAGAAGATGACACCGGCCGGTTATCAGGATCTGACCGAGGCGAAGATTCCGGCGATCGAGAAGGATGGCCTGACAGTGCGGGTGATCGCGGGCTCCTATGACGATATCGAAGGCCCGGCCCGGACACAGACGGATATCCGCCTGCTGCGTATCGACGCCGCCCCGGGTTCAACGATCCGACTGCAGGCACCCCGGGATCACAATGCCTTCGTGAGCGTCTACGAGGGGTCGGTCTCGGGCCCGGACGCGCAGGACGCGGCCCGCAGCGTCCCCGCACCCTCGCTGGCGGAACTGACCGGCGGGGGAGAGGTTACACTGACAGCCGGTGCCGAAGGGGCCGCCCTGTTCTATGGCGAAGGGCGCCCGATCAACGAACCCGTCGCCCGCTACGGCCCCTTCGTGATGAACAGCCAGGACCAACTGATCCAGGCGGTTCGGGATTTTCAGTCCGGACGGTTCGTCTGACACCCATCAGGGGAACCGCCCGCCGTCAGTATCCCGCGTCCTGATTGCCGCCGACGTCTCCATCGGCGGCCGGCGCCTCTCCGCTGCCCTTCTTCTTGCAGGCGGTCAGCAGGGCTGCGAGCAGCCCCAGGGCGGCGAGATGCATGGCAATTCGTCGGGTCATGCCCGTCGTCTCCTTGTCCGTTCAGCCCAGGATATCACACCACAAGGCCGAACACCCAACCGGCCAACAGGGATCCGGTCAGAGCGAGGCCGAGATACAGCGAAAAGGCCTTGGCCCGCAGCACCGGCAGGATCGCCATCGCGCCCCAGATGCTGACAACGCCGCCCGAAACCAGGAAGGCCATCGCCGCGCCGGGCGCCATGCCGTGTTCGATCAGGCCGCGGGTCAGGGGCAGGGCCGCATAACCGTCCAGGTAGGCCGGCGCCCCGACGAAGACCGCCAGCGGGACGGCCCACCACACATCCCTGCCCACCAGCGGCGCCAGGGCGTGCGGGTCCAATGCCATCTGCAGCAGGTATTCCGCCGCGAATGCCGGGGCCAGACAGATCAGGATCAGCCTGGCGGTCGCGCCGTACTGTTTCAGGAACAGGCGCCGGCGTTCCGCATCCGCCCAGGGCGCCGGCACGAATGTCGCCGGTCCGCAACCGCAACCCGTGTCCAGGCTGCGGACAAGGGAATTGTCGCGCAGGGGCGCAAGCACCCACGGCCTGGCGGCGACAAGTCCGGTCGCGCAACCGCCCAGCAGGCCGATCCCGAAGGCGGCGAGCGTCTTTCCGATCGCAAATTCCAGGCCCAGCGTCGCGGCAGTGGTCGCCAGCATCGCCGGATCGGTCACCGGGGAAGACAGCCAGAATGCCATGACCGGCGCCAGCGGCACGCCCGCCGCCAGCAACCCCACCATCAGCGGCAGCACGGTGACGCCACAGACCGGCGCCACCGCACCGATGGCCGCTGCTGCCAGGACGGTCTTGACCACATGGCCGTTGAACAAGGAGGCCACCCGACCGCCGGCACCGCTGGCGATCACCCAGGCGGCGACCAGGATTCCCGGCAGGACGATGGGCGCGACGGAAACCAGCCCTTCGACGACGAAGATCAGTGTTTCCAGGGCCTTCTCGGGATGGGCGACCGCAGCAATAGCCGTCACGCCCCCCGCCAGCCAGAACAGGCCCCGCCAGCCGACAAGCGGTCCGAAACTACCGGCCATCCGTTTCATCGTCGTCTCCACCCTTGCCAAACATCACGCTGGCTGAAATCTGGGGCAGGGCTTACTATTTGTGAAACTCGTATTTTATATCAAAGGTATTTGCATGACTGATACCTCAATCGGCAGAACCCTGGACAGCGATGTACTGCGTACCTTTCTGGCCGTGGCGGATGCGGGCAGTTTCACGGGCGGTGCGGAACGGATATTCCGGACCCAGTCGGCGACCAGCCTCCAGATCAAACAGCTCGAAACCCTTCTGGGCCGTCAGGTCTTTGAGCGGCATGGTCGGGGAGTCCGCCTGTCGCCGACCGGTGAGCAGTTGGAGAAGGTGGCAAGGCAGGTCGTGGGCGATCTCGACAGAACCCTGAGCACCTTCACCGGGGCCGGCGCGGCCGGAAAACTGCGCGTGGGCATTCCCGACGAGATCCGCCACGGCGTTCTGTCCCGTGTTCTGGGCGATTTTGCCGCGGCGCATCCGGCCACCGAAATCGTGGTGCAATGCGCGATGAGCAGCCGGTTCGCCGCGGCCATCGACAATGGCGATCTGGATCTGGCGGTCTATGATGCCGATCTCGTCGCGCCGGATGCCGAGATCCTGATGCAGGAAACCGTTCACTGGGCGGCCTCCAGAACGAAGACGGCCTGGCGCCGGGACCCGCTGCCGGTCGCGCTGTTCGACCGCGATTGCTGGTGGCGCGACGCGGCCCTGGAGCATCTGGCCCGGATCAGGCGTGCCTATCGCATCGTCTATTCCAGCGAGAGCGCGGGAGGCGTCCTGGCCGCCCTGGATGCCGGGATCGCCGTGGGCATGCTGGCCCGCAGCAGTCTCCATGACGGCCTCACCGTGCTCGGCGCGCAGGACGGTTTCCCCGACCCGCTGCCGAACACGACCCTGGTTCTGCGGCGTGCCCCGGCCCTGAAGGACGATCCGGCCGCCGACGCCATGTCGGACGCCCTGCGATCGGCCTTCAGGCGATGACCGGCGCGCGTCAGGACTGAAGTTCCGGCAGGTCCCTATAGAGGTCCAGCGCCTCCGGGTTGGCCAACGCCTCGGCATTCTTTACCGCACGGCCGTGGACGACGTCCCGGACAGCCAGTTCGGTAATCTTGCCGGAGCGCGTGCGCGGGATATCCGCCACCGCGATGACCTTGGCGGGGACATGGCGCGGGGTGCAGTTGCTGCGGATACGGGTCTTGATCGCCTTGATCAGATCGTCGGTCAGGTCCTGGCCCGGCTGCATGCGGACGAACAGGACGACGCGCGTATCGTTGTCCCAGATCTGGCCGATGACGATGGATTCCAGGATTTCCGGGAAACTTTCGACCTGGCGATAGATTTCCGCCGTACCGATCCGCACGCCACCCGGGTTGAGCGTCGCGTCCGACCGGCCGTAGACCGTGAAGCCGTGATGTTCGGACTGGGCGATGAAGTCGCCATGGGTCCAGACATTGGGATACTTGTCGAAATAGGCGGCATGATAGCGTTCGCCCGTATCGTCGCCCCAGAAGCCCAACGGCATGGACGGGAAGGGTCGGATGCAGACCAGTTCGCCCTGTTCGCCGACCACCGGCTTGCCGTCGTCATCGAAGACATTGACCGCCATGCCCAGCCCCGGCGACTGGATCTCACCGCGCCAGACCGGCTTTACCGGATTGCCCAGCATGAAGCAGCCGAGAATGTCCGTGCCGCCTGAGATGGAACTGAGCTGCAGGTCCTTCTTCACATCGCGGTAGACATAGTCGAAGCTCTCCGGCACCAGCGGCGACCCGGTGGAGCACATCACCCGGACGCTGGAAAGATCATGGGTCTCGATCGGCTTCAGCTCCGCCTTGGCACAGGCGTCGATCCATTTCGCCGACGTGCCGAAGATGGTCCATTTCTCATCCTGCGCATAGTCGAACAGGACATTGCCGTCCGGTGCGAAGGGTGAGCCGTCATAGAGCATCAGCGTGGAGCCGCAGGCCAGACCCGCGACAAGCCAGTTCCACATCATCCAGCCGCAGGTGGTGAAGTAGAAGGTCCGGTCTTCCGGTCCCGCATCGCAATGCAGCAGATGTTCCTTCCACTGCGTCAGCAGGGTTCCGCCGGCGCCGTGGGTGATGCATTTCGGCTTACCCGTCGTGCCCGACGAATACATGATGTAGAGCGGAATGTTGAATGGCAGCTGCGGGAAGTCGATTTCCTGCGCCGGGAAGTCGGCAATAAAATCCGCCAGGGACGCCGCGCCCGCCACCATATCGCAGTCCGGCACCTCCGCGATCAGCGGCAGTACGACGACCTGCTGCACACTGGGCAGGTCGGTCAGGAATTCGCGAACCCTCGGCAGGCTCTCGATGGTCTTGCCGTTGTAGAAATACCCGTCCGCCGTAAAAAGGACCTTGGGCTCCGACTGTCCGAACCGGTCGAGCACGCCCTGCACGCCGAAATCGGGTGAGCAACTGGTCCAGACAGCGCCCAGGGAGGCCGTCGCCAGCATCGCCGCGATGGTTTCCGGCATATTGGGCACGAAGCCGGCGACCCGGTCGCCCTGCCCGACGCCGGCTGCCGCCAGCGCCTGACGCAGGCGCGAGACCAGATCGTAGAGCTCGTTCCAGCTCAGCCGTTTCCGGGCCTTGTTTTCGGCCCGGAAGACGATGGCATCGCTGTCGTCACGCCGGGACAGTAGGTTCTGGGCAAAATTGAAGCGGGCATCGGGGAAGAACTTGGCACCCGGCATCTTGTCGCCGTCCGCCAGAACACGGTTCCCCTTGGTCTCGGCCTTGATCCCGGCGAAGTCCCAGAACGTATCCCAGAACTTTTCGACCTCGGTCACCGACCACTGCCACAGTGCATCGTAATCCGGCAGATCCACGGACCAGCGCCGTTCGCATTCCTTGCGGAACTTGGTCATGTTGCTGGCTTCGACAGCCTGCGGATCGGGCGTCCACAGCGGCTCGGTCATCCCCCTCGACTCCTTCTCGAAAATTGGCCCCAGAAATCGGCTTGCAATTGACTTGCTGTACGGATTGGACGGTCTGTGCGATCCCGGCACAAAGGTCGTGCCACGCCCCCGCCTTGTTCTTTATGGCGTATGGGGATAGCACGGAGAAATAGGAAGGCCAAGGTGGCGAAAGCCCCTTCCGCGCCGTCCCACACAACTCCAAAGTCCTGGATGAGCCCGCCCGTAACCGAAGTCGACGTTCCCGCCGCGAAACACGCGCCGCCCCGGGCGCCAGTTCCGGCGAAACCGGGGAATCCGATGCTCGGCGCGGCGCTGATGACCATGGCCGCCCTGTTGTTTGCCGGGCTGAACGGTCTGGTCAAATACGCCTCCAATCTGGGCCTCGATCCGTTACAGATATCCTTCCTGCGCAGCGTCTTCGCTGCCGGCGCCATGATGCCCTTCCTGATCCGACCGATCCTGGTAAACGGGATCGGCTATCTGAAGCCGGTGCGACCGGGCTTGATGCTGTTCCGGGGAGCGTCCGCCTGCATCGGCGTCATGCTGTGGATGACAGCGGTGACCATGCTGCCACTGGCGGAAGTGACCGCGATCAGTTTCACGGCGCCGCTCTTCGCGACCGTCGGCAGTGCCTTGTTGCTGGGTGAGACCGTGCGTGCCCGGCGCTGGTCGGCAATCGCGATCGGCTTTGTCGGTGTTCTGATCATCCTGCGGCCCGGCATGATCCCGCTGGAGACCGGCGTCTTCTGGGCCATCGGCGCCGCCGGAGGCATGGCGGTCGCGGCCCTGGTGATCAAGCTCCTGACCAGAACCGAACCGGCCGACCGGATCGTGTTCTGGACCAATGTGGTCCTGACATTGGGCACGCTGGGCCCGGCCTTATGGGTCTGGACGCCGATGACGATGGAGATGTGGCTGGTCGGCATTGCCATGGGTGCGGTCGGCGCGGTCAGCCATATCTTCCTGACCAACGCCTTTGCCGCGGCGGACGCATCCATCGTGCTGCCCTTCGACTATACCCGACTGCCCTTTGTCGCCGTGGTCGGCTTCTTCGCCTTTGGCGAAACATCGGACCTGATCACCTGGCTGGGGGCGGCGCTGATCGCGGGATCGGCCTTCTACGTCGCCCGACGGGAACAGCAGATCGCCAGGAAGGCGCAAAATGCGGCGCGGACCGGCGCCGCATCCGGCTAGACCGCGATCGTGCCGTATCCGGCGACCAGGGTCAGAATCAGCGCCGTCAGCACCCCGATTGTCAGAATTTTGCGCAGCCGACCGTACCAGGCCGGGAACATGCCGACCGCAACCGCCTTGCGATCGACCAGATAGGCCAAGGCGAAGGCAACGGCAAAGCCACCCAGAATGACGTGTGGATCCGGCAGCAGCAGCAATGCCCAGCCGAGGGTTGCCGGTGTCACCGACCATAACAGGCGGGCCCAATTCGGCCGGCAGGCATCGCCGGCCAGCGCCCGCCCCCAATGCACCCCGCCGAGAAAAGACAGGATCACGGCGGCATAGCCGAACTGCATGATCAGGGCGTTGTGCATCAGCGAGGGATCGCGGCTCCACAAGCCGAGGGCCGGGGCAAAGAAGGGAATCAACCCCGCCAGCCCCAGGATCAGGGCCGGTTTCGGGATGGCCCGGCCGGGCGTATCCGTCCCGGCCATCAATGCGCCTCCGCCCAGCTCTTGCCGGTCCCGGCCTCCACGACAAGGGGCACGGCAAGATCGAGGATCGGCGCCGCGGCCCCTTCCATGACTTCCTTCACACAGGCGATGACCGCGTCTGCCTTCCCCTCGGGCGCCTCGAAGACCAGTTCGTCATGCACCTGCAGCATCAGCTTGGCGTCCTCCGAAAGGCCGGCATCCTCCAGCGCCTTCGGGATGCGGATCATGGCGCGCTTGATGATATCGGCGGCACTGCCCTGGATCGGCGCGTTGATCGCCTGACGGTCGGCATAGTTCCGGCGCATCGGATTCTTGTCGTTGATGGTCGGGATATGGATGCGGCGACCGAACAGCGTCTCCACCCGTCCGTGCTTGCGGCAATAGTCGACGGTTTCGTCCATGAACTGCCGGATGCCGGGGAAGCGTTCGAAATAGCGGTTGATGAAATCCTGGGCCTCACTGCGCGCCACCCCGATCTGGTTTGCCAGGCCGAAGGCGGAAATGCCGTAGATGATCCCGAAATTGATCGCCTTGGCCTTGCGGCGGATATCCGGCGTCATGTCGGCCAGCGGCACCCCGAAGACCTCCGACGCCGTGGCCGCGTGAATGTCCTGACCATCCCGAAAGGCCTGGATCAGCGGCTTGATATCGGCCACATGGGCGACGAGGCGCAGCTCAATCTGGGAATAGTCCAGCGAGATCAGCGTTGAGCCTTCCGGCGCGACGAAGGCCTGGCGGATCTTTCGACCTTCCTCCGTGCGGATCGGAATGTTCTGCAGGTTCGGATCGGTCGAACTCAGCCGCCCGGTCTGGGCCCCTGTCATCATGTAGGAGGTGTGGATGCGCTTGGTCTTCGGATGGATTTCTTCCGGCAGGGAGTCCGTATAGGTGCTCTTCAGCTTCGACAGCATGCGCCAGTCGAGGATCTTGGCGACGATGGGATGGGCGTCGCGCAACGGTTCCAGGACATCGGAATTGGTCGAATAGGCCCCTGTCTTGGTCTTCTTGCCGCCCTGCAGGCCCAGTTCGTCGAACAGGATTTCCCCCAACTGCTTCGGGGAACCGACATTGAAGTCGCGGCCGGCCTCCTTCTTGATGCTGTCCTCCAGTTCCACCATGCGTTTGCCGAAGTCGCTGGACATCTGACGCAGAACCGTCGGATCGGCCAGAATGCCGCGGCGTTCCATGGCGGCCAGAACCGGCACCAGCGGGCGTTCGATGGTCTCGTAGACCGTTGTCAGCTTCTCCTGCAGCAGGCGGGGCTTCAGGATTTGCCAAAGGCGCAGGGTGATGTCGGCATCCTCGGCAGCATAGTCACAGGCCTTGTCCAGCGGCACTTCGGCAAAGCTGATCTGCGATTTGCCCTTCCCCGCGACCTCGGAATAGGCAATCGGCTTGTGGCCCAGATGCAGCTCCGACAGTTCGTCCATGCCATGGCCATGCATGCCGCCTTCCAGCACGAAACTGATCAGCATCGTATCGTCGATCGGACCGACCTGAACGCCCTCATTGGCAAAGATCACCGCGTCATACTTGATGTTCTGGCCGACCTTCAGGATGCCCGGATCCTCCAGCATCGGTTTCAGGATCTCGAGCGCTTCCGCCTTCGCAATCTGCTTCGGCGGTTCCGCACCGCCGCCCAGAAGATCGCCGCCCGATCCCGGCGCCACATGGGCGACCGGAATGTAGCAGGCCTTCCCGGCCTCGACCGACAGGGATATCCCGACCAGTTCGGCCCGCATCTGGTTGAGCGAGGTCGTTTCCGTATCGACGGCAACGACCCCCGCCTTTTCCGCCATGGCGACCCAGGCTTTCAGCCTATCGACATCCTGGACCAGTTCGTATTCCGCGTCCGCCGGGGCAGGCACATCCGCCGCCTTGTCCTGCGCGCCGCCGGCCTCCGAACCGTCCCCGACCCGGGCGATCAGCCGTTTGAAACCGTTCGCCTGCAGGAAATCCATCAGGCGGTCCTTGTCGATGTCCCGCCGTTTCAGCTCCGTCAGCGGGGTCGTGACCTCGACATCGTTCTTCAACAGCACGAGCTGACGCGAGACGCGGGCAAGATCGGCATGCTCGATCAGGTTCTGACGGCGTTTCGGCTGCTTGATCTCCTCGGCCCGCGCCAGCAGCGCTTCCAGGTCGCCATATTCGTTGATCAGCTGTGCCGCCGTCTTGATGCCGATCCCCGGTACGCCCGGCACATTGTCCGTGGAATCCCCGGCCAGGGCCTGGACATCGACGACACGGTCCGGACCGACACCGAACTTCTCCACCACCTGGTCATGCTTGATGGCGACATTCTTCATCGGATCCCACATGGAGACCTGATCGTCGACCAGCTGCATCAGGTCCTTGTCGGAGGACACGACGGTCACCTCGGCCCCCAGCTTCTTCGCCTGCTCCGCATAGGTCGCGATCAGATCGTCCGCCTCGAACCCTTCCATCTGCAGGCAGGGCAGGTTAAGCGCCTCGACGGCTTCATGGATCAGGGGGAACTGCGGGATCAGCTCTTCCGGCGCATCGGGCCGGTGTCCCTTGTAATCGGGATAGATCTCGTTGCGGAAGTTCTGACGCTTGGCGTCGAAGATAACGGCCACATAATCCGCATCCGTCTGCTCGATCAGGTTCAGCAGCATGCTGGTGACTCCGAACACAGCATTCGTCGGCGTCCCGTCGGCTCGATTCATCGGCGGCAGCGCGAAAAACGCCCGGAAAATATAGCCGGAGCCGTCGACGAGATAGAGATGCTTGGGAGTTTCGGACATGCGGATCGGGCCCTCGAACGGAATGGCGTGGTACGGTGGCCGCAGTATGCCCGCGCCGGTCGGATCGGGAAACACCGCAGCCGCTTGAATTTCCGGCCCTGCTGACCAAAATAGGAAGAGCGGGCGAACGCCTATGAAGGGTTCGCGGCCGCGGATCGGCTCTCGCTTGATCGCCGCTGAAACGGGCGATCGCAAGGAGGAGGCAGCCCATGGCGCGCATGACGCTGTTCAACAGCCCGCTTCTGCTGGGCTTCGACGAGATTGAGCGGACCCTCGACAGGGTTGCCAAGATGTCGTCGGACGGATATCCCCCGTATAACATCGAGCAACTGGACGAAGACCGCATTCGGATTACCTTGGCTGTAGCCGGATTTTCCGAAGAGGATCTGACAATCCAGCGCGAAGACGATCAGTTGATCGTCATCGGACGGCAGGCTTCCGAAGACGGGGAGGAGCGCATTTTCCTTCACCGCGGAATTGCCGCCCGTCAGTTCCAACGCCGGTTTGTCCTGGCGGAAGGAATTGAGATCGACGGCGCAACGTTGAGCAACGGCTTGCTGGATATCGACTTGCGCCGCCCCCGGCCCGAAGCCCGCGTCGAAAAGATCGCGATCAATTCGGGACGGAAAACGAAATCGGCCCGCGCGCCGAAAGCCTTGGACGTCGAAGATGCCTGAGGCGAAGGAGAAAGAGATGGAAACGACCGACCTGAAATCCCTGACCCTGGACGAGTTGCTCGGCCTCGGCGCGGGAGACGTCGGCTATATTCGCCTCGTCGAAACCGACGAAGGCCCGCAATACGAACTGCGCGACGCGGACGGCAGCCAGCTTGCCACCGCCGCGACCGCCGACGCGGCCCTGTTCGCCGCCGAACACCTGGATATCGAGCCGGTCACGCTGCACTAGGCAGAACCAGCACGCCCTCTTAATCCGGAACAGGAAGATAGGTCGAGCGAACCTGCTCTGTCAGGTCGGCGTCGACCGCGCCCGGCCCCTCGTAGATCACCGTGATGCCGACCATCCCGTCGGCCTTGTCGCCATCGCTGGACAGCGGCAGCGCCAGCCGTTCGGCGCGGGTATACCGCCCGACCGAGCGATAGACGAAGCCGTCGGTATGGAAGATCGCGGGCTCCGTCAGGATGCGCAGCATGATGGCGTTCACCCGGTCGAACTCATCGGGCCGGACCAGTTCCGACAGCAATTTTCCACGAACGCTTGTTAAACCCGTCGCAATCGACACCGCCTCCCCGGCAAGTCGATAGCGGATCGTGCCGTGCTCGGCTTCGTAATCGCACAGCCAGATTCCCGACAGGATCGGCCCCAGGTCGAGCGGATCGATGTCGTGCCGGGACGGCAGGGCCCGCGCACCCCGCGCCGCGCGCCAGTAATCGAAAAGCGTCCAGAGTTCCTTGTGCTGAAAACAGGAATAGGGTCCACGGTCGAACGCGGGGAAAGCATTACTTGTCACAGGAGCCTCGATCGCCCGGAAGGTATTCAACTGACTGCAGATGTTAGGCGATGGACGGGATCAGCACAAAGAAATAGCGGCGCCCCGCATGCGGAGCGCCGCCAAACCCGGTCAGCCTGCCTGGCACCTCAGCGTGGCGCCAGAACCATGATCATCTGACGCCCTTCCATATTGGGGCGCTGTTCGACCTTGGCAGCCTCGTCCATTTCTTCCTGAACGCGCTTCAGCACTTCGAGGCCCAGTTCCTGGTGCGCCATTTCGCGTCCGCGGAAGCGGAGCGTGACCTTCACCTTGTCACCTTCCTCGATGAACTTTCTCAACGAGCGCATTTTGACGTCATAGTCATGCTGCTCGATGTTCGGGCGGAACTTGATTTCCTTGACCTCGATGGTCTTCTGCTTTTTCCGCGCCTCGTTCTTGCGCTTCTGCTGTTCGTATTTGAACTTGCCGTAATCGAGGATCTTGCAGACCGGCGGATCGGCATTGGGTGAAACTTCGACCAGGTCCAGACCCGCCTCTTCAGCGATCCGAATCCCTTCTTCAACCGTGATCACGCCGTGATTTTCGCCGTCGTCATCGATAACGCGAACTTGCCGCGCCGTGATTTCCTCGTTGACGCGGGGGCCCTCCTTGGTGGGGGGAGGAGCGTAGTGTGGTCTGCGTATAGGAGCCTCCTCGACCGATTCCCGGCCGGTGTCGTTAATGTTGGGTAACCATCCGTTCGGTATGCGGAAGGCGTGCAGGTAACCCCACACGCCCGCACCTGAACACTTTTAAGGCGTGCCCGAAGGCATACGCGCTTCTTCCTTTAGGATATGGATTGCGTCGTCGAGCGCAAGAATTTCCTGATCCTTGCCTCCCAGACGGCGCAAAGCCACCGTACCTTCGTCCTGTTCGCGCTTTCCGACGACCAGAACCGCAGGAACTTTCTGAAGCGACAATTCGCGAATCTTCAGATTGATCTTTTCGTTCCGCGTGTCGCTTTCGGCGCGAAGCCCGACCGCGCGCAGCTTGGCCAGAACCTCGGCCGCGTATCCGTCGGCATCATTGGTGATCGTCGCCACGGTCGCCTGGACCGGGGACAGCCACATCGGGAAGCGCCCCGAGAACTGTTCGATCAGGATGCCGATGAACCGTTCGAACGACCCCAGGATCGCGCGGTGCAGCATGACCGGGCGATAGCGGTTGCCGTCCTCCGCCATATAGGTGGCATCCAGGCGTTCCGGCAGGACGAAGTCGACCTGCAGGGTGCCGCATTGCCAATCCCGGCCGATTGCATCGCGCAGCACGAATTCCAGCTTCGGCCCGTAAAAGGCACCTTCGCCGGGATTCAGCGTGAAGGACGCGCCCGCCGCTTCCGTCGCCCGTTTCAAGGCTTCCTCGGCTTTGTCCCAGGTCTCGTCCGACCCGGCACGAACCTCCGGCCGGTCGGAGAACTTGATGGCGAATTCCTCAAACCCGAAATCGCGATAGATCGACGCCAGGAGGTCGATGAAGACCTTGGTCTCGGATTCGATCTGATCTTCGGTACAGAAGATATGCGCATCGTCCTGGGTAAAGGCGCGCACACGCATGATCCCGTGCAGCGCACCAGACGGCTCATACCGGTGGCAGGACCCGAACTCGCCCATCCGGATCGGCAAATCGCGATAGGACTTGATGCCCTGCTTGAAGATCTGCACATGGCCGGGGCAGTTCATCGGCTTCAGGGCCAGCATGCGCCGGCTCGCGCCGTCTTCGGACGTGCTGTCGGATTCATCGACTTCGGCGATGAACATGTTCTCGCGGAACTTGTCCCAGTGGCCGGATTTTTCCCACAGCGCGCGGTCGACGAGCTGCGGCGTCTTGACCTCGACATAACCGGCCTTGTCCAGACGGTCGCGCATATAGCGTTCGATGGTGCGGTAGACCGTCCAGCCCTTCGGATGCCAGAAGATCGACCCCCGTGCCTCTTCCTGAAGATGGAACAGGTCCAGCTCCCGGCCCAGGCGGCGGTGGTCACGCTTCTCTGCCTCTTCCAGGCGGTGCAGATAGGCCTTCAGCTCCTTCTCGTCGCGCCAGGCGGTGCCATAGATGCGCTGAAGCTGCGGATTGTTGGCGTCACCGCGCCAATAGGCCCCGGCTAGGCGCAACAGCTTGAACGCCTTGCCCAGACGGCCGGTCGACGGCAGATGCGGGCCGCGGCACAGGTCGATCCAGTCGCCCTGGCGGTACATCGTGATGTCCTCGCCCTCGGGCAGTTCCCAGACCCATTCCGCCTTGAAGCTCTCGCCCTTTTCGGCAAACAGTTCGGCGACGTCCTTGCGCTCCCAGACCTCGCGCACGATCGGCACGTCGCGGTCCACGATCTCCTTCATCTTGGCTTCGATGGCCTCGAAATCCTCGGAGGAGAAGGGCTGTTCGCGGTGGAAGTCGTAGTAGAACCCTTCCTCTGTCGCCGGCCCGAATGTGATCTGGGTCCCGGGGAACAGTTCCTGCACCGCCATCGCCAGCACATGGGCGGCGTCATGGCGGATCAGTTCCAGCGCCTCATCGTCCTGGCGCCGGATCAGTTCCAGCTTCGCATCGTTTTCGATCGGGCGGTTCAGATCCCATTCCGTGCCATCGACACGGGCCAGCACCGCGGCCTTCGCCAGGCCGGGGCCGATTTCGGTCGCGACATCCAGCGCCGTGACCGGGCCGTCATAGGATCGCACACTGCCGTCGGGAAGGGTAATTGCCACCATGGCGTCTTGTCTCCATCCAGGTCCCGTCAACCAAACGGGGCACCGTTTCCGGATCGCGGGTATCTCGGCCCGTTTCGAAGGGCCGCCCCCACAACCTGTCAACGTTCGGTTCCGGCACCGCCTCGCCCCTACGAAGGACGTTTGGACGGCACCGCTCGTCAAATAGTCGAACGGCCGGGGTGTATCGCAGCCCCGAAAGCGGGGCAAGGGAATTCGCTCACGCCAGCCGGGCGCAGGCCGCCAGAACGTCCAGCTCGTTCAGGCCCGAAAGGCTCGGCACGCGCAGGATTGTCACCTCCGGCCCCTTCTGTCCGCACAGTTTCGGATCGGAGGCATGGGAATACAGAACCACACAGCGGCATCCGGCCACAGCGGCCAGATGCATCGGTCCGGTATCGTTGCCGACGGCGATCTCGGCGCGGCGCGCCAGGCTTGCCAGTTGGAACAGATCCGTCCGGCCAGTTAGGTCCAGCGCATCCGGGCAGGCGGCGGCGATGGCGCTGGTCCATTCGGCATCCGCCGCGGTGCCGATCAGTACCGGGGTCAGGCCCTCGGCGACCCAGCGCGCGGCCAGTGCCGCAAACCGATCGGCGGGCCAGCGTTTTTCCGGCCGGTGCGGTGCGCCGCCCGGTACCAGCAGACCGATGCGCCCCGGCAGGTTCAGACCCGACAGATCGGCATTCATCCAGCCGACATCGGGCATCGGCACCTCCCGGATCCCGGCCATCGCCAGTTGCTCGCGCTGACGCTCCAGCGTGTGCATGCCGTTCCGTGCCGGATTGTCATGCGGATGAGACGCGCCGGGGGCTATGCCCGACAGACAGGGGCGATCCGGCCAAAGCAGCCACCAGTAGAAGCCCGACCTGTCCGATGTCTGCAAGTCGAACACCATGTCGAAACGACCCCCGCGCAGCCGGCTGCGCAGGGCCAGGTAGCCCAGCGGCCCACGCGGCCTGTCATCGATCCAGACCGTATCGAACCAGCCCGACTTCTCGGCCAGGCCCGCAAACGGCCGGGTCGTCAGCAGGGTGATCTCGGCCGCCGGCAGCGCCTTGCGGATCGCCTGGAACGGGCCCATGGCCTGCACGAAATCGCCCAGCGCGCCGAGTTTGATTATGAGGACCCTTTTCAGGCCGGTCGGGAGTTCCGCCATGACGAAGGATCTCAAGCCGCGCTGACGGCGGGCGCCTGCAGCAATTCCTGATAGACGTCCAGCGTGGCCGCGCACATCCCGGCCTTGGTAAAGCGGGCCCTGGCATTCTCGACGCCGGCCTGGCCCATGGCCATGCGGGCTTCGGGGCCCATTTCAAGTGCCCGGTCCAGCTTGTTCGCCAGATCAAAGGCATCGCCTGGCCGGAACAGCCAGCCGGTCACGCCATCTTCGATCTGTTCCGGCGCGGCGCCGTGGGCGGGGGCGATGACGACCCGGCCCATGGCCTGGCCCTCCACCGCGACCCGGCCGAACCCTTCCGGGTCCGTCGACGCGGAAATCACGATATCGGCCAGCTTCAGGGCCGCGGGCATGTCGTCACAACCGCCGACCGCATGGACCATATGATCGACCTTCAGACGCTTGGCCAGATCCTCGACCTCCCGGACATAGGCGTCGCGCCCCTGGGAATCACCGACCAGCAGGCATCGCACAGGCCGGTTGGCCATTTCCGCCAGCGCACGCAGCAGGAGTGTCTGTCCCTTCCAGCGCGTCATTCGTCCCGGCAGCATGACGATCGGCACGCCATCCGGCAGGCGCCAGCGCTCCGACAGACGGATCAGGCGCTCCGGCGCAACGTTCTCGCCGGAATACAGATCCATGTCGATGCCGCGATGGATGACCCGGACCTTAGTCCCGTCCGGTCGGTAATTGTCATGGATATGGCGGCGGATGAACTCGCTGATGGCGATTACACGGTCGGAACGGGTCATGACCGAATTGTAATAGCGCTTCAGCGGATTGTTGAAATTGTAGGTGCCGTGAAACGTGGTCACGAAACGCGCGCCGGTGCGTTGAGTCGCCCAGAGCGCGCTCCAGGCCGGCGCACGGCTGCGCGCGTGCACGATATCGACGCCCTCCGCCTGGATCAGGTCCGCCAGTCGGTCGGCATTGCGGCGCATGGTGAAGTAGTTTTTCGACGCCAGCGGCAGTTCGAAATGTTCGATGTCCGCGCGGTTGAGCTCCCGCGTCATCGGCCCCCCGGCCGATGCGACCAGCGGTCTGTAGCCAGCGTCCTTCAGGGCCAGCGCGACATCAATCGTGCCGCGCTCCACCCCCCCGGTAACCAGGGCGGGCAGTACCTGCAGCACCGTCCCGCGGTAGGTTTCCGCGGAGGTTTCGGCAGGCGCATCATCCGTGCTAGAGCGTTCCATCGTCACAATTCGTCAGTCCGTCGCCACCCGAAGGATACGCCCTGTCCATGTCCGAGAACGCATACCCGGATACCGTCAAAACGCTCGATCAGCCGGAGCCGGGCAGCACCGGTCGAGCAAGGATCGCATACCGGGATATCCCGCGCAACGCAAGCAGTCCGAGGGCTGAGAGCGGTGAAACGCCGGGAATCCTGTTCTGCGGTGGCTTCCATTCCAACATGGATGGCGGAAAGGCGGCTTTTCTGTCGGACCGGTGCGCCGCGGCCGGATTGGGCTTCGTGCGGTTCGATTACCGCGGCCATGGTCTCAGCGGCGGTGCCTTCGCCGACGGGACGATCGGCGACTGGTATGACGATGCCCGGCTGGTCTTCGATACCGTCTGCGACGGACCACAGATCGTCGTCGGGTCCTCCATGGGCGGCTGGATGGCGCTGTTGCTGGCGCGCGACCGGCCGGAGCGGATCAAGGGCCTGGTGCTGATTGCCCCCGCGCCGGATTTCCCGCGCCGGCTGATGCTGCCGCAACTGGACGCGGAGGCCCGGCAGGCCCTGGACCGGGACGGTGTCTGGCACCGCCCGTCGGAATTCGAGGAGGATCCCTACCCGATCACCCGCGCGCTGATCGAGGAAAGCGCCCAACATGAGGTTCTGGGCGGCACCAGGATCGCGGTGAACGGCCCCGTTCACATCCTGCACGGCACCAATGACGAAGTCGTGCCGCTGGCCCATGCGCACCGGGTTGCCGAACAGGTGACCGCCGACCGCGTCGACCTGGAAGTCGTCGCGGGCGGCGGACATCGCCTTTCGGACCCGCCCGACCTGGAACGGCTCTGGCGAGCGCTACAATCCGTGAGCGGCTGATCCGGCTATCCTGTTTGGCTCTGCCCCGTTCCAGTGGTGTTGCCCGCGCCGGACGACTGCGATTTGGCGGTGGTGCGGACCGTCTGCGCGAAGGTCGCGATCCGCTTCACGGTGTCGTACCAGAACGGTGTTCCCAGCCCGGCCAGCCAGCCGGTCAAGGCACAGCCAAGCAGGTAGAAGACCGGATTGGTCGTCAGTTCCTTCAAAAAGCTCGCCCGGATCTCGGGGATGGTCTTTCCTTCCCATCCCATCGGGATGGTATCGCCCAGATCCTCGACCTGTTTCTGGATAGCCTCGAGCTTTGTGTTGAAGTTCTTCACGCATTCGTCGAAGTTTTCCTGCCCCGGCTGACCGCATTGCTTCGCCAGATCGGCTTCAGCCATGGCGGTGATCTCTGTCTGTTTGGCAGTCACCGCCGCGCGCGCGACCGGATCGCTGATATAGACCGATATCAGGGTGAAGCTGTTGATGTTGAGCGCCAGCGCCACGAGAATGCCGATTCCGATCGACCAGCGCCGCGCCGATTTCCGGACCTGGGCCCGGAACATGTTGCGGAAGGCGTCGTAACGCTCCCCCACTTCGTCGAAGAATGCATCCGACTGGTCCTTCGCAGCCTCGATCAGCGCCTTCCCGAAGGCCGTCTTCTTGATCAGGCTGACCAGTTCCTCGGCGGTGACACTGACGATCGCCTGGCCATGAAGGTTGGTGCTCTGCAGTTCGTTGGACCCGTCCCCAGCCGGTACCGAAGGCGAGTCCTCCGACGCGTCCTTAAGCCTTCGCCTCAGATCCTGGAGACTGCTTTCCACCGCACCGTCCAGCGCATGCCCCAGCCTGCTTTCGATCCGGACCTTCTGGCGCGTGTAGAGACTCAGCAGTTCCTTCTCGGCAAAGGTGCGGATAGCCTTCGCGGCCTGTTCCCTCTTCGGGCCCGCCACGGCATACATGACGATCCGGTTTACCAGAATGGCGATGGCCAGCATCGATAGTGCAAAAGCCAAGGCCGCATCGACGTAGGGCATTTCCCCCTCCCTGCAGAATGCGATCACAGGTAGCACATTACAGGAAAGCGAGAAAAAACACTATCGGTTGCTCAAACTGTCATTTTGCCAGCAAAGCGGTCAGGGCAGCACGGTATTCTGGCCAGACAAGGCGAACGCCCAGTTCCCGCTTGATACGGTCGTTCGAAACCAGCTTGTTGTCGGAATAGAAGCTGCGCGCCATCGGCGACAGATCGGCTTCCTCGAACGGCACTTCCGGCGGCGGCTCCACGCCCAGCAGGTCGCAGGCGAAGGCAATCACATCCTGCGGCGGGGCCGGTTCATCATCACAGCAGTTGTAGGCCGCCCCGCCATTCGGACGGGCGATGGAGGCGCGCAGGATCTGCACGACATCGTCGCGGTGAATGCGGCTGAACACCTGTCCCGGCTTCACCACCCGCCGGGCACGGCCCTTCCTGACCGTTTCCAGGGCGTTTCGGCCCGGCCCGTAGATCCCCGCCAGCCGGAATGTCTGCACCGGACCGGCGGCGCCCAGACCGAACCACGCCCGCTCTGCATCGACCCGCCGCTGTCCGCGGGTGCCGCTAGGGGTCAGATCGAAGCTCTCATCGACCAGCCCGCCCTCATGATTGCCGTAAACACCGGTGGTCGAGAGGTAGCCGATCCAGTCGAACGGCGCCCCATCCCGAATGTCCGCGCCGTGATGATCGATCACCGGATCGCCCTCCGCATCGGGCGGCACGGAACTCAGAATGTGGCTGGCCTGGTGCAGCGCCTCGATTCCGGCGGCACCGAGCGGGCGACCGCGATCGAACAGATGGGCGTCCACGCCCGCTTCCATCAGATGGGCCTGTTTCTCGGGATTTCGGCAGGTCGCCGAAACCGTCCAGCCGTCGCGCATCAGCGATTCCGCCAGCGCCTGCGCACAGAACCCGTATCCGAAGACAAAGAGATGCGGCGCGGTTCTGGCGGAATCAGACATTGATGGCTCCCGAAAGATTGCAGGATTGGGTGCAGGAAAGAATTTGTACCCGATGCAGCGGCTTGGGCTTGCGTCGGCGGGTCGCGGCGACGAATTTAGGGGCATGCGCTATCGGCATCAACCTGTCCTCGCCGCCCTGATGTTCCTGGTCCCCGCGACCTTCATCCCGGGCGGCCTTCCCGCTGCGGCCCAGTCCCTGGGCACCGTGGATGAGAAACAGTATCAGACCTGCATGCAGCAGACCCGGATCGACCCGTCCGCAGCCTTCGAAATGGCGCTGGGCTGGCAGGATCTGGGGGGCGGAGTCCCGGCCAAACACTGTTCCGCCGTCGCGCTGATGATGCTGGGCCATTATCAGGAAGCCGCGTCGCGCCTGGAGGAACTGGCCCGGCAGATGCCGGACGAGGCCCCCAGCGAGATCGTCGCCGACATCCTGGCCCATGCCGGCATCGCCTGGATGGAAGCCGGCAATCTGGATCGTGCCTACAGCGTTCAGTCCGCGGCCCTGGAGCTGACACCGGACCGCCCGATGATTCTGGTCGACCGCGCACTGGTTCTGGGCCAGATGGACCGATTCTGGGAGTGCATCGACGATTTGAACCGGGCCATCGAACTGGACCCGACCGACCCGGCGGCCTTCACCATGCGGGCCAGCGCCTATCGTTTCGTCGAGGCCAACGGTCTGGCGATGGAAGATGCGAACCGGGCCCTGGAACTGGACCCGACGCACCCGGAAGCCCTGCTGGAGCGGGGAATCCTGCATCGACTGGCCGGGGATAAGGATGCGGCGCGGCGGGACTGGATCAAGCTGGTCGAGGAACATGACGGACGCCCCGCCGCCGACGACGCCAGACGGAATCTGGAACTGCTCGACGTGGCGCCGGCCGCGCAGTAAGCGCTTCGCTTCGCGGCGCCAACCGCTCCATCAGCCCGCCAAAGAAAATGCCCGGACCCTTCGGCCCGGGCATTCCCCGATCTGACTGTGCGAACCTGGATCAGGCGGCGTAGATGCCGGCCTTCCTGATGTCTTCGGACACGTCGGTTTCGAACTGCTTGAAGTTGTCCTGGAACAGGCCGCGCAGATTGCGGGCGGTTTCGTCATAGGCGGAACCGTCGGACCAGGTCGTCTTCGGCTGCAGCACGTCGTTCGGCACGTCCGGGCAGTTTTCCGGGACCAGCAGGCCGAAATTCGGATCCTGGACGCGGGCGACGGAGGCCAGCTTGCCTTCGATCGCGGCGCGCAGCATGGCGCGGGTATACTGGATCGACATGCGCTTGCCGACGCCGTACTGACCGCCGGACCAGCCGGTATTGACCAGCCAGCAGCGGGCCCCGGTCTTGGCCATCTTCTCGCCCAGCATCTTGGCATAGACCGTCGGATGGCGCGGCATGAAGGGCGCACCGAAACAGGTCGAGAAGGTCGCCTGCGGTTCGGTGACGCCGCGTTCCGTACCGGCGACGCGGGCGGTGTAGCCGCTGAGGAAGTGATACATCGCCTGTTCCGGGGTCAGTTCCGAAATCGGCGGCAGAACGCCGAACGCGTCGGCGGTCAGCATGACGATGTTCTTCGGCAGGCCGCCCATGCCCGTTGGCTCGACATTCGGGATGAAGTCGATCGGATAGGACGCGCGGGTGTTCTCGGCCAGCGATCCGTCGAACAGGTCGACTTCCCGGGTATGCGGATCGAACACGACATTCTCCAGGATCGTGCCGAAACGCTGGGTCGTGGCGTAGATTTCCGGCTCCGCTTCCTGGCTCAGATTGATCACCTTGGCATAACAGCCGCCTTCGAAATTGAAGACACCGTTGTCGGACCAGCCATGTTCGTCATCGCCGATGAGCGTCCGTGTACCATCGGCGGACAGCGTGGTCTTGCCGGTGCCGCTGAGGCCGAAGAACACGGCGACGTCGCCCTGCTGGCCGATATTGGCCGAGCAATGCATCGGCAGGACGCCCTTTTCCGGCAGGATGTAGTTCATCATGCCGAAGACGGATTTCTTGATTTCGCCCGCATACTGCGTGCCGCCGATCAGCACCAGCTTGCGCGCCAGGTCCGCCAGAACGAAACATTCGGAATTCGTGCCGTCGCGCTCCGGCACCGCGTTCATGAACGGCGCGTGCAGGATCGTCGCATCCGGCACGAAATCGGCCAGATCCTCGACCGGCGGACGGATGAACATGTTGCGGGCGAAAAGCGCATGCCATGGGCTTTCGGACACGACGCGAACCTTGATCCGATGTGCGGGATCGGCCCCGGCATAGAGGTCCTGGACATACAGGTCCCGGTTCTGGAGATAGACCGAAAGCATGGTATGCAGGCGATCGAAACGATCCTGGTCGATCGGGCGATTGACCTTGCCCCACCAGATCGACTCCCGGGTCGTCGGTTCTTCGAGGATGAACTTGTCATTCGGCGAGCGGCCGGTGTACTTGCCGGTCTGGCAGGCCAGCGCCCCGCCCTTCGTCACCGTGCCGAGGCCGCGGCGCACCGTGGCTTCGTACAGCGCTTCCGCGCCCAGATTCCAGTGCTGCGTCGCCGTGTTGACGACACCATGTTTACCCAGCCCGTAGGAGCTGCGCGTGACAGTTTTCTCGGACGCCAAGGTTTCCTCCTTGTTGCGCCGTACCGGTCTCGCTTAAACGATCTTGCACCGCCGCTCCGGGGCCGGATACGGGGTGCGGCGAGCCGGTGTTCCGGCGCCTTTCGATTGCCTACTCTTCGACCCAACCCGGCGGCGCGCGAACGACGGTTGCGAACACACGGATAGTCGTCCGCCGGGGCACCGGTTATACCGTTTGCGCACCATGTTGGCGAGTCGCGAATCCCTTAAATTCCGCGCTGCACCGCACCAAATCACGCCATTTGCCGCGCCCGTTTGACGCATCCGACGAGTTCGCGACGCACAGCCTCGGAATCTCCCGCCGCGCGGTCGAAATCCAGCCGGGCGACCGCCCCCTGACGACGCAGGTCGCAGCCCTCCGGATCGACCCCGGTCATGAACCAGCCAACGCCGTCCCGGCGCAGCAGCCGATTGGCATAAAGTCCGATCGCATCGAGATGATCCGCGTTCATATGCGCCAGAATCTCCGCTTCGGCGGCGGCCAGGGTCTCGGTTGATCCCTTATAGAGAAGCCCTTCAGCCGCCTCGACCCAGTGAATGCGTCCGAACCCGGCCACCAGATGCGCGCGTTCGGGCACGATGCGGTAGAGGTTGAAGTCCCGGAACCCGGCATAGAACCGCGCCGACGGGTGGCGCCGCACGTACCGGGTGCGCAGGAGGTCATCCTCGACCTTTTCGATCCGACCCTGAAGCGTCGCCCGTGCCCCCGTAAGGGGGTCGTCGAGCCCCGCCGTCCCGTCGATCATCAGGGAGACGCGCGGGTCGGCCTGAAAGTTCCGAGTATGGTCGGCCAGATCGCTGAGCAGCATCAGCGGTTCACCGACCGGAGTCGCCGCAATCAGTACCAGAGAGGCGTACGGGCCCGACCCGTCGGCCATCGACGTCGCCAGACTGGCGCGGTCGACACTGCGCAGCAGGCGTCTGCATGTTTCGGCCGGTGTCGGTTCCGACCCTGTCATCCTCTGTGTCATGGAGCGGAGTTTGGCCGCGCCGCCGCCCGCCGCCAAGCGCGAATTCCACTGGCAATGTTCCGGGGCTTGCGGCTAGAATCGACGAGTCCGCGCGCCGCCTTCGATTGGACAATCCGATGAGTTATCACGCCTTCCTGCCCGATCTTCTGATCGCCTACGGCGCCTATCTGATCGCCACCGCCAGTCCCGGTCCGGCCAATCTGGCCATCATGACAACCGCAATGCGAACCGGCCGTCGCGCCGGCCTGTTCCTGGCGGGCGGTGTCATCCTGGGATCGGCGACCTGGGGCTGTCTTGCCGCTGCCGGCATGTCGGCCATATTGGCACAATATGCGGAAGTCACTGAAATCATTCGGCTCCTCGGCGGGCTCTATCTTTTGTGGCTGGCCTTCAAGGCCATGCGGGCCGCGTCGCGAAGCGCCCCGAAGCAACCGGCCGAGACAGCGGACCGGCACTCCGACATCCGCTGCTTCACGCTGGGTCTTGCGATCCATCTGACCAATCCGAAATCGATCTTCGCCTGGCTGGCCATAATCGCAATCGCCATCACACCTACCTCACCGGGCTGGGCCGCCTTCGCGGTTGTCGGTGGATGCTGGGTTCTGGGGATCGGCGTGTTCGGCGGTTACGCGCTGGCCTTCTCAACCCGACGCATGATCGACGGCTATGCCCGTTTCCGACGGTGGATCGAAGGAGTCACCGCAATCGCCTTCGGGGTTGCCGGCATCAAGTTGATCACCGGCGCGCGATAAGCGGACCCCCGGCGCACTCCGCGCCGCGCCGGGGACCGGTTTGCGGCAGGGCGTTATTTCTCCGCCTCGACGGCATCGGCCATTTCGGCCAGGGAATGGAACTTCCATTCGGGCGTCACCTCGATCTCGGGCTTGCGAGTCGCGCCGAACCCTTCCTGGGCATGGCGACGGTAGATCCAGGCCCGGTTGAGGCCGAACTGCCCAGCCCGCCAGTGGTCGTGATACAGGCTCTCCGCGGTGTGCAGGATTTCGGATGGGGCGATTCCCATCTTGCCCATATCCTCGATCATCACCTCGTAGTTTCGCGGCGTCGGCTTGTAGGACCCGACATCCTGGGCGGTGATGATGTGATCGAATTCGACCCCCAGACGCCGGTTGCTGGCCGCGAAACCGGCACGGTGCACGTTGGACAGGATCGCCAGCTTGAAATGCTTCTTCAGCCGGCGCAGGGCTGCCGCGGAATCATCGAAGGCGGGCCAGTAGGGCACGGACTCTCCAAACCGGCGGTGATCCTCTTCGGTCAGCCCGCTGACACCCAGATCGTCGGCCATGCGGCGATGGGTTTCGGTCAGAACGTCACTGTAAAGCGCCGTCGGCATTTCGGATTGAACCGTGGATTCGTGGCGGGCGAAGGCTTCCAGCTGCGCGTCCCGAGAGATATCCAGATTGCCGACGGTCCGCATCGCCTGGGTTGCGACATAGACGCCGCTTTCCCAGTCGATCAGGGTGCCGTAGCAATCGAAGGTGAGTACTTTGAAGTCGGTCAGTTTCATGGCAACGGTCCTTTCGGGGCTTCGGTTTTCCGAACATTTAGCCCCCGCCCGCCGGGAAGTCTTGTCCAGGACTGCCGACTTCTAGATCGAGACTCCCGTAGCGGGATCGCGGCCCTTGCGATAGGCTGCCGGCGTCGTGCCCGTCAGCCGCCGAAAAGCGCGGGTGAAGGCGGTCTGGTCAGAAAAGCCGCAATCCTGCGCGATCCGGGCGATCGGCAGATCCGTGCCACTGAGTGCCGCCCGGGCACGGCGAATGCGGATCGTGGTCAGATGCGCCTGCGGTCCGGTGCCGATCCAGGTCCGGAACAGGTCGTAAAGGCGGCTTTCACTGAGCGCCGCCGCCTGGGCGATATCCGCCACGGTCAGCGGCTTGTGGCTTTGCGCCTCCATGAAGGTGATCGCCCGGCGCAACTGACGGGGTTCGGTCTTGCCCTGCCCGGTCGCGATGCTTTCCAGGGCTGTTGCCAGCAGCAGGCCCTCAATCCCGCCATCCGACAGGCCGCGCGCCTCCACGAACCGAAGCAGGTGAAACAGCGCCGGATCAAGCGCGAAGAACGGGTCCCGGCGGTCTTCCGCGGCCGCGTTCAGAAGGTCCGATCCGCCTTCCGGCACATCCAGAATGGCGCAGCGTGCGGCCCGGTGACCGATGAAGGCATGCAGATCGCCAGACGCAACCAGCGCGCCCCGAATGTCGTCGACGAAACCGCCGCGCCCCTTGGCCTCCAGTTCCAGCGCGCCCCTCAACGGCAGCACGAACTGATGGTGTCCATGGCTGTGGGCGCGCACCTCGCCGCGATAATCGCGCAGGGACAGTTTCGATTCCCGCTCCGCCACCGGTTCGCCCGCCTCTTTGGAAACGTTGCCGGACAGCATAGCGGGTCCCGATCAATGCCGGAAGTGGCGCATGCCGGTGAAGACCATCGCAATGCCGGCCTCGTTCGCGGCGCGGATCACTTCCTCGTCGCGCATCGAACCGCCCGGCTGAATCGCCGCCGTCGCCCCGGCCTTGACCGCTTCCATGAGTCCATCCGCAAACGGGAAGAATGCGTCGGACGCGACGACGGAGTTTTCCGTACCGACCTGCTCCTTCGACTTCCACGCTGCGATCCGGGCGCTGTCAACGCGGCTCATCTGCCCGGCGCCGACACCGACCGTGGCCCCTTCGCGAGCATAGACGATGGCGTTCGACTTCACATGTTTCGCCACGCGCCAGGCGAACAGCATGTCGGTCATTTCCTGATCGGTCGGCTGACGCTCCGTCACGACCTTGAGGTCTGCGCGATCTACGCGACCATTGTCGGTGTTTTGGATCAGCAGTCCGCCGGCAACCGTGCGAACCTGTGTCCGGACTTCCGCCGGATCCGGCATCTCGCCGGTGCGCAGCAGCCGGACATTCGGCTTGGTTGCCAGAACCTCCCGGGCGCGCGGGCCGAATTCCGGGGCGATGACGACCTCAAGGAACAATTCCTTCAGCTTTTCCGCCAGATCGAGATTGACCGAGCGGTTGACCGCGACGATCCCGCCGAATGCGGACACCGGATCGCAGGCCAGCGCCTTGTCCCAGGCTTCGGCCACCGTGCCGCCGGTCGCGACGCCGCAGGGATTGGCATGCTTGACGATCACGACCACCGGCTCATCGAATTCCGCGGCCAGTTCGAAGGCCGCGTCGGCGTCGTTGATGTTGTTGAAGCTCAATTCCTTGCCCTGCAGTTGTTCGGCATTGGCGACACCCGGACGGTGGTCGCCGGCGCGTGTGTAGAGCGCCGCCTGCTGATGCGGGTTTTCGCCATAGCGCAGCTTCTTTTCGCGTCGGCCGGCCACCGCGATCCGCTTCGGCCAATGCTCTTCCTGCTGTGCACCGAACCAGTTGGCGATGGCGCTGTCGTAAGCCGCGGTGCGGGAATAGGCCTCGCGCGCGAGGAACTGACGCAGTTCCAGCGACGTCATGCCTTCATTCTCATCCATGGCCTGCAGGATGCTTTCATACTCCGCCGGGTCGGTCGCAATGGTCACGGTCTCGTGGTTCTTTGCTGCCGCGCGAATCAGGGCAGGGCCCCCAATGTCAATGTTTTCAATGCATTCCTGGTAGCTGGCACCCGAAGCGACGGTTTCAACGAAGGGGTAGAGATTGACCACGACCATATCGATGGGTGCGATCGAATGCGTCTCCATCGCGATGCGGTGCTTCGGGTCGTCCCGCCGGGCCAGGATTCCCCCATGGATCGACGGATGCAGCGTCTTGACCCGCCCGTCCATGATTTCCGGGAAGCCGGTATGGTCGGAGACTTCCGTGACCGCCAGGCCCGCTTCCTTCAGGATCTTCGCAGATCCACCGGTGGACAGAAGCCGCACCTTGTGCCGGGCGAGACCCTGGGCGAATTCGACCAGACCGGTCTTGTCTGAAACGGAAATCAGCGCGCGCTGGATGGGATGATCGCTCATGGCGGGTCTTTTCCTTCGTGGTCGTTCCGGCGTCTCGGCAGACGGCAGGTTCTATTCCGCGATATGCCGCATGTCGAGCGGCTGTTCCGAACCGGATGGCGGGTCGGTTTCCGAAGTGGAGTCCGAACCGCGCATTGCATCGGATCGGGCGCCGACCGTAGTCGGATCGGCCTCGTATTCCGGCACCAGGGCGCTGATTCGTCGCAGCACATCTTCGCCGCGGCGTTCCCGGGCCGCCTGCTCCAGGTCGTCCAGCGCCCGGCGCATTTCGTCCAGGTCGCCGGTGCGGGGCGCGGCCAGGGTCATTCCCGGGGCGCGGGTCGGAAGTTCCGACTCACCGCCATGCAACAGCTCTTCATACAGCTTTTCACCCGGCCTCAGACCGGTGATACGGATTTCGATGTCCTTTCCGGGCCGCAGGCCGGCCAGCCGGATCATCTGGTGCGCAAGGTCCATGACCTTCACCGGCTGCCCCATGTCGAGCACGAAGATGCGCCCGGCGGCCTCCGCGTCTTCCATCCCGACGACGGCGGCCTGGAGCACCAGTTCCACCGCCTCTCGCACCGTCATGAAGAAACGGGTCACCTCGGGGTGGGTGACCGTCAGGGGGCCGCCGGCCGCCAACTGGCGCTGAAACAGCGGCACGACGGAGCCCGTTGACCCCAGAACATTGCCGAATCGCACCACGACATAGCGGGTTCCGCCCTCGGCTCGCGATACCGGGTCCAGTGCCTGGATATAGGCTTCGGCGATGCGCTTCGTCGCGCCCATGACATTGGTCGGATTGACCGCCTTGTCGGTCGATATCTGCACCATGCAGGCAACCCCCGCCGTGCGGCAGGCATCTGCGACGATGCGGCTGCCCAGCGCATTGGTCAGCGTCCCCTCGACCGGATTTGCTTCGACCATCGGCACGTGTTTCAGCGCCGCGGCATGGAACACCAGTTCCGGGCGGATGCGGGCCATGGTTTCCTCGACCCGCTTGCGGTCTCGGACATCCCCCAGCACCGCTTCGCGCTTCAGCCCTGGCCGCGTCTCAGCCAGTTCCATGTCGATCTGGTACAACTGGTATTCCGACGCGTCATACAGCACGAGTTCGGCCGGGTCGTTCTCGGCGATCTGACGCACCAGCTCCGATCCAATCGTGCCGCCTGCTCCGGTCACGAGAACACGGCGCCCCCGGATCAGGGCGGCCATGGACTCCCGGTCCAGCGGCTGCTGCGGACGCCCCAGCAGATCCTCCACCGCGACCGGGCGAACGGCCAGACGATCCGATTCGACGCCGGCCCGCAGTTCCGTCAGTTTCGGGGCGCGGGACACGCTCAGGCCGTGCTGTTCCGCCTTGCCGACCACCTGACGGACCAGCTCCCCGTCCAGCCTCTCCTTCGTGATGACCAGCTTTCGCGGCGGCGCGGGCGCACGCTGGATCACCGTCGCCAGATCGTCCAATGTTCCAACCACGGGAACATTGTGAATCTCCCGTCCGACCCGCGTGCCCTTCTCGTCCAGAATACCCACGACCTGATAGGGGGAGTCCGTGTCACGGCGCAGTTCACGCAGAAACAGCTCTGCACCGTCCCCGGCGCCGACCAGCAGCACCGGCATTCGGTTCGGATCATTCACGGTCAGGATGTTGTCCAGCCGTCTGTCCTTCAGCAGCCGGTAGAGGAATCGCGGTCCGCCCAGCATCGCCAGAAGCACGAACCAGTTGATGATCGGCAGTGAGCGCGGAACCTGTTCCAGTCGCGTGATGATGAACAGAAGCGGCAAAAATATCAGGATGATGATGGTCACAGCGCGGGTCAGCGCGACCAGATCGTTGATCGAGGCGTAGCGCCAGATCCCCCGGTAGAGACCGCTGAACAGGAAGACCGCCGCCGCGATTCCGGCGAAGATCGCCGTCCCCTGCCAAAGGTACCTGTCGGCCAGAAAGGGCATCGAATCGCCGACGCGCAGATAGAGCGATAGCGGAAAGGATGCCCCCGCCATCACGACATCGTGGGCAAAGGCGATTCGCGCGCGTTTATGGCGTAGCGGCCCCAACATACGTCGCGTATAGCGCCGCCCCGCATTCCGCGCAAGCGGGCGAAGGGTTATCGCCCTCCCTCACCGGGCATGGCGCCGCAGATAGGTCCAGGCCGTCTTGTCGATGCCGTCCTCGGTCGACACCGGCGGGATCCACCCATCCATGGACCCGTCGGATGTGAAGGTCTCCGTCAGGCGTGATACGGCGGCGTGGCTGCCGGTCAACCGCCCCAGGACGCGCATCAGCCCGGGTGGCACCGGGAACAGGCGACACGGGCGCTCCATTCCGGACGCGATCAGACGGGTCAGTTCGGGCAGGGAAAGATCCTGCCGGTCCTTGGGATGATAGATGCCGGGTCGGCATGTCATGGCATGGCGTACCGCATCGGCCAGATTGCCGACATGGATCAGGCTGCGGCGGTTGCGGATCGCCGCGAAAGGCAGCGGCCACCCGGAGGCGACGAGCCGCATCAGGCGTTCGAAATTGGCCCGAACGCCTGGACCATAGACCAGCGGCGGACGCAGAATGACGACATCCATTTCGCCGGCCAGATCCTGAATCGCGGCTTCGGCCTCGGTCTTGCTGACGGCATAGGCATCATGCGGGGCGGGCGGATCGTCCGGTTTCACATCGGTTCCGGATTCACCCAGGACCTTGATCGTACTCATGAACAGGAAACGGCGGATACCAGCTTCGCGGGCCTGCCGTACCAGGGTTGCCGTGCCGTGCAGATTCACTTCGCGATAAGCGTCGTCCGCATCATCACCGGCATTGTTCATGATATGCACGCGGGCCGCCAGATGAACGACCGCATCGCATCCTTCCAGCACCGCGCGCCAATCCGTCCCGCGGTGAATCTCGCCGACTTCGTGCCGGCCGACGGCCCGCACGGTATACCCGGCCGCCTCCAATCGGGTGCAGACGGCGCGACCGACAAATCCTGTCGCACCGGTCACCAGGACCGTCGCTCCGGGTTTTATCGGGTCATCCACCACAACAATCCTCCAACAGCAGCGACGGCCAAACATACTGCGATCACGGGCTGAGACAATGATAGCAGCGCCGCTGCGATCAGACCGGCATTCACGCATCCGATCGCGGCGGAAATACGGCCATGTGCGTTCGCCCGCGCAAGACCACGCGACAGGCGCGCCGCAACGGCACGCTGGTAGAAATGTTCGCGATGCGCCTGCCAGACCTTTTCGAATCGCGCCGCCCGGCGCAGCAGGGTCAGCCCGGCATCGGCCAGATAATAGGCCGGCAGCAGCAATGCTGGCAGCCAGTATCCTTTCACCGCCAGAAACAGCAGAAACCAGCCGAGCAGAAAACCGAGCGGCACACTGCCGACATCGCCCATGAAAAGCCGGGCCGGCGGACGGTTCCACCACAGGAAGCCCAGCGCCGCTGCGGCCAGCAGCAGCGGACCTGCGACCGGCAGGGTTTCCGCGGGCAATATCGCGGCAACCGCGACCAGACCGGCCGACACGCCGATTGTCTCGACGCTGGTGATCGCGTCGATTCCGTCCATGAAGTTGTAGAAGTTCACGAAGCCGGCCCAGAGCAAGACCGCCAGGACCGCGTCCAGCCATCCGGGAAGGATACCCTGGAAGACCAGACCGTCCCCGGGCAGGAGCCAGAGCCCGGCCACGCAGGCGGCAAGATGAACCGGCAATCGGATGGCCGCCCCCAGGGTGCGCAGGTCGTCCAGCCAGGACACCGCGCAGAGCAGCACCGATGCGGCCAGAATGCCGGGATGAAGCCCGGTCGCCAGGTCGGGCCTGAACAACGACACCGCCAACCACCCGATCAGAATCGTCCCGACGATGGCGAGGCCGCCGCCGCGGGGCGTCGGCACCTCATGATTGGAGCGTTCGTTCGGCGCGTCCAGAATCGCCCGCCGTTTCAGCCAGGACAGGACAGCCCCGGTCAGGACAGCGCCGGTCACAGCGAGGGCCAGAAAATATGACAGCCAGAACAGCATGTCAGCGGTTTACGGGCAGTCGTCGGACGGAGGCAAGAAGAATTGAGCGCTGATCAGGTGGCTTCAGGATGCCCGACGGAGTTTTTCCTGCTGGACACGCACCGGAACCTCGCGGCCCAGCAAGGACATCAGGACAATGCCGCGTTCCTGCGAGGTTCGGGCTTGATAGAGGCAACGTACTTCAGACAACGGCCCGTCGGAAATTTCCAGCGACTCGCCCGGCTGGAAAGGCGCGACCTTCGGCAGATGCACGACCCCGGTTTCATCCTCCCGGCTGCGCAACTCGTCAATCACGGTATCGGGGACCCGTGCCGGGCGGTCACCGAAACTGACCAGACTGGAAACCCCATAGGTCCCGTTGATCGACCTCCAAGGCGCGGCATCGACATCGATCCGCACGAAAATATACCGGGAAAACATCGGGACCGTTGTCACCGCTCCGCGCGGCGCCCCTTTTCGGCGCGACGCCAGGCGCGGCATGTAGGTTTCGAACCCTTGCGCCTGTAGGTTGCCCTCGGCCAGGCGTTCCTGCCCGGCCTTGGTATAGACCACATACCAATGCTTCATCGCGTGGCCTCTGGCGGCGTTTCCGGCTTCTTCCCCGGCGGCGACGTACGGATATGCAGAAGCTTGGGCGCCTTCACCCGATCCAGGCCGCAGCGCGCGACCATTGCATCGTATCTTTCCTGGGAATGACGGACATCGGTGATCAGAAACGCTTCCGCCGCGGGCAGTTCTTCCAGCCGCTGCGCCACCGGCAGCCCCGCGAAGGTGTCCTTGTGGCTCTTGGCGTCCAGAATGCCGACCAGCTCGACATCGATCTGCAGCTGGCACAATGCGGCGATTTCCGCCAGTTCGCTGACGCCGATCAGAACGACCTTCCGCCGGTCGGCCTCAGCGAAAGCTTCCAGGGCCTCGCCGATCTGTTCCTTGGCCCGCCGGAAGAATGTGAGAGACGTGCTGAGATACTCGCCGGTCAGGCGCGCCTTTTCGGCAAAGCCTTGCGGCGTGACGTAATAGGCGTAGCGATTGGGCGGAACCTGCTGAACCTTGACCCATCCCTTTCGGGCGGCCCGTTTCAGATAGGCATTGGCCAGCCCCAGGGCGATTCCCAATTCGCCCGCCAGTGAACGCTGGGTCATGCTCTCCTCACGCTCGACAGCCGTAAGCAGGCCCAGCGTAATCGCCATGCTTTCTTCCGAACTGTCCTTGTCGATCATGGTCGAGAGCTTTCCATATCCGTGTTCACGCCGCGAACGCTTACCGCGTTCACGCAATGAACGTCAACTGCAATTCGGAATCTCCGCCGGTTCTCCGGATTTCCAGGTGCGCTGACAGGCTCCGTTGCGGATGCTTCTCGACAGGACCGCACCATTGCCCGAATCAGTGAGGGAAAACAGCGCCCTTTGCACGGATTCCTGCCCCCATGGCAGCCCCATTCCGAGCGGATCAGGTCGTACCGTTTTCAACCTGTAGCCGGATGCGTACACCCGTAATGCACCAAGGGGTGCAGCCTCTCGAACCGTCAAGCGGGCGTGTCGTCTATCCATTGTGTTCCGGGGACATCTTCGCTATGACTGAAATGTTGAATTCGATATCCGGCCTGCAAAATGACGGCGCCGGGCGTTTGTTTGTTAGGAATGAGGGCGAACACTTGACGGGAAACCAGGCGACCGTAGCCGCGCGGCAGAACAGCTTCTCTTACGATGAACTGATCGAATGCGCCAAAGGAAAGCTATTCGGCCCGGGCAATGCGCAGCTTCCGCTGCCGCCGATGCTGATGATCGACGCCATCACCCAGATTACCGAGGACGGCGGCCAGCATGGCAAGGGCCAGATTCTGGCAGAGTTCGAAGTACGTCCGGACCGCTGGTTCTTCGATTGTCATTTCAAGGGCGATCCGGTGATGCCGGGATGCCTCGGGCTGGACGCGATGTGGCAGCTTGTCGGCTTCTTCCTGGGCTGGATGGGCGCGCCGGGCCGTGGCCGCGCGCTGGGTGTCGGCGAAGTGAAACTGTTCGACATGATCCTGCCGACAGCCAAGAAGGTTACCTACGAAATCAACCTGAAGCGGGTCATCATGCGCCGGTTGGTCATGGGAATCGCCGACGGCATGGTTCGCGTCGACGGCAAACCCGCCGCCGAAGCGAAGGACATGCGCGTCGGTCTGTTCCGGACGGATGGCGCTGACGCCTCGTAATCATCGCGCCGCGTCCCTACATTCGGGCGTGAGACGCGAATACAGAACATACAGAACGGGTGGAGCTGCGAGATAGCCATGAATACGCGGCGTGTTGTCGTCACCGGGCTGGGCATCGTGTCCTGCATCGGGAACAGTCAGGACGAGGTGCTTGAATCCCTGCGCGAAGGCCGCAGCGGGATCAGCCACAGCGAGGAATATGCCGAGCGCGGCTTCCGAAGCCATGTGCACGGGAAGCCGAACATCGATATCGCCGAGCATATCGACAAGAAGCTGCTGCGCTTCATGGGCGACGGCGCGGCCTACAACTACATAGCGATGGAACAGGCCATCGCCGATGCCGGCCTGACGGAATCGGAGATTTCCGACGACCGCACCGGCCTGATCATGGGCTCCGGCGGCCCGTCGACCAAGAACATGCTGTGGTCCTGGGACACGGCGCGCGAAAAGTCGGCGAAACGGGTCGGCCCCTTCATGGTGCCGCGGGCCATGTCGTCGACCAATTCGGCGACCCTAGCGACGCCGTTCAAGATCAAGGGCTATAACTACTCGATCTCCTCGGCCTGCTCGACCAGTGCGCATTGCATCGGCAACGGTGCGGAACTGATCCAGTGGGGCAAGCAGGACATCGTCTTCGCCGGCGGCGGCGAGGAACTGGACTGGACCCTTTCGGTGCTGTTCGATGCCATGCCGGCCTTGAGTTCCGGCTATAACGACGACCCGACCAAGGCCAGCCGCGCCTATGACAAGAACCGCGACGGATTCGTTATTTCCGGTGGCGGCGGCGTCGTCGTCCTGGAAGAACTGGAACACGCCAAGGCGCGCGGTGCCAAGATCTATGGCGAGATCGTCGGCTATGGCGCGAATTCCGATGGCTACGACATGGTTCAGCCGTCCGGCGAGGGCGCTGTGCGCTGCATGAAGCTAGCGCTGCAGGGTCTGAACGAGCCCGTCGGCTACATCAACACCCACGGCACCTCGACCCCGATCGGCGATTCCCGCGAGATCGAGGCGATCCGCGAAGTCTTCGGCGACAACATCCCGACGATTTCGTCTACCAAGTCGATGACCGGCCACTCGCTGGGCGCGACGGGTGTCCAGGAAGCGATCTATTCGATCCTGATGATGAACAACAACTTCATCGCCCCGTCGATCAACATCGATGAATTGGATGACGATCTGGGCGACATCCCGATCGCGCGGGAGCGGATCGACGATGTCGACCTGAATCTCGTGATCTCGAACAGTTTCGGCTTCGGCGGCACCAATGCGACGCTGGCTTTCCGGAAATACGCGGACTGAGCCGGAGCATGAGCGCGAAGAAACTCATGGCCGGCAAGCGCGGCCTCATCATGGGCGTTGCGAACCATCATTCGATCGCCTGGGGCATCGCGGAAGCCTGCCACAATCACGGTGCCGAACTGGCCTTCACTTATCAGAACGATGCGTTTCTGAAGCGGGTGAAGCCGTTGGCGGCGGGCGTTGAGGCGGCGGCACTGCTGCCCTGCAACGTCTCCGACGACGACAGCATTCAGGCCACCTTCGACGAATTGGGCAAGGTCTGGGACGGGGTCGATTTCGTCGTCCATGCCATCGCCTATTCCGACAAGGAAGAGCTCAAGGGCCGTTACGTCGACACGACAAGGCACAATTTCCGGCACACGCTGGACATTTCCTGCTTCTCCTTCACGGCGGTCGCCAAGGCGGCGGAACCGCTGATGCGGGATGGCGGCAGCCTGCTGACCCTGTCCTATGAAGGCGCGCAGCGCGTCATGCCCTCCTACAATGTCATGGGCGTGGCCAAGGCGGCGCTGGAAGCATCCGTGCGGTATCTTGCCGTCGATCTGGGCCGCAACGGCGTGCGCGTGAATGCGCTGTCCGCCGGTCCGATGCGCACGCTGGCCGGATCGGCCATCGCGGGCGCGCGCTTCACCTATAACTGGCAGGGCAAGTCGTCCCCGCTGCGTCGGAATATCGAGCTGGATGAAGTCGGCAATTCCGGCCTCTACCTGCTGTCCGATCTGTCGGCGGGCGTCACCGGTGAAGTGCATTACGTCGACAGCGGCTACCACCTGATCGGCATGGCCATTCCGGGCGGTGAGGAACCGTCGGTCGACGACTGACCACCGGCTTTCGCCCACCGCCTCGCAATAGAGGTTCCTCATGCACCTGTTAGCGGCAACGCCGGGCGGGATCGACGATGGATCGGAAGCCGTCGATCTGGGGCAGGATCCGGCCGACATCGTCATCCTGACCGCCGCAGACACCGAAATCGCCTGCCTGGCCGCCGCCCAGGAGCGCCGCCTGGCCGCCGATCCCGGAGCGCCGACGCTCCGCTGCGTCAATCTGCTGCATCTCGGCCATAACTATTCGGTCGACCTCTATCTCGAACAGACGCTTTCGAAAGCGAAGCTGGTCATCGGCCGCCTGCTGGGCGGACGCGGCTACTGGCCCTATGGCGTCGACGAGGCGACCGCCCTGTGCCGCAAGAAGGGCATCGCCCTGGCCTGGCTGCCCGGCGACGACCAGCCGGATGCGGAACTGCACGGTCTGTCGACGCTGCCCGGCGATACGGTCCATCGCCTGTGGCAGTATTTCGTGCAGGGCGGGATCGACAATGCGGAAAACCTGCTGGCCCATGCCGCGAGCCTGCTGAACCACGAGGCGGCGTGGCGGGAGCCGGCACCGCTGCTGCGCGCGGGGCTCTACTGGCCGGGCCGCAATCTGCCGGACCTTGCCGATCTGCCGCGCGCCGAGGGCCGCCCGGTGGCCGCCATCGTCTTCTATCGTGCCCTGTTCCAGGCCGCCAACACGGCGGTGATCGACGCGCTGATTGAGGCGATGGACGCTGTCGGCGTGGACGCGCTGCCGATCTATGCCGCCAGTCTCAAGGATCCGGTCGCGGCGGATACGGTCCGCGGGCTACTGGCCGAGGGCGGCGCCGGAATAGTCCTGAACGGAACCGGCTTCGCGCTGTCGGTCCCCGGCGCGGCGCGGATGGAGACGCCGTTCGACGGGCAGGACTGCCCGGTCCTGCAAGTCGTCTTCTCCGGCGGCAATCGCGATGCCTGGGCCGAGGGCACACGCGGACTTTCCGCCCGCGACATCGCCATGAATGTGGCCCTGCCGGAAGTCGACGGCCGGATCCTGAGCCGCGCGGTCAGTTTCAAGGGCGCCGCCCGGCGCGACCCGCTGACCCAGGCCGATATCGTCACCTACGAACCGGTTGCCGACCGCTGCGGTTTTGTTGCCCAACTGGCCGCCGGCTGGCTGACCCTGCGCAACACGCCCGTGGCGGAGCGTCGGATCGCGGTGGTCTTTGCCAACTACCCGAACCGTGACGCGCGACTGGGCAATGGGGTCGGGCTCGATACGCCCGCCGGAACCATCGCCCTGATCGAGGCGATGAAACAGGCCGGCTATGCCATCGAGGGCGGGTTCGAGAATGGCGACGCCCTGATCGACTATCTGAAGGCCGGTCCCACAAATGCGACCAACCAGGGCCGGGAGGAGCGGGAATCCCTGTCGCTGGCCGACTACCAGCTTTTCTTCGGAGACTTGCCGCAATCCGTCCGCGACGCCGTAACCGACCGCTGGGGCGCACCTGAGGACGATCCCTTCTTCCGGCCGGGCGAGGTCGATTGCGGCCGCTTCGCGCTGCCGGTCTTCCGGTTGGGGAAACTGGCGATCGGCCTGCAGCCGGCGCGCGGCTACAATATCGATCCGCAGGCGACCTATCACAGTCCGGACCTCGTGCCGCCGCACGGTTATCTGGCCTTCTATGCCTGGCTGCGCTGGTCCTTCGGCGCGCAGGCGGTGCTGCATATGGGCAAGCACGGCAATCTGGAATGGCTGCCCGGCAAGGCCGTGGCCCTGTCAGAAGACTGTTATCCCGAGGCCGTCTTTGGGCCGCTGCCGCATATCTATCCCTTCATCGTCAACGATCCGGGGGAAGGCACCCAGGCGAAGCGCCGGGCCCAGGCGGTCATCGTCGACCACCTGACGCCGCCGCTGACCCGCGCCGAAAGCTATGGGCCGCTCAAGGATCTGGAACTGCTGGTCGACGAGTATTTCGAGGCCGCCGGAACCGATCCGCGCCGCATCAAGGTCCTGAAGCGCGACATTCTGGACCTGACCCACCGGATCGGCCTGGCAACCGACTGCGGCATCAATACCGGCGACGACGAGGAGCAGGCCCTCGCCAAGCTGGACAATTACCTGTGCGAATTGAAGGAGATGCAGATTCGCGACGGGCTGCACGTCTTTGGCCGCGCGCCGGACGGCGACCAACTGACCGATCTGCTGGTGGCGCTGGCGCGGGTGCCGCGCGGCAAGGGCGAGAAGCGCGATGCCTCCCTGATCCGGGCCCTGGCGAAGGATTTCGGATTCGCGGCCGATTTCGACCCATTGGACTGCCCGATGGGGGATCCGTGGACCGGCCTTCGACCGGATGTGCTGGCGGGGCTGGATAGCGCGACCTGGCGCAGCTTCGGCGATACGGTCGAGCGGCTGGAGGTCTATGCCCGGCGACTTGTCCTGGGCGCGGTCGAACCGCCCGGACCGGCCAGCGCAGCGGTAATGGAATGGCTGAATGGTCCGTTGCGCGCCATCGTATCGGACAGCGGCAATGCGGAACTGACCGGCGCCCTGACAGCGCTGGATGGCCGGTTCCTGGCGCCCGGGCCTTCCGGCGCGCCGACACGAGGCCGGCCGGACGTTCTGCCGACCGGCCGTAATTTCTATTCCGTCGATACCCGCACCGTCCCGACACCGGCGGCCTGGACCCTGGGCTGGAAGTCGGCGCAGTTGCTGGTTGAGACCTATGCCCAGGAACATGGCGACTATCCCATACGCCTGGCACTGAGCTGCTGGGGCACGGCAAACATGCGGACCGGCGGCGACGATATCGCCCAGGCCCTGGCGCTCATGGGCGTGCGCCCGACCTGGGACAGCGCGTCACGGCGCGTCACCGGGTTCGAGATACTGCCCGCCGACCTGCTGGACCGGCCCCGTGTTGATGTGACCCTGCGCATCTCCGGCTTCTTCCGGGACGCCTTCCCGGGTCTCATCGATCTGGTCGACAGCGCCGCCCGCGCCGTCGCCGCGCTGGATGAACCGGAGGATGTGAATCCGCTGGCCGCCGGGGTACGCCAGGAGACCGCGACCCTGATCGCGGAAGGCGTCGATGCGGATGCCGCGGTGATGCGCGCCGGATCCCGCATCTTCGGCTCCAAGCCGGGTGCCTATGGCGCGGGGCTGCAGGCCCTGATCGACGAGAAGGGCTGGACGACGGAGGCCGATCTGGCGGATGCCTATCTGGCCTGGGGCGGTTACGCCTATGGCGCCGGAAAGGAAGGCGCCGCCGATCGCAGCGGCTTCGAACGCCGCCTGGGGCGGGTTCAGGCCATTCTCCACAATCAGGACAACCGTGAGCACGACCTGCTCGACAGCGACGACTATTACCAGTTCGAAGGCGGCATGGCGGTCGCGGCGCGAACCCTGAGCGGCGACAAGGTCCCGGTCTATCACAACGATCACAGCCGCCCGGAGAGCCCGAAGGTCCGCAGCCTGGAGGATGAGATCGGCCGGGTGGTGCGCGCCCGCGTGGTCAATCCGAAATGGATTCAGGGCGTCATGCGCCACGGCTACAAGGGCGCTTTCGAGATGGCGGCGACCGTCGACTATCTCTTCGCCTTCGCGGCAACGGCGCGGGCGGTGTCCGACCACCATTTCGATGCCGTGTTCGAGGCCTATCTGATGGACGAGGCGGTTCGGGATTTTCTGGAACGGACCAATCCGGACGCGCTCACGGACATTGCGGCACGCCTTCAGGAAGCAGAATCTCGCGGCCTTTGGACTTCGCGGCGCAACGATACGGGCCCCGTCCTGGCCGAAATCGCCAATCGCGGAAGCCACTTGGCACCCTAGTGCGGTGCGAATTCGCGGCACGAAATGACCCCATTGACTCAAGGGGGATTTCGGCGCGACACTTTCTCTCACGCGGTCGGTGAAAGTCCGACGGTGAAGCATCCGCCGCAAAACCGATGCGGTGGACGGACCCCACTCACTACGGCCGGTGGGTCAGGGATCCAGCAGGAAATGACGCGTTCAAGCAATGCGCGAAACCCGGCGGGGGCCCCTAGTGGGCCCCCGTTCGTATGGCCGGTCCAATGACCCTTTCATTTGCCACTTCCGAACGCATGCCGGCCCTATCCCGCCTGGTCCGGCACAGTGACATTCAGGGTCCTGTCCCGCTCCTCGAACAGCCATGAGCGAAAGGCCTGGAGACGTGGGTCGTCGCCATGATGCGGCGGAAAGACGACGTGATAGCCCAGATTGGCGTTCAGAATCGGCACGTCGGCAAAAGGCTGCACCAGCTTGCCACTGGCCAGTTCCGCATCGGCGAAGACATACTCGACCAGCGCCACGCCCTGTCCGGCGATCGCGGCGTCGATCACCAGCGAATGGGTGTTGAAGCGTGGTCCCCGGGTCGGATCGACATCGGTGATGCCCGCCGCCCGCAACCACATCGCCCAGGTATCCTCCATCGCCGCGGCGCCGGTCTCCTGAAGGTGAATCAAGGTGTGATTTCTCAGATCGGACAGGTTCCGAAGCGCGTTCTCACCGCGTGTCAGTTTCGGGCTGCAGACCGGAAGCGTCCGGGTCTGGAACAAGGGTTCCGACGTCAGCCCCGGATAACTTCCCATGCCGAAACGCACGGCCAGATCGATCGCCTCTGAATCGAATTGCACCAGGCGGGAGTTGGCATCGATCCGCAGGTCGATCTCCGGATGCCGTTCATGAAACCGGGCCAGACGCGGCACCAGCCATTTCGACGCCAGCGACGGCGGCAGGCTGACATTCAGCGGGCCGGCCCGCCCCCCGCTGCGCATGATGACATAGGCATTTTCCAGTTGATCGAAAGCGGCACTGACCTCCGGCGCAGCCTGACGGCCCGCCTCGGTCAGGGCCAGGGCCCGGGTCAGGCGCCGGAACAGTTTCACACCGGTATATTCCTCCAGCGTCTTAATCTGCTGGCTGATCGCCGCCGGCGTAACGCGCAGCTCCTCGGAGGCGGCCTTGAAGCTCAGATGTCGGGCCGCCGCTTCGAAAGCACGCAGCGCGGCAAGGGGTGGCAGAAGTCTGGGCATACATCCTCACAAGATAGCTGCACTTATCTATAAGTCGATTTTTACTCGTTTGTGAATGCCAAAGGGTTAAGCCACATTTACTCCAGATGAAGCGTCACCGACCGGATGCTTTGCCCCGAACCCACGTTTTGAAGGAGAAAAGAGATGTTCCTGACGCCCTATCACACGCTGAGCCACACCCCGGGCAGCCACGCGCTGCGCGCCGAAAACGAAGCCCGGGCCTTCGCCTTCTGGCAGACCCTGAACACCACCCCGGACCGGTTCGCCAGCCTGCTGCGCTGGGGCCGGGCCGACACCGCCCAGACACTGAGCGGCCGCTGGCTGCCGGCGGAGTAGGGGCACCCCCGGGGGCCCGTATCGCGCCCCAATCTTTCCATCCCATCGCCCCCTGGGGAAAAGGTCGAAGCCGAAATCGGTTTCGGCCTTTTTTCAACGCCTGTGTGGGGATTTGGTTTTCGCCTGGAGGTCGTGCTGCCGCCCGGCGAGACGTCACACCCGAAGAGATGCAACGCCGCCATACCGCGATGATGGCGCGCGAGGGCAGCTAACGCGCCGCCCAGGCTTCGAATTCCGCCGCCCGGTCGAGAAGCCGCCTTGCATTGGAGATCATCGGCAGTTCGAGCATGATCCCGTCCAGCTCGACATGGGCGGTCTCCGCCTTGTCGAAGGCCTCCACGATCCGCCGCGCCTGTGCCAGGGCCTCGGGTGCCGGGGTCAGGATGCGATGGATCGGATCGACATGGTCCGCCCGGACCAGCGACTTGGCGGTATAGCCCAACCGGCGGGCGTGACGTGTTTCGGCCTCAAGCCCGGCAAGGTCGGTATAGGTATAGGGGCAATCGATTGAGACCACCCCTGCCGCGCGGCATTCCACATGAAACCGCTGCCGAACATACAGCAGTTCCATGCCGTCATGGCCGCGCTCGGCCCCCAGATCGGCGGCCATGTCCTCCGACGCAACCAGGCAGGCGGTCACGCGAGGGTCGGAAAGCGCGACGTCGTAGGTGCGCATCAGCCCGCGCGCCAGTTCGACATTGGGGACAAGTTCGACCTCCGCGCGGGTTCCGGCGATACCGTCCACAGCCTCGGCAAGCTCGCGAATCCGTTCAGGACCGTCGACCTTGGGCAACATGATCACGTCCGGCCCTGCCGGCAGCACGGCGCGCAGGTCGTCCATGCCGTCACCGGACAGCGGATTGACCCGCACGGCAGCAACGGCCCCTGCTGCACGCCACGCCGGAAACAGTCCGGCCGCCAGGGCGCGGGCCGCCGGGCGCTGCGCCGGGCGGGTGAAATCCTCCAATTCGAGAATGACGACATCGGCACCGCTCTGGCCGGCGCCCAGTTGCATGGTGCGGTCCGCGCCGCCGGTAAACAGCCAGGTCCGGCGCAGACGCGGTGGTCGAAGCGGCATGAAACTCAAACCCGGTCAGGCGTCCACGATCTCGAACATGTTATCCGCATCCTGATCGACCAGGGAATGCAATTGTGCCCGGGACCCGGTTCGGCTGACCACCAGCACGGACTCCTCAACATCGATATGTTCGACACGGGTGCCCGTTGTCTGAATGACATATCGTTTTGAGCATTCCCCGAGGAACAGCCCGGCACAACGCTCCGTCAAACCGCAGGCGCGAACGAATTCCATATTGCCGTCGGAAAGGAAGACAAATTCCTCGGCTTCCGGAAAATTCCGCTGCCAGACTTTCATCGCCCAGGGATTGTCCGGGGCGACCACCAGAAAGCGGTCAAAGCCGAGGGAGCGGTAATGCTCAATATCATTGGCGATTTCCGGGACATGGGTCTTCGAGCAGATCGGCGTAAAGGCCTGCGGCGCACCGATGATCAAACATCGATGTCCCTTCATCAGATCCCGGATGTCGAAACAAACCGGCAGATCGTTATCCAGGATCGCGACCTGTGCCGAGGGAATCTCCTCACCGATTTTCATCAGCCCTGCCCTATCCGAAAGAGATCAATCCAGAGAAGGGTAAAATCACAGGGCCTAATGTTTCGTTAATCGGCAATGAGGATTTCCGCAAAGAATCCGGGGGCGCGCCCTAAGGCACGCCCCCGCGATCTTCACGACGTTCCACGGCGTCAGGCCGTCATGCCCTTTCGGAAGGGAAGCGTCCGCAGACGGCGTCCCGTTGCCCGGAACACGGCGTTGGCGACGGCAGGGCCGATCGGCGGCACGCCGGGCTCTCCGACACCGGTCGGCGGGGCATCGCTTTCGACGATATGCACCTCGACCTCCGGCATGGCGTCGATCCGCAGCGGCTCGTAGCTGTCGAAATTGCCCTGATCGACTTCGCCGCCGGTCATGGTGATTTCCTCGCTCATGATCGCGCCGAGGCCAAAGCCGATACCGCCCTCGATCTGGGCCCGGATCGTGTCGGGGTTGATCGCGGTGCCGCAATCCACGGCACAGACAACCCGATGCACACGAATGTCGCCGCCATCGACGGAGACTTCCGCCACCTGGGCAACGAAGGACGCGAAACTCTCATGCACGGCGACGCCGTGATGTCGACCCTCCGGCAGCGCCTTGCCCCATCCCGCCTTTTCCGCCGCCAGGCGCAGGACCTCGGCATGCCGGGGCTTGTCCTTGAGCAGCTTCATGCGGAAATCGACGGGGTCGGCACCGGCCGCTTCCGCCACCTCGTCGATGAAGACCTCACCGGCATAGGCGTTCTGGGTCGATCCCACGGAACGCCACCACAGGACCGGCACGCCGACATCCGTGGTCGTCAGACCAACCGACAGATTCGGTACGTGATAGGGCAGGTTCACCGCGCCTTCGACCGAGGTGTGATCGACACCGTCATGAACCAGGGCACCTTCGAACGGCGTGCCTTTCACGATCGACTGACCGACGATGTGATCCTCATAGGCGACCAGATTCCCGTCGGCATCCAGGCCGGCCCGCAGCTTGTGGACATAGGCCGGCCGATATCGGCCACCGCGCATGTCGTTCGCGCGGGTCCATTGCACCTTTACCGGTGCTTTCCAGCCGATGGCCCTGGCGATCGCCACGGATTCGACGACAACATCGCCGTCAGCGACCGCACGGCGGCCGAAGCTGCCCCCCGCCTTCATCACATGCAGTCGAACATTCTGGGGCGGAATGTCCGCGGTGACCGAAGCCAGATACTGGTACAGGTCCGGCAGTTGATGTCCGGCCCAGACTTCCAGCGTCCCGTCCTCATTCATCCGCGCAACGGCATTCAGCGGTTCCATCGCGGCATGGGCGAGGAACGGAAACTCGAAGCTTGCCTCCAGCACCCTGTCCGCCTTGGCCAGGGCATCGGCGACATTGCCGTCCCTGCGGGCCATCGCGGTCGGGGCACCATCCGAAAGAGCCCGATACTCCGCCAGGATTTCATCGCTGCCGCGGGTTTCAGCTTGGCTCTCGTCCCATTCGACACTCACCAGATCGCGCGCTTTCAGGGCGGACCACATGTCCTGTGCAACGACGGCCACGCCGCGTGGAATGGCGACGACATCGACCACGCCCGGGGATTGCCTGGCATCGGCGGCATCGAAGGACGCGACGGTCGCGCCGAATTTCGGCGGATGGATCATCACCGCCGTCAGCATGCCCGGCAGACGGACATCCAGCGTGAAGTCCTGCTCGCCGCGCGTCTTGCCGACACGGTCGTAGCGCAGGACATCCGGGTTGCCGATCTGCGTCCATTCCGACGGGTCCTTCAGCACAACCTCCGCCGGAACAGGCTGCGCCGCGGCCGCTTCGGCGAACTCGCCGATATCGGCATCTCGGCCCGACCCGGCATGGGACAGGCGCCCGTCCATCAGGCTGACCTCTCCGGCCGGGACATCCCAATCAGCGGCCGCTGCGGCGATCAGCATCTGTCGCGCGGCGGCACCGGCATGGCGGTAGCGCTGCCACGAACTGGCCATGGCCGTCGACCCGCCGGTCCCCTGGGCGACACCGCCCCAGGCAAGATTGCCGTACAGATCCTTGTTGCCATAGGCGCCTTCGACCGAAACCCGGTCCCAGCCGACGCCCAATTCCTCGACCACCAGTGTTGCGATGCCATGATAGGACCCCTGGCCCATGTCGAACTGGGAGGACAGGATCCTGACCGAACCGTCCCGGGCAATTTCGACATAACTCGCGAAGGGGCTGACGGCCGAACCTGCAGTGGATTCGGCCCGGACCGGACGGAAGCCGATTGCGAAGCCGGTCGAGGTTGCGGCGGCGGCGAGCAGGAAGCCACGGCGGGACAGCGTCGTATCGCCGGCGCGCCGGGCAAGGGTTTGAAGCGTGTGTGCGAGCATGGGTCAGGCCTCCAAACGGCGTGCGGCTTCGTGGATGGCCGCGCGAATCCGCTGATAGGTCGCACAGCGACAGAGATTGCCCCACATGGCGCCGTCAATGTCCTCATCGGTGGGTTTCGGCGTCTCGCTGAGCAGGGAGACCGCCGACATGATCTGCCCGGACTGGCAGTAGCCGCATTGCGGCACGTCCATTTCGGCCCAGACGGCCTGAACCGTTTCCGCCACCTTGTCACCGCCGACGCCTTCAATCGTCGTAACCGTCGCGCCATCGACATCGCCGACGAAGGTCTGGCAGGATCGGGTGGGATAACCGTCGACATGGACCGTGCAGGCGCCGCATTGCGCCAGACCGCACCCGAATTTCGTCCCGGTCAGGCCGGCATGGTCGCGAAGGGCCCAGAGCAGCGGCATGTCCGGATCGACATCCAATGTCTGCTCCGCCCCGTTGAGCGTGAATTTGATCATGATTTCGTCCCCTGATTTCCGGGCCGGCGGATTGCAACGCGGGACGCGTGCCCCCATCTGGCCACTTAACAGGAAGTGGTGCCAAGACCGCTCCCGAACAACATCGTTCAAATCGATTACATTATTCGATACTGTTCACGAATGGACCGAGACATTCTGATCCATTTGCCGGCGGTCCTGGCCGTCGCCCGCAGCCGGAGCTTCGCCGCCGCGGCCAAGGAGCTGGGCATGAGCCCGTCCGCGGTCAGCCACGCGGTGCGGTCTGTTGAGGACCGGCTGGGCCTGCCGCTGTTCACGCGCACGACCCGCAGCGTCTCACTGACCGAAACCGGCCGCGACTTTGTCACCGCGACCGCGCCGGCGGCCTCTGACATCGCCGATGCGGTGGACCGGGCCCGTGCCGCCAACGGACAGGTTACCGGACTTCTTCGTCTGAACATACCGTCGCCGACGATCAATCTGGGAATTGATCGGGTGGTCCGTGAAATGACCCGTCGCTATCCCGATCTGCGGATCGAGGTCTATTGCGAGAATTCCAACGTCGACATATTCGCCGACGGATTCGACGCCGGTGTGCGGCTGGGCGGGATGATAGCGGAGGATATGGTGGCAATCCGCCTGACGGCACCGTTCCGCACCGCGCTTGTCGCGGCGCCGTCCTATCTGCAGCGGCACGGCACGCCGACCCGGCTTTCGGACCTGCAGGACCACAACTGCATCACGTATCGGAAGTCCAAGTCGGAGACGCTGTTCGACTGGATTCTGCAAGATGACGGCGAAGAGGTCTCGATCGAAGTCAAGGGATCGATCGTGGTCAATGACGTGTCCTATGCCCGTCAGCTCGCCCTCGACGGCTTCGGCATCATCTATGTCTACGAGCCGCTGCTGCGCACGGAAATCGCCGATGGCAGCCTGGTCGAGATTCTGCGCGACAGTGTTATGGAGAAGCCCGGATTCTTCCTGTACTTCCCGCAACGCGCGTCACGCAGCCCGAAGCTGCGCGCCTTCATCGACACGGCAAAGGAAGTGCTGAACCTTTGAGCCGGGACCTTAGTGATGACCGCCCAGCGGCACGCCGTCCTTCAGGACAAAGCGCTTGTCGCAATACGGGCAGTCGACGGATCGGCTCGGCCCGATCTGCAGATAGACCTTGGGATGACCCAGCGCCCCGCCGCCGCCGTCACAGCTGACTCGGCTGGAGTCGACAGTTTCGGTTTCCGGTTCGTCGATCGACGGCACACCCATGCTTCCAGTCCCTCTCACCCAGGATCGCTCGCCGCGCCGGCCACCCCTGTACCGGGTTTTCGGCGACTCGGCAAAAATGCGTTTCCGCGTCGGCGCTTGCCCCCGATGGCCCTTGGGCCTATCTAGGGGTTTCACGGCATCACGACGCCACACAGCCGTTATGACCCAGCCTACCCCATCCGCGCAAGTCCGATGCGCCGGGCGGGGGACCGAACCGAGGACAGACGCACCATGCCGCTGGACTTCCAGACAAGCGCCGACAGCCGGGCGGTGACCGACCCGGATTTCGCGATCGAGGCCAAGGGCCTGTCCAAGGTCTATCGCAGCCAAGGCAAGACCGCCGAGAAGCGGGCGCTGGACACTGTCGACCTTCAGATCCCACGCGGCAGCCTGTTCGGTCTGCTGGGTCCCAACGGCGCGGGCAAGTCGACCTTCATCAACATCCTGGCCGGGCTGGTCATCAAGTCCGCCGGCAGCGCGAAGGTCTGGGGATATGATGTGTCGGACAATCCGCGCATGGCAAAATCCTCCATCGGCGTCGTGCCCCAGGAACTGAACATCGACCCGTTCTTTACGCCGGAGGAGATGCTGGACGTTCAGGCGGGCCTCTATGGGGTTCCTGCCGCCGAACGCCGGACCGAGGAAATCCTGTCCATGGTCGGCCTGACGGACAAGCGCGATGCCTATGCCCGGACGCTGTCGGGCGGCATGCGCCGCCGCCTGCTGATCGGCAAGGCCATGGTGCACGACCCGCCCGTCCTGGTGCTGGACGAGCCGACCGCCGGTGTCGACATCGAACTGCGCCAGCAGCTCTGGGAAAACGTGGTTGCCCTGAACAAGCGCGGCACGACGGTGCTGCTGACCACGCATTACCTGGAAGAAGCCGAAGAATTGTGTGACCGCATCGCCATCATCAACCATGGCAAGCTGGTCGCCCATGACGACAAGCGCAGCCTTCTGGGACGGCTGGATGCCAAGACCGTGCGCGTCACGGTGAAGGAAACCCTGACCGAAATCCCAGAACCGCTGCGCAAGCTGAACCCGACGATCCAGGACGACGGCCCGGCCGGCGGACCGACGGTGATGACCATCGCCTACCGCCCCTCCGCCATGACCGCCGGCGAAATCATCGCCGCCCTGAACGAGGCCAAGCTCACCATCCACGATCTCTCCACCGAAGAGACGGATCTGGAAGACATCTTCCTGCAGATCACCCGCAGCAGCCGGGACTGACCCGGGGGGCACCGATGCGGCGCCTGATCCTCGTCCCGCTGTTTTGTCTCCTCGCGGCCTGTGCGCCGCGGGTGGAGGGGCTGGGGCCGGTCAGGGGGCCCGCTGTGATGGAGGCGGAAGCCTTTGTCATGCCGGACGGGTATCGGCTTCCGTATCTGGCAGCCCTGCCGAATGGCGATGCCGCGGCGGTGCTGCTGGCGCTTCATGGCTTCAACGACTATGCCCGCGCCTTTGCGGATTCGGCGCCGAAATGGGCCGACAGCGGACTGGCGGTCTATGCCTATGACCAGCGCGGGTTTGGCCGGACCGCGGGGCGCGGCGTGTGGCACGGCGCAAGGGCCATGGCGTCCGATCTCCAGAACGTCGTGGATCTGCTGCGCCGACGCCATCCCGACCTGCCGATCGCCCTACTGGGGGAAAGCATGGGCGGCGCGGTGGCGATTGCTGCGCTGACCGATCCGCAACTGCCGCGGCCCAATGTCGACCGGGTCATCCTGTCGGCGCCGGCGGTGTGGGGCCGGGAGGTCATGCCCTGGTGGCAGCGCTGGCCGCTGGCCGTCATGGCCCATACCGTGCCCTGGCTAGAGATCGCCCCGCATATCCGGCGCCGACCGACCGACAATATCGAGGTGCTTCGGGCCCTCAGCAAGGATCCATGGATGATCCGGCGGACCCGTGTGGACGCGGTGCATGGCCTGGTCGGGCTGATGGACCGGGCCTATGCGGGCGTTCCCGACCTGGGTGACAACACCCTGATTCTCTATGGCCAGAACGAGGATATCCTGCCCGAATATGCGTTGAAGGGCGTCATTGCGCGCCTGACCCCGGACAGTGGCTGGCGGTTGGCGCTCTACGACACCGGATTCCACATGCTGACCCGCGACCTGAATGCCGACCGCGTCATAGAAGACATCGCCGTCTTCGCCAGAAATCCCGACGCCCCCCTACCCTCCGGCCGGGAGGAATTCGCATCGGACTTGCCCGCCCCGGTGAATTGAAGGAAGTTGCGCCGTTTCGCGCACAGCCGTATCGGCGTTCTGAATGGGGGTCATGACAATGCGTTTTTCCGGGATCGCCGAGCGAGTCGGCGGCATGGGCGACAAGGCTTGGGAAATCCACCGTCGCGCGGTAACGCGCCATGCGGCCGGCCAGCCGATCATCGTCCTGTCCGTGGGTGAGGACCGTACCGCGACGACCCATCCCGCACTGGTCGAGGTGGCGAAGAACGCCCTCGATGCCGGCATGCATCACTATTCGGCGCTGACCGGCTCCCCCGCGGTGAAGGCGGGCATTGCCCGACGCCACAAGGCATTGACGGGTCAGAGCGTCGCGCCGGAAGCCTGCTGTCTGTTCTCCGGGGCGCAGAATGCCCTGTTCGCGGCGCTGATGTGCCTGAGCGACACCGGCGACGAGGTCATCGCGCCGGAGCCCTATTATGCGACCTATCCCGGCGTAACCCAGGCCAGCGGCGCCCGGCTCGTCACGGTCAAGACCGACCCGGAATCCGATTTCGTGCTGGATCCGGACCGGCTGGAAGCGGCGGTGACGGATCGAACCCGCGTGGTTCTGATCAACTCCCCGAACAATCCGACCGGCGCGGTCTATCCGCGTGCCGTCATGGAGGCGGTCGCCGACCTGTGCAAGCGCCGCGACCTCTGGCTGATCTCGGACGAGGTCTATGTCGACTTCCTGTATGATGGCGAGCATGTCGCCCCCTGCGCCCTGCCCGGCATGGCCGAACGGACGGTGACCATCGGGTCGCTGTCGAAATCGCACCGGATGAGCGGCTGGCGCATCGGCTGGACCGTCTCGACCCCGGAGTTCTCCGAGCTGCTGAGCGATTTCGCCTGTTGCATGCTGTATGGCAGCGCGCCCTTCATCCAGGAAGCGGCGGCAGCGGCACTCGCCGAGACGCCGCTGCCGGGCGTGGAGGAGGACCGTGCCGCCATGCTGACCGATTATCACCGCAAGCGGGACATCGTCATGGGCGCGTTGGGCAATACGCCGGGCCTCGTTTTGCGCCGTCCGTCGGCGGGCATGTTCGCCATGGTCGATGTCCGCCCGACCGGGCTCAGCGATTTCGATTTCGCGGCGCGCCTGCTGGACGAGGAAGAGGTCGGCGTCATGACCGGTGGCGCTTTCGGCCCCAGTGCCAAGGGTCATATCCGGCTCGGCCTAGTCGCCGACGCCGACACGCTGCGCGAGGCCTGCACCCGCATCGACCGATTTGCCCGAAAGCTGGTGGCGGGAGCCTGACATCGGTCCGAAGATGGTTCCTGCGACAGCAGGAACCTACTTCCTTCAGGATAGGCGCTGGAGCACGCGGAAGGCTTAACCGCCGCTTCGGTTCTCGTGGCCCCGCGCCAGGGGCCGGGCGGCCTCTCCCGCGAGCGCCTGCGCCATGAAGACGCGCCACATCTGCGCCGGATAGAGGCCGCCATAGACACCGTCGGTCGGCGCCCCGTTGTCATTGCCCATCCAGATCACAGCGGTAAGCTGCGGCGTATAGCCCGCGAACCACGCGTCACGATAATCCTGCGTCGTGCCGGTCTTGCCGGCAGCGGGGCGGTCGGGCAGAGCGGCCGCCTTGCTGGTTCCCCAGGCGACGGAGGCACCGAACACGTCATTCGCCATGGCGACCACATCGGCGGACAGGATGCGCGGCCCCAGCCCCGGTTCCCGTTCATAGATCACCGTGCCGTCGGCGGCGTCCCTGACCCGACGGACGACATAGGGGGTGGCCGCATGACCACCGGCCGCCAGGGTCGTATAGGCGCCGGCCATCTCCATTGGGCTGACCTCGTAGACCCCCAGCGCAAGGGCCGGGTCCGGGTTGAGGTTCGCCGTGATGCCCATGCGTCGGGCCATGTCGACCACCTTGCCGCGGCCGACAGTTTCCATGGCCGCGACGGCCACCGTGTTGATCGACCGGGCAACGCCTTCGCGCAGGGTCACCACGCCGCGATACCCGGCACCGGCATTGCGGGGCGACCAGCCTTCGATCGGGGCGATCCTGTCGTCGATCTGCGTATCGGGGGTCAGCCCGCCCTCAAAGGCCGCGAGATAGACGAACAGTTTGAAGGATGAACCCGGCTGCCGCTTGCCGTGAACCGCGCGGTTGAAGGCCGATCCGCGCCGATCCGCCCCGCCCAATAATGCCGCCACCGCGCCATCCGGCCGCATTGCGACGAGCGCCAGTTCGGATGCGTCCCTGGCCCGCGCCTCCGGCCCGACCTGCGCCGCGGCGGCTTCCGCTGCGCGCTGCACGTCGGATTCCAGCGTTGTCTCCACCAGAATATCACGATCGACACCGCCCAGAATGTCGGCCGCCCGATCCACGGCCCATTCGGCAAGCCAGCGCGTCTGCGCCCCGGCGCTGTCGACCGGCACAGTGATCACCGTGTCCTGTTTGGCCGCCTGCGCATCGGAGGCCGGAATGAAGCCTGCCCGGACCATGTCATCCAGCACTTCCCGGGCACGGGCCGCCGCCTTGCGCGGGGCGCGGAACGGGTTCAGCGCGGACGGCGCCTTGGGCAGCCCGGCCAGCACAGCGGCCTGCCACAGGGTCACTTCAGTCGCCGGCCGGCCGAAATAGCGCCGTGCCGCCGCATCGACACCATAGGCGCCGGCCCCCAGATAGATGCGATTCAAATAGATCTCGAGAATGCGATCCTTGCCGTAGCGTGCCTCCAGCCAGAAGGCCAGCAAGGCCTCCTGCACCTTCCGACGGATCGTCCGATCACGGGACAGGAACAGATTCTTGGCCAGCTGCTGCGTCAATGTACTGCCGCCCTGGCGTACGCCGCCTGCGACGATGTTGGTGTACAGCGCCCGGGCGATGCCGATGGGGTCGATACCGGGATGGGAATAGAATCGCCGATCTTCCGTGGCGAGCAGGGCGTGGGGCACATGAACCGGCAACTCGGCCAGCTTGACCGGCGTGCCGTACAGATCGCCAACCTTCAGCAGCGGCGTGCCGTCCGCCGCCAGGATGGTCACGCCGGGACGCCGGACGTCCCGGGCCAGCGCCTCTTCCGGATCAGGCATGTCCCACGCAAACCAGCCGATCACCCCGGCTGACACAACCAGCCCCCAGATCGCAAGCGACAGCAGGCCGCGCAGCAGACGCGGCCAGACCCGGCGTGCCGGACGGGTCGGTCTCGACGCGGATGCATGCCGCGCCGGGGCCTTGCGCGCCGCCGATTTCTTGCCGCCGGGCGCCTTGCCTGTCGCCTTTTTCGCCGCGGACTTCCGCGCGCCGCCGCGTTTCAGGGGCGGCGGGTCCCGTCTCGTATTGCGTGCCATGCGCCCGATATAGCGTAACTGCCAGAAGAAATCGCCATATATTGTATGGGAATCGGGTTAGATTTGCGAGTGGTGTGAGCTTCTCCACACAGTGCTGTGAATTGGTGTTGTTCCAAAAAGACACCTACCCTATTGTGTTAGCGCTTGAATTTCGCATGCCTCTGCCGATATGCATGGCAGAGACTTTGGCTAGGAGACCGTCGGATGGCACACCGGCACGACAGCATCACCGACACCGCCGCCCCGCAGCGCCCCTTCACGGACGCGCTTGCGCGGTTGAAGGAGGTGGGGCTGCGCCCGACACGGCAGCGTCTGGCGCTGGCCAAGCTGCTGTTCGACGCCGGCGATCAGCACATCACCGCCGAGCAGCTGCACGGCATGGCGCGCAACTCCGCCGTCAAGGTGTCGCTGGCAACCGTCTACAACACCCTGCACCAGTTTCGCGATTCGGGGCTGCTGCGGGAAGTGGTGGTCGGTCAGGGACGGTCCTATTTCGACACCAACACCCGGGATCACCATCACTTCTTCGTCGAGCCGATGGGCGAACTGGTCGACATCCCGGTCGATGCCGTCGAGGTGAGCCAGCTGCCGGCGCCGCCGGAAGGCACGGTCATGGACCGTGTGGACGTGATCATCCGGGTCACCCGGGACGCCTGACCGCAGGCATCTTCGGCCGCTTCATCAATCCAATATACTGTACATTAGAACGATTATAATCTGTTGACTCCTGCCACGACCGGGGTAACATGGAATCGTTCCAAATACGTGACGCTGGTACCGTCGCGTGACTGGAGCGATCGGTGAGACCATTTCCCTGCCGGCGCCATGACTTTTGTCGCGGCATCGGCATAAACCGGACAGGAGAGAGACAATGTCCCTCAAGGGCACCAAGACAGAAGAAAACCTGAAGGAAGCGTTCTCGGGCGAGAGCCAGGCCAACCGCCGCTATCTCTACTTCGCCCAGAAGGCCGATATCGAGGGCTACAACGACGTCGCCGCCGTTTTCCGCTCCACCGCGGAAGGCGAGACGGGCCACGCCCACGGCCATCTGGAATACCTGGAAGAAGTCGGCGACCCGGCCACCGGCGAGCCGATCGGTGAAACCGCCGACAACCTGAAGGCCGCCATTGCGGGCGAAACGCACGAATACACCGACATGTATCCGGGCATGGCGCGCACCGCGCGTGAGGAAGGCTTCGACGAAATCGCCCAGTGGTTCGAGACGCTGGCGAAGGCCGAAAAGTCCCATGCCGGTCGTTTCCAGAAAGCACTGGACACGATGGAGTAAGACTCCGGTCGGGAATTCGGTTGCGGGCGGACGGCCGATCCTCGGCACCGCCCGCCGCCGCTCCCCCCACTTTCCGCGCAGCCTGCGCGGGATCCCCTCTGGTGTGACAGATCAGGAGACGGGCTATGCGCGAAGGCAGCCTGGATGCACCGGTACGCCATCCGATCGACTGGAACGATCCGGATTTCTATGACGAAGCGAAGCTGGACGAAGAGCTCAGGCGGGTGTTCGACATCTGTCACGGCTGTCGGCGCTGCTTCAATCTGTGTGACAGCTTCCCGCGCCTGTTCGACCTGATCGACAATTCCGAGACGGAAGAGCTCGATTCCGTCGATTCCAAGGATTTCAAACCGGTCGTGGACGCCTGCACATTGTGCGACATGTGCTTCATGGTGAAGTGCCCCTATGTCCCGCCCCACGAGTTCAACCTGGATTTCCCGCATCTGATGTTGCGCTACCGGGCGGTGGAAAACCGCAAGGGGTTGCGCGGCGGCATGGAAGGCCAGCTGACCAAAACAGACCGCAACGGCAAGCTGGGCAGCACCGTCGCCGGCCTCGCCAACTGGGCGACGCGAGAGGACAACAGCCTTGCGCGCGGCGTGATGCAATCCATCGCAGGGGTCCACAAGGAAGCCGCCCTGCCGCCCTTCGCCGGCAAGACGCTGCTGGACATGGCGGGCGACTTGCCGAAGGCCGACCCGAAAGGCCCCGCCGCCGGGCAGAAGGCCGTGATCTATGCGACCTGCTACGGCAACTACAACACACCGGAAATCGGTGAGGCCGCCGTCAAGGTCCTGGCGAAGAGCGGCGTCGAGTGCGAGATCGTCTATCCCGAATGCTGCGGCATGCCGCAGATGGAACAGGGCGATATCGGCACCGTGGCGGGCAAGGCCAAGAACGTCGCGAAAGCCCTCAAACCCTATATCGACAAGGGCTATGACGTGATCGCGCTGGTGCCGTCCTGCGCGCTGATGCTGAAATTCGAATGGCCCCTGATCGTGCCGAACGATCCGGACATCAAGGCATTGGCCGAAGCGTCCCATGACATTTCGGAGTATGTTGTCGCCCTGTCCAAGAAGACCGGCCTGGCCGACGGCATGCAGCCGCTGGACGGGCCGATCGCGATCCATATCTCCTGCCATGCGCGGGCCCAGAACATGGGACAGAAGGGGGCGGAACTGGCCCGTCTGATCCCCGACACGCGAATTGCCGCGGTTGAGCGGTGCTCCGGCCATGGCGGTTCCTGGGGCATCATGAAGGACAATTTCGAAGTCGGCATGAAGGTCGGAAAGCCGGTCTTCAAACAGATGCAGGCCAAGGGAAAGGCGAAGTTCGTTGCGTCGGAATGCCCGCTTGCGGGGCTGCACATCAAGCAGGGAATCACCCGCAATCCGGAAGATCCGGGCGAAGGGGCGGAACGGAACGATCCGGAACTGGCCGCCCATCCGATCGTTCTGCTGGCCAAATCCTATGGGCTGATGTAGTTGCGACACGTTCGCAATTGAAATTCGAAACGGTGCTGTTTGGGGGACCGGCGGACTGCCGCCGGGGGACAGCCTCTAACGGAGATCCGAAGAGATGGAGCATATGAGCAAGCGTGAAATTACCAAGGCCGACATCCTGCCGCTGGACGAATACGTCAAGGTCCGCAAGCAGCGCCATGCCGAGCTGATCGCCCTGAAGAAACACCGCCGGATCGAGATCGGACCGGTAGCCACCTGCTATTTCGAGAATTTCGACACGATGCTGCACCAGGTGCAGGAGATGCTGTACATCGAAAAGGGCGGCGAGGAGCAGATCGCGGATGAACTGAGTGCCTACAATCCGATGATCCCGAACGGCCGGGAGCTCACTGCGACCGTCATGTTCGAAATCGACGATCCGATCCGCCGCAAGAATTTCCTGTCCCGTCTGGGCGGGGTCGAGGAGACGATGTTCATCCGGTTCGGCGACCATGAGGTCAAGGGTGTGCCGGAAGAAGATGTCGACCGCACCAATGCCGCCGGCAAGGCGTCGTCGGTGCAGTTCATCCACTTCCCCTTCACCGAGGCGCAGGCCTCGGCATTCCGATCCGCTTCCCAGGTGCTGGTCGGGTTTTCCCATGAGCAGTACGGCCACATGACCGTGCTCACCGAAGCGTCGCGCGACGCATTGGCAGCCGATTTCGATTAACCCCCCAAGGTACCGGGATCGCTGCCCCGGCCCCCTGCCCCAGGCGGGGGGCCGATTTGCATTCGGTCAGGACCGACGTTCGGCCGCGGCACACAGGGCGCGGGCGGCGTCAGACGCGGCGTCGATATACGCCGTGTCATGATGCACCAGCATCGCAGAGAACGCACCGTCGATCAGCAGGACGACTTGCCGGGCGATGGCGTCCGGTCGGAGCAGCCCCGCCTCGCCCAGGACCTGCGACAGCCAGGCCTCGACATTCTTCTTGTGGATCGACGCAGCCCGGATTGCCGGATGGCCCGGCATATTGGCCAGTTCGCCCGCCGTCCTGAGAAAGCCGCAACCGCGCCATTCCGGCCGCTTCGACGCGCGCAGCAGACCGTCGAACAGAGCGGCGACCCGACTGTCGAGCGTCGCATCATCGGGCCCGAACCAGCGCTGGAAGGCCGCCAGATTGGGGGCATCCCGGGACTGAAGATAGGCCTCTATCAGGTCGTCCTTGCTGCGGAAATGATAGTAGAGCGACCGCTTCGTGATGCCGGCCCGCTCCGCGATCGCATCGACCCCTGTTGCCCGAACACCGTCGCGATAGAACAGGGCATTTGCTGATTCGACGATTCGTTGCTTCGTACTGACTTCGGATTCTGCCATGTATACTCACCGGTGAGTGTACATCCGTTTGGATCTGTCTAGCGTCGGCCCGGTCGAAACGCAAATCCGGAGTCATCTGATGTCTGAAACGCTCATTGAATCCCGGCAGGGGCCGATCGCAATCCTGCGGCTGAACCGGCCAGACAAGCTGAATGCCCTGAACTATGAAACACTGGACCGTCTCTCTCTGGCGGTGGATCGGATCGAAGCCGACGACACGCTGCGTGCCGTCATCCTGACCGGGGCTGGGGATCGGGCCTTCTCCGCCGGCGCCGATATTCCGGAATTCGCAGGGAGCATCTCCCATGGCGCAGACACCGCCCTGCGGCAGTTCGTCCGGCGCGGCCAGGCGCTGACGGCCCGAATAGAGGCCTTTCCGAAGCCGTTGATCGTCGCGGTCAACGGTTTGGCCTATGGCGGTGGCTGCGAGATTACGGAGGCGGCGGCCCTGTCCATCGCCAGCGACCGGGCACGGTTTGCGAAACCGGAAATCGCTATCGGCATTCCGCCAACTTTCGGCGGAACCCAACGTTTGCCGCGATTGGCGGGCCGCAAGCGCGCGCTGGAACTGCTGCTGACAGGGGAGGATTTCGGCGCCGCCCGCGCCCTGGAACTCGGATTGATCAACCGGGTCGTCCCCCATGACGAGCTGATGTCGGTCAGCCTGGATCTGGCGCAGCGGATCTTGAGGCACGCCCCCGAACCGACGGCTGCGATCCTGCGGGCGGTGGCCCATGGTCTGAACGCCCCGATCAGCGAAGGCCTGCGAATTGAAGGGGAGCAGTTCGCGCGGGTCGCGGAAACCCGGAATACCGGGGAAGCACTGAAAGCCTGGATCGAGCGGCGTCCCCCGAAATACGGCCTGACGGCATGAAATTGGGGACAAGGCGGCGGGCACGGAACCCGCCGCCCCGACCGAGCCTCAACTGCGCTTACTGCTGCAGATCGGCCGGCGCCTTGTCGGCGATGTCGACCCACTTGCCGTCGGCCTGCTCGATATAACCGGGAACGTCCTTCAGCCAACGCTCCTGAATCTGCGAGGACAGGTTCAGATACAGCTTGCCGTCGACGATGCGCCACTGGGTCGGGTCGCCGTCGAACTTGAAGCCCATCGCGGTCCCGAAGGCGCAGTAGCCGCCATATTGCGGGATGTAGGCTTCCGGATCTGCTTCGAAGGTCGCCTTGTGGGCTTCATTTGCGAAGCGGTAGGTCGCGCCCTGGTACTCCGACGTGATTTGCCAATCACCCTGAACCGGTTTTCCATCGGTGAAATAGGCAACCGGATCATAACCCTGCAGGGCTAGACCGGTTTGAGAGGTATTCAACTCGACACCGGCCGCCAGGGCGCTGGTCGCGAGGAACAGTGAGACCAGTGCATTGGCCAGCAGGGACGTAAGGGTCTTCATGTGTGATACTCCCGAATTGAAGGGATCGCGATCCCGATCGATTGCGGCGGGGAAATGCCGCGGGAAAGTGCGGTGGGAACCGCGACGGCGCCTGGCAGGACACCGCCTGTCGGGTATAGATACAATTCGGAACCATTTGGTACAAAACAACAGAGCGTGAAGCTCGCGTGAACGATAGGCCGGAATCGCGTTAGGAACCGGAAATGGCACGACCGAGGGAATTCGATACCGACGCCGCGATGCTGGGGGCGATGCAGGTCTTCTGGTTGAAAGGCTATGCCGCGACCAATCTGCCGGATCTGCTGGACGCGATGAACATCACCCGCGGCAGCTTCTACAAGGCCTTCAGTGACAAGGAATCGGTCTATCTCGCCGCCCTGGACTATTACGACGACAAGGTCGTGTCGGGCGTCGTCGACATGCTGGGATCGGTGCGCGCCACCAGCGCCTCGGCCTGTCTTGCGCCCCTGTTCTCAGGTCAGGGGGAGTTCGCGGAAAGGGGCTGCTTCATCTGCAACGCGATGGTGGATCTGGCCCCCTTCAACCCGCGGGTCGCCGCGCGTACTCACCAGATGGCAGAACGGTTGCGGGCCGCGATCGAGGCCGTTCTGGACCATTTCGAAATCGGGGGCAGCGCGGCGCACCGCCGGGAGCTCTCGGAACTGGTGCTGCATCTCTATCTCGGCTTCCAGGCGATGGGCCGGGCGGATCGGAAAGCCCAGGATTGGCGGGCACGCCTGGCCCGCCTGTTCGAAGAGCCTGACTGAGGGATCGCCGCTGCTACTGCAGCGTCTCGCCGGCCTCGACACCCCAGACATCCGCACGCTTCAGCCACCCGTCATAGCCCTGTACGGTGACAAGACACCAGGAGGCATCGCAATATTCCACCCGGGCGACCATGCCTTCGGCCAGTCGGGCGACGGCGGGGGAGGCTTCGTCGGAGAGGCGGCGCAGCGTGGTTTCCGGCTTGGTGACGATCACGGTTCGACGCGAGCTCAGCAACGCGAAATGGACCCAGCCCTCGTCGCCTTCCCAATCCCGGATCTTTCGCCATTTGTCGAATTCGGCGATTACCTGGACAGGCATGTCCAGCCGGCGATAGACCCAGCGGATCGGATAGTCGACCCCCGGACCGGTACGGACATTCGCCTCTGTCGCCTTGATGGACACCATCCGCGGGATCGGCTGACCGCTGCCCGGACCCGTTCCCTGTCCGGCACTCTGCGCGGCCACGGGCGCCCCCCCGGAAAGCAGGGCGATGCCCAGTCCGACGGAGAGCAGCAATGTGAGCGCGAGCCGGCGCATCCTATCCTCGGAACAACCTGTCGGGCGGCAACGGTTTCCTATAGCGCGATTCTTCTATAAAGAAAGCGCTGCACCCGGATTCAGGGACGCGGAACCGTGCGGAAATCCGTCGCACCGGCCCCGTTCCGAACCAGACCGGGACCATCGGGGGTTGGACACGCCATGACCTACAGGAAGCCGAAAGTCGTCGTCACGCGCAAACTGCCGGACATCATCGAAACCCGGATGATGGAGCTGTTCGACTGCGAACTGAATCTGGCCGACGAGGCCTTCACCCGTGAGCAGATGCTCGACGCGGTCCGCCGCGCCGAAATTCTGGTGCCGACCGTCACCGACAAGATCGACCGCGAAGTGATCGATGCCGCCGGCGACGGGCTGAAGATGGTCGCCAGTTTCGGTACCGGGGTCGACCATATCGACTTCGCCGCCGCCCGGAAGCGCGGCATCATCGTCACCAACACGCCGGATGTCCTGACCGAGGACACGGCCGACATGACCATGGCGCTGATCCTGGCCGTGCCGCGCCGACTGGTGGAAGGCGAACAGCTGGTCCGTGAAGGATCCTGGAACGGTTGGAGCCCGACCGGCATGCTGGGTCACCGGATCTGGGGCAAGCGGCTGGGCATCATCGGCATGGGCCGCATCGGCACCGCCGTCGCCCGCCGTGCCCGCGGCTTCGGCCTGTCGGTGCATTACCACAACCGCAACCGCGTGCCCGAAGACCTGGAGCAGGAGCTGGAAGCGACCTACTGGTCCTCGCTGGATCAGATGATCGCCCATATGGACATTCTGTCGATTAACTGCCCGCACACGCCGGCGACCTATCACCTGCTCAATGCCCGCCGTCTCGATCTGATGAAGCCGCATGCCTATGTGGTCAACACCTCGCGCGGGGAGGTCATTGACGAGGCCGCGCTGGTCAAGGCCCTGTCCCAGGGCCAGATCGCCGGCGCCGGTCTTGACGTCTATGAGAACGAACCGGCGGTCAATCCGAAGCTGATCAAGCTCAGCAATGTCGTCTTGCTGCCGCATATGGGCTCCGCGACCATCGAGGGTCGCATCGCCATGGGCGAACGGGTGATCATCAACGTGAAGACCTGGGTCGACGGCCACAACCCGCCCGACCGCGTGATCGACACGATGTTCTAGCCCCACCCGCGGAGCGGATCACAAACAGGTTCGCCTGGTCGATTTCTCTTGCCGTGCCGTCCGGGCCGGTACACCTAAAACGGCATGAGCACGCCCGTCCCACCACCGCCGCCCCCCGGCGGTCCGCATCCTTCCGTCCAGCAGTCCGGCGTCCGATGGTTCTTCGGGCGGTTTCTGCGGCATTCGGCGGAGCTGGGACGGCTGGCGGTACCGGTCGTGGCGAGTCGTGCGGGCATCCTGACCCTGGCGCTGGCGGACACGGTGATGCTGGGCCCGCTGGGCGCGGAGGAGGTCGGGCATTACGGGCTGGGCACCTCCGCGTTCGTGTTCCTGCTTGTCTGCGGCATCGGCCTGCTGTTCGGAACCATGGTGGAGACCAGCCATCTGCGCGGTGAGGGACGGCTGTCCGAAACCGGGGCGGTCTGGCGGCGCGCCCTGCCCTATGCCCTGATCCTGGCGGGTATCGGGGTTCTGCTGACGCAGTTCGCGGAATACTACTTCCTGGCGGTCGGTCAATCGCCGGACCTGTCCCATGAAGCGGCCAGCGTGACGCGGATTCAGGGGCTCGGGCTTGTGCCGCTGCTGATCTACATCTGCACCAACATGTATCTGGAGGCGATGGGCCGGCCGATGCCCGGCATGATCGCCGTCTGGGGTGCAAACATCCTGAACATCCCGCTGAACCTGTGGCTGATCGAAGGCGGGCTGGGCGTTGCGGGCGCCGACGGGGCAGCATTGGCCACGACGTTGTGCCGGGTCGGCATGATGGCCGGCGTGGTCGGCTATATCTGGTATCTGGGCGGCAGGCAGGCGCTGGGCATCCGCACCCGGGCCGAACCGGGATGGATCGTCGGCGGCAAGACCGCACGGCGCCACGGCTACGCCGCCGGCCCGGCCTATGCGGCGGAAAGCGGCGCCTACCACGTCATGCATATCTTCGCCGGCTGGATGGTCGCCAGCGAACTGGCGTCGTTCAGCATCAATGTGAACCTTCTGGCGATGATCTTCATGATCTCGCTGGGCATTGCCAGCGCGACCGCGGTGCGCGTCGGCGTCGCCCATGGCCGAAAGGACTGGCCGGACCGGGCGCTGGCCGGATGGACCGGTGTGTTCTGGGTCATGGTCATGCTGACCCCCTTCGCGGCGACCCTCTATTTCGCGCCGATGGCGACCATGGCGACGGTCTACCGCATCACCGATCCGGAACTGCTGGCCGTCATGGCCCCGGCGACGATGCTGGTCGGTGCGGCGATGGTGATGGACGGGGCGCAGTTCACATTGGGCAACGCCCTGCGCGCCACCGGCGATGCATGGGTACCGACCCTGCTGAACTTCCTGGGCTTCGTCGTCTTCATGATCCCGGCCGCCTACTGGCTGGGCATCGTCCTGGAACGGAATGCGGTTGGCCTGTATGAGGGCATCCTGCTGGCCAGCGGCATAGTGATGACAATCCTCGCCATCCGCTGGACCTGGATCTGCGTCAGAAAGATCGCGGGTTAGCCCAGAATCTCGTCCAGTGCCGCGGTCAGGCGGTCGACCTCGGCCTCTGTCGTGTAGTGGACCATGGAAACACGCAGCACGCCGACTTCCGGATTGAGCCCCAGGGCTTCGACGCATCGGTAACCGTAGAAATGGCCCGCGCCGACGCAGAGGCCCTTCGCGGCCAGCGCCTCGGCCAAGTCCTCCGGGTTATGGTCCGGTACAACCAGGCTGAAGGTCGCGGCACGGCGATGGCAGTCTGCCTCGCGGCGGCCGATCAGGCGGATCTCCGGGCGCGTGTCCAGCCAATCCAGGAAGCGCTTCATCACCGCCTCTTCCTGCTTCTGGAAAAGGCGATAGATCGCGACCGCCCGGGCGCGCGGGTCGTTGGCGGGCGCGTCGAAATGACGGTCATAGACGGCGTCGAAGTAATCCAGGATGCCACCGATCGATCCGGCGGATTCGTAGTTGGTGCCGCCCGGATTGAGCATCGCAGCGCCATTGCCTTCGTGGAAGAAGTGGTTCTGGTTCGCGACGGCGTCGATCCGGTCCTTCTTGCCGTACAGCATGGCGAGATGCGGCCCGAACAGCTTGTAGAAGCTGAACAGGTAGAAATCGACGTCCAGATCCTTCAGGTCCGACAGCGTATGCGCCACGGCGGCGACGCCGTCGACCACGGTCATGGCCCCGGCCGCATGGGCCTTCGCGGTAATCGCCTTCACGTCATTGACCGAGCCGACGACATTGGAGACATGCGGAAAAGCGACCAGCTTCACCTTGCCGTCGTCCAGCAGCGCATCGAGATCGGCGGGGTCGAGATCGCCGGTCGCCGGATCAAGCTGCCATTCCCGCGCCTCGATTCCGGTTTCGGCAAGCCGCCGCCAGCAGCCGCCATTGGCCTCATGATCCTGATTGGTGACGACGATCGCATCGCCTTCCGCGAAGCCGGGGCGCAGCGCCTGGGCAAGGACATAGTTGTTCAGGGTCGTGGACGGGCCGATCACCAGTTCGTCCGGCGAGATGTTGAACAGGGCGGCAATGCCCTTCTGCGCCTTCTCGATCCGGGCCTTGCCCCGTTTGGCGGCGGCAAAGGGCCATTCAGGCTGGGTCTGGCTGTCGGTCATGAAGGCGGACATGGCCTCGATGACCTGGCGCGGCACATAGGAGCCGCCGGCATTCTCGAAATAGGCGTCCGGCGCACCGGCCGTATCCGACATCAACGGGAACTGCGCACGGCAGAATTCGACATCCAGATTATCGCTCACAGGTTCACTCCGCCGCACTGTTTTGGGTAAAGGTGGCCTCATAGGCCGTTTTCTGACGCTTCAGGGCGCCCATCGTATTGCGCATCAGGATCGCGACAGTCACCGGCCCGACGCCGCCCGGCACCGGGGTGATCCAGCCCGCGACCTCGGACACGCCGTCATAGTCGACATCGCCGCAGATACCCTCGCTGCCATCGTCCCTTGTGATCGCATTGATGCCGATATCGATTACGGCCGCGCCCGGCTTGATCATGTCGGCGGTCACCAGCTTCGGCTTGCCGACCGCGACGAAGACCGCGTCGGCCCGGCGCGAATGGACCGACAGCGCGCGGGTCATGTGGTGACAGACCGTGACGGTGGCCCCTTCCGCCATCAGCAGGAAGGCAATCGGTTTGCCGACGATTTCGGAATGACCGACGACGACGACTTCCAGCCCCTGCATCGGCAGATTGGTGCTTTTCAGGAGTTCGACCGACGCGGCCGCCGTACAGGGCGCAAGGTCCAGTTCGTTATAGACGATGTTCCCGATGGAGGTCGGGTTCATGCCCTCGACATCCTTGAACGGGTGGACGGCGGTCTGCAGCGCCTTGATGGAAATCTGGGGCGGCACCGGGCGCTGGATGATGATGCCGGTGACGCGCGGATCGACATTCATGGTCGAGATCGCGACTTCCATCTCCTCCTGGGTCACGTCGCCGGGGAAGGCCCGTTCCTCGAAGGCGATGCCGACCCGCTCGGCGACCCGGCGCTGGTTGCGGACATAGACGTCCACGGCCTCGACGTCGCCGACGGTGATCGACACCAGTTTCGGCGGCCAGCCGGCTTCCGTCAGGGCGTCGACATCGGCGCGCACCTTTTCCAGAATCGCATCGGCTACCGGCTTGCCGCGCAGATCTCTATCACCCATGGAAACCACCCCTACAGGCCGGTTTCTCGATCCGGCCGCATTTCTTTCGAAAGCCCCCGCATCGTCGATATAGCGCCGCGCCCTGCGCGTCCATGCGCGATTCCGACGCGGGCCGGAAAAACTTCTGTTCCCGACAACCGGACAAGCGAAAACCGCGCCCGGGTCGGGGCGCGGTTCGGAACACGCGAAGCACCGCCGCAGAGACGCGGCGGGCGGAACCTCAGGCCTGTTTCGCCTTGAAGCGCGGGTTCTTCTTGTTGATGACGTAGACCCGACCGCGGCGGCGGATGATACGGCAATCCTTTTCACGCTTCTTCAGCGTCTTCAGCGAGCTCGCGATGCGCATGGCGCTTCTCCGTTATTTCGGTTCCACAGGGCGCACAATCCGTCTGCCCCGGCGAAAGACCGGCGGAACATATGGATCGGTCCACCGCTTGTCAAACGGGTTTTGACCGTTACGCTCTGCCCGCCGCACAATCTTCGCGACAAAGGATTTTCATGCCAGACGACAATCGGAAAACGCCGGCGCCCTGCGGCTCCTGGACATCCCCCTTGAGCGCCGAGGCAATCACCGGCGCGACGGTCGGCCTGGGCCTGCCCTGGATCGATGGCGAGGCAGTCTACTGGACCGAACTGCGCCCGTGGAACAAGGGCCGCACGACCCTGGTCCGCTGGACCGCGCAGGACGGCGCTATCGACATTTCCGCCGAGGACCACAATGTGCGCAGCCGGGTCCATGAATATGGCGGCCGCGCCTATGTCGCCGCCGAGGGCACGGCCTGGTACCTGAACGCATCGGACCGGATGATCTATGCCGCAACCGGACAGGGCGCCGCCAAGGCGGTCGCAGGCGACGGCAGAATGGAGTTTGCGGATTTCATCGTCGATACACGCCGCAAGCGGCTGATTGCCGTGGCCGAACGCTCCCGCAAGGGTCAGGAGCCCGAAAATCTGCTGGTCGCGATCGGATTCGACGGGAAGGTCACCAGCCTGGCGGAGGGGGCGGATTTCTATGCCGCCCCGAAACTGTCGCCGGACGGGACGAAGCTGGCCTGGGTCGAATGGTACCATCCGAACATGCCCTGGGACGGCAGCATCTGCCGCGAGGCGCGTCTGGATAACGGCGGCCGCGTGTCGGGCGTGCCGCGCAGTGTCGCCGGCTCGACCGAGGTCAGCGTCTTTCAGCCGGAATACGGCCCCGACGGCACGCTGTATTATGTCTCGGACCAGAGCGGATACTGGAACCTGTATCGGGACGGCGATCCGCCGGCCCATTATCGGGCAGAGGCCGAATTCGGTCTGCCGCACTGGCAGTTCGGCATGCGAACCTACTCGATCCTCGATGCCCGCACGGCCATCGTCACCTTCGCCGTGGCGGGCGACTGGAAACTGGCACTGTTCGACCTGCAAAGCGGCAAGGCGACACCGATCGACCTGCCGTGGTCCCGGTTTGACGGTCTGGTCGCCGCCGACCGCCGCATCGTCTTTTCCGGCGCCCGGCCCGACGGGCCCGGCGGCATCGTGGAACTGACCTTCGGGGCACCGGAACCCGAACGGGTCCTGAAACTCAGCAGCGACGACCCGCCGCCGCCGGGCAGCGTTTCCGTCCCCGAGGCCATCGCCTTCCCGACCGAGGACGGACAGATGGCCCATGCCTATTTCTACGCCCCGGCCAATCCAGATTTCCGTGTGCCGGACGATGAGCGGCCGCCGCTGATCGTGATGGGGCATGGCGGCCCGACCGGTCAGGCGGATAACGGCTATGCCGCGAAAATCCAGTTCTGGACGACACGCGGATTCGCGGTCGCCGACGTCAATTACGGCGGCAGCACCGGCTATGGCCGCGCCTATCGTGACCGGCTCAAGGGAAATTGGGGCGTGATCGATGTCGACGATTGCTGCAATGCCGCCCGGTTTCTGGCGAAGCGCGGCGTGGTCGACCCGGAACGCCTGATCATCGTCGGTGGCAGCGCAGGCGGCTATACGACATTGAGCGCGCTCGCCTTCCGCTCCGTCTTCCGGGCCGGGCGGTCGTCCTACGGCATCGGCGATCTGGAAACCCTGGCCCAGGATACGCACAAGTTCGAAAGCCGCTATCTCGACAGCCTGATCGGCCCCTGGCCCGCGGCCAAAGACATCTATCATGCGCGCTCCGCCCTGAAGCATCCGGAGGGGATCGACTGCCCGGTCCTGTTCCTGCAGGGGTCCGAGGACAAGGTCGTCCCGCCGAACCAGGCCGAAGCCATGGTGGAGACCCTGCGTGGAAACGGCGTGCCGGTGGCCTATCTGTTGTTCGAGGGCGAAGGCCACGGGTTCCGCACCGCGGACGCGATCAAGGCCGCCCTGCATGCGGAACTGTCATTCTATGGTCAGATCTTCGGGTTCACCCCAGCCGGCGACCTGCCGGCCCTGAAGATCGACAATCTGGAGAAGGCTTAAGGCACCATGGCGGAAAGCGTCGGCGCTGCCCTGATCATCATCGGCAATGAGATCCTGTCGGGCCGGACCCATGACAAGAACATTCCGCACATCGCGGAACGGCTGAATTCCGTGGGCGTCCGCCTGATGGAAGTCCGCGTCATCCCCGACCTGCCGGATGTCATCGTCCGGACGATCAAGGAGGTCAGCGCCGCCTTTGACTACGTCTTCACCACCGGCGGGATCGGTCCGACCCATGACGACATCACGGCCGATTGCGTCGCCGAGGCCTTCGGCGTCGATCTGCCGGTGAACGCGGATGCCCTTCGGCGCCTGGAACTGCACTACGCCAACACGGATCTGGACCTGAACGAGGCCCGGATGCGCATGGCACGCATCCCGGTCGGCGCGACCCTGATCGACAACCCGGTATCCGCCGCACCCGGATTCCGCATCGGCAATGTCCATGTCATGGCCGGTGTACCCAAGATCATGCAGGCCATGCTGGACGGCATTCTGCCGACACTGAAAGGCGGCCGGCCGATGCAGTCCGTCACGATCCGCAGCAGCCTGCCCGAAGGCATGGTCGCGGCGGGGCTCGGCGAACTGGCGAAAACCCATCCCGACATCGATTTCGGGTCCTACCCGGCCTGGACGAAGACGGCCTTTCAATTGTCCGTCGTCGCCCGCGGCCAGGACGCCGACCGATTGGAGCAGGCGGCGCAGGATGTCGAGACCCTGATCCGATCGCTTGGCGGAACGCCGGAGCGTCTGTCCGGACCGGGAGCAAACGAGACCACCACGACACAGTAGAGGCGAGACCAAAGGAACTATGTCGGCACAGTTACGAATTTTTAATAACACACTGGCATATTAGCCAAGCGATCAAAGGTGATTGTAATTGGAGGCGGGAAGAGACGGGCATATGGCCGGTCAGACGGAAACGGTACAATCAATCGACTCGGCAGTCCTGTCCTTGCAGGAAAACCTGTCGCTGTACCCGGATCTTGCCTGGGCCTATGCCTATTGGCAGTCCAAATGCGACGGCCGGATCGCGCCGCGCCGCAAGGATATCGATCCGCTCGAAATGCCCGATATCCTGCCGCGCATTCTGTTAGCGGACGTCGTCAGCACACCCGATGGCGACGACTTCCAGTACCGCCTGAGCGGGACCGGGATCTGCGACATTCACGGCCAGGAACTGACCGCCCTGCGGCCGAAGGATCTGACGCCGCCGCCCTATGGCGCGCTGATCCACAATCACTATCTCGCCGCCTGCCGCTCCCGATCCCCGCGCGCCGATGTCATCATCCTGCAGACGGACCGGCGGGCGCGCTCCTATGCCCGGCTGTTGCTGCCGCTTTCCGACGACGGCGAAACCATCAACAAGCTGCTGGCGGTGGACAGCGAGTTTCAGAACGATCTGCAGGAATTCCTGCGCGTCATTGAGGGCCTTCAGGCCGATCGGGTCGGGCCACGCATGCGCCTGGTCCGGGGCGATTGACCGGCATCGTCGGCCAGCCTACTCGATCATCCCGAACAGCAGCAGATAGGCCAGCCCGACCGCCACCCCGCAGGCGATCAGGGACATCCGCCCCCGGGCGGGCATGCCGCGCCGGAACACCAGCCAGAGCAACGCGGCGCCACCGGCAATCAACCCGAAATACAGCAGATCCCGTTCCATAAACCCTTCCGCGCAAACCGCCGGGCAATCGTCTCACATCGCCCCGGTGACGTCACGATGTCGCCGCATTTTCATGCGACTGAGGCTTGACGGGTTCCGGTCCCCGGAGAGAGGTTCCGGCCCGACCCGCATTCCCTGGCACCGGCTGGCAGCTTATGAGAACGAAAAGACGCAAGATTAGACTGGATCGCGGCGATACGTTGGGCGGCACCGTGCCCCTGCTGCTGCGCGACCATGTGACGGCGAACGGCACCGAAGGCCGCTTTCTGCACAAGGATCGCAGCGACGGGCCCGGGCTGAAGGCCTTCGCCATCGGCGGCGGCGTGATGCTGATTCTGGCGATCGTTGCCTGGGTCGCTCTGCCCGGTCTGATGGAGAATCTGGGCATTCCGACCTTCGGCGACGTGCTGGAACGAATCGAAATCTTCTTCAGCGTCCCGGAAGCCTGATCAACCGCGACGCCGGCCCGCCGCCTCCCGCCTTGCGCTGCAACAAACCCGCGAGTACCTTCCCCACCGCACCCATCGCGCACATGCGGGCGTGGCGGAATTGGTAGACGCAAGGGACTTAAAATCCCTCGATCCTAGATCGTGCCGGTTCGAGCCCGGCCGCCCGCACCATTGCCGCGACACATTCAGCGGATCGAGGTGCCATGACCCGACGCGAACTCCCTGAGATATCAGACAACAAGCTGGCGAGCGAAGACCTCGGTCCCTGCCCGATCTGCGGACGGCCGATGCCGAAGGGCGCGGCCGTGAACCGGCATCACTGGATCCCGCGCAAGCACAAGGGAACGCAATGGTCCTGGCTGCACCGGATCTGCCACAAGAAACTGCACAGCCTGTTCGACGAGCATACCCTGGCCGCCCACCTCAATTCGCCGGACGCGCTGTTGCGGCAGGAGGAAATCCGCAAGTTCGTCAAATGGGTCCGCAAGCAACCTTTGGAGAAGGTCGGACGGCATCGTCCGCCGAAGCGACGGCCGCCGCTGCAATAAAATTGCCCAACCGGTAAACTCGCGTTAACCCCGATGCGGCTAAAGATGATGTTTGTAAAGCTGGCGCCATTCCGCGCGCACCGGTAACCATCGATTATTGGAGGAGCAGTCATGCGCCCACTGATCATCGCCATAACGGGTTTCGCCGTTCTGATGCTGATCCAGGCCACCATCCTGCCCGGCAATTCTGCCCATTCCGAGACCAGTCTGCCCACGCCGTCCGGGCCGGTCGTCCTGTCTGTCAGCGGCAAGGTGACCCTGACCAATGCCGATGGCCGCGCGGATTTCGATATGGCAATGCTGCAGGCCCTGCCGCAGACAGAAATGCGCACCTTTACGGATTGGACCGAGGGCGAACAGGTTTTTGTCGGGCCATCGATGAAAGATCTGCTGACCGGCGTGGGAGCCGAAGGCGACGTCATCAGCGCCTCCGCATTGAACGGATACGCGATCCAGATCCCGGTGACCGATCTGGAACGGCACAAACCCATCATTGCGATTTTGCGAAACGGCGAGCCGATGAGTGTGCGGGACAAAGGCCCGTTGTGGATCATCTATCCCAATGAAGATCAGGACACGCTGACGCCGAATCCCAACAACGACAAGTCGGTCTGGCAACTGCGCGGATTGGAGATACGCTAGGAGATGGTTCAGAGGGTGGGGCGCCTGTTTGGCGCATTCGAGGACTGGCGGCTGCGGATCGGCGTCTCCGTCGGTTTCGGGATCATGTTGCTGGTCCTGATCGCGGTACAGCAATTCACGACCGAGTCGGAGCGGCGGGCCTATGCCTATCTGACCCGGACCAATCACTGGATCGCCAGCGAGATGCAGCGCGAACTGCTGGGCTTCATCGTCGACCTGGACGGCTATGTTCTGGGCGAGGATGTCACGCGCGCCGACATGATCCTGAAATACGACCTGCTGTGGAGCCGCTTTCCGGTCTTCTTTACCGGACCGGAAGCCGCGACGGCGCGGAGCGTTCCCGGGGCCTATGAAACGGTCCAATCCCTGTTCCAGGCGGTGCGGTCGATCGAGGCCGATGTGGAGCAGCTGCGACCGGGCGATCTGGAAAGCCGGAACCGAATCGTCCGCGCGCTGACGCCCTATCGCCCGGCGCTGCACGAGATCACGCGGACGGTGGCGATCGGTGACAAACGGGCGGAGCTGTTGGAAGAACTGCTGGAAATCGATTCCTTCCACTTCTATTCGACCCTGGCCATTTTCATGATGGGCGGGGCCGTCGTGATGCTGCTGCTGTTCGAAGTCCGACGCAGTGAGAAGCGGGCGGACGGCGAACGGCGCGCCCGGGCCGCTGCTGAGGCGGCGAGCGAGGCCAAATCCCGCTTCCTGAGCAATATGAGCCATGAGTTGCGCACCCCGCTGAATGCCATAATCGGCTTCTCGGAGATCACCAGCGGAGAACTTTACGGCCCCGTCGGCTCCCCGAAATACCGGGAATGCGCGGAGAGCATCTCCAGCAGCGGTCGGCACCTGCTGACCATCATCGAGGACATTCTGGACATTGCCCGGATCGAGGCGGACGCCCTGGCCGTCAACCGCGAGCGCTTTGAGGCCGGCCAACTCCTACGGGAGTGTCTGATCATGTTCTCGGAAGAGGCGCGGCGAAAGAATATCAATATCCGGACAAGCCTGCCCCGGCTGAAGAACGAAGTCTTTACCGACCGGCGCCTGCTGAAGCAGACCTGCATCAACCTGCTGTCGAACAGCCTGAAATTCACCCCGGCCGGCGGCGATGTCCTGATCGGCATGCGGGTCGAGGGCGAAACCGCCATCCTGTTCGTGGAAGACACCGGACCCGGCATTCCGAAGGACGAGATCGACGATGTCGTCCGCCCGTTCTATCGGTCGGGAAAGAACGGACAGCAGAATCTGGGTGGAACCGGGCTGGGCCTGTCTCTGGTCAAGTCCTTCGCGGAGTTGCAGGGCGGCCGGCTTCAGATCGAAAGCGCCGTCGACAAGGGAACAAAGGTTCAGGTCGTCCTGCCGAAAGCGGTTCCCTCCGCCCGGGAAGATTCCGACCAGGTCTGACCGCTATTCGGCTGCCTCAGCGACCGGATCGATGCGGTCGCGGGTATAGTCCGCCACGGCACGGATCAGTTCCGTCAGCGTATGACGCAGGGTATCGAAGCCGCGCCCCGGCTTGATCGTCTGTTCATCCAGATAGAGCGCCCGGTTGATCTCGATCTGAAGACTGTGCCGGCCTTCGGTGGGCGCGGCATAGGCACGGACCAGTTCGGCCCCGCGATAGGGGTCGTTCAGGCGCACGGAATAGCCCATCGCCTCCAGCGTATCGCGCACGAAGACGGTGAAGTCGCGACCACAGGTCGTACCGTCCCGGTCGCCCAGAACGAAATCCGCCCGCATGCCGGCGCGGCCCGGAATATACGGGCTGCTCGTCGACGGCATGGAATGACAGTTCAGATGCCAGACCTGCCCATGGGTGATGTGCAGGCGTCGGATCTCCGTCTCCAGCGTCTCATGATAGGGCAGCCAGTATTCGTTGATCCGGCGGCGCACCGCGTCCACCGGCAGCTTGCCGGGATACAATGGCCGGTCGGGTGGATAAGTCTTCCAGACCAGCCCGTGACCCAGGCGCGACTTCTCCGAAGGGCGGATCGTCTCCGGCCAGGGGCTCAACAGCATGGCGGGGTCGAGGTCGGTCGCGGCCCGGTTCGCGTCGATATAGGTCCGCGGAAAGCGCGCGTTCAGCAGCGTCGCACCAAAATCCGGCGCCCGCTCGAACAGACTGTCGACATAGGCGTCTTCCACGCGGCGCAGATCGTGGCGCCCGACCAGCGGCTGGAAATCTTCCGGATAGTCCCGGCCGGAATGCGGCGAATCCAGAATCAGCGGCACGCCCTCCGATTCCGGAAGCGTCAGATCGAGTACGCCTGGAACTTCATACCGCATGCCTGTCGGGAATTCCTCTGGAAGCGTTTCTGTAACAATCCTGCCCGATGGAGATAGCAACGCAACGCCCAGAATCAAAGCGCCTTGTGGTCGCGGCCGGGATTTTCGACCGCACGCGCCATGGACAGGGCCGCGGCGCGCTGTCTATAGTCCGCGCCGACAGGAACCATTCGCTCAGCGGGGACTAAGACATGGCCGGTAACATCGACGCGCGCTTGCAGGAACTGGGACTGGACCTTCCCGACCCGCCGAAGGCCGCAGGCGCCTATGTCGGCTATGTCCGGACCGGCAACCAACTGTTCGTGGCCGGGCAGATCCCGCTGTGGAACGGCGAATTGCGTCATGTCGGCAAGGTCGGGGTCGACCTGACCGTCGAGCAGGCTCAGGAAGCCGCGCGGGTCTGTGCCCTGAACATCATCGCCCAGGCGAAGGACGCGCTGGACGGCGATCTGGACCGGGTCGTGCGGGTCGTGAAGCTGGGCGGATTCGTGAACTGCCCGCCTGATTTCACCCAGCATCCCCAGGTCATCAATGGCGCATCGAACCTGATCGGCGACATCTTCGGGGAAAAGGGCGCCCATGCCCGATTCGCCATGGGCGCCGGATCGCTGCCGATGAATGTCGCGGTGGAAATCGATGCGGTGATCGAGGTCGATTAGACCGTTCGCCCGAACCGCATCCTAGGCCGGGTCGGTGATCCGCAGGCCGTATTCCAGGCTGGCGTCAACCAGCCAGTGATGCAGATCCGGTGCGAAGGAGCGGGCGCAGAAGATGTCGGCGCCCGTCGCGCCGCGCCCGAACACCGTCACCGTGAAATGGCCCAGCATCGTCCCGACGCAATCGCCGTCCCCGAAAGCGTCAAAGTCGATTGTCGATCCCTTTGCCAGGACACTGCGCAGCGCCGGCCCCTCCAGGCGCCAGCAGACCCTGGAATGTCCCTGATCCGTGATCGCCGCCCAGTCCGTCGGAATCGATCTGCCAATCGCGGCGTGCAGATCGCGCGTCTCCTTCTCGACCACCAGCCAGCGCCGGGGTCCGACCCACAGGATCGCACGCTGACCTACCTCAACGCCGCGCAGGGCCTCCGGCGGGGTGATGTCGAAATCCTGACGCAGCGCATGCTGAACTTCGCCCTGCCTCTCGGCCCAGGCATCGATGTGAACGATGGCCAGTCCCCGCCGTTCCGTCATGACGATGCCGGGCGCGTCGTCGGCGACCCACCCGAAATCCCCGGACTGATAATGCCCTTCAAGGGCGGAGCGGCGCGGCGGCGTTTGAATGTCAGCCATGGAGGCGCTTCCCTTCCGGATCAACGAAATGCGGACTGCGTACCGTTGCGGGGACATAGAGGTTCTTGAGCGGATAGGCGACCAGCACCGTATCGCCTTCCCGCGTCAGCCCCCCCTCCAGCAGGCCGAGCGCGATCGGCGTATCCAGTTCCGGGCTGAAACCGTTGGAGCTGACATTGCCGATCATCTTCACCGGGCGGGGCTTGTCGCGGTCGGCAACCTCGATGATCTGGGCGCCGTTGGGCAGGGAGGACCGGCCATCGACCGGAACCAGACCGACCAGTTTCTTGCGGTCCGGGCCGGTCAGGCCGGGGCGCTGTGCCAGGGCCTTTCCGATGAAATCCTTCCTGGTCGACATCATTTTGCCCAGGCCCAGATCGTCGGCGGTGGTGCGTCCGTCCAGTTCGGCGCCGGCGACGTGGCCCTTCTCGATGCGCATATTGCCCAGCGCCTCCAGCCCATAGGGTACGATGCCGAATTCCTTGCCTGCCTCCATCAGCGTTTCCCAGACCAGGCGGCCATAGTCACTCGGCACGTTGATCTCATAGGCCAGTTCCCCGGAAAAGCTGATCCGGAACAGGCGCGCCGGGATGTCGTCCGTGACCGCCTTGCAGGATGCGCAGGCCATGAAGGGGAAGGCCGCATCGGACAGATCGATATCGACGATACGCTGCATCAGCGCCCGGCTGTTCGGCCCCGCCAGCGCGATGGCCGCATATTGTTCGGTGACGCTGACCACCTTCACCCGCAGATCCGGCCAGACGGCCTGAAGATAGAATTCCAGCTTGGCCATGACGGTGACGGCATTGGCCGTGGTCGTGGTCATGACATAGTGGTTCTCGCCCAGCCGCGACGTCGTGCCGTCGTCCTGAACCAGCCCGTCCTCACGCAGCATCAGGCCGTAGCGCGCCTTGCCGACCGGCAGCTTCGCGAAGCCGTTCGTGTAGATCCGGTTCAGGAGTTCCCCGGCGTCCGGGCCCTGGATGTCGATCTTGCCCAGGGTCGTGACATCGCAGATCCCGACGGAACTGCGGGTCTGCCGGGTTTCGCGGATATAGGCCTGACGCAGGGTTTCGCCCGGCGCCTCCGGATAGTATCGCGGCCGGTCCCAGAGACCCGCCGGAACCCATTCGCAACCGCGTTCCTGATGCCAGTCATGCATCGGCGAGCGCCGGCGGGGCTTGTAGTGTTGACCGCGTTCCGTGCCGCCCATCGCCCCGATGGCGATCGGGGTATAGGGCGGGCGGAAGGTCGTCGTACCGACCGCCGGGATCGGCTCACCGCGCAGTTTCGCCATGATCGCCAGCCCGGTGACGTTCGACGTCTTGCCCTGATCGGTCCCCATGCCCAGCGTCGTATAGCGCTTCAGATGCTCGACCGAGACATAGCCTTCGCGATGGGCCAGCCGGACATCATCGGCGCTGACATCGTCCTGATGATCGACGAACTTCTTCGGATGACCCGTCAACGGATCCGGCGCCTCCCAAAGCGGTTCCGGGGGGGCCGGGGTTTCGGCCTCGACCCGGGGCAGGTCGATCGCACGATCCAGGGAATGTCCCGTCAGCGCCGCGGCCTGGGTGCCGCGCGCGAGGCCGTCGGACAGCACCGACGCCAGGCTGAACCGGCCCGCCGCGGACCCGGCAGAGGATTCCGGCCGTTTCGGCGCGCCCGGTAGGAAACAGTTCAGCTTCCCGTTCCAGATCGGTTTCGCCCCGGTCTGGCTGGAGAGATGCACATTCGGTTGCCAGCCGCCGGAAATCGCCAGCAGGTCGCAATCCAGTCGCCGCGCGGGTCCGCCCTCGACCGGGGCGACATCCACGGCCTGCAGCCCGAAATGGCCATGGGTGTTCACCACCGCCTGACCGGTCAGGATCGCGACACCCTTGCCCCGCGCCCGATCGATCAGGGCGGAACGCGGGTCCCGGCGCGCGTCGACGACGGCAACCACACCGCCCCCGGTATTCAGCACGTCCAGCGCCGTTCGGTAGGCATCGTCATTGTTGGTGAAGATCACGGCACGCCGGCCCGGCAGCACCCCGAATTCGTTGATATAGGCACGCACCGCACCGGCCAGCATGACGCCCGGCCGGTCATTGTTGCCAAAAACCAGCGGCTGTTCGGTCGCGCCCGTGGCCAGGATCACCTGCTTTGCCCGGAACCGCCACCAGCGCTGACGCGGCAGATGCGCCGGCGGCACCGACAGATGATCCGACACCCGCTCCACCGCACCGATCAGATTGCCGTCGTAATAGCCGAAAGCGGTGGTCCGCGTCAGAAGCCTGACATTGGGGAGCGCCGCCAACCTGGCAACGGTCCGTGCCACCCATTCCCCCGCCGGTTCGTCACCAATCCTGTAGGCATCCTGATTCAGCCGCCCGCCGAAACGCGATGTTTCATCGACCAGGATCACCCGGGCCCCCGTTTCCGCCGCGGCCAGCGCGGCGCTGAGCCCCGCCGGACCGCCGCCGACCACCAGAACGTCGCAATGGGCGTGCATGCGGTCGTAACGATCGGGATCCGCTTCGCCCGATGCCCGGCCCATCCCGGCCGATTTGCGAATGATCCTTTCAAAGAACATCCACAGCTTCGTATTGGCGAAGGGGCCCATGAAGGTCTTGTAGTAGAAGCCCGCCGGAATGAACCGGGCGATCATCTGATTCAGGGCCTGAATGTCGTATTTCAGACTGGGTGCGCGGTTCTGACTTTCCGCGACCAGCCCGTCATAGAGTTCCGCTACCGTCGCACGGGTGTTCGGTTCCCTCCGGGCGCCCTCCCGCAGGGCGACCAGGGCATTCGGCTCCTCCACGCCGGCGGAAAAGATGCCGCGCGGACGGTGGTACTTGAAGCTGCGGGCCACCAGCTTGACCCCGTTTGCCAACAGGGCCGATGCCAGGGTGTCGCCCTTGTATCCGGTGTATTCCCGGCCATCGAAGGTGAAGCGCATCGGCTCCCTTCGCTCGATACGCCCGAACCCGTCGAGGCGGTTGGGTTGTTCGCTGCCCATCACGCGCCCTCCCCGCCGGCTTCGTCAGATCCGGTTTCATCGGGCATCGGCCCGGCCGCCGGCCCGCAGGCCAGGATTTCATGGGTCAGCGTATTCCGCTCGACGCGGATCCACCGCCGGCAACCAGCGACGTGATGCCAGTATTCGACATGCGGACCGCGCGGGTTATCACGCTGGTAGACGGCGTCGAACCAGGCGTCCTGGCCAACGGTGATGTCCGGCACGGCGACACTGGCATCGCCGCCATAGCTGAACTCGACGACATCGCGTTCGCCGCAATGGGGGCAGGTGAAGCGGAACATTCCGTCCGTCCTCCTTAATGGTGGCCCGGGATCGGCCCGGCCCCGCGCTCGTCGACCATCCGACCGTCACGGAAACGCGCCAGATCGAGATCGCGGTTGATCCAGTGGGGTTCGTCATGGGCGATGGTATGGGCAAAGACCCATCCGGAACCCGGCGTCGCCTTGAACCCTCCATAGCACCAGCCGCCGTTGAGATAGAGGCCCTTCACCGGTGTCTTGCCGATGATCGGGCTGCCATCCATCGACATGTCCATCACCCCGGCCCAATGGCGCAGCATCCGGATTCGCCCGATGGACGGCATCAGGGCCATCCCTTCCTCTCCCAGATGTTCGACCAGCGGCAGGTTGCCGCGCTGCGCATAGGAATTGTAGCCGTCCAGGTCGCCACCGAAGACCAGCCCCCCCTTGTCGGACTGACTGATGTAGAAATGTCCGGCGCCGAAGGTGACCACCCCGTCGATGAAAGGTTTCAGGGGCTCGGACACGAAGGCCTGCAGCAGATGGCTTTCGATCGGCAGCGTCAGCCCGGCCAGCGCCGCGACCTGACTGGTATGTCCGGCAACCGCCATGCCGATCTTTTCCGCCTTGATCGGTCCGCGCGTCGTCTGAACCCCCTTCACCGCACCGCCCTGGATGTCGAAACCGGTCACCTCGCAGTTCTGGATGATATCGACACCCAGGCTGTCGGCGGCCCGTGCAAACCCCCAGGCGACCGCGTCGTGGCGCGCCGTGCCCCCGCGCGGCTGCAGCAGGCCACCGACAATGGGAAAACGCGCATTGTCGGAAAAATCCAGCACCGGCGCGTAGCGACGAACCTGCTCGCGGTCCAGCAATTCGGCATCGATCCCGTTCAGCCGCATCGCATTGCCGCGCCGCGCATAGGCATCCATCTGCGCGTCGCTATGGGCCAGGTTCAGGACCCCGCGCTGCGAGAACATTACGTTGTAGTTCAGATCGACCGACAGGCCTTCCCACAGTTTCAGCGAATGCTCATAGAAATGGGCGTTCGCCTCCAGCATGTAGTTGGACCGCACAATGGTCGTGTTGCGGCCCGTATTGCCGCCGCCCAGCCAGCCCTTCTCCAGCACGGCGATGTTGGTCATGCCATGCAGTTTGGCCAGATAGTAGGCGGTCGCCAGGCCATGGCCGCCCCCGCCGATGATGATCGCGTCATATTCGGGCTTCGGCTCCGGGTCACGCCATGCGCGCACCCAATGCTTCTGCCCGGTCAGTCCGCCCTTGAGGACACTGAAAACGGAATACCGGGACATGGCGAGTTCAATCACTCCTGAAACGGCGGCAGGGCTGAAGTCGCGGATACCCCAAGACTTAGACCAGCGCGAATGCAGGCTATCTAAATCGAATCGCGCGGCAAGCGACACGTTGGAATCCGTCCCGGATCATTCAAATCTCGCCATCTTTGGCCTGGAACCGACAGATTACTCCACCAGCGCTCTGGCACCGCCATGTTGATCCCAGTCCGACCAGCCCGGAAACCGTATCGGCGGCAGAGTTTCCCGCTGGCGCAAATGCTCCGACCAGCCGGCGAGCTGATCGGCGCGCAGCGCCTCGGCGGCGCCCTCATCGCGATAGGAAAATCCATGCCCCTGCACACCATAGGCCGCAAAAGGCGGCAGGATCGTGAAGCCCAGATAGTGCAAGGAGTAATGAACCGGCCACAGGATCTGCGCAAGGTCGCCGCCGCCATCCGCGACGGGGCCGGCGCCGGAATTCTGCCCTGCTATCTGGCCGGCATGTCCGGCTGATCCTCGTCGCGCACCGCGACAGGAGCCGAGTGTGGGTCCTTCGGCTGTGACGGCCGGGGCGACAGATCGCTGAAGGCCTAGGCCTCTCGAATCGCCCGGCGATCAGGCATGGTTCGTCGGCCGGAAACTGCTTCGGACCAGGTCGCCGAGACGCGCGACCTGTGCCGGCAGGACGCGGGCTTTTCGCTGGATCAGCCAGAGGTCGCTGACCACCGGCTCGTCCAGTTCGACCACTTTCAACCGATCGCGGCGGTGAAATGCCTCATAACCGCTGCGCGGCAGGATCGTGTAGCCAATTCCTTGGGCGACGGGTTCCAGGATCTGCCCGATCTGATTGACATAGCTTCGTACCCTCAGGCTTTCCGCCCCCCGAAAATCCGCCGGATAGTTCGCCGCCAGAACCTGTTCGGCATAGCCCGCCCCGTCGGGATGGGCGATGAACCCAAGTTCCTGCAGCCGCGCAAAATCCGGCGCTGCCGGCGCCGAGTTGGGAAGGATCAGGCACAGTTCATCCTGACCAATCCGGGTACCGGTCAATCTGGCACCTGTCGGGGCAGTATCGACGATACCCAAGTCGAACGCGCCCTGTTGCACACCGTCGACAATGCGGCCCTGCGGCGCGGCCTCGAGCCGGATCTGCAAGCCTGGAGCGTCCCGCATCAATGTCAGGCACGACGGGTAGAGCAGCAGAGCCAGACTTCCCGAGCAGGCGAGCGTTGCCGCGCCGGTATCGGGGTCATCCCATGCCAATGCCGCGCGCAGCCGCCTTTCCTCCTCCCGCCGACTCCGCCCCAGGGCAAGAACCGCTTCGCCCGCCGGCGTCGGCACGAAGCTCTTTCCATCGCGGGACAGCAGCGCCTGGCCGACCTGCTGTTCAAGCTTTTGCAGATGCTGCGACACACCGGGCTGGGTCATGTTGAGACGCCGGGCGGCACGCGTGAAATGGCCTTCATCGCAAAGCGTTACATAGGTTTCCAGCCAGGTGGCGTTCAACATCGTTATTTCATTTTGTTATCATAATTAGTCATAATGATAATTTCATTATTCGACTTGGGCCGTCCAGATTCCTGTCATCGGTCAGGCGACAGAAATCACAGGAAAGGAATCAGCCATGTCGAATGTCACCCCCCGCACCTTCTCTCATATCGGGCTTTCGGTTCCAGATCTGGACGCCGCCGTTGCCTTCTATCGCGACGTTCTGGGCTTCTACGTCATCATGGAACCGACGCGCATAACCGAGGATGACAGCCCGATTGGCGTCATGTGCACGGACGTCTTCGGGCCCAACTGGGGGTCCTTCCGAATTGCGCATATGGCGACGGCGGACCGGATCGGGATCGAGTTGTTCGAATTTCCGGACAACTACCAACCGGAAGACAATCTGCAGCATCGGCAGATCGGCATGTTTCATTTTGCCGTCCAGGACCCGGATCTGGAGGGCCTGCTGCAGCGCATCGTCGATGCCGGCGGCAGGCAGCGCATGCCGGTACGCGAGTATTTTCCCGGCGAGAAGCCCTATCGCATGGTCTATGTCGAGGATCCGTTCGGCATCGTCTTCGAAATCTACTCGCACAGTTACGAACTGACGTACTCCGCGGGCGCCTATAGTTGATCGGGCGCACCAGCCGGAAACAATGAAAGTGGCGGCGGGCGCGGGCCCGCCGCCGACTGGTTTTTGCCGACTGGCTTTCCCCGTCTGGTTCTCGCCGCTTAGTCCTCGCCGCGTAGCCGGTCGATCTCGCGCCGTTCCTTCTTGGTCGGACGTCCGGCGCCTTCATCACGGACCGCGACCGGGGCCGGGCGGTCCACCTTGGGTTTGGGCTGCGGCGGCGACAGATCCGAATAGAGCGCCTGGGCTTCGGGCGCCGGTCCACGGCGTTCCGCCAGTCCCAGAATTTCGATCACGCGAACATGCGGGCCCTGGGGAAAGGTCAGAACATCGCCCGCTGTCACCGAGTGGCTGGGCTTTCGGACCGGCTGGCGGTTGATCCGGACATGACCTGCCGAGACAACATCTGAGGCCAGGCTGCGCGTCTTGAAAAATCGCGCGTGCCAGAGCCATTTGTCGATACGCTGCTTGGTCATCGGTCGGCGGAACACCCGGCAGTGGGAAACGGATCGCACCCTTCGAACCCGCAACAAGTATCCCCGATTCCCCTGGCGGAATGCGAGGGAATTCAGACCAGAAGGCGCTTGCCGGCCGGCGTTTCGATTTCCGCGACCAGCCCGGCCTCCGCGGCATGCGCGAAGGACAGCCGGTCGTCCGCCAGATAATCCTGTGCGAAGGAGTCGACCGGCGTTATGTCCGGGTGGCCAATGCGCAGCATGGCAAGACGGCACCCCAGATCGACCATGGCCTCCGCCGGATGCGGTCCCGGCGGCCATTCGATCAGGGTAGGAAAGGCGCCATCCATCGGCAGAGACCCGTCCGGCGGGACTGAAATGCGCCAGTTCAAGGTTCCGCGCGTGATCGATTCCGCCCGACCCGCGACCGGATACCGGGTCAGCGCCGCGTCCAGATCGGTGACGCCGACCACCCAGGTCGCCAGCCGCGTCGACCCGGGTCGATCCAGACCGAACCAGCGCGGACGCCCCGGCGCGGGCGCATCCGGATCTGGCGCCACGATCTCCAGAAACAGTCCGGGGCCCAGTCGCATCAGGCAGTTATGGGTGCTCATCTGGACATGCGCGCCGCCGGCCGGGACAATCACGCCCAACGCGTTTTCGACATGGCGGACACCCGCGGCAAGGTCGGCTGAGACGACGGTGATGTGATCCAGACGATAGGTCATGACGATCCTTACTGTTCGAAAAAATCCGATAGCGCCGCGAACGCGTCTTCTGGGGCCTCCTCGGGAATGAAGTGACCACCCGGTACCGGCGCCAATGTGAGATCCGGGGCCCAGCGTGCCCAAACCTCCCCCATGTCGAAATGGCGCCCCGCGACACCATCCGTGCCCCACATTACAAGGGTCGGGCACATAATCCGGCGCCCGGACCGGCGATCGGCGCGGTCGTGGTCGCGGTCGATCGTGAAGCCGGCCCGAAAGCATTCGCACATGGCGGACACGGACGCCTCACTTGCAGCGGATTGCAGATAGAGCGACAGGGCCCGGTCGTGATAAGGCACCGGTCCGGGGGATAGCCCGGTCAGGATTTCCCGCATGAAGCCCTGCGGGTCGCCGGCAATCAGTCGCTCCGGGCCCGGACGGGGCTGGGTCAGAAAGAAAAAATAGTAGTAGTCCTGCGCCAGATCGGCGGAAACGGCGTCATAGAAATCCAGGGCCGGTACAATGTCGAGAATCGCCAGCCGCGTTACCCGGTCGGGAAAGTCCAAGGCCAGGCGGCGGGCGACCCGCCCACCGCGATCGTGCCCGACCAGACCAAACCGGTCATGTCCAAGTTCATGCATCACGGCTGCCTGTTCCGCCGCCATGGCCCGTTTTGAATAGGGCAGATGATCCGCACAGGCACCCGGTTTGTGGCTTTCGCCCCGACCCCGCAGATCGGTCAGAACCACGGAATACCGTTCCGCAAGACGCGGCGCGATGAGGTGCCAGCACAGATGCGTCTGCGGATCGCCGTGCAGCATCAGCAAGGGCGGCCCTTCCCCCGCCGTCAGGACTTGGACCGGGCCATCGCCGACATCGATCCGATGCCGCCGGAATTCCGGCAAAAGGGCCGCGTCAGCCTGTTCATAGGGAGTCACGGATCCACCTCCCGTATTCGGCCAATCCATCCTCGTTCCGCGAAAAGAAGGCCCATTGGCCAATGCGCCGAACCGTAACAAACCCCGCGCGACGCAAGAGATCGAGATGACGGCTGGCCGTCGGCTGGGCCATTTCCAGCTTTTCCGCGATCAGGGTGACGCAAACGCCGATCTCCGCCGGGTCGCCGGTCACCTGATGCGCGAAGTGCCGGTCCGGCTCTTTCAGCCAGGCCAGAATGTTCATGCGGGCGTCGCTGGCCAAGGCTTTGGCCTGCTCAATTCGGTCAGCCATACTTCTGTGTATAGCTATATTGCTATTTACGCAATCATGTAATGATTTCTCCGCTGAAATCGGGCCATTCGGTCGTGATCAGCGGTTCCGGGCGGACTTCTTTTCGACGACGAGGTCCTGCAGGACCGCGAATGGGGAATCCGGATTGGGGCGTGCGGAGGCCGGTTTTGCCGCCTTCTGCTTCTTGTGCCCCTTCCTCTTGGCGCCGCGATTGCGCGAGACCGGCACAAAGACGGCACCGTTCGCGGCCGCCGTCTCGTCCGGCTTGAACCCCAGGGCGCGAAGGATGCCGGACAGGGCGGGGTCGCCTTCCGGCACACCGATCCGGGCGCAGAAGGCCGCATCGGGTTGAAGCGGCGTGCCCTTCTTGTGGTTCCGGATCTGGGCTGCCAATTGCTCCCAGCGGTCGAGCCGCAACGCGACCGGCCCCAGCGCCGCGTAGCCGAGAAGGGGCCAGACCTGTTCCGGCACGCGGTCGACCGGCAGGCTGGGGGCCGTGGCATTCGGGATTTCCGGCACGGGTCGACCGGCCGCCGCCGCCCACAGGATCGCCCGCGCGCGCACCGCCTTCACATCCAGAATGCCGGACAGATAGATCCAGTGGCGGCCAAGGCGCAGCCCGGCACGGGTCAACGCCGCACGGGCCGGTTCGCCCATCGCCTTGAGATTGTCCCGCGCCTCCCGCCGGGCGAGCGTCCCAAGCCCTTCACGCAGTTGGAACAGCAGCCCGCGGGCAGGCGAATCAAGCTCGTCCGCCGAAACCTTCGGCTCGTACAGAGCCGGCAGCCGACGGCGGAGATACCCGTCCAGAAATGCCTGGGCACGCAGCCGAACCCGTTCCGCAAGGGTCGAATCGGCCAGCGAATGGGACAGGAGGACACAGCGCGGCGACAACAGGGAATCGCCCCGCTCCACCCGGGCGATCTCCCGCCCCTGCCAGGTGACGCGGCCCTCCGGTGTCATGCCGAATGCCTGGTCCTCCGACTGTTCGACCGCGCGGACCCGCAAAGGCGCGTCCGATGCCAGCGCCCGATGGGCGGCGGCCATCAGAGCCTTCGCCTCGCGCCGGTCCGCGGCATCGTGCGGCAGGAAACGCAGCCCCTCCATATGGCCGACGACATGACCTTCGACAATGACCTGACCCTTGGCGTTGACGGCGGACAGCATCTCGGCCCCGTCGGCGCCGCGCGATCGGCCGATGACCGTGGCGCGACGATCGACAAAGCGGTCGGTCAGCCGCTGATGCAGCGCATCGGACAGGGAATCCTCGATCTGGCGGGTGCGCATCTGCCAGTCGGCCGCCCCGTCCAGCCAGTCCGCGCGGTGCGTGATGTAGGTCCAGGTGCGAATATGGGCCAGCCGCGCGGTCAGCGTATCGATATCCCCGTCGGTGCGGTCCAGGCGTTCGATATGGCCGGCCACCCAATCCCTCGGCAGGCGCCCGTCGCAGTCGACCAAATGCGTGAACAGGTTCGCCACCAGTGTCGCGTGATGTTCCGGCATCGTCTTGCGGAAATCCGGCACCTGGCAGACGTCCCAGAGCAACTGAACCCGGTCGCGGCTGCCGGTACGCCCCTGCACCCCTTCGTCGCGCATCAAGGCGGCCAGAACCAGCTGATCGTCGGCGTCGCGCGCCCGGATCAGCTCGTCGCGGCCGGAATATTCGTTCAGGCTGGCGTAGAGCCGTTTCGGCGTCGCGAAATCGAGGGACCGGTTGCGCCAGAAGAGGTGCTTCACCGGCGGATAGTCATGATCTTCGACGCGGCGCAGAATTTCCGGGTCCGGCGGCTTCATGTTGTTGGTGACGCCAAATGTGCCGTCATTCATGTGGCGCCCCGCCCGACCGGCGATCTGTCCGATCTCCGGTGCCGTCAACATCCGCCGCCGGGCGCCGTCGAACTTGCGCAACTGGGCGAAGGCGACATGGTCCACATCCATGTTCAGGCCCATCCCGATCGCATCGGTCGCCACCAGATAGTCGACTTCGCCTGCCTGGTACATCTCGACCTGGGCATTGCGGGTGCGCGGGCTCAACGCACCGAGCACGACCGCCGTTCCACCCCGCGTCTGACGCAATGCCTCCGCCAGTTCGTAGACCTGATCGACGGAGAAGGCGACGACCGCGCTGCGCCGTTTCAGGCGACTCAGCTTCTTTTCCCCGGCCCAGCTCAGGGTCGACAGCCGGTCCCGCCCCTCGATCATCGCATCGGGCACAAGAAGACGAATCATCTCCGTCATGCTGTCGGCGCCCAGGAACATGGTCTCCTGGCGTCCCCGGGCATGCAACAGCCGGTCGGTGAAGATGTGACCGCGTTCTGGATCGGCGCAGAGCTGGATTTCGTCGATGGCCAGGAAGTCGACGGACCGTTCCATCGGCATGGCTTCCACCGTGCAGACCAGGAAACGCGGATTCGGGGGGATGATCTTTTCCTCCCCGGTGATCAGCGCGACCGAGGCCCGTCCCACCCTGTCGACGATTCGGTCGTAATTCTCGCGCGCCAGAAGGCGCAGCGGAAACCCGATCATGCCGGTCGCGTGACCCAGCATCCGTTCCACGGCAAGGAAAGTTTTCCCGGTATTCGTCGGCCCCAGGACGGCGCGGATCGAGCCGCGGCGGTGCGATGACATCGCATGATGCGTTCCCGGACCGGGCACGTTTCGTCCTGTCATGTGGGTGAGCCTAGACGAATCTGGAGGACAGGTGAACCGGAACCCGTCGATTTCTGAACGGGTTCATTGATTTTTCATACGAACAATAAGTTGAACGATCAATCAATAAATGGTTCAATGATACAAGTATCTGATCTAAAGGGGATATGGGGTTCGGTGGCACGCCGCTCAATTGAAGAAATCCGTCGTCAGGAGTTGATCGAAGCCTGTCTGGCCGTCGTTGCGGAAGAGGGCCATGACGCCGCGACGACCCAGCGGATCGCCGCGCGGGCCGAGACCTCCGCCGGGATCGTGCACCACTATTTCGGCGACAAGGCGAGCCTGCTTCATGCTGCCATGCGCGCTGTCCGCATGCCTGTCGTCACCGCCTATCGCGACCGGCTGGAATCCGCGGGCATCGCCGACGGATCGGGACGCGCGGCGCTGTCCGCCTGTATCGATGCCCATCTGGACCCCGCAATCCTGACGGTCCGGCGGGCGGCCTGCTGGCTGCAGTTCACGTCGCGTGTTGCCTACGAGCCGGAATATGCCCGTATCCATGCTGCCGTGCGGTGCCGCCAGGTCGCAGCCCTGCGCCGGTCGCTGCGCGCCATGGCCGCCGATCCGGGCGCCGCACCGATGCTGGCCCTGCGCCTGGCCGTGATCATCGATGGATACTGGACGGAATGCGCCACGCGGGAAGGCGGCCTGCAGCCCGGGGAGGCCCGAACCGCCATCGATGCCATTCTGTCGGATTCCGTTTTGTAACCGACCGGATTGAGGGATAGGCTTCCTGCCATGATGCACCATTTGATCCGTTCATGCCTGCTGGCGCTGATTGTGGCGCTGACCGCGAGCTGCTACCTGCCCAACAAGTTCGAACTGACGATGCAGGTTGCCCCGGACGGGCGCTATTCGATCGCCTATGACGGCACGCTGACCCAGCTTCAGTTTCTGCAGCGGATCGGTACCGGCGAGTTGAAGGGTGACGCCATCGATGAGTATGTCGGCATCTACGAGAACGAGATGCGGCGCAATTCCGGCTTCAAGGAAGTCTCGTATCAGGGCAATGCCGAGTATCAGGTGAAGTATGAGAAGCAGGGCAGTCTGGCAAAGGAGAAGCAGTTCAGCTTCCCCTCCCGTCGGGGCATCATGCTGGGTCTGCGCCGGTGGACCGCGGAAAGCGCCCAAGACTACGTTGCCCGTTTCGAGGCGACCGGTCACCCGGCATTGCAATCGCTGGCGGAGGCCGGCTTCGCCCGCGAACCCCATATCATGGAGCTGTTCGGCGACCGCCTGCCCGCAAAGATGCGGCAGGATCTGATTGCCAATGGCTTCTGGATTCAGGGCGAAATCCGCGTCTGGACCGACGCCAAGGTCGGGTATCACAACGCCAATCAGGTGGTCGAGGGCAGTCCCAGCCTGTATGTCTGGAGCATCGACGACCTGAACGATCCATCACCGCACATGATCCTCGCCTGGACGCCGCCGCCGGGCGAATAGGCCAGGCAGCGGACGGCCCCAGGGACCACGCAACAGGACATCTCATGGAATTCACTCCCATTTTGCAGAGCCTGCTGGCCGGGTTCCCCTATCTGCTGCTGCATTTCGGGCTGACCCTGGCAATCTGGATCGCAGGCGTGCTGCTGTATGCCGTCTCGACGCCGTATCACGAGTTGGCACTGATCCGGCAGAACAATGTTGCGGCGGCGGTCACTCTGTCGGGGGCGATGCTGGGATTGGCAATTCCCCTGGCCTTTGCCATGGCGGCCAGCGTAAGCGCCGCCGACATCCTGGTCTGGGGCGCGGTGACGATCATCGTTCAGATTCTGGTCTACCGGGCCATCGACCTGGTGCTGCGCGGCCTGCCGAAACGTGTCGAAGCCGGCGAGATCGGCCCGGCGATTCTGGTTTCCGCCACCAAGCTGTCCGTCGCGGCATTCAACGCGGCGGCGGTGTCGGGATAGGCCGGACCCCGCCGCATGCGTCCGATCGACATCATCGCCCTGCTGATCATGTTCGGGGTGCTGGCGGCCTCGCTGCTGGGGCTGTTCGATGACGGTTCCCAGCCGCGGGAAGAACGTCGGCGGCCGGCACCTGCCGGCCCGGCCCTGCCCGACCCCAGCCCCCGGGACCCGGTGGTAATGGTCCAGGAAAGCGACCGCCGGGGAAACAGCGTCGGCACAGCATTTTCCCTGGATTCCGAAGGCGTATGGATGACCGCGCGTCATGTCGTCGAAGGGTGCAGCAAGGTCGGAATCCTGCGCGACCGGGAAAATGCGGTGCGCGTCCACCGGATCTGGATTCATCCGGATGCCGATCTGGCAATTCTGTCCGAGACCCTGAAGCGCCCCGCCCTGGCGTTTGCCGACCGCCTGCCGACACTCGGGGAAACCGGCTACGGAATCGGATATCCGCAGGGCAATCCGGGCGACGTGACCGGCACCCTGATCGGGCGCGCCGTTTCGGTCCGGAGCACCCGACAGGACAAGCGGGAGCCGATCCTGACCTGGGCGGAAACCGCGCGCTTCCCGGATTTCGAGGGATCGCTGGGCGGGATCAGCGGCGGCCCCCTCTTCGTTTCGGAAGGCCTGGTTGCGGGCGTGGTGATCTCCGGCTCGCCACGCAGAGGCCGTTTCAACACGGCGGCCCCGCGCAGCTTTCCCGCGGCCCTGGCGGCGGCCGGCCTGAGAAGGCAGGCAGATATTCGATTCTACCCCACCCCGGACGACATAAGCGAAAGCAGATTTGACGGGCTCGGAGACGCTCTGCGGAGTGCCGGCGCGGTCGCCCAGGTCTTTTGTCTGGTCGAATGAGGTAACCTGACACCGTCGGATGCAGCGGAAACCGTCGCGTTTTTAACCAAAACAGAAGACGAAACGACCTCCCGGCGGAACTTTCGTACGGGCTTATAAATTAATAAGGACAAAATTTTTTGCATTGTTTATCAATATTATCATACCGCAAATCAAAATATTGTGGTGTGACAACGACATGAACAATACAGTTAGATTTATCTAAATTTCGAAAATAATTTGAATTCCATTACAGAATAAATCCAACACTATTTCGATCATTATCCAATTCGATACTCATTGCTTTTCAAATCTGACTTTTTGAATGTCGACACCGGCAAACAGCCACCAAATCGGCAAGTCCGCCGAAATCGTGTCTTGCAGAGGTGAGGACAAAAACATGCTGACGAACAAACTGACAGAGTTCCTGAAAGACGAATCCGGGGCGACAGCCATCGAATACGGCCTGATCGCGGGTCTGGTCTCCGTCGCCGCCATCGGCGCGTTGCAGCTGATGGGCACGTCCCTGGTCGATATCTTCACGGTCGTCCAGACCGAGCTGGACAGCGCGGCGCAATCCGCGACCAGCAGTGGATCGGGCAGCGGCACGGGCGACGGCTCGACCAGCGGTACAGGCGGCTGATCGCATTTCCCTGGCCCTGTCGGGAATGGGGCGGGATTCGGCGCGGGGGATAATAGCGCCGTTTCCCGCCTCCCGGCGGCCGGGTGACCTGCAATCAACCCGCACCGAGAGGGACCGGTAGCGATGTTCGATCCACTTCTATCCTTGTGGCAGTCCGGGGATGCCCGGCACGCGGTTCTGATCGCCGGTATCGCACTGACGGTCTGGGCCGCGGCGACGGACCTCCGCCACTTCATCATTCCGAACAGAACGATTGTCGCGCTGTTTGCGGGCGGCGCGATTTGGATTCTGGTGTCCGGCGCCGCGCCCGGAACGCATCTTGCCGCATTCGCCACGGTACTGGCCCTCGGCTTTGCTGCCTATGCGCTCGGCTTCTTCGGCGCGGGGGATGCGAAACTGATGGCTGTCCTGGCCTTGTGGACCGGGCCTCAGGTCGCCGTCGCGCTGGTCCTGCAGACATTGCTGTTCGGCGCCATCCTGGCATTCGTGTGGATGCTGAGCCGCCCGGTCCGCACTCTGCTGATGGCGGCCGGCCTGCCGGTCGATCCCGACCCGCCCGCCCAGATCCCCTACGCCGTCGCCATCGCGGCGGCCGCGCTTTTCGCCTTTGCAGGCCTCTGGCCGCCGCTCGGCGTCTGAGAAGGAGACGGGCCATGCGTGTCAAACTGCTTCTTCTTCTACTGGTCGCCGGGGGCGCCGCCTTCGGCGCGGTGACGGTCGCGCGCGGCTGGCTGGAGGACCGCCGGGCAGAGCTGCTGGCGTTGCAGACCAGCACGCCGGTCCAGGTCGAGACCATCGACACCGTCGAGGTTCTGGTCGCAAGGGAGGATCTGCCGAGCGGCACTTTCCTGCATATCGATCAATTCGTCTGGACCCCGTTCCCCAGCGAGAACCTGCCTGAAACCTATCTGACCCGCGCGACGATGGGCGAAGAGGGCCTGACCGGCGCGGTGATCCGCGGTGCGATCACCTCCGGGGAGCCCCTGACCGTCGGCCGCGTGATCCGGCCGGGCGACCGCGGCTTCCTGGCGGCCGTGCTTCGGCCCGGGCTGCGTGCGGTTTCGGTGCCCGTCGACGCCACGACCGGCATCGCGGGCTTCGTCTTCCCCGGCGACAGGGTGGACCTGCTTCTGACCCATGAGGTCGAGCTGTCGCAGCGCATGAAGCGCTTGGCGACGGAGACCGTGCTGACCGACATCAGGGTGCTGGCCGTCGACCAGCGCACAGACGATACCGAGGGTGAACCGACCCTCGCCAAGACGGCCACGCTGGAAGTCGATTCCAAGGCGGCCGAAGTGATCGCCGTCGCCCTCAGAATGGGGCGCCTGTCCCTCGCTCTGCGCTCTCTGGCGCAGGATTCCGACGCCCTGGCGACGGCGACCCCTTCCCCTGACGCACAGACCTACACCTGGGACAGCCAGGCCAGCCGTCTGCTGCCCCCGATCTCCGCCCCGGCGCAACCGGTGCGGAGTGCGCCGGCAAGACCAGCCCCGCCCAAGGTCACCGTCACGGTGATCCGGCGCGGTGAAACGGAGACCGTCGAGTTCAGGGATACGGGATCATGACCCCCGGCATTCGAACCCTGGCACTGGCCCTGGCCGCGGTCGCCGGCACGGGATGGGGCATCGCGGCGCCGCCGGTCGCGACCCCGGTCCTGGCCGACACCCACACCGCCGACGCGCCGGGCCGCGCCGGACCGATCGCCCTCGATCTGGGGGCGGGCGAGATGCTGCAACTGGCCGGGCGCGCAACCGCCGTCTACGTCGCCAATGACGAGGTCGCGGATGTGCAGTTGCGGACGCCGATGCTGCTCTATGTGTTCGGCAAGGCTGCGGGTGAAACGACCCTGACCGTCATCGGCCAGAACGACGAGGTGCTGCTGTCGCGTCGTGTTCAGGTGCGTCACAACACGGTGCGACTGCAGGAACTGATCGCCATCATTCAGCCGGATGCGCAGGTCGATCTGGAATCGATCCGGCAGTCGCTGGTGATCTCCGGCCATGTGCCCAGCGCCGAGGCCGCGGAAGACATCTTTCAACTGGCGCGGACCGTGATCGGTGAGGACGGGCTGATCCTGAACCACATGCGCGTCGGGGCACCGAACCAGGTCAACCTGCGCGTCCGCATTGCCGAGGTCAGCCGCGAGACGACCAAGCGACTGGGCTTCAGCTGGGACATTCTGAAGACTGCCGGGGAATTCAGTTTCGGACTGGCGACCGGCGGCTTCATCTCCGGCGCGGTAGACGGATCCAGCATCCTGTCGCTGGCAAAGGACGGCAGCGGCTTCGACGTCAACGGCCTGATCGACGCGCTGGACGATCAGGGTTTGATTACCGTTCTGGCGGAACCGAACCTGACGGCGCTGAGCGGCGAATCGGCGAACTTCCTCGCCGGCGGCGAATTCCCGATTCCGGTCCCGGACGGCGACGACGGCGCGATCACCATCGTCTTCAAGAAATTCGGCGTCAGCCTGGCCTTCATGCCGGTGGTGATGGGCGACGGCCGCCTGCATATCAAGGTCAGCACGGAGGTCAGCCAGTTGGCGACGGCCGGGGCTGTTTCCTTCAACGGGTTCAACATTCCGGCCCTGACCGTCCGCCAGGCAACGACTACGGTGAACCTGAACAGCGGTCAGAGCTTCGCCATCGCGGGCCTGCTGCAGAACACCACCAATCAGGACGTGTCGGGGGTCACCGGGCTGGGCGACATCCCGATCCTGGGCGCCCTGTTCCGGTCCACCGATTTTCAGCGCGACGAGAGCGAGCTGGTGGTCATCGTGACGCCCTATGTGGTGCGCCCGACCTCCGGAAAGCTGGCACTGCCGACCGACGGTTTCGAGCCCGCATCCGACCGGGAACGGATGGCCAATGCCGCCGACCACAGCCCGCGCGTGCCGGATTCCCACAGAACCCCGCTGAACAGCGACGGAACCCAGGGCCTGAAAGGGCCCGGCGGATTCCTGTTGCGCTGAGGACGCACTGCCATGAGACCCATCACGCTTATCCTTCTTGTCGCCGGACTGCTGACCGCCTGCGGTCCCACCCAGACCCGCAGCGATGTGGAACTGCGCCGGGAACCGATCTTCGACACGATCACGGACAGCGCGGAGATTGCACCGGGCCTTGCAGGCGATACAGCGCTGGACCTCCTGCTGGCCCGGAATGACGCCCGCTATGGTGACCGACTGGTGGTGACCGCCCCGGCGGAAACCCGGGAGAGCCTGAGACGGCGTCTTGCCGCGACCGGGGTCCGGGTGCTGCCGGCACCGGAAGGGGAAACCGGTCCGAACAAGCCCTACAGAGCCACCTTCGTGCGGCTGATCGTGACACCACCGAGTTGCGGCGACTGGTCCGACGAAGCGGATTTCGACAACAAACCCGACGCCCATTGGGGATGCTCCCAGACATCGAACCTGGCGCGAATGGTGGCCGATCCCAACGATCTGCTGGCCGGGCGGGAGACCATAGGACCACAAGGCACCGCCGCCGACATTCTGGCGATCCGCGCCTATCGTCAGCGCACCATCAAATGGGTCCCCGATCCGGCTGATGCGGCCACCGTGGGTGATTGAGGAAACGGCCATGGAACACGCACAGACCCGAAAAACAGCCACTCGCCTGCCCGACCGCGTCGTCGCCTATATCGACGACGCCCGGATTTCCGACGGGCTCGCCCGCCTGGCCGACGGTTGCGGCATCGCGATGGCCGAAGTGCTGCCCGGCGGCCTGACCGCCGCGCTGTCCGATGACGCCCCCGCCGCCGAGGTGATCCTTCTGGAAATCGACAACCCGGATGACGCGGTCGAAGCATTGTCCGTCCTGTCGGCACGCTGCACGGCCCGCCTGCTGGCGGTCGGTCGACGGGACGATGTCCGGACCTATCGGCGCCTGCGCGAAGCCGGCGCCTCGGACTATCTGGTCGTCCCGTTGGAAGACGACGACCTGCTGGCCGCACTGCGCGTGCCGGCGAGCCGGCCGGCCCGGGAAAATTCCGACGACGCCGCGGTCGAACCGCGCGTCACGGTCTTCCTGGGCTGCCGCGGCGGTGTCGGTGCGACCACACTGGCGGTTTCCACGGCCTGGTGGGCAGCGGAGAAACTGAACACCCAGACCGCGCTGGTCGACCTGGACCTGATCTTCGGCACGGCCACACTGGCGCTGGACCTGTTGCCCGGACGCGGCCTGCGGGAGGCGCTTGAGCATCCCGAGCGGATCGATCCGCTATTCGTCGGCAGCGCCATGATCAATGCCACCGACAACCTGTTCGTGCTGGGGGCGGAGGAACATCCGGGACTGGAAACCGTCCCGGTGCCGGACGGCCCGGTGCGCCTGATCGAGGCTGTGGCGGAAAGCGTCCCGACCATCCTGGTCGATCTGCCGCGCGGCATGCTGCCCGCCGCCCGCGACCTGATCCGCAGGGCGGACGAGGTGGTTCTGGTCACCGATCTGAGCCTGGGAGGCCTGCGCGATTCGATCCGCCTTCGGACGCTGTGTCGGGAAAGCGCCCCGGACACGGCCGTGACACTGATCGGCACGGTTCCGCCCTCCGGTCCGCCGCCCATCGAAAGGCGGGAATTCGAGCGCGCCTGCGAATGCGCGGTTGACTGGCTTGTACCGTTGGACAGCCGGGCCGCAGCGGCGGCAGCTTCCGACGGCAAACCCGTCGTGTCGAAGCTGAGACCGAAACACGCCTATTCCCGCGCTGTCCGCAACATCGCGGAGCGGGCGGTCCCCGCCAGCCCGACGGATGGCGTCCGCAAGACTGGAGCGAAACGCAAATGGCTCTGGTAGACGACATTGCCAGCCGGGCGGCGCGGCGCCATCCGCACGATGGCGGCCTGCCGGATCTGATGGAACTGCGCGACCGGCTGCAGGATCAGATTCGCGAACTCCTGAATGCCCAGACCGACGCCGGGACCGCCCCTGCGGACCGTCCGGATCAGGCCAATATGGTGCGGGCGCAAGTCGACCGATATCTCGACCAGACCGGTCTGGCGCTGAACGCCCTGCAGCGCCGCAACCTGACGACGGCACTGCTGAACGGGTATCTGGCCGGCAAGACCCCGACATCTGATCCTGCATCGGGTCAGACATCGGCGATGGACATGCCGGCACCGACGGCCCAGCCGGCGCAAAGACCGGCCCCCGCCCGGCGCGACGAACTGACGACCAGCCGCGAAGGCGTGGCGGAGGCGCTGGGGCGGCTGCGGGGGCCTTTCATGGAACGGATCGACCCCGCCGCGGCGGTGAAACTGCCCCGCCCGGAACTGGCCCTGGAGGTCGGACGCATGCTGCCGGAACTCCTGCGGGAACTGGGGCTGCAGTTGAACGGCGCGGAACAGCGCGACGTGGTCACCCAACTGGTCAACGACATGCTGGGGCTGGGGCCGCTGGATCCGTTGCTGGACGACCCGTCGATCACCGACATTCTGGTGAACGGCCCGAAGCAGGTCTATGTCGAACGGCACGGCAAGCTGATCCTGACCGATGTCGCCTTCCGCGACGGCAAGCACCTGCTGTCCATCGCCCAGCGCATCGTCAACCGCATCGGCCGGCGCGTCGATGAAAGTTCGCCGATGTGCGACGCGCGCCTGGAAGACGGCAGCCGCGTCAACATCATCGTGCCGCCCCTGGCCATCGACGGGGCGTCCATCTCGATCCGGAAATTTGCCGAGAAGAAGATCACACTGGAAGTCATGGCGCGGCAGGCGAACCTGTCGGACGCCATGATGCGGGTCCTGCAGATCGCGTCGCGCGCGCGGCTGAACATCCTGATCTCCGGCGGAACCGGGTCCGGCAAGACCACCCTGCTGAATGCGTTGAGCCGGATGATCGATACCGGCGAGCGGGTGGTGACGATCGAGGACGCCGCCGAGCTTCAGTTGCAGCAACCCCATGTCGTGCGCCTGGAAACCCGTCCGCCGAATCTGGAGGGCAAGGGCGAGGTCACCATGCGCGGCCTGGTCAAGAACGCGCTGCGCATGCGACCGGACCGGATCATCCTGGGCGAGGTGCGCGGCGGCGAGGCGCTGGACATGCTGCAGGCCATGAATACCGGTCATGAAGGATCGATGTGCACCCTGCACGCCAACAATCCGCGCGAGGCGCTGACACGCCTGGAAAACATGGTCGGCATGTCCGGGGCGAGCCTGCCGCCCAAAGCGGTACGGACCCAGATCGTCGCCGCCATCGACATGATCGTGCAGGTCAGCCGCATGCGCGACGGCGTACGCCGGGTCACCAGCATCACGGAAGTCGTCGGCATGGAAGGCGACATCATCACGACGCAGGAACTGTTCCGCTATCGTTATGAAGGCGAGGGCGCCGACGGCAAGCTGATCGGCACTTTCGAACCGGCCGGCCTGCGCCCGGCCTTCACCGACAAGGCCGGCTATTACGGTCTGGAACGTCCCTTGCTGGACGCGGTGATCTGACCATGTCGGCGGGCCTCTCCAGCGACTGGTTGGAACTGGGGCTGCTCGGCCTCGCCCTGGTCGCCGGGCTGGCCCTCGGGCTCGCCGTGATGACCGCCCTCGACCGAAGTCGGCGGGCCCGGAACCTTCGCCTGTCCCGCGTCGTGGCCCGCGCCGCGCCGGAATCCCGCGCCGCGGTGGAGGCCGTTCGCCTGACGCGGGACAAGCCGAGTTCCGGCGTCCTGTCCGGTCTGCTGCCGCGCCGCAGCCAGTTGGTGCGCCGCCTGTCCCGCGCCGGATACAAGCCCGATCCCAGGCGCTATATCGCCCTGTCCGTCACGGTCGGATGTGTCGCGGCGGCCGCGTTCTTGTTCTTTGGCATGCCGGTCGGGGTCATACTGCTGGGCGGGCTGGGCGCGGCGCTGCTGCTGCCGCACATGTTCCTGTCGAACCGGATCAGCAGCCGCGAGACCCGTTTCCTGACAAACCTGCCCGAAGGCATCGATATCGTGGTGCGCGGATTGAAGGCCGGCCTGCCGGTCAGCGAGTCGCTGTCCGCCGTCGGCCGGGAGGCGCCGGAACCCGTGGCCGGCATCTTCCGCGAGGTGGTCGACCTCGTGCGCATCGGCCATTCGGTCGAGGACGCCATCGCCAGGGTGTCGGAGAGCATGTCGGTGCCCGAACTGCGCTTTCTGGGGATCACCCTGTCGATCCAGAAGGAAACCGGCGGCAACCTGACCGAAACACTGCAGAACCTGTCGGACATTCTGCGCAAGCGACGCCAGATGAAGCTGAAGATCCGCGCCGTCTCGTCGGAGGCCAGGGCCAGCGCCTATATCATCGGCTCTCTGCCCTTTGCCGTGTCCGCTGCGATCTACATCGTCAATCGCGACTACGTCATGCTGCTGTTCAGCGACCCGCGGGGCCTGATCATGGTCGCCTGCGGCCTGACCAGCATCGCGATCGGCGCGGCGGTGATGATGAAGATGGTCAAGTTCGACATCTGAAGGGGAACAGGCGATGGCCATAGCGGAACAGATCATCGCGGCCGCCACCGGCGAGACCGCCCTTCTGGCCGCCACCGGAACCGCCGCCGCCGCCGGGGTCGCGGCGCTCTGGATCTCCCTGACCGAGCGCGGGCCATCCAACCGGCGCGCCCGGGCGCTCCTGGAACGCCGGGCCGATCTGGGCCGCACCATCAAATCCCCGGAGCGCCGGGGCTTCGCCCCAACGGGGTTGAGCCTTGCCAAGAGCCTGGTGCACCGGTTCCGCCTGATGGGCAGCGCCCAGGCGCAGGAAGCGCAGTTGAAGCTGGAACGCGCGGGCATCCGGTCGCGTGACGCCATTGCCGTCTTTCTGGCCGCGAAGATGATCCTGCCCGCCGTCTTCGGTCTGATCGCCGCCTTTCTGGTCTATGTCCTGCAGATCGCCGGCGATCTGCCGCCCTTGCTGAAGCTGGCCCTGTCCTGCCTGGCGGTCGGTGCGGGCTACATCGCACCGGACACCTATTGCAAGAATCAGTCGGACCGCCGAAAGACCGTTCTGCGCCGTGCCCTGCCGGACGCGCTGGATCTGATGGTGATCTGTACGGAAGCGGGATTGAACCTGGATTCCGCCTTCCAGCGCGTCGCGCGGGAATTCCGATCCGGCTGCCCGGAACTGGCGGACGAGTTCGAACTGACGGCGGTCGAACTGGGTTTCCTGCCGGAGCGCCGCGCGGCGCTGGCCAATCTGGACCGGCGCACCGACCTGCCCGGCGTGTCGGCCCTGACCGGCACGCTGGCCCAGGCGGAACAGTATGGCACGCCGCTGGCCCAGTCGCTGCGTGTCCTGGCGGCGGAGATGCGCGATCAGCGTTTGATGAAGGCGGAGGAAAAGGCAGCGCGCCTGCCCGCCGTGCTGACGGTACCGATGGTGCTCTTCATACTGCCCGCCCTGTTCATCGTCCTGATCGGGCCGGGCATCCTGAAGACCATCGATGCCCTGATCACCCTGTGAGCTATCCCGAATAGACGGTCTGTATCGCCAGGGCCTTCCGGGCGTGGTCGGGCAATGCGCGGACCATGCGCAGGACCGAGAGATTTCGAGTCACGGTCTCTGCCGTCTCGGTTTCACCCATCAGGCGCGCGGCCGCCTGTTCCTGCCCATCCAGGGCATAGGCGATGGCCAACGTACTGCGATAACGGGCATCGCGGTCATGCACCTGCATCAGCCCTTCCAGCAGGGGAACCGCGGCCTGCGTATCGCCTGCCAGCGCCTGGGAAAGCCCCAGATTGTTCATCAGATCCGGATTGTCCGGTGCCTTGGCAAGGCCGGCACGGTAGCGCGCCTGCGCCGCAGCGGGATCACCGGAAAGGTCATGCGCGACCCCCAGTCCGAGATCGGCACGCCAATCATCCGGCGCCCGCGCCAGGGCCTGCTCGAAATAAGGAATGGCCAAGGCCGGCTGACCCAGCCCGACCAGCGCGTTGGCAAGCCCCCGCATGGCGTTGTGGTCGTCGGGCGCCCGGAGCAGCGCGGCGCGGAACGCCTCCGCCGCATCCACATGCGCCCCGGCCGCAGATAGGGTCTCCCCCAGCCGGATCAGTGGCACGGCCTCATCGGGGCCGGCCTCATGGGCGCTGCGATAGAGCGCCGCCGCGCCCGGCAGGTCGCCGCTGACACGCCGGGAATCCCCCGCCTTCATCAGCGCCGGGACCGTCGGCGACCCGGCGGCCATCTTGGCTTCCATATCCGTCACGCATCCGGTCAACAGCCCGAGGCTGAGCGCCACGGCCGTACCGCGCAGATATCCGAACTTTTTCATACCGCGTACCTCCAGCAACCATTCTGGCCACGCAGCATGCATTCCCGTCAACGAATATCGCCCGGGAAGTATTTGGTATTTCAGCTAAAATCTCGGCTATCTGCTACAGATTCGCCAGTCCGGTTTCCAGCCTGTCGAAGGCCTGGGACAGGCGATCCGGCGACAGTGCGAAACACAGCCGGTACCAGCCCTCCGCCCCAGGACCGAACGCGGTACCGGGCGCGATGCCGACCTTCGCTTCCCGGACCAGCCGCTGACAGGTTTCCAGCGTGCGGTCGGCGGTTCCGTCGATCCGGAAGAAGCCATAGAAACTGGCATCCGGCTCCCGGTAGCCGCTGACATGGGGCAGGGTCGGCAGGCGCTGACTGCAGATCGCCCGTCCGGTCCGGCAATGATCGATCATCGTGGCAACAGCGCTCTCCCCCTGCTCGACCGCATGAACGCCGCCACGCTGCAGGAAGGTCGGGACGCAGGAATAGTTGAACTCGATCATGTTCCCCAGCAATTCGCCCAGCTGTGGGGGGTGGGTGATCCAGCCGATGCGCCAGCCGGTCATGGCCCAGCTCTTGGAGAAGCTGTTCACCGACAGGACCGGGTCATCCGGCTCGGCGATTTCCAGAAAGCTGGGCGCGGCGCGGCCGTCATAGACCATGCGGGCATAGACCTCGTCCGACACGATCCAGATTCCCCGCTCCCGGGCGAATTCCAGCAGTTCGCGCATCTGGTCCAGCGGCATGACCCAGCCGGTCGGATTGTTCGGGGTGTTTACGAAAATTGCCCGGGTCCGGTCGTCGCATTGGGCATAGACCTTCTCCAGGTCGAGATGCCAGCCGCGCGCCTCGTCATTGTCCAGGACGGCGTAGCGCGGCTCCCCGGCCAGGGCGCGTACGACCGACTGTGCATTCGGCCAGACCGGGCCGACGATGACGGCGTTGTCACCCGGATCCAGGATGGTCTGGAAGATCATCATGATGGCCGACATGCCCGATTGGGTCACCGACACCCGGTCCGCGCCGATCGGGCGGTCGTACAGATCCGACATGTAGTCGGCCAGCGCCGTCTGGAATTCCGGCAGACCCCGCTTGTGGCCATAGAAGGTTTCCCCGGCATTCAGGGAATTGATCGCGACCTCCCGGATCCGGGTGTCGGTCGAGAGATCGCTTTCGCCATACCACATCGCTATGACCGAAGGGTCCCCCAGGGCCAGCTTGGAGACGGCGAGAATCTGCTGTTCCTCGATACCCGCGACGGCGGGCCGGATGTGGCCGATCGGCATGACGTTATGTTCCCTGAATTGTATCGCGCGCGGGCGCCGGGATGCTGGCCCAGGTCGCCCCGCCTTGCAAGACGTCAGTCGACCATCTCCAGCGCCCGCCGAACGATCCGGCGCGTCTCGTCCCATTCCAGCATGCCATCGACCTCCTCCGCCGCGACCCAGCGCGCTTCATCGGCATCGTCTCCGGCCTGCAGGTACCCTCCGATCGGGCGGGCCACGAAATCAATCAGAGTATAGTGATGGGACAAGGTGCCGTCGGGGAGGGCGTTGAGCGCATCGATCACGTCGATCAGGGCGACAATCTCAACCTCGATTCCGGTTTCCTCCCGCACTTCACGCGCGGCCGCCTGACGGGCCGTCTCGCCCCATTCCTGCCGGCCACCCGGTATCGACCATTGCCCCTTGCGCGGCGCCTTGCCGCGCCGGACCAGTAGAATTTCGGGTCCGTCCGCAGCGTTGCGAATCACGACCGTGCCCACGCCAAGTGTTGGTAGTTTTTCCGGCACCGCGACCTCTCATTGTTTTCTTGCCGTTCTTCAGGCGGAATTTGACGGAAAAAGCTCAATACCCGATTTCTGGGATATTTTTAGTCTTACCTTAACAGCTGTTGACTACTCTTATTTTGCCCGGGATTGCGCGCCTGCCAAATCGGCGCGCTCGGGGCGGGGATATCATGATGTATCGCGATCGGCGTTTTCGCCGAGTTTCGTGGAGCGTCTGGCTCATCACCACAGCGATCGTGTTGCTTCTGGGAAGCCTGATCGCAACCTTCTCCTATCACCAATTCATCTCTCTGACGGAAACCCGCCTAAAGCAGTTGCTGCAGGAAGTCACGCTTGCCACCGACGCCCATCTGAACGGCCATATCGCCGTTGCCCGGCTGGCCGCCGCAACGCAGCTCCGGATTTCCTGCTACGAGCTGTCCGGGGCCGATTGCCGCGCGGTAGCGATCCCAGAGGAAATGCAGGCCGACCCGAAGGGCGGCGGTGCGCTGGCATCCTGCCCCAATCCGGACTGGCATCACAGGACCGCGCGCCTGGGAACGGCCCTGGGCCCGGCGGCGCCGTCCGGCACCGAAGGGGCGCTGCGGGCGGCCCTGACGGTACGGTTCGGCGCCATGGGATCGGCCCGTTTCGGCGGCCTGTGCATCGATGTCGACCAGATCCTGGGCTGGTGGCGCAATGCGGACTGGCCCGCGGGCGCCGAGGTCTCCATGGTCCGGGACAATGGCGATGTCTGGATGTCGATCGGCCCGAATACCGGCCTGCAAACCCGCCTGAGCGACGCTGTCGCCGGCCGGCTGGAGCGGGCCGGAATCATGGTCACGCGGGACATGGACGGGCGGGCGCCTTCCATGGTCATTGCCTGGAACCGGTCCCGGGTTGCCGATCTGACGCTGGTGGCCGGTTTCTCGTCCGAGGCCGGATTGGCGGCCTGGGTGAACCGGTCCCGGCCGCTGCTGATCGCCCTTGCGCTGTCCGTCCTGGTCTTCCCGCTGCCTCTGGCGCTGGTCTATGGGCGGCTCGCCCGGATCAATCGCGAGATCCGGCGTCATGCCCAACGCATGAACCTTGCGGTCGACAGCGGCGCGATCGGGGTCTGGGAATACGATCCCAAAACCCATGGTCTGGACTGGAACGATCAGATGTTCCGGATTTTCGGCGTCGATCCCGAAACATTCGGCAACCATATCGACGACTGGCGCGCGGTCTGTCATCCCGAAGACGTACAGCCGACGGAAGCCGCGCTCAATCTCAGTATCGAAAACGGCACGCGCTTCCAGCGGTTGTTCCGCATCCGGCGCGGCAATGACGGCGCGCCGCGATGGATTCAGGCCTATGCCGAGCCAAGCCGGGACGATTCCGGCGCCGTGGCGTCCGTCATCGGTCTGAACTGGGACGTGACCCGCGACATCGAAAACAAGGCCGAACTGGGTCGCCGTCTGGCCGAGGCAAAGGAAGCCAACGCCGCGAAGGACCGGTTCCTCGCCACCCTCAGCCACGAATTGCGCACGCCGCTGAACGCGATCATCGGCTTCACCGATCTGATGCGCAGCAATGTCGTCCGCCTGACGGCGGAAAAGCGCGATCAGTATCTGGAGGATGTCCACTACAGCGCCCGGCATCTGCTGGACCTGATCAACGACATGCTGGATCTGGCGCGGATCAACAACGATGCCCTGGACCTGGCCAGCCTGCCGGTGGATCTGGGCGATGCGATCGAAACCCTGCCCAGCCTGACCGGCGCCCGAACCGGGAAAGGGGGCCCCGGGCCCCGCCTGGTCTGGGACGTGCCGGAACCGGCGCCGGTGGTGGTCGGCGACGAACGGGCGATCCAGCAGATCCTGATCAACATCGTCGGCAACGCGCTGAAGTTCACGCCGCCGGACGGCCGCGTCACGGTCACGACCGCGCCGGCCGCCGACGGCATGATCGCCATTTCGGTCAAGGATACCGGCATCGGCATCCCGCCGGACCGCCTGCCGCTGCTGGGCGAGCCCTTCGCCAAGGGCGACGCGGTCTATCAGGCCAACGAAGAAGGCGTCGGCCTCGGCCTCGCCATCACCAAGCGCCTCGCCGAGGCCATGGGCGGCCGCATCGCCTTCGAAAGCCAGATGGGCAAGGGCACCAGGGTCACCGTCACCCTGCCCGGCGCAACCCCGGTAGAGCCGACAGCGGCGGAGTAAATCCGCCGACCACAAACACCGTGACGTGCCTCAGAAACGACGAAACCCCCCGGTTTCCCGGAGGGTTTCGATGGTGGAGCCAAGCGGGATCGAACCGCTGACCTCTACACTGCCAGCCGCTCAGAACAGCCCCTCAAAGAGCGACTTGGACCGCAAGTAACGACAACCGGCAACACCGGATTTCCGCACCTTACAACATGCCACGACAGCCAATCGGGACCGCGGTCCCGAAACGCGGCCGTGCGGCGCGCCTCCGAAACGGGAGGCCGCGACCATGGTTGATCGGCTGACCAGCGAAGACTTCTCCCTCGAAATCGAAGAACACGGCAACGGCTGCCGCCTGTCCCTGGTCATGTCCTGGGAGGCCCTGGAAAGCCTGTTGTCGACCGTCGCCTTACGGATCGATCCGCGATTGGCCGCGACGCGCGAAGAGCAGGGCCGGCGGCGGGAAATGGAAGCCAAGGCTGCGGCGAAGCGCACCGAGAACCTGAAACTCGGCTGCGCGATCCTGGCGGAAGTGGACCGCCTCAAATTCGAGGGCCTGCCCGCGAATGTGGTCTGGTCTCGCGTCGCCTCGGAGCGAGGCCTGACCGCACCTGTCGCCCGCGCCCTCGGCCGGATCGCCAAGGCCGATTACCTGCGCGGCCGCGACCGTGAAATTCTCCGCCTCCATGGCATAGGCTACTCGCTCCGCCAGATCGAGACATGCACCGGCGTTTCCAGATCGACGGTTGCCAACCGGCTCAAAAAGCTGATCCCCGCTCCAGGCGACGGAGGGGAGTCCAGACCCTCCTCGGGAGACCGCGCCGCCAAGGCGCGGCGGGAGGGTCTTGACGCCCCGGAGACGCCCCCACCGTCGCCACAGGGGTCAGGAAGTGAAGGGAGCGGCAACGCCGCCCCTTCTCTGCCTGTACCCCTGCCCGTCGGCGAGACGCGGGGGTGTGGGGGCAAGGCCCCCGCTTCCCCCTCTGGCGAGTGCTGCGACAAAGGCAGCGTGTCATGACTTCCAAATTTTTAGAGCGCGAAATCAAATTCAGAGCGGGACACTCAATAAGACCTCTTATTGAGAAACTCCCTATACCAATCCCCGTCACCCGTCTTATCCAAACTACTTTGAATAACGTTGCTTATTTTACCTTGAAGTCGCCTAGCATTATCTTCCATCGCGTCGATCATAGAGACGCCTTTTTCGCGCAACTCATCAGGTATGCTTCCTGTAATCACATCATTCATTACAAAAGCGTCTTCCACAAGAGCGCCAATACGGATTTGTATTTCTGGCTCTTGTGTTTTGATGACATCTCTATCTCTAAGTATTTCGGGGATTTTGAAACTTGTTCCGTCCCCCCCCTGTTCGGCGCGTTTTTTGTTAAAGGTAATTTCCCGGTAGAGTTCCGCGACCGCCACACGAATTCCACAAGCGTCGGCGGTCTCTGCAATTTGCTCGTCCCGAAGTTCCCTTGTCCGACGGGCTTCAAGCGGTGCCAAAGTCGTCCAAGCAACGGTAGCGGCTGTAAAGATTGCCGCAAACGCACCGTAAAGCCCTCCGATCAAAGTTTGATATCGGTCAACGGCTGCGTCGAACGTCGCGGAGAATTGCCCCAGCAGGAGCAGGGAAACGAAGCCAGCAGCTGCCACGGCAAAGACCGCAAGAACAGAGAAGACGGCAATCAAGGACTTCCAACGCATGATGTGAGTGCTCTTTGGGATCAGGAGATGAGCCATGGCTTCATCGCTTGATTGTCTCGCAAGCGGCGTTTTGCCGTCAACGGCCTTTTGTCCACGTAGAGGGAGTCCCCAAGCTCTTCCCACTCCCAAAGCGATCACTAGTCGGGACGACTACGGTTGGAACGCCGGCCCGAAGGAAATCACCGCAAAGGAAATCGGTGAAGCGATGATCGGCCGCGAGGTCGCTCGCGATACCTTCCTCGATGGGCAGCGCCGCGAACGGCTTCTGAAAGAGCAGACCGAAGACCTGATCGCACGTCTGGAGCGCGTCGGGATCGATGGCCGCACCTATGGCCGCCAGACGGCGATTGTTGGCCTGGTCACGGGCCAGGCCGTCCGCGTCCATCCCTTCCGAAACTGCAACATGTTGCCGGCACCGCAGTCGCGGAACGTCCACGACATGCTGAAAAGCGTCCGCTACCTGTTCGACGTGACGAAGCGCGGCCGGCTGCGGATGCTGGTCGTATCCGGCGGGTGGGTGCCGCTGCGCCGCTATCGCGCATGCCACAAGGCGCATACCCGCCTCATGTCGAAATTCGCCGCGCATCCGAAGCTGAAAGGCCTCGGGATCGACGTTGAGTTCTACAACGTCGAGAACACCATTCAGCGGGATGACGACGACACGGCGATGCTGAACCTGCATAGCCATGTCTTGTTCAAATGCCGGCGTCACCTGGGCGCGAAACGCTGGCGGGAGTTCCTGGACTTCGCCCGGGGATACTTCCCCAAGGGCTACGTCCATGACAGCCCGGTCCAGAAGCCGGCGGAAGTGGTCAAATACGTCTTCAAGCCCCAGGAGTTCGAGGCACTGACCGACGAAGAGTTGGGCGAACTGTTCCTCCAGATCGCTGGTGGCCGGCCAAAAATCGATCCGGAGACGGGCGAGGTCGCAATGCGGATCGGCCCGGATGGTGAGCTGACCGAAATTCGGGAACGCGGCCTGAAGTTCTTCCACCCTCTCGGATCACTGCGCATCTTCCGCCGGAAGCTTCGGGAGAACCGTCAGAAGCTTGTCCTGGTGCCCACGGTCGACGACCGGTGGATATGGCGCGTGACGGAGCGCAAGGACGCCCAGGAGCGCCCGGAGCCGTCAGACAGCCTGCCGGAAGACAACCGGGTCCTGGCGATCACCCGCCCCATGCCGAAATTCACCCGGCGCATGGAGCCGTGCCTGATCGTCCAGAACTATGACGGCGACTTTGAAGACCTGATCCGCCGGAACCGCCTCCAGGACACCGTAACGGACGCCCGGGCCATATTCCGGACCCGCGTCGACACCGACCGGCGCGCCGCCGAAGGCGACGCCCCTATGAGGCACACTACAACGACAACTGTCCCGGAGAGGGACCGACCACCGGACCCAAATCCGTCCACGGGAGATCCGGACGGATGGGACTTCGGACAATCAGACCTGGATTCGCGAACACAAGGCCCCGGGAACTTCCCCGGGACCGCAGAAACGTGCCCGGGAATGAGCCCGGGACCGTACCCGGGAATGTCCCGGGGCAACTCCTCCGTATCCCTTAACTAAGGGTCGGGGAACCACCGGGGAAAGCGTTTCCCCTACGTACGTATACGTAACGGAAAGGAAAATTCACCATGACCGATATCGACACCCTGACGCCGGAGACGATCGGCAAGCGCATCAAGGATGCCCGGGACAGCGCCGGACTTTCTCGGGCGCGTCTCGGCGACCTGACCAAAATCAGCCCGCGCGTGATCGAGAAGATCGAGGCCGGCACACAGGAGGCTTCCGCAACGCGGCTCCGCGCCCTGTGTTCTGCCTTGAAAATCGATCCGGCCGAATTCCTGGGTACTGGCAAACCGGCCTCTGCCCAGACCGCCGAGGGGCACGACTTGCTGGCGTTCGATCCGATGGACCGCGCGTCGCTGATCCTGGAAGAAATCGACGGCCTGCGGTCGGATGGCTTCGAAGGGAGCGCGCGGAAGGCCATGGCACTGGCGACGATGGCGAAGGATGCCTTGTCGCATCTGGAACCGGAGGATTTGAACAGGCTCGCTCGCCTGCGCGGACTTGCCCGGCACGACACGGTGGACGGCCTGACAATCCTGGACCTCTTCGACGCAGACCCGTGCAAAGGTCACGATTACTGCGGATTTATCGAAGACCGGATCGTCGACACGGCTGTTATCGGTCTGGACCTTTTCGCCCTGGACGAAGCCCAGGCGCATGCTCTGGCCGGGGAACTGGCAGAAATGGACCGTCTGGAGCGTCCCGGCCTTCTCAGCGACTGGCCGGAAATGGAAAGGCTCTATCCGGGTATCCAGCCGATCATTCGGCGTATCGTGACGGCGGGAAAGACCCTCAAGCACCTGACGGACGATCCGCCGTTCTAAGCTGTGGGTTCAATAACTGGCGGCGCCGAGACACAAGATGTGGCGGTGCCGCCAGTTACTCGACTAGATACAGACTTTTCTATTGCCCTATATGGTGAAATGGGACTATGTTTGTCCCATTATGAGCGACACTGACGTCTTCTACTATCACTATCGTGGCCTCGGCGGCATGCTGGAAAGAGAGCGGCTTTCTAGAAAGTTATCTCGGGCCAAATTGGCTGAACTAGCCGGCGTTAACCCGAATTCCCTGGCAAAATGGGAAAAGGCTGGCCTGGAGGATGGAAAGTACCCTCCGCTTCCGAAATTGACCCGACTTTGCAAAATTTTGGATATCGACCCTCGGGACGTTTTTGAGGTCGTCTATCGCGAAAGCGAGAAACAAGCACCGACTGACATTGATCCTGAAACAGGTATCGCTTTCGAGGATCCCGACGCTTTCAGCTTCAAACGCCATTTCCAAGAAAAAGGTGCCGAGCGAGACTATGGATATCTCCATGGCAAGCTTGGATTGATCGAACACTATCTGGAGCAACTTTTCGAGAAAGTCGAGAAGGTCGACACGCGCCTTGGCGTTGTCACGGACCACAAAGAAAACGGCCCGGATCGCGATGATCCGGGCCGCCCTTCGCAAAACCCCTCAGCGGCTGTTAGCGCAGCCTCTGACCAACCAAAAGAGGAGGATCAGACGTGAGTGATTTGTCCGAGGGAGAATATACACCCCCCTTCGAAATTCCACAACAAACCGGGCAACGTGTTCGGCGCGGCTATCTTAGCGTGGCGCAAGTCGCGACGATTGTCGGCGTCTGTGAGGAAACTGTCCTGCGGCGCATCCGCCAAGGTGTGCTGCCGGCAATCCGTTTCGGGAGATCAGGCCGAAGTCCGTATCGAATCAAGATATCGGACTTAGCTGAGACCCTGGAGGAAGGAACATGCCACGGCCCCGCCAACCGCCCCGGCTGCACCGCCGGCCCGGAAAGCGGTTCTGGTACGTCATCGACGGCCCGCACCGCTACTCGACTGAAACGGAAGATCGCCAGGAGGCGGAACGATGGCTAGCCGACTATGTGTCCGGCTTGTCCAAGCCGCCGCCCGATCCGACGATACTGGACCTGTTCAACTGGCGTCGACGCCTTGCAGACGCCGCCGGACAGGCCCGGGCGCGTTCGGTCATGCAGGGCTATCACAAGATGCTGGAGGAGCACTTCGGTGCCCTCCGACCGGAACAAATTACGCCGGAGCAGGTCGCGCGGTATGTGCAGTACCGGCAATCCATCGGCCGGCAGGGACGGCACGAGTTGATCGAACTCCGCTCGACGTTGAATGCGGCCGCGAAGGCGGAGCTGATCGCGAAGGCCCCATCGATCAGAATTCCGGCCGGGGGACGGCCCCGGGACGTGTTCCTGACGCGGGACGAATTCCGCCGGTTGCTGACGGTCGAAATGCCCCGGCATACATGGCTGTTCATCCTGATCGCCGGCAGTACCGGCGCACGGAAGGGTGCCATTCTGGATTTGACCTGGGACCGCGTTCACTTCGCGCGCGGCGTGGTCGACTTCAACCACCCGGACAAGGCCCCGAACAACAAGCGCCGGGCGGTCATTCCCCTATCGCCATCGGTCATGGACGTGCTCAAGGCGGCGCATACCGAGGCGAAGGGCGAGACGGTCATAGAGGTCGACGGGAACCCGGTCCAGGATATCAAGAACAGCTTCCGGCACGCCGTCACGCAGATCGGCCGGCCGGAGGTCACGCCGCATGCCCTGAAGCATTCGGTGATTTCCTGGCTGGCCCAGGAGGGAGTGCCGATAGACCGGATCGCGTATTTGACAGAGACCAGCCGCAAGACCGTGGAACGGGTCTATCGCAAGTACAATCCGGAACATTTCGCAGCCGAAGTGGCAATTTTGGGGAACGGATTGGAGGATATCGGGACCATGGTCCCGAAACAGCCTTCGGAAAGCGCCGCCCCGAAACGACGAAAACCCCCGGTTTCCCGAGGGTTTTCGATGGTGGAGCCAAGCGGGATCGAACCGCTGACCTCTACACTGCCAGTGTAGCGCTCTCCCAGCTGAGCTATGGCCCCTTTGGGACGTCGCCGGTGGAGGCTGAGCCTCTATCCGGCGCGGCGGCATGCGTTATACACACAGCGCGCCGTCCCGCAAGTAGTTTTCCGACCCCCGGTCAGGAATCGTCGTCGTCTTCGCCCTTGCCGCCGACGACCGGCACATCGTCGTCGTCCAGATCGGACGTGTCTTCCAGGACGCCGTCATCGTCGTCGTCGCCCAGGTCATCGTCGAGATCCGTATCCAGATCGTCGTCGTCCTTGGCCGCCGCCTTCTTCTCGGCTTCCTTCTTCGCCTTCTCGTCGGCAATCTGCTGGCGGCCGCGCTTCAGCTTGGTTGCCGCTTCCGGATCGAACACCGTCTCACAGGACGGGCAAACGATCGGGTCCTTTTTCATGTCGTAGAACTTCGCGCCGCAGCTAAGACATGTGCGTTTGAAGCCCCATTCCGGTTTCGCCACGCCGTCGTCCTCCTTCGGGATTGGAACCGCGCCTTTCGCGCCGTTCCGGAAATCATCATTCGGGCCGCAAACGACCCATGGCGCGCGCCTTTGCCAAATTCAGGTCGCACTGTCAAAAGCTATTTCTCGAACAACCGGGATTTCCGCGAACGGCACGGGAATTGCTTTCGACCGCTCGACACAATTCCTGCGGGAGTACCCCCTCGTGTTCGATGCCATCTCCCCCCTGTTCGGCGGCGCCATGACCGGCGCCGGTGGCGTGCCCCAGGGCAAGAAGCCCTATGCTGGCGCGCAGGCGGCCCGGGCCACCGCCGCACCGGACGAAGCGAAGGCCGCCAATGTCGCGGCGGTCGAACGGATCAAGGAAATCGGGTTCGCCAAATGGGCGGAAGAGGAGCGCGCCCGAAAGCTTGAGGAGATGCGCGCCGAGATCCTGGCGGCCATGGGCCTCAGCGAGGCAGATCTTGCCGGTATGGACAGCGCGTCCCGCGGCTCCATCGAACAAATGATCCAGAAGGAAATCCAGGAGCGCCTCGCCGCGTCCTCCCTGTCCGGCGAGGGCAAGCAGGCAGGTGCCGTCACGGGCCCGTTCCAACTGCCGAATGCCGCACAGACCGCAACGTCGCAACCCCCGTCCGCCGAAGGGTTCGCAATCGGTGGGGCCCCGGGGACCGGGGTGAGCATGGGCCCGGCCTCCATGGCCGTTCTGATCAGCGCCCAGGAAGGCCAAACACAGGAAATCCAGGCGCGGGAGCGCCTGTTCCGGAGCGCAGCGCAAGACATAGACCCGGCACGGGACGACGCCCGGAGCAAAGGGCTGCCGCGCGATCCGGACAGGGAACGCGGGTCGGCACTTTTTGCCTAGCCCCATGGCCGGGTGTTCCCGAACCGGCGGTCCGGACGTCGCAGGCCCCATAGAGCGGATTTTCACACCGGGGAGCGCGTGCTAAAAGCCGCACGCCCGCCGGACATTCGTCCCGGGTCTGCGCACTCCGTCCGTATCGAGGCCCGTTTTTCATGAGCGCTTCCGCCAACGCCGTCGCCGAGCCGATTTCCGCCCGTGCCGAAGGGCCGCTGTCCGGAACCGCGCGGGTACCGGGCGACAAGTCGATTTCGCACCGTGCCGTCATGCTGGGCGGACTGGCCGTTGGCGAGACGCGCATTACCGGATTGCTGGAAGGCGAAGACGTTCTGGCCACCGCCTCCGCGCTGCGCCAGCTCGGCGCCATCGTGGAACGTGACGGCGACGGCACCTGGCGGGTCGCCGGCGTCGGACTGGGCGCACTGGCCGAACCGCAGGACGTGCTGGACATGGGCAATTCGGGTACCGCCGCGCGTCTGCTGCTGGGCATCCTGGCCGGGCATCGCATCCGCTGCTTCATGACCGGCGACGCGTCGCTTCGCTCGCGCCCGATGAAGCGGGTTACCGACCCGCTCTGCGCCATGGGCGCGCGGATCGAGACCCGGGAGGGCGGACGCCTGCCGCTGATGATCGAAGGGGCCGAACCCGTCCTGCCGATCACCTATGAACTGCCGGTTCCGTCGGCACAGGTTAAGTCCGCCGTGCTGATGGCCGGGCTGATGGCGCGCGGCGAGACGGCGGTAATCGAATCCGTTGACACCCGCGATCATACCGAGCGCATGCTGACCCATTTCGGCGGCACCTTGATCCGCGAGGACATGGAAGGCGGCGGCGCACGCATCGCGGTGAAGGGCGAACCGGAACTGATGGCGGCGGACATTCTGGTGCCGGCCGACCCGTCCTCTGCCGCATTCCCGATGGTCGCTGCGCTGATCGTGCCGGGATCGGAAGTGCGCCTGCCCAATATCGGCATGAACCCGACCCGCACCGGGCTGATCGCCACGCTGCGCGATATGGGCGGCGACATCGAGATCGAGAACGAACGCATTGCGGGCGGCGAGCCGGTCGCCGACCTGACCGTCCGGCATTCAGCGCTGAAAGGCATCGACGTGCCGCCGGAACGCGCCGCCAGCATGATCGACGAATACCCGGTCCTTAGCGTTGCCGCCGCCTGTGCGGAAGGGCGCACCATGATGCGGGGTGTCGGCGAGTTGCGGGTCAAGGAATGCGACCGTATCGCGGTCATGAAGGACGGCCTGATCGCCAACGGCGTCACCGTCGAGGACGGCGAGGACTGGATGGCGGTCGAAGGCCGGCCCGGCGATATCGCCGGCGGCGCGACGGTCGCGACCCATCTGGACCACCGCATCGCCATGAGCTTCTTCGTCCTGAGCCTGGTGACGAAAAAGCCCGTTACCGTCGACGACGCCGCCCCGATCCGCACCAGTTTCCCGAATTTCCTCGACCTGATGCGCGGGCTGGGGGCGGAGACAGTCTCGTAATGGCGGAATGGGACGACTGGGCCGCGGGATGGGACGACAACCCGGCCGTGCGCATTTATGCCGACAAGGCCTTCGCCGCCCTGACGGCACGCCAGTCGGTCGACGGCCTTCGGGTGCTGGATTTCGGATGCGGCACCGGCACGCTGACCGAGAAACTGGCCGACCGGGCGGCGCATGTCGTGGCTGTGGACCTGTCGCCGAAGATGATCGCGCGCCTGACTGCGAAGGGACTCTCGCGGGTTACCGCCGTGACCGCCGATCTGACCGCCGCGACGGCACCGGAGCCGGCCGGTCTCGGAGCGCCTTTCGACCTGATCACGGCCTCGTCGGTCTGCGCCTTTCTGCCGGACTACGCGGCGGCACTGGGCAGGATGCGTCGCTTGCTCGCCCCAGGCGCAATCTTCGTGCAATGGGATTGGGAACTGGCGCCGGGCGATGCCGGAACCGGATTCTCGAAACCCGCCGTCGAACAGGCACTGCGCGAGGCGGGGTTCAACGCAATCGAGGTGACGACCGCCTTTTCGATGACTATGGATGACGCCGATACGCCGGTCTTGATGGCGATCGCGAGGAACAATGCGAGGGACGGACGATGAGTGACGGCGAGCTTGATTCTGACGCAGTTCTGCCAACGTGCCCGGTGCTGGCCGTGGACGGCCCGGCGGCCAGCGGCAAGGGCACGCTGGCCCGGCGGCTGGCGACGCAGTTCGACTTCGCCTATCTGGACACCGGCAAGCTGTACCGCGCCGTCGGGCTGAAGGTCCTGCGTACCGGCGGCGACCCGGAAGACGCGGAGGCGGCGGAAGCGGCCGCCCGCGCGCTGGACATGACGGAACTGGACGACCCCGCGTTGAGCGGCGACGAGGCCGCCTCCGCGGCGTCGAAAGTGGCCGCGATCGACGGTGTCCGACAGGCATTGCTGGAGTTCCAGCGCAGCTTTGCCGCCATGCCGCCGGAGGGCAAGAAGGGGGCTGTTCTGGACGGGCGCGACATCGGCACGGTGATCTGCCCGGCGGCGACGGCGAAGCTGTTTGTGACCGCAAACGTGGAAGTTCGGGCCGACCGACGCCACAAAGAGTTGCTCAATCGGGGCGAGACCAGTATATACCCCCGCGTTTTGGAGGAACTCAAAGCCCGGGATGCCCGCGACATGAACCGCGCGAGCGCCCCGCTGAAACCCGCTTCCGATGCGACGGTGCTCGACACCTCGGAGTTGGATGTGGAACAGGCTTTCGCCGAAGCCCTGAAGATCGTGGGCGGCAAGGTGCAGGAGGCTTTGGATGCGTTGGCGGAGGATTCGGGGGATCCCGACCTTTTCTGACCGAACCGGAACGCAAGCGTACCGATTGCGAAAGCACCGATTGCGAGAGCACAGGGAGCGCCCCCCGACACTCGGCCGCGGCTGACGCCGCGAACCCTGGCGGAAAAGAAGGGCGACAGTAGTAAACATGTGCCGGCTGCCGCGCGATAAGCCCCAAGCGCGCGGCGGGCCGTTGTTCGTTTTGGGGCGAGACCGCCGGAGACAACCGGACGGCCGGAAAACCGAACCAGACTGAAAGGAACATTTGAACCATGGCAAAAGAGAGCTTTGCCGAGCTGTTGGAAGAATCCCTGGGCGAGCGCGACTCGCTCGAAGGTACGGTAGTCAAGGGGACCGTGATCTCCGTAGACAACGACATGGCGCTGATCGATGTCGGGCTGAAGGCTGAAGGCCGTGTGCCGGTGAAGGAATTCGCCGCCCCGGGTCAGCCGGCCGAAATCGCCGTCGGCGACACCGTCGAGGTCTATGTCGAGCGGATGGAAGACAAGAACGGCGAGGCGATGCTGAGCCGCGAGAAGGCCCGCCGCGAAGAAAGCTGGATCAAGCTGGAAGAGCAGTTCAACAACAATGAACGCGTCAACGGCGTGATCTTCGGCCGCGTCAAGGGCGGCTTCACGGTCGACCTGAACGGCGCCGTGGCCTTCCTGCCGGGCAGCCAGGTGGACATTCGCCCTGTGCGCGACATCACCCCGCTGATGAACACGCCGCAGCCGTTCCAGATCCTGAAGATGGACCGCAGCCGCGGCAACATCGTCGTCTCCCGCCGTGCCGTCCTGGAAGAGACCCGCGCCGAACAGCGCGCCGAACTGGTCGAAAACCTCAAGGAAGGCCAGGTTCTGGAAGGCGTCGTCAAGAACATCACCGATTACGGTGCGTTCGTGGATCTGGGCGGTGTCGACGGGCTGCTGCACGTCACCGACATCTCCTGGCGCCGCATCAACCACCCGTCGGAAGAACTGTCCATCGGCCAGACGGTCAATGTTCAGGTCATCCGCTTCAACAGCGAAACCCAGCGCATCTCGCTGGGCATGAAACAGCTGCTGGCGGATCCGTGGGAAGGCGTCGAAGCCAAATACCCGGTCAACGCGTCCTTCACGGGCCGCGTCACGAACATCACCGACTACGGTGCGTTCGTCGAACTGGAAGCCGGCATCGAAGGTCTGGTCCACGTTTCGGAAATGTCCTGGACCAAGAAGAACGTCCACCCCGGCAAGATCGTCTCGACCTCCCAGGAAGTCGAAGTCATGGTGCTGGACGTCGACCCGAACAAGCGCCGCATCTCGCTGGGCATCAAGCAATGCCAGGAAAACCCGTGGGATACCTTCACCGAGAAGTATCCGGTGGGCGCCGAGATCGAAGGCGAGATCAAGAACATCACCGAATTCGGCATGTTCGTGGGTCTGACCGAAGAGATCGACGGCATGGTTCACATGTCCGACATCGACTGGCACACCGCCCCGGAAGAGGCGCTGGCCGGCTACAACAAGGGTGACCGGGTCAAGGCGAAGGTTCTCGACGTCGATGTCGAGAAGGAACGCGTCTCGCTGGGCATCAAGCAGCTGGAAAGCGATCCGTTCGAGGAAGCCATGGACGGCGTCCGCAAGGGCGACGTCGTGACCTGCACGGTCACCAAGGTTCAGGACAACGGCATCGAAGTGACGGTGAAGGACTCGCTGCCGGGCTTCATCCGCAAGGCGGAGCTGAGCCGCGATCGTTCGGAACAGCGTCCGGACCGCTTCGCCGAAGGCGAGAAGGTCGATGCGAAGATCACCGCCATCGACAAGTCCAGCCGCAAGCTGACCCTGTCGATTAAGGCCTTCGAAACGGCGGAAGAGAAAGAGGCCATGGCCAACTATGGCTCCTCGGATTCCGGTGCGTCCCTGGGCGATATCCTGGGCGCCGCGCTGAAGAAGAAGGAAGAGCAGTCAGGCGACGAATAATCGTCTCCGTCTGACGGAAAAACGTCTGGCCGGCCCTGCGCAAGCGGGCCGGCCTTTCGTTTTGTCGGCCTGTTGCCGTCGGAAATGCGGCGAAACCAATGACATGGCGGGTTTCGGACAAGTCTTTGTCCTTGACGGGAAAACGGCCCTTTGGCAGGGTCTGCAAGGGTTGAGAGTCGCGCCGGAGAAGAAACAACCGTTTCAGCGGGCGGCGCGCAGGTAAACAGGCGGGAGACATCCGAATGACGCGATCCGACTTGATCGCCCGTATCGCGCAGAATCGCGGGCTGTTCCAGCGCGACGTCGAAAGAGTCGTGGCAACCGTCTTTGACGAGGTCACCAGCGCGCTGTCCCGCGGGGACCGGGTCGAACTGCGTGGCTTCGGCGCCTTTTCCGTCAAGCAGCGCGACGCCCGAACCGGCCGCAACCCGCGCACCGGCGAAGCGGTCGATGTCGACGCCAAGTCGGTCCCGTTCTTCAAGACCGGCAAACAATTGCGTGAGCGTCTGAACGAGTCGCAGTAAACTGGGTATCGCCGACGAAAAGCCTCGGAGGGACCCCATGCGCGCCATCTCGAAAATCCTCGGTATCGTGATCGGTCTGCCGATCATCATCGTCGCCGTCGCCTTCGCCGTCGCCAATACGGGCCCGGTGGCGTTGGGCATCTATCCTTTCGAGACGGTGGTCGAATTGCCCATTGCGCTGCTTGTCTTTATCGTTCTTCTGATCGGGTTCACGATCGGCGCGATCTCCGCCTTTCTCGGGGCCGGGCGACTGCGCCGGCGTGTCCGGAACGCGGAGTTCCGGCTGCGGCAGATGGAAATGAACGCCGCGCGCGTCAAACGTGAGGAAGAGGCGATGGCGGCCCGGGAGCGCCAGGAAGCGGCGCTGCAGAAACCGTCAAACCGCGCCGCCCTGGCAGCGGAATAGTTTTCGGCGAACCCCGTCCAGAAATCGCCGCATTCATCTTCTTCACTACCCCGATAGGGCTAATCTGTCTGGCGTCGCCGACGAATCGGCGGCACTCTCCGCCCGTATCCGGGACCACAGGTCCCTTCCGGAAGCTGTATGCTTGAAGGGTCGAAGCGATGAAAACCGACGGTATGACCGAAGAAGAGATCAACCGCCGCCATGCCGAGAAGATGGCCAAGAAAAAGGCAGCGCGCGACAAGATGCTCGCCGACAAGAATATCGAGAAGGGTCTGCTGATCGTTCATACCGGAAAGGGCAAGGGCAAGACGACAGCCGCCATGGGCCTGGCCGCGCGCGCCGTCGGAAACGGCAAGAAGGTCTGCATCGTTCAGTTCGTCAAAGGTGTCTGGAACACCGGCGAGCGCGAAGTTTTGAAACATTTTCCTGATTTATGCGTCATGAAGGCGATGGGCGAAGGCTTCACCTGGGATACCCAGGACCGCGCCCGGGACATCGCCGCGGCGCAGGCGGCATGGGATTTCGCCAAGGAGGCCATGGCCGACCCCAGCTTCGACATGGTTATCCTGGACGAAATGAACATCGTCCTGCGCTACGACTACCTGGATCTGGCGGACGTCATGGAGACGCTGAAGGGCAAACGGGAAATGCTGCACGTCGTGGTGACCGGCCGGAACGCAAAGGAGGAGCTGATCGAGGCAGCCGATCTGGTGACCGAAATGACCCAGGTGAAACATCCGTTCCGCGCCGGTGTGAAGGCGCAGATCGGTATCGAATTCTGAACCGCGCCCGGACGGGCAGCCGCGCGCCGGAACGAAAGGAAACGACATTATGCGTATGATCGCCGCGTTTACCCTTGCACTCGCCTTGGCGACCGCGCTGCCCTTCGGCAATGCACGTGCCGACAAGCTGGATGCCGAACAACTGGTCAATGATGCCGAATTCACCGTGAAGCGGATGTGGGATCATCCGGAGTTCAAGGAATACATCCGCACCTATCTGCGTCGCGCCAAGGGTGTCGTAGTCGTCCCGACCCTGCTGAAGGGTGGGTTCATCATTGGCGGCGAGGGCGGCTCCGGCGTGCTGCTGGCCCGGGCACAGAACAATGAATGGAGCTACCCGTCCTTCGTCTCCGTCGGATCCGCTTCGATCGGGCTGCAGATCGGGGGGCAGACATCCGAACTGATGCTGATCATCATGACGGGTCGCGGATTGCAGGCCATCCTGGACGATCAGGTTCAGATCGGCGGCGAGTTGAGCGGCGCAATCGGCCCCTATGGCGGCAGCGCCGAGGCGTCGACCACGACCAATCTGGATGCCGACATCATCGCCTATTCGATTTCCAAGGGTGCCTTTGTCGGAGTGAATATCGAGGGTACCGCCCTGGTGCCGCGTGGCGGCCTGATCCGGTCCTATTACGGCCAGAACGTGTCGCCGCACGGCGTCGTGCTGGAAGGGAAAGTCGGCAATCCACACGCGGATTCGCTGCGGAACACCCTGAAGAGCCTGATTTCCCAGTAGTCCATCCCATTGGCCCAAGGGAGCCTGGCGGTATGACGGCCGCACCCGATACCCCCGCAATCATGTTTCAGGGGACCGGTTCCGATGTCGGCAAGAGCCTGCTGGTCGCGGGCCTTGCGCGGGCCTTTACCCGGCGCGGCCTGAAGGTTGCGCCGTTCAAGCCGCAGAACATGTCGAACAATGCCGCCGTCACCCCCGACGGCGGTGAAATCGGCCGCGCCCAGGCGCTTCAGGCCCGGGCCTGCGGCCGGCCGTCCGATACCGACATGAACCCGATCCTGCTGAAACCGCAGACCGATCTTGGGTCGCAGATCATCGTGCAGGGCAAGGTCTTCGGCACCGCCAAGGCACGGGATTACTACGGCCTGAAGCAGACCCTGCTGCCGAAGGCACTGGAAAGCTTCGACCGGCTGGCAGGGCATGCGGATCTGGTTCTGGTCGAAGGCGCGGGCAGTCCGGCCGAAATCAATCTGCGTGCCGGTGACATCGCCAATATGGGCTTCGCCGAAGCTGCGGACCTGCCCGTCATTCTGGTCGCCGATATCGACCGCGGCGGGGTCATCGCCAGCGTTGTCGGCACCCATGCCGTGCTGGATGCGGCCGAGCAGGAACGTTTGCGCGGATATCTGATCAACAAGTTCCGCGGCGACATCTCGCTGTTCGACGACGGGATAAGCGCCATCGGAAGCCGCACGGGCCTGGATTGCCTGGGGGTTCTGCCCTGGTTCCCGGACGCGGTTATGTTGCCCGCTGAAGATGCCGTCGCCATCGACCGGGGGGTCGTCGCAACCACCGGGACTGGTCAGAAGCCGATCAGGATCGTGGTCCCCCGCCTGTCCCGGATTGCCAATTTCGATGACCTGGACCCACTGCGCGGAGAGGCCGATGTATCGGTCGAGATCGTGCCGGCCGGCAAGCCGCTGCCGGGCGACGCGGATCTGATCCTGCTTCCGGGGTCGAAGGCCACCATTGCCGACCTGGAGGATTTTCGCCGCAACGGCTGGGATATCGACCTGCTGGGCCATCTGCGGCGCGGCGGGCGGGTACTGGGGCTCTGCGCGGGCTATCAGATGCTGGGACGCACAATCGCCGACCCCCAGGGTATCGAAGGGCCGCCGGGCACAGTGGACGGCCTGTCTCTGCTGGATGTCGACACCGTCCTTCAGGGGCCGAAGCGCCTGGTCGAGGCAACCGGCCGCGATCTGGCGACCGGACAGGCGATTTCAGGCTATGAGATGCATATGGGACGGACAACCGGCCCGGGCTGCGACACGCCCGCCGTGGAGATCGATGGGCGGCCGGACGGTGCCGTAAGCGCCAATGGACAGGTCTCCGGTTGCTATCTGCACGGCATCTTCGCCTCCGACGCGTTCCGCGCCGCCTATCTGGCCCAGTTCCGTCAGGGCCGGGATGCCGGGTCACAGTATGAGGCCACGGTCGAGCGTACACTGGACAGGCTGGCCGACCATCTGGAGCAGCATTGCGATCTGGACCGGATGCTGTTCATTGCACGGAGCCGCACGGCCCCCTGATCAAGACCGTTACGGGAGAGAAGCACGATGTCCGGACCGGATTTCGAGACGCCGGTATTTGAGCCCCTTGAGGGCTATATCCGCTACCCGGAGGAAGAAATGCGCGCCCGGGCGGAAGCCTTCCGCGCCACGTTGAAGCGTCGACGCACGGTGCGCGATTACGAGGACCGGCCGGTCCCGCATGCGGTCCTCGAAGCCTGTCTGGAGGCCGCGGCCTCCGCCCCGTCGGGCGCCAACATGCAGCCCTGGCATTTCACCGTGATCGAGGACCCCGCGGTCAAGCGCCGGATCCGGATCGCTGCGGAAGAGGAAGAGCGTGACTTCTACGACGGTCGCGCACCGGAGGAATGGCTGCGCGCGCTGGCCCCGCTTGGCACCGACGCCGACAAGGGATTCCTGGAACGGGCAACGCTGATCGCGATCTTTGCCCAGCGCTATGGGAGCCTGCCCGACGGAACCCGGGTGAAGCACTATTACGTCCCCGAATCCGTCGGCATCGCGACCGGGTTTCTGATCGCCGCCCTGCACCATGCGGGGCTGGCCACCCTGACCCATACCCCCAGCCCCATGGGATTCCTGTCCGAAATCTGTGGACGCCCGGAAAACGAGAAGCCCTACCTGCTTCTGGTCACGGGTTATCCCGCAGCCGACTGCACCGTTCCGGTCTTCGGCGGCACGCGTCGCCCGCCGGAAGACTACACCAGCTGGATCTGACGGTTACTTCCAGCGCGGCTCGAACGGGACCGGTCGTGGATATCGCGATGCGAAATCGTGCTGGGTCAGGTCCATATGACTGCGCGTGTATTCCTCCGTCGCGTCGCGTTTGGGCTGCCAGTCCCAGGCATGCTGCCGACCGATGCGAAGAGCGCCGGACAGGACCCGTCGGCGATTCTGACTGTCCAGCACCTGGTCGCGTATCGCGGCAGGATCCCAGTGATCGCCAGCCCAGCCCCTGAACATGGCGAGGCGGTCGGATTGATCAGGGTTCCCGGCGAGGTTGGTCAGTTCGTTCGGGTCGCTGGATAGATCGAACAATTGCTCCGGGTCGCCGGGACAGCAGGTGTACTTCCAGCTCCCTTCGCGCAGCAGGAGCATCGGCTGGCCGGTTCCCTCCGCCGTATATTCCGCGACGGTGCGGTTCCGTGCCGTCGTGCCGTCCGCGAAGTTGAGCAGGCTTTCGCCATCCAGCGGGTCGACCGGGTCCGGTATCGCCGCACCAGTTCCTTCGGCGGCCATCTGCATCAATGTCGGCGTTACATCGACCTGACTGACCGGTTCCCGGACCACCATGCCCTGCGGCGTCCGACCCGGCACATGGAGGATCAGCGGTATCCGGCAGGACCATTCGAAGAAGCTCATCTTGTACCACAGCCCGCGCTCACCCAGCATGTCGCCATGGTCGGCGACCACCATGATCGCGGTGTCGTCCGCCAGACCGCATTCGTCCAGCGCTTCACGCAGCCTTCCGAGCCAGTGATCGACATAGGAGACATTGGCCATATAGGCCCGCCGCGTCCGCCTGATGTCCTCCGGTCCGAAATCGACCGCGTCGATGGCCGAGACCTTCTCCAGCCGCAGGCTGTGCGGATCGTTTTCGTCGCGCGCGGGCCGCGGCACGGTCGGCATCGGAATATCCGTATCCTCGTACAGGTTCCAGAAGCTCGGCCGCGCGGCATAGGGGTCATGCGGATGGATGAAGCTGGAGACCAGACAGAAGGGCCGGCCGTCCTGGGAACGGGCGGCGTCGTAAATCGCCCTCAGGCTCGCCGCCCCGACCTCGTCATCATATTCCAGCTGGTTGGTGATCGCAGCCGGCCCCGACTGAATGATTGAGGACATGTTGTGATACCACAGGTCGATCCGCTCCTCCGGCTGGCGCCAATCCGGCACCCAGCCGAAATCTGCGGGATAGACGTCGGTTGTGTGCCGCTCCTCGAATCCGTGCAGTTGATCCGCGCCGACAAAGTGCATCTTGCCGGCCAGACCGGTGCGATATCCCATCATGCGCAGATAATGCGCGAAGGTCGGAACCGTCGACGGCAGATAGGCGGCATTGTCCCATCCGCCGAAGCGGGAAATGTACTGTCCCGTCATGAAGGCATAGCGGCCCGGTGTACACAGCGGGCTGTTGGTATAGGCGGCGTCGTAGCGGACGCCTTCGGATGCCAGCCGATCCATATGCGGGGTCCGAACAGCGTCGTTTCCATAGCAACCCACCATGAAAGGCGTCAGTTGATCGGCCATGAAGATGAGAATGTTGCGCGCGCCCATGACGTGATCTCCCCGTATTTTCGGCGTGAACCCTTCTTGCCCTGTGGCAGCGAATGGGCGCCCCCGCAAGCGGAAAACCGGCGAAAACCGCGAAAATCAGCCGATCCATAAACGGCATGGATGGCGCCCAGATACGGCGTGAATGACCGCCTGGACAAAGGTCGAAATTAATATTGAGAATGATTATCAATTGCGTTATTGAGAGTTAAGCGGATCGCCAAGCCGATGCGCAACGGAAGGAGAAAGCTTATGACACTGGCCTCAGGAACCGGCGCCCGCGCCGGCTGCAGATCGGAAAACGCGTCCCGCGCGATGACCTGTGGGTGGGCCGACAGCCTGTTTCTGCTGCGCGGTCGTCGCCTGTCGCGACGCCAGGCGGCAAACGGAACGATGGAGGTCGTGGCGGCATGCTGATCCGAATGGCGGGACCCGGACCGATCGACGCGCTGTACCACGCGGTCCGCTTCGACGACCTGAAATTCGCCGAGCGGCTTGCGGTCTGGACTCTTCGCCTTTGGAATCAATCGGTCGCGCCGGACGGGTCTCACCGAAACATCCTGTCCATCGCCTATGAAAAGGCCGGCGCACCGGACGCCATGCCCTCCATCGACGGAACGCTCTGGGCGTTCCAGATCGGCGGCCACAGGAAACTGTCCGTCGGATATCCCTGCACGGCAACGCTCTCGGAGGATGAGCGCCGCCTTCTACATCTGCTGGCCTGCTATCAGGCGGGGGCGGCCCCGGCCGCGCGACCGGTGCTGGACACCCTGGCGCCCGCCGCAACCGCCCGCGCCGTGCAGGCCCCCCTCTCCGTCTGGGCGGCGTGCCTGGAACGCGCCGGCCTGGTCCTGCCAATTCGCGATTGGGACCTGCCGGAGCTGCGCGGTCCGGTTCAGATTGAATCGACCTCTACGCAACACCAGCGCGCGGTTCACTGACTTTCCGCCGTCGCCTCCGCTTTCTGAGGCCCCTGCTTCGGCGGTACGATATGCCGGTTGAGAACGTCGAACAGGGCGTTGGGAACAACCGGCTTCGGCAGATAATCGTCGAAACCGTGTCCCAGATAGCGTTCCCGCGCCCGGTCCAGCGCATCCGCCGTCAATGCCACAATCGTTGCTGCCGCGTTCGGGCCGCCGGTGGACCGGATGGTCCTGGCCGCCTCGATCCCGTCCATGTTGGGCATCTGCGAATCCATCAGGATCAGATCGTAGCGCATGGCGCCGGCCTTCTGCACCGCGACGATGCCGTCTTCCGCGAAGTCGACAAGGCCGCACCCCAGAGCCGCCAATAGGGTGCCGATCAATTCGCGATTGGTCTCGTTGTCCTCCGCCACCAGCAGGCGGGCGGATGACCAGTCCGGCGCATCATCCCCCTCATCGGCGATGACCGACGGTTTCGGCGAGTCCCCCACAATCTCTGCACTGAGTTCCAACGGCACTTCGAAGGCAAAGGTCGCGCCGGCACCGGGACGTCCCTCGGCCCGGACGGTTCCGTCCATCGCGTCGATGATCCGCTTGACGATGGCGAGGCCCAGCCCGGTACCACCGAAGCGGCGGGTCGTGGACTCGTCCTCCTGCGTGAAGGCCTCGAACAGCTGTTCCGCCGCAGCGGGGTCGAATCCGATCCCGGTGTCGACCACTTCGATACGGACCCGGATCCTGTTTTCCGTCACCTCGGTCCGCTGGGCCCGGATCGTGACGCCGCCTTTCTTCGTGAACTTGAGGGCGTTGCTGATCAGGTTCGTCAGCACCTGCCGTATCCGCGTCGGATCCCCCAGAACGACGGTATCCAGCTCCGGCCGCAGGTCCAGAGACAGGTCCAGCCCCTTCTCCGAACAATCGCTGCCGAAAACCTCGGCAGCCTCCGTGATCAGGCGCGACAGGTTGAACGGCACCGCTTCGAGGACCAGCTGGTCGGCCTCCATCTTGCTGACATCCAGGATGTCGTTGAGAATCGACAGCAAGGACCGCGCGGAGCGTTGAACAATTTCCGCATAGCGTCGTTGCGTCGGCGCAAGCGGTCCGGATGCCAGAAGATCCGCCATGCCGATGATCCCGTTCATCGGCGTCCGGATTTCATGGCTCATGCTGGAGAGGAACTGGGTCTTCGCCGCATTGGCCCGCTCTGCGTCGTATCGCGCTTCCTCCACCCGCGCCATGCTGTCGCGCACATGGCGGAGAGCCGGCCAGATCACGAACACGCCGCAGATCAGCAGCGTGGCCAGCATGGCCAGCCACAGCACCAGTGTCACGACCGACAGCTTGGTCTGGGCGTCTTCGGCGGCCTTCTGATAGAGCAGGACGGCACCATCCAGTCCTTGCAGCAGGGGGTGCCGCGCCTCCCGCGCCAGCTGGTCCAGGTCGTTCTCCGACGCGACACCGGTACGTGTATCGCGCTCAACCCGTTCCGCCGCCTCCAGAAAGGAGCGGACCTGCATGTCCAGGGTGGGGTCACCCGCAAAATAGTATGCCGCCACGGTCTCGTCGGGCGGCGGCATTCCCCAGACGGAATCACCATGGGCGAGGGCGGTATGCGCCGCCCGCATCTGATCCACTGCCGCATGCAGGTCGTCGCGCGTCCCTTCCCGCGCAGCACCGTGCCGCGCTGCCTCACGGGATGCCTCCACGGCAAGCGCCGCAATGCGCTGGCTCAGCATCCGCTGACGGCCGCTGACATTGATCAGTTGCGCATATGCACTCTGGGAATCGACGACCTGCTTCGAGATCAGGAATTCGGTACTTGCCAACACGCCCACAAGCGCCAGGGCCAACACAACTCTCAGGGCGAGTTTCCGATACACCAGCCGACTATCGGGCGAAGTTCCGGAATCGCGATTGCCCTCTGTCATATCACCCCTCGGGTCATCCGATACGCTGCGTTCAGGCTATCCTTCCTTGCGGCATCGCGAAAGGGGCCACCGTCTCCCCAACATGAAAATCCCCGCTTGCCAGCCCCGCTTGCCAAGGGCGCGCAGGCCCACTAGAACGCCGTGACAGGCGAGAAAACCGGCATCCCGTCATGGTTCTACCGCATCGAACACCACATTGCGTCAGCACAGGGAACAAGTGAGATGACCAAATCCGTAAAGAAAGTCGTATTGGCCTATTCCGGCGGTCTGGACACCTCGGTCATCCTGCGCTGGCTGCAGGACACCTATCAGTGTGAGGTCGTGACCTTCACCGCCGATCTGGGTCAGGGTGAGGAGCTGGAGCCGGCGCGGCAGAAGGCGGAAATGATGGGGATCAAGGAGATCTTCATCGACGATCTGCGCGAGGAATTCACCCGCGACTATGTCTTCCCGATGTTCCGGGCGAACGCGCTGTATGAAGGCACCTATCTGCTGGGCACCTCGATCGCGCGGCCGCTTATCGCCAAGCGCCAGATCGAGATTGCCGAAATGACCGGGGCGGACGCAGTGGCCCACGGCGCGACCGGCAAGGGCAACGATCAGGTCCGCTTCGAGCTGGGCTATTACGCCCTGAAGCCGGATATCAAGATCATCTCGCCGTGGCGCGAATGGGACCTGACCTCACGCACGAAGCTGATCGACTATGCCGAGAAGCATCAGATTCCGGTGCCCAAGGACAAACGCGGCGAAGCGCCTTTCTCGCAGGACGCCAACCTGCTGCACATCTCTTCCGAAGGAAAGATCCTGGAGGATCCGGCCCAACCCGCCGACATGGACCTGATCCTCAGCCGCATGGTCACGCCGGAGAACGCGCCGGACCAGGCCGAGGAGATCGTGATCGATTTCGTCAACGGCGACCCGGTTGCGGTGAACGACGAAACACTGAGCCCGGCCGCGCTGCTGGCGAAGCTGAACGAGCTGGGCGGCAAGCACGGCGTCGGCTGCATCGACATCGTCGAGAACCGTTTCATCGGCATGAAGTCGCGCGGCGTCTACGAGACCCCCGGCGGCACCATCCTGTTCGCCATGCGCCGGGCGGTGGAAAGCCTGACGCTCGACCGCGGTGCCATGCATCTGAAGGACGAGCTGATGCCGCGTTATGCGGAACTTGTCTATAACGGTTTCTGGTTCTCGCCGGAACGCGAGATGCTGCAGGCGGCGATCGACCATGCCAGCCAGGCGGTCACAGGTCGCGTCACCGCCAAACTGTACAAGGGCAACGTCATCGTCACTGGCCGCAGCGCACCGAAGAGCCTGTACGACGCCGACATCGTCACCTTCGAGGAAGACAGCGTCTACGACCAGCGTGACGCGGAGGGCTTTATCAAGTTGAACGCCCTGCGCCTGCGGCTGCGCGGTCGGCTGATGGGGCGGTAACGAAACCCTTTCCATTTCAACATCCTGAATTGTAGACTCCCGGCCGGGCGTTGGGGAGGCGCACCGGCACAGCGGCATTGGACGCTGACGCGGAATCGCTGGAGTCTGGGGGAGTGCCGTGCGTCGCAGCGCAAGGGCAAAATGCGGGATAGTGCGGGCGCGCCGATTGGCCGCCCTTTTTGTCTGTCTGCTGCTGCCTGTTTGCATATCCCAGGCCCAGGCCCAGAGCACGGGCAATTCGGCCGAGATCGAGGACCCCGATCGGACGCGCAGCGACGTCGATGCCGCCGAGGATGATATCGACGCGCTGACCCAGGTGCGCCAGGCGCTGCAGGCGGAGAATGCCCGCAAGGTCTCCTACGCCGAGATACTGAAAGACCCCGACAATATCGCCCTGAACGTCGCCTATGCCCGCCAGCAGGTGGAACAGGGGCGCCTGAAATCCGCCGCCACGACCCTGGAGCGGGTCCTGCTGGTCGAACCGCAGCTTCATGAGGTGCGGCTGTTCTATGCCCTGGTGCTGATCCGGCTGGACAGTCTGCAATCGGCCGAACGCGAACTGGCGCAGTTGCAGCAGCTGGACATGCCGCCGGATCTGCGCGCGCAACTGGATGGACTGATCGCCCAGATCAACAACAAGCGCCGGCGCTGGGAAGCGAGCCTGCTGAACGGGGTCGGCGTCAGCTACGACTGGAACATCACCGGCGTACCGGCCAACCGCCAGGTGGTCTTCGCCGGTGTCCCTGCCCGGCTGGACGATCAGTCCGACCGGACGGGCGACGTCGCCTATACCGCGTTCAGCCGCATCGACGTCGCCTATGACCTCGGCTTTCAGGCCCGCCACCAGTTGATCGCTTCCGCGACCGGCTATTTCAACGACAAGGTCAACGTCGACCGGCTGGATATCGGCTCCTATTCCGTCGACGGCGGCCTGCGCCTGCGGTTTCCGGGCGTCACGGTGACGCCGGAAGTTTTTCACAGCGTCCTGTGGCTGTCGCACGAACGCTATTATGCGAATTTCGGGGGCCGGGTCGGAATCCGGGTGCCCCTGCCGCCGGACATGGCCCTGTTCGGTTCGGCCGGCTACACGAACGAAGCCTTCAACCGGATATCGGAGACCACGGCCGCCGTTCAGGATTCCGGCTGGCGCCTGGACGGGCGGATCGGCCTGGAATGGGATCTGGACGCGCGCAACCGTCTGACCCTGAGCTATGACGCGCGCTCGAAATACGGTGCCCGGAACTTCGATCACTACTGGCGGCACGGGGTCGAGGCAGACTATCTGCGCATCCTGGACAAGGGGGTTTTCGTCGGCGGCAACCTGCGGCTGGCCCGGCGGCAGGATTTTCGCGGCGATCCCTTCGTCGACCCGAACCGCCAGCGCCAGGACGATATCGTCCGGATGCGGGCGCGGGTCGGCGCCCCGATCAATTCGATGGTCGATCTCGACGGCCTGCCCGATCCGATCCGGCTCGGTCTGGGCAAGACCGTCGCTTCGGCCACGGGGGAAGTTTTTCGGTCGACGTCGAACATTCGGAACTTCCAGTACTGGAACCGGCGGGCCGAGGTGCTGCTGACCCGGAAATGGACATTCTGAGGTGGCTGTGACCGATGTCACTTACCGGCGGCCGGTGCGGTGCGATAGGGTGCAGGGGTAGGACGCCGGGGCGGTGAAAGGCGGAGGACGAAGCATGCGTTGCTGGAAATCGATGACCGCGGCCCTCGTGCTGGCAGGGCTGACCGCCCTTCCGCCGGCGCAGGGCGCTGAAATGGCCGGGGTCGCCGCCGGGGTCACCGGCTCCATCCAGGTCGCCCGGCTGACCGACACGGTCGGCCGCGATGTGGTCAGCGGGGACGAGATCTTCCTCGGCGATTCGATCTCCTCTTCCGCCGACAGTCAGATGCAGGTTCTGCTGCTGGACGAGACCGTCTTCACCATCGGCCCCAATTCGGAACTGGTCATAGACGAATTCGTCTATGACCCCGAAACCAATGCCGGCAAGGTCGCTGCCCAGGTCCTGAAGGGCGCGTTCCGCTTTACCACCGGGTTGGTGGGCCAGGAAGATCCGGATGCCGTCTCCATCGGCACGCCGCTGGGCACCATCGGCATTCGCGGCACCATCGTCGCGGGCGTCGTGTCCGGGGATCGGGCGCTGGTCGTTCTGATCGGGCCGGGGGACGAGGGCGCGACCAAGGAGCGGGTCGGCCGCATCGAAGTCGCCAATGATCAGGGCACCGTCTCTATCTCGCGCAGCGGCTACGGAACGGTCCTGGGCGCCGATGGCCCGCCCAGCCCGCCGGTCGCGATCCCCGTGGAAACCGTGAATGCCATTCTGGGCGCCGTCGGCACCGACCGCCAGGGCCGCCCGCGCCAGGCCTCGCAGAGTGCCGCTGCCGAAACGCAGGAAGAAGGCGGCGACGAGTCCGTATCCGAGGAGGATGGCGGCGAGGAATCCGGCGATACGCAATCGGCACAGTCCGGTTCCGGCAGTTCTGCGCCCTCCACCGCTTCGTCGTCACCGTCTTCGACCTCCGGCCAAACCGCGACCCGGCCCGCCTCAGCCTCCCCGGCGGCCACGCCTGTCGCTTCCACCAGCCTGTCCGGTAACATCGGCGGCGTGAACGTCGCCGCCCTTGCCGGGAGTCAGATCGACGTTGCGGTCGGCGGCAACGACATCGCCACCGGCAACACCGCCACCAGCAGCTCGAACAACGACGAAACCGAGGAGGTCGCGACTTCGACCAATGTTGTCGATGGCGTCACCACGATTTCCGACCTCGTCAGCGTGACGACCGGCTCGGCCTCCATTTCGGGGAGCGGCAACATGCTCAACGGTGCAACGGATGTTGGCGATTTCAATTTCACCGGAACTTTCAACTTCGGCAATCAGACCGCCAAATTTTCAATGAGCGCATTTTGGGGTGCAAGCGAGGGCGGAGCCGGCGCGAACAGCGGACGTTTGAGTATCAATGCAGGACCGGAAGTCTATACCAAGATCTTCGAAAATGGCGGCGAACGCTTCAGCAGTTTCAGCGACGGAGACCTGAAACCCTTCACTGAAGCCGACGATGATGTCACTTTGGAGAACGCCACCAGCGCAACTGTTAATCTGCGCGTTCGCAACGTGAACGGTTTCGTTGCAGGCGCCCTGGATACCGACATTTCGGTCGTTGACGGCGGAGACACCATCACCGGCAGCGCCACGGCGACGCGTTGATGGGGGCTCTTCGAGTATCGATGGCGCATGCGGCCCCGGATTCCAGCCTTAGCCGGAGGGTCGAGCCAGTCCCCACGCCTGTTCCTGCGGAAGCGGGAACCTTCGCGGGTCTCGCGCGGCGTCCCTGCCCTAGATCATGAAATCGAACTGGTTCTGGGAGTGGCTTTCGATGCCCGCTCGCTGGGCGGAGATGCAGAGGTCCTCGATGGTCGTCTTGGACAGGCGCTCCATGGCGTAGTCCTCGATCTCCTGCCAGATCGGGCGCAGGACGGTGTGGCCCAGCTCGCTGCCGGCTGGATCGGTCAACGGGTCCCGGCCGCCCTCCATGTCGTGAACGACCGTGGCGATGTCGGCAACGGTAATGCGGCGACGCTCCTTGGCCAGGCGATAGCCGCCGCGCGGACCACGCACGCCACGCAGGATTTCGGCATGGACCAGCTGCTGCAGCACCTGCTCCAGATAGCGGCGCGGGATGCCCTGACGGTCGGCGATCTCCTTCGACTGCACCGGCAGGTCGGAGGCGTGATAGGCGATATCGAGCACCGCCTCGATGGCGAACATCAGTTTCTTGGTCAGCCGCATTGGTCCCTCGTCCCTTTCGCCTTTTCGTCGTCTAGTTCATGCCGGTTCAGTTCACACCCGTGGAGCCGAAGCCGCCGGCGCCGCGTGCCGTGTCGTCCAGATCCGCGGTTTCCTGCCAGGCCACCTGAAGCACCGGGGCGATCACCATCTGGGCGATGCGCATGCCGCGCTCCACCGCGAAATCGGCCTGGCCGTGGTTGATCAGAATGACCCCGACTTCGCCGCGATAGTCGCTGTCGACCGTGCCGGGGGTGTTCAGGACGGTAACGCCGTTCTTCGCCGCCAGGCCGGAACGCGGGCGAACCTGGGCTTCATAGCCGGGCGGCAGGGCGATCCTGAGGCCCGTCGGCACGATGGCGCTGCCCCCGGGGGGCAGGGTCACTGTCTCCGTCACGGCCGCCACAAGGTCGCAGCCGGCGGCTTCGGCGCTGCCATAGGCGGGCAGCGGCAGACCCTCGGCATGGGGCAGACGTTGGACGCGGACGGAAACGGTATCGGACATTGTGTGAATTACCCTTTGCTGACGAGTCGCATTGTGTCGGTTTCGGAGGCGAAATGCGCGGCGATACGGTCGGCCAGGCGCTCCGCGACCGCGGTCTTGGACAGGCGCGGCCAGGCTTCGTCGCCCTCACCGGTGATCAGATGGACCTGATTCTCGTCACCTCCGAAGGTACCGCTGCCGGTCGAAACATCATTGGCAACGATCCAATCGCAGCCCTTCCGGGCCCGTTTGGCGACGGCCTTTTCGACCACCGATCCCGTTTCGGCGGCGAAACCGACAACCAGGTCTGGACGGCCCTCCGGCAGTCCTGCGACGGTCTTCAGGATATCCGGATTTTCGGTCAGCGCGAGCGGTGGCGGGGCGCTGCCTTCCTGCTTCTTCAACTTGCTGTCGGCGGCCTGTTCGACCCGCCAGTCGGCGACCGCGGCGGCGAAAACCGCCACATCCACCGGTAGCGATCTGCGGCAGGCATTCAGCATGTCTTCGGCGCTTTCCACATGGATCGTTTCGACCCCGTGGGGATCGTCCAGTCGGGTCGGACCGGAGACCAGCGTGACCCGGGCGCCCAGGGCCGAGAGGGCCGCCGCGATGGCATGGCCCTGCTTGCCGGAGGACCGGTTTGCAATGTATCGGACCGGATCGATCGGCTCATGGGTCGGGCCCGACGTGACCAGCGCGGACCGCCCGGCCAGCAAGGGCGGTTTCGATATCGTTTCTTTTTTCAACGCATCCAGAATGGCCGTGGCGATGGTGTCCGGCTCGCTCAGCCGGCCGTATCCGAACTCGCCACAGGCCATCGGACCTTCCTCCGGCCCGATGAACGCGACGCCGCGTCGTTTCAGGGTCGCGAGGTTGTCCTGTGTCGCCGGATGATCCCACATTCGGACATTCATGGCGGGCGCTACCATGACGGGTTTATCCGTCGCCAGCAGAACGGTCGTTGCGATGTCGTCCGCGAGGCCGGCGGCCATCTTCGCCAGGATGTCCGCGCTGGCCGGTGCGACCACAATCAGGTCCGCCTGACGCGACAGCTGGATGTGTCCCATTTCGGCTTCGTCGGTCAGGGAGAACAGGTCCGTATAGACCTTGTCCTCGCTGAGCGCCGAAAGCGACAGGGGGGTTACAAATTCGGCGCCACCCCTGGTCAGGACACAGCGCACCGCGACCCCGCGTTCGCGCAGCCGCCGGATCAGCTCCAGCGACTTGTAGGCGGCGATCCCGCCTGAAACGATCAATACGATGCGATGCGACGCCGTCATATGGCCTCTCCGCCCAGCGGCTATAAAACAGGACATCTATGTAGATTAAACCGGGCCGCCGGACAAGCGTGGGGAAAATTCGCCATTCCACACAAGGCAATCCGTTTGAGATCGAAATAGTTAAACGATGGTTAACGCCGGAATAACTTCATTTGCAGTTTTTTCGACCACCCTCACGTCAAAATATTGCGGTCGGGCGCGTTTCGGACTGCAAATGTAGGAGTCAGCCATTGAAGACCGCAAAGGTCATGGCCGCCAGCACCGCCAGAACGGCCACGGGACCCCAAAAACCCACGTTTTCCCGGAGTCCGCCAGGTTCCCGCAGGCTGCCGTCCGGGTTCATGCCGGTCTTGGCGAGGCGGTCCAGCGTCTCCTCGGCCTTCTGCAGGGTACGGGGCAGGCGCTCCAGGCTTTCCATGGTATCGCGCACCGTTTCCACGATACGTGCCTCGGGCCCGCGGTTGGCGATCATCCATTCCTCGATCAGCGGACGGGCCAGAAGCCACATATTGACGTCGGGATTGAGTTTCCGACCGACCCCTTCCGCTACCAGCATGGTCTTCTGCAGCAGCAGAAGGTCCGGCTGTGTCGGCATGTCGAAGCGTTCCGTGGTCCGGAACATCTGCTCCAGCAGGCGACCGACGGAAATCTCGTTCAGGGATTTGTCCAGAACCGGCTCCCCGATCGCACGCAGGGCCTGGGTAAACAGTTCCCGCGACTGGGTCGGTGGGACATAGCCGATTTCGAAATGCGCATCGGCGACCCGCCGGTAATCCCGGCCCAGAAACCCGACCAAAGTATCGGCCATGAACAGCCGCTGGCGCCGGGTCACCCGTCCCATGATTCCGAAATCCACCGGGCAGAGCCGGCCTTCCGCGTCGATGAACATGTTGCCGGGATGCATGTCTGCATGGAAGAAACCGTCGCGGAAGACCTGCAGGAAGAAGATCCGCGCAGACCGCGCCAGGATGTCTTCGATATCGTGCCCCGCGGCGCGCAGCGCATCGACATCGTCGATATTGATGCCCCGAATGCGCTCGGTCGTCAGAACACGCTGGCCGACGCGTTCCCAGTCGACATCGACGACATGGAAACCCTCGTCGCCCTCACAGTATTCCTTCAGTTCGGCGGCGGCGGCGCCTTCCAGCCGCAGATCCAGCTCGACCCGAATCCAGTCCTCGAAGGTATCGACCACCGCAACCGGCCGCAGACGCCGGATCGGCGGGTGTGCCTTTTCCGCCAGGCGCGCCAGGAAACGGAACAGACCGATATCGCGCTCCAGACGCTCCTCGATCCCGGGGCGCAGCACCTTGACCGCGACCTCACGCCCATCCGTCGTCGTCGCGAAGTGGACCTGCGCGATGGAGGCCGCGGCGACCGGTGTGCGATCGAACGCCGAAAACACCACGTCCAGCGGCCGCCCCAGGGTCGCCTCGATCGTTTCAATCGCCTTGTCCGTCGGAAACGGGTCCAGCCCGTCCTGCAACTGTTCCAGGTCGCGCGCGACCTCGTCACCGACCAGATCGGCACGGACCGACAGGGCCTGGCCCAGTTTCACGAAACTCGGCCCCAGATCCGCCAGCGCGACGGCGAGCCGCTCCCCCGGGCGCCCCGGACGATGGCGGCGGAACAGGACCTTCAGGCCCCAGACGCATACGCGCAGCGGCGCCGCGCGGCGACTGACCTGTTCCAGCGGCCACAGCGCGTCATGCCGGGCGAGAGTCCGCGCGATCCCGACGAGCCGGGCGAGGTGAATGATGGGGGTAAACATGATCCGCGCCGACCCTAGATCCGCCAGCCCTGATGGATCGCGGCGATGCCGCCCGACAGGTTGCGGTACCCGACGCGTTCCAGCCCCGCCGCCCGCATCTTGTCGCACAGCACGTCCTGCGGCGGAAAACGGCGGATCGATTCCGCCAGATAGCGGTAGCTCTCCTCATCCTTCGCGACCCAGCGGCCCAGCGCGGGCAGCACCCGGAAGGAATAGGTGTCATAGAGCCGGTCGAGGACCGGCAGGGCCACGGTGCTGAATTCGAGGCACAGGAACTTGCCGCCCGGGCGCAGCACACGGCGGGCCTCCCGGAGAACGGTCTCTATGTCGGTGACGTTGCGCAGGCCGAAGGCGATCGTATAGGCATCGACGCTGCCGTCGGCGATCGGCAGGCGCTGCGCGTCGCCCACGGTCCAATCCAGACCACTCAGCCGCGCCGCGTCGATCGCGCGGTCCCGCCCGACCCGGACCATGCCTTCGGTCAGGTCGCACACCGTCACCCGACCGCCGCCGGCTTCCAGAAAGCGGAAGGCGATGTCGCCGGTCCCGCCGGCGACATCCAGCAGGTGCTGTCCGGGACGAGGACGAATCTGATCGATCAGCGTCGCCTTCCACAGTCGGTGGATTCCGCCGGACATCAGGTCGTTCATCAGGTCATAGCGCGACGCGACCGAGGAGAAGACCCCGCGCACCAGGCCGGGCTTTTCCTCCGCTTCCACGTCGCGATAGCCGAAGCTCGCGTTATCGCTGGAATTTTCGTTCATGATGGGCGAGACAATAGCGCTGGCCCTCCACTAATCAAAGACTATCCGCATGCCTGAATTGCCTGAAGTCGAGACCGTTTGTCGCGGGCTGCGTCCCGCCCTGGTCGGCAAGCGCCTGTTCCGGGTGGAACAGCGGCGGCCCGATCTGCGATTTCCCTTCCCCGAAGGTTTCGTTTCCCGGCTGGAGGGCGCGCGGGTCGCTGCGGTCGAACGGCGTGCGAAATACATCCTGATCCGGCTGGAGGACGGCTGGACCTGGCTCGTTCATCTCGGGATGTCGGGACGCTTCACGGTGACCCTGGGCGCCATCGCCTCCAGTGGTCAGGCCGGGCACAATTCCGGCTGGGCGATGGTTGAGAAGCACGATCACGTCCTGGTCGACGTCGAGGATGGCGGCAGGCTGGTATTCAACGACACGCGCCGCTTCGGTTTCATGGACCTGATCCCGCCCGGCGGCGAGGAAGAAAGCCCCCATCTGGCGCATCTGGGGCCGGAACCCCTGTCCGACCGGTTCAGCGTCGCGCATTTCTCCGCAGCCATCGCCGGCAAGCGAACGCCGATCAAGGCGGCTCTGCTGGACCAGCGCCTGGTGGCCGGTCTGGGCAATATATATGTGTGCGAGGCCCTGTGGCGCGCCGGAATCAGCCCGCGCCGGTCCGCCCATACCGTCGCCGGCGCCAGGGCTGCGCGCCTGGTCCCCGCCGTGAAGGACGTGCTGGCCGCCGCCATAGAGGCCGGCGGGTCGTCGCTGCGGGACTATGTGCAGGCAACCGGAGAACTGGGCTATTTCCAGCATTCCTGGGACGCTTATGACCGCGAGGGACAGGTCTGCCGGCGACCGGAATGCGCGGGCGTCATTGCCCGCATCGTCCAATCCGGCCGGTCCAGTTTTTACTGTCCGCGCCATCAGCGCTGAGACCCTGGCGGCGGTAAATCCAGTGAAATCAATCCGATCCAGATCGGGATTGTGCGGGGCACCAAAACGGGATAGCAAAACGGCCATGGGAAGACGCCTTGCTCTGACGGCCCTGGCCGTCGCGACCGTGATCTCAGCCACGCTGGCCAATGCTGGCGCGCAGAGCTTCATAGAAGGCTCCGAGGATCTGCCGCTTGCTCCGGTACTGGAGGCGGTGGATGAGGCGGGCATGGTGTTCGATTCCCCGTCCGGACGGATCGTCGAGGCCTTTGCCACCGGCGACACCGACCGGCAGGAGGTACTGGCCTTTTATGCCGAAACATTGCCCTCGCTGGGCTGGGAGAAGCTGGCCGCCGGCCGGTACCGGCGCGAGGGAGAACGCCTGGCCATCGACTTTTTCGGCACCGACGGCGCGCTGAGCGTAAGGTTCACGCTGGCGCCCGAATGACCGGGCCGCAACTCAACGACATCTACGAGGAACACTCCATGGGCTACGAATTCATTCAGACGGAGAAGAAGGATGCCGTCGGCATCGTCACCCTGAACCGTCCGAAGGCGCTGAACGCGCTCTGCGCCGGCCTGATCGAGGAACTGGGCCGCGCCCTCGACGACATGGAAGCCGACGATGCCATCGGCGCCGTCATTCTGACCGGCTCTGAGAAGGCCTTCGCCGCCGGTGCGGACATCAAGGAGATGTCCGACAAGTCCTTCATGGACGTCTACCTGCAGGACTTCATCACCAACGGCTGGGAGCGGATCACGACCTGCCGCAAGCCGATCATCGCGGCGGTGGCCGGCTATGCCCTGGGTGGCGGGTGCGAAGTTGCGATGATGTGCGACTTCATCATCGCCGCCGAGAACGCCAAGTTCGGCCAGCCGGAAATCACCATCGGCACCATTCCCGGCGCCGGCGGCACCCAGCGCCTGACCCGTTTCGTGGGCAAGTCCAAGGCCATGGAAATGTGCCTGACCGGCCGGCTGATGGACGCGGCCGAAGCGGAACGGTCCGGATTGGTCAGCCGCGTCGTCCCGAATGACGAGCTGATGAGCGACGCCCTCAAGACGGCGACGCAGATCGCCGGCCTGTCGCGCCCGGTCGTCATGATGGCGAAGGAATCCGTGAACCGCGCCTATGAGACGACGCTGACCGAGGGCATCCGCTTCGAACGTCGTCTCTTCCATTCGACCTTCGCCACCGAAGATCAGAAGGAAGGCATGGCCGCCTTTGCGGAAAAGCGCACGCCGAAATGGAAGAACCGCTGATTGCGGACGTAAGGAACCAGTGCGGGGTTGACGGGCCGGTCCGGTATCCGTATAAGCGCCGCCGATCTGATACACGACTGGCCCGGCGCTGACCGGCGCCCTGGAAGGCAAGAGACAAAGCTATGGCGAACCATGCATCCGCGCTGAAGCGCATCCGCCAGACGAAAAAACGCACCGACCGCAACATGGCGCGTCGCAATCGCGTTCGCACCTTCGTGCGCCGCGTTGAAGAGGCGATCGCCTCGGGCGACAAGGACGCCGCCGAAGCGGCCCTGAAGGCAGCCATGCCGGAACTGCACCGCAGCGCGTCGAAAGGCGTGATGCGCAAGGACACGGCGTCGCGCAAGATCAGCCGCCTGGCGCACCGCGTTAAGGCTGTCGGCGCCTGATCGACCGCCCGCCGGAACTTCAGTTCCGCAGCGATGAATTCCGAAACCGCCGTCCGGATCCCGGGCGGCGGTTTCGCTTGGCCGTTCATCGTTCTGTCGCCTTTCCGTCACACTCCGCCGCTCTCGAAACACGTCCCGTCAGCACGGGAATCCGGCGGCATTCCGGTGTTGATTTCGGCATCCCGCAGACTCGAAACGCTTTTTCGCGGCGCAATACATTTGTCCTGTTTTAGGGGTTTCGGGCGGAGTCAGAATGCGTTCAGAGTCAACAGATTTATTTTCCGAATCACCCTGGCAGACGGCTTGATCGGCAAATAGCGGCTGAGTAGGATTGCTTTCGGTGAGGTTGGTCACACCTACCCGGAACCAGAAGAACAGTAATTCTTTCAGAAAAATGAAAGATAAATCCCGAGGACAAGAAGCAATAAAAGGTCGTTCAGCTTAATCACGCCTGATTTATGCTTTCTTCGGAACTGTTTCTACTGCCACTTGCCGGGCATCGGCGGGTTTGGACTTGTTTAGTCAGACCCTCCAGTGGGGAGTGCAATTGAAATAAAGGGGTGCACAACGGTCTCGCCGTTGCCGACTTCCTTGTATTTGCATTCCAGTGATTGATCCCATCGGTCCGACCGGCACGGGGGCGCTGCGGGTCGGGCGTAGTCCGGTTCCGTTCCCGGTATTGTCCGGGCCGGCGGAGCAGGCGCCGAATTGGCTTAAGCGGGGTGCGGGACAATGCACCATATCCGAAAAGGCCATCGGCGGGGGTGGGCAGGTATTTAGGCAGGATCGCGACGCCGCCCTGGCGGAGGTCCGGCTCCTACCGGCAGCGGGCTGGCTGTCGGAGATTTGGAACGGGTCGCCGTCATCAGGCCTGATTTGGCGTTGGTGATTGACGATTGGTATAGGCGAAAGCGGGCCAAACTGGCCGCAACGAATTTGGCGGGGGTTACGTCGGTCAATGGACGGCACTACGACTGAGCAATGGGCGCGCGTGCGCGCTGCGCTGCGCGAAGAATTCGGCGAAAACGCATATCGCAGCTGGCTCAAACCACTGACCTTTGAGGGGGTGGACGGAGACACGGTGCATCTGTCGGTCCCGACGCGGTTCATGCGCAACTGGATCGAATCCCAGTATGGCGAGCGGCTGACGGCGCTCTGGGCGTCAGAATGTCACAGCATCCGGGCCGTCGCGGTCCGCCAGGCCAAGCAGCGACCGACGGCGCAGGGTCTGCCCGAGGAAGCCGTCTCCGTTCCGGAGGCGGAACTGGCCGAGTCTCCCGAAGATGTCGCCGCCGCCAATCTGTCGGCCCCGATCGACCCGCGCTTCACCTTTGAGACCTTCATCGTCGGCAAGCCGAACGAACTGGCCTTCGCCGCCGCGCGCCGTGTGGCCGAAGCCCCGAACGTTCCGTTCAATCCTCTATTCCTGTTCGGTGGGGTCGGCCTGGGCAAGACGCATCTGATGCATGCCATCGCCGGTCATATCCGGACCGCCGCGCCGCAGAAGAAGGTGCTTTATCTGTCGGCCGAAAAGTTCATGTACCAGTTCATCCGGGCGCTGCGCTACAAGGACACGATGGCGTTCAAGGAGATGTTCCGATCCGTCGATGTCCTGATGATCGACGACGTGCAGTTCATCGCCGGCAAGGAAAGCACCCAGGAAGAGTTCTTCCATACCTTCAACGCCCTCGTCGACCAGAACCGCCAGGTCGTGATTTCGGCCGACAAGTCGCCGGCCGAACTGGACGGTATCGAGGATCGTATGAAATCCCGCTTGGGCTGGGGCCTTGTCGCGGAGATCCATTCCACCACCTACGAGCTGCGCCTCGGCATCCTGCAGTCCAAGGCGGAGCAGATGCAGGTCGACGTGCCGGTCAAGGTCCTGGAGTTCCTGGCGCACCGCATTTCCTCCAATGTGCGGGAGCTGGAGGGCGCGCTGAACCGTCTGGTGGCCTATGCCAATCTGGTCGGCCGTCCGATCACGCTGGAGAATGCCCAGGACGTGCTGCACGACCTGCTGCGCGCCAATGACCGCAAGGCGACGATCGAAGAGATCCAGAAGCGTGTGGCCGAGCATTACAACATCAAGGTGTCGGAGATGCATTCCGCGCGGCGCAGCCGTGCCGTCGCGCGCCCGCGCCAGGTCGCGATGTATCTGTCCAAGCAGTTGACCGCCCGGTCGCTGCCGGAGATCGGCCGCAAGTTCGGCGGACGCGACCACACGACGGTCATGCATGCCGTCAAGAAGGTCGATGAACTGCGCCAGAACGATCACAGTTTTGCCGAAGACGTGGAGCTGCTGCGGCGCATGCTGGAAGGGTGATTCGCGAAAATCGTCACGACGGTCCGAATCGACACCCGAGATGCCGATTCCCGCGCCGCGATCCGAATTTTCGACCCGCCGAGGCTCGAACCAAAAATTACCCTGATTTCAACCCCTTACAGAACTTCACGATGCGCCTTGCCGAGACTGGACAAGGTCGTCGGGAATCGCCAAAAAAAACGCGGATTTCTTGGGCGCGCATGCTATAGTCCGGTCCCGTTCGGACCCCTCGGCAAAAGCGTCGAAATCCTCGGTCCGGCGGGCGGAATCCGGTCTCGCGATTCGGCCCGGTCCATCCGCGAAACCACCCCCGTCCGATCCCGATCCGTCGGGAAAGGATACGACCCTCAGAAGCCGGGGTCGTCAGGGTCAAGACAGACGAACAGGGAGTGCGCTCGCGGCGTTTTCGCCCGGAAATGCTGAAATGACAGGGTCCCCGCGGACGCTCAGGTGCAACCAAACACGGAAACGATCTTCTAAGCCATGAAACTCACCATCGAACGGGCCGCGCTGCTTCGCGCATTGAACCATGTGCAGAGTGTCGTCGAGCGCCGCAATACCATCCCGATCCTTGCCAACGTCCTGATCGAGGCGCGCGACGGCATGTTGAGCCTGAACGCGACCGATATGGACATTTCGATTGTCGAGCGCACCGCGGCCGAGGTCGGGACCCCCGGCTCGATCACCGCGCCGGCCCATACGCTCTACGACATCGTCCGCAAACTGCCGGATGGCGCTCAGGTCGACCTTGACGCGACCGGCGAGGGGGATCGCCTGATCCTGTCGTCGGGGCGGTCCCGTTTCACGCTGCAGACGCTGCCGACCGAGGACTTCCCGGTCATGACCGGCGGCGACATGCCGCACAGCTTCGATCTGGATGCCGGCGCGCTGCGCACCCTGATCGACCGCACCCGCTTCGCCATCTCCACGGAGGAGACGCGCTACTATCTGAACGGCATCTACCTGCACAGCGTCACCGAAAACGACGCCAAGCTGCGGGCCGTCGCCACCGACGGGCACCGTCTGGCACGGGTCGAAATCGACCTGCCGGAAGGCGCGGCAGGCATTCCGGGCGTCATCGTCCCGCGCAAGACCGTCGCCGAGCTGCGCAAGCTGATCGAGGAAACCGACGGCGCGGTCACCGTGACCCTGTCGGACACCAAGGTCCGCTTCGCCTTCGACGAGGCCGTGCTGATCTCCAAGCTGATCGACGGGACCTTCCCGGACTACGAGCGGGTCATTCCGACCGGCAACGACAAGATCCTGTCCGTCGATCGCAACAGCTTCTCCCAGGCCGTCGACCGCGTGTCGACCATCGCGACCGAAAAGCTGCGCGCGGTGAAGCTCAGCATCGATGCCGGGCAGCTCACGCTCAGCGCGTCGAGCCAGGAAAACGGCACGGCCGTCGAGGAGCTGCCGGTCGACTATGACAAGGATTCCATCGAGATCGGCTTCAACGCCCGCTACCTGATGGACATCGCGGATCAGATCGAAAGCGTCCAGGCACAGTTCGTCCTGGCCGATGCCGCGTCCCCGACTATCGTCCGGGATTCGGAAGATCCGGGTGCGCTTTACGTGCTGATGCCGATGCGGGTGTGACCGCTTCGTGTCCACCCTCGTCGCAGCGTCGGCCGAGACGCGAATGGCCATGGCAAAGACCGGGGCAGATACCGGACCCGGCCGGACATTGGCGGTACGCCGTCTGCGGCTGACCGCGTTCCGGAACTATGAGACGGCGGCGCTGGAGCTCGATTCGCGCCCGGTGGTTCTGACCGGGCAGAACGGCGCCGGAAAAACGAACCTGCTGGAGGCGGTATCGATGCTGACCCCCGGCCGGGGGTTGCGGCGGGCCCGGACGCAGGAACTGGACCGTGTCGTGCCCGGCAGCGCGGCGCCGGCAGGTGCCTGGGCCGTTGCCGGCACGGTCGACACGCCGACCGGGCCGGTGGATCTGGGCACGGGGCGCGATCCGGAAGGCGAGCGCCGCGTGGTCCGGATCGACGGAGAGGCCGGCCGCAGCCAGGCGGCACTGGGCGAGCATCTGTCGGTGGTCTGGCTGACGCCGCAGATGGACCGGCTGTTCCAGGAATCGTCGGGCGAACGCCGACGGTTCCTCGACCGGCTGATCTATGGCTTCGATCCGGCCCATGCCGGACGGGTCACGGCCTATGACAAGGCGCTGCGGCAGCGGGCGCGCCTGCTGAAGGATGGTGGCGGCGACGCGGCGTGGCTCGGCGCGCTGGAAGCCCAGATGATCGAGCGCGGGATCGCCATCGCGGCGGCGCGGCTCGACATGGCCGATCGCCTGGCGCGGGCCTGCACGCAGCAGGACGGCCCCTTCCCCGGGGCGGCCATCGCGGTCGACGGCGATGTAGAGAACTGGCTGGCCGATCTGCCGGCGCTGGAGGCGGAAGAGCGGTTCGCGGAGGCGCTGCGCGACAGCAGACGGCGCGATTCCGAGGCCGGCGGCGCCGCGGTGGGGCCCCATCGGTCCGATCTGGCGGTGACGCATCTGGCCAAGGGCTTGCCCGCGGCCCAGTGCTCGACCGGGGAGCAGAAGGCGCTGCTGATCGCCATCGTCCTGGCCCATGCGCGGCTGCAGGGCGCGGAGCGCGGGGCTGGACCGGTCCTGCTGCTGGACGAGGTGGCGGCGCATCTGGACGCGGCCCGGCGCGACGCATTGTTCGACACGGTCTTGGGCCTGGGGCTCCAGGCCTGGATTACCGGCACGGATGCCGGCGTGTTCGACGCCCTGAGCGACAGGGCGCAGTATTTCGAGGTGGCGGCAGCGACGGTCCGCCCAGTGGTTTGAGCCGACGGGATACCCCCGTCGGATGACACGGTAACCATGTGACTGGATTGGGTTCGGTATGAGTGACGATACGACATCGGATACGGAAGGCCTCGGCCAGGGCGGCAACGAATACGGCGCCGATTCCATCAAGGTCCTGAAGGGCCTGGAAGCCGTGCGCAAGAGACCCGGCATGTATATCGGCGACACCGATGACGGGACCGGCCTGCACCATATGGTCTATGAGGTCGTGGACAATGCGATCGACGAGGCGTTGGCCGGCCATTGCGATATCGTGAAGGTCAAGCTGAACGGCGACGGGTCCGTCACCGTCTCGGACAACGGCCGCGGCATTCCGACCGAAATGCACCCGACCGAGGGCGTTTCTGCGGCGGAGGTCATCATGACCCAGCTGCATGCCGGCGGGAAATTCGATCAGAATTCCTACAAGGTCTCCGGCGGTCTGCATGGCGTCGGCGTCTCGGTGGTGAACGCCCTGTCGATCTGGCTGGAACTGGAGATCAAGCGCGGCGGTCGCACCCATCGCATGCGCTTCGAACACGGCGATGCCGTCGCACCGCTGGCCGATGTCGGCGACAGCGGCGGCGAGAAGGGCACGCAGATCACCTTCCTGCCGTCACCCGACACCTTCACCATGACGGAGTTCGACTTCGGCACGCTGGAGCACCGGTTGCGGGAACTCGCCTTCCTGAATTCCGGGGTCCACATCCAGCTCACTGACGCTCGCTCGGCGGAAAAGAAGGTCGTCGACCTGCATTACGAGGGCGGGGTTCAGGCCTTCGTCGCGTGGCTGGACCGCTCGAAGCAGAGCCTGCACGGCGACCCGGTGCTGATCACCGGCGAGAAGGACGGCCTGACGGTCGAATGCGCCCTGCAGTGGAACGACAGCTATCACGAAACCATGCTGTGCTTCACCAACAACATCCCGCAGCGCGACGGCGGTACCCATCTGGCCGGTTTCCGCGGCGCCCTGACCCGTCAGATCAACGGCTATGCCGCCGATACCGGCCTGGCCAAGAAGGAAAAGGTGAACCTGTCCGGCGACGATGCGCGCGAGGGACTGACCTGCGTCCTGTCGGTCAAGGTGCCGGACCCGAAGTTTTCCAGCCAGACCAAGGACAAGCTGGTCTCGTCGGAAGTTCGCCCGGTGGTTGAGGCGATCGTCAACGAAAAGCTGGCCGAATGGTTCGAGGAGAACCCCGGCGAGGCGCGCAAGATCGTCCAGAAGGCCGTCGAGGCCGCCGCCGCCCGCGAAGCCGCGCGCAAGGCCCGCGAACTGACCCGCCGCAAGGGCGTGCTGGACATCGCCTCCCTGCCCGGCAAGCTGGCCGATTGTCAGGAACGCGATCCGTCAAAGTCCGAACTGTTCCTGGTCGAGGGTGACAGCGCCGGCGGTTCCGCCAAACAGGGCCGCGACCGGAAGTTCCAGGCCATCCTGCCGCTGAAGGGCAAGATTCTGAATGTCGAGCGCGCGCGCTTCGACAAGATGCTGTCCAGTCAGGAAATCGGCACGCTGATCACCGCGCTCGGAACCGGGATCGGCAAGGACGATTTCAACTTCGACAAGACGCGCTATCACAAGATCATCATCATGACCGACGCCGATGTCGACGGCAGCCACATCCGCACCCTGCTTCTGACGTTTTTCTACCGTCAGATGCGCGAACTGGTCGATGCCGGCTACCTCTACATCGCCCAGCCGCCGCTGTTCCTGGTCAAGAAGGGCGAGCGCAAGCTGCGCTACATCAAGAACGAGCCGGAGCTGGAGGCCTTCCTGGTCTCCAACGGGTTGAGCGACGCCGTGCTGACCGATGCCAACGGCGCCCAGCGTGCCGGCGAGGATCTGAGCGCCATCGTCGCCCGGGCGCGTGAGGCCAAGCGCCTGATCGAGCCGCTGGCCCGGTCCTGCGGCAGCGCCCAGGTGGTCGAGCAGCTGGCGATCTACGGCGCGCTCAGCGCCACCCTGCAGCAGGACATCAATCTGGCGGTGGATGCCGCGAATTTCGTCGCCCAGGTGCTGAACCGCCTGTCCGACGAACATGCCCGCGGCTGGACCGGCGAGGCCAGCGCGGAGGAAGGCTATGTCTTCACCCGGGTGAACCGCGGTGTCACCGAACGCATCCAGGTCGACCCCGAGCTGCTGCGCAGCGGCGAATCCCGCAAGCTGGACGGCATGGCCGGCCATCTGCAGGAAATCTACAGCCAGAACGGCGCGACCCTGCACATCAAGGAAGACGACCACCGCATCACCGGTCCGCTGGGACTGATCGACCGCATCGTCCAGACCGGCCGCAAGGGCCTGTCGGTGCAGCGCTACAAGGGGCTGGGGGAGATGAACCCCGACCAGCTCTGGGAAACCACGCTGGACCCGGAAGCCCGAACCCTGCTGCAGGTCAAGGTAGCCCATGGCGACGACGCCGACACCGTCTTCTCCACCCTGATGGGCGACATTGTCGAACCCCGCCGCGAATTCATCCAGGAAAACGCCCTGAAAGTGGCAAACCTGGACGTCTGATCCGGCAAGGGCGGCCCAGTGATTTCGGGCGCGGGGCACATCCCCGCCCCTCTTCAGCCGTCGCCAACGATCCCCGGTGCGCCAATCCCGACACCGCCAGACCACGCGCGGCCCCAGACGGCTGCTCTCTGCCTGCGCAACCTTGGCACTGGAACAGACACCCCGCGCCATCGGGAGACATGCCTGATATTGACTCTGTGCGGAACTCATTGGTGTCCCTACATTGGTACTGTCAGGCACTAACGCCTCAACGCCCGAAGCAACCCGGGGAAATCATCCACCTCGATATCGTATCGCCGCTCTTCGCCGTTGTCGGACGATGATCCAAATCCGGGTCCCCATTCGTCCGGGCGGCGGATATGGGCTGTCTTGAACCCGACCGCCTTTGCCGCGTCGAGATCGTACGGGTGACAGGCAACCATGCAACATTGTTCTGGCCCAAGCTGCAGATACACAGCTGCGAGTTCGTAGGATCGCGATAACAGCTTGTAGACACCCATCCCTTCGCAGGACAGCACCGCATCCCATGACAAACCGTTGTGCTTGGCCGTGTCGATGATCAGCCGATAGCTCAGCAACGAGAACGAAGCGACGATGAACCGGTTGCGGAGCTTCGGCAGGGCTTTCGGAAAGTCCGGCCAGCAATCGAAGCTGTGTGGCGCCTCCCAGGCGATGGCGTGGCGATCGCTTTCATCGAACACGTCCAGGCCTTCGTCGCTCAAGAGCGCATCCAGGGCACTGCGATGCGCGCCATCAAAGTTATAGGCCGGCGGTCCCTGTTCACCGAGGTTCAGCATCGCCGCCATGGAACGCCGGCGCAGTTGATTGGTCAGTTTGCCCCAGTCACGGTCGACGCCGTGCCGCGCCCCGGCGGCTTCGAAGGCGGTGCGGAATCCGGTGTGCCAATCAAGGATGGTGCCGCCGGTGTCGAAGGTAAGCGCCTTGACGCCCGCCAGGGTCATGGGATTGGCACGGTGGCACCGAGTGTGCCTCCGCCCTCGATGGCCTCATGCGCTTTGACGGCGTCCTTTAGCGCATGTTCATAGTTGAAGTCGGTGTTGAGGACGCCGCCCCGGCGGCAAGTGTCGGCAAAGGCGACCCCGACGGCGGTGTGGCGCATGCGCACGTCGCCCGGTGCCGGGGCGGGAACGGCCCATTCGTTCCAGTTCATGGCGCTTGGGGATCCGCGTTCGTGAATGACTTGCACTTTCGGCATGGTTCGCCCTCCCTACTAGTTCATTTACGCGGCCTCGCTCTCGGTGAGATGGCGTAGGATGGCGGCATAGTTGTCGGCGCCTTGCGCGCCGCTCACAAGATGCTCTTCGTTGAAGATCATTGCTGGCACACCCTGGATGCCGCGCACTTGCCAGAATTGTTCCTGCTCGCGCACCGTCGACGCAAACCGCCTATCGGTCAGAATCATCTCTGCCTCGCTCGTGTCGAGGCCGATACTTGCAGCGACCGCAACCAGGACCTGGATATCGTTGAGATCCTCCCGGCGGCCAAAAAAGGAAGCAAACAGCGCCAATTTCAGATCATGCTTTCGGCCTTGCTCGCCGGCCCAATGCAGCAACTGATGGGCGCGGAAGGTATTCACCATCCGCATGTCGTCGGCATAGTTGAAGGTGAAGCCGAGTTCTGCTCCCAATTCCGTCAACCGTGCCCGAGCCTTGCGCGAGCCCTCCGGCGTCGTGCCGTATTTGGCGGCCAGGTGGTCGCGCAGGTTCTCACCGTCTTCGCCCATATGCGGGTTCAGCTCGAACGGGTGCCAGTGCACGTCGATCCCGATGCCGGTCTCCTCGACCGCCTTGGCCAATTGGTGATAACCGATCACGCACCACGGACAGACCACGTCCGAGACGATATCCACACGGATTGTCATATTCCTACTCCCTTCACTTCGCTACTTGAGCGCCACCCGAACTTTGCAGACAAGAGTTGCGTCCGGGTCGGCGGCGAGTTTGACCGTCATTGCGTTAGGCCTCTTTTACATCCCCGGCAAAGCGCGCGGCGTTTTCTCGCAGAAACGCGTCCGCGTCCGCTTTTTCATCCCAGAATTGCGGTTGCGCCTTGGGAATGGTCAGCGCCTTCTGCACCGCCGGGTGGGCATCAATACGGTCGAACCAGGCTTTCAGGTTCGGCAGATCGTCAACGTCGACCCGCGCCCAAGGGTAAGCCCGCGCCCAGGGGTAGATCATCATGTCGGCGATGGAATAGTCGCCTACGACATAGTCACGCCCGTCCAGCCGGGTGTTCAGCACTTCCATGAGACGGCGGGACTCATCCACATAGCGCTTGATAGAGAATGGCTCCTCATGTCCGTTCGGTGCGGCGATACGCTGGAAATACATCGCCTGTCCCATCATCGGGCCGACATGACCGACCTGGAAGAACAGCCACTGCAGCGTTTCCGACCGGGTGACCGGGTCGTCGGACAGGAACTTGCCGTATTTATTCGCCAGATGCCAAAGGATGGCTCCAGATTCGAAAATGGCTCGACCCTCGGCCCGGTCATAGATCGTCGGGATCTTTCCGTTCGGGTTCAGCTTCAGGTAATCGGGCGCTTTCTGTTCCTGTTTCGAAAAATCGATGAAGGTCAGATCATAGGGTACCCCGGCTTCCTCCAGGAAAATGACGGGTTTGTAGCCATTCATGGTGGCGGCGGTGTAAAGGTGGATATCCGGTTGGCTCATGGCTGCTTCCTTTAGGCAAGAGGCCGGGCCCGCACGATAGAGCGCGAGCCCGGTGGGTTCATATTTCCAGCGACCAGTGTTTCTGCTGGTAATCCAGTACGGCCTGGATCGCCTCTTCCGGGAAAACTGTGCGGAATTTGTGGTGATCGGCGGCGATGACCTCGGCCATCTTTTCGATCATTGGTTGCGGATCCATCTGCAGGCCGTCGCCGGCGAACAGGTCGCGCACCTTGCGGATCGCGTCCGGCGGCGTAATGCTACGCGCCGGGTCGTACCACTCGTCCATCTTGTCATACATACGGTCGTTGAACCCGGTCCGGTAGGCGCCCGGATTGATGGTCGCGACCTGAACGCCCATTGGTTCCAATTCTTCCCGCATCAGTTCGGCAATGGCCTCCAGCGCGTGTTTTGACGCGGTGTAAGGGGCCAGATAGGGGAAGGTCAGGAAACCCGCGATCGAGGAGACGAACACCACCTTGCCGCGCCCACGGCGAGCAAAGGTTTGGGCATAGGGTTGAACGAACTCGACGGTCGAGAACACGTTGGTTTCGAACACATTCCGGATGCGGTCCACGTCGACTTCGGCAATCGGGCCAGTATCGCCAATGGCGGCGTTCGCCACCACGACGTCCACCTCGGCGCCAAAGCGGTTAAAGGCAGACTGACGGTCCTCGACGCTGGTTATATCCAGCTTGACCGACTCCAGCAGCAGGCCCAGTTCGGCCGCTTCTGCCCTGAGTGTTTTGGCCCCGTCCGAACCGTGGGTCGTGGCAATGACCCTGTGACCCTGTTTCGCCAGTTCGAACGCCGCGCCCTTGCCAAGCCCACTGCCGGCGCCCGTGATTAGTATAGTCTTGCTCATCTGTCATTCCTCGCCTTAGCCCTTTGGTTCCACGTCATTGTCCAGACGCTCGAACAACACGGCCTCGACCGTGGTGGCCCCGACATTGCTGACCTGATGGGTCCAGGGGCCATTGTGCATGACCTCACCATCGACCACCTCTTTCTCGACGGACGAGCCGTCTTCGAGCCTGATGGACAGCGTGCCACCCTTGATGAAATAGACGATTTCCTCGGGATGGCGGTGCGGTTCGTCCGTGGCACCGGGGGGCATCTTCATTCGCACGAGGCGCGAAATGCCGGTATTCAGCAGCTCCTCATACATGTCGGGCGATGCTTCATCGGCCAGCGGGGCGCGCTGACCACCGGCAACCAGGGGAGAGTTGCTCATCTCATAGATTTCCTTGATTGAGTGAGTTCCGCGGGTGTGGCTCAGGCCGCTTCCGACGCGGCATCCGTGCCGAAGACCCGGGCCAGATGCGCGTCAAAACGGGCAAAGTCCGAGTTCACATCGGCGTTCTTCATCACGTCGAACGCGCCAAAGGTTGGTAGCGGCGCCATGTTGAAGAATTTGGCATTCAGATGCACCGGGCGCAGAAGGTCATCCAGTGAAGCGCCGTCAAAGAACGGTTCGGCGGGATTGTCGAATGCCTCGGCCGGGGCGTTCAGTGTGACCGAGAGCATGTAGGTGGTGCCGGTCAATGTGCCGCCCATACCGTAGTTCTCTTTCGGGGCTTCGGCCACGCGGCCATCGCCCCTGGTCAGGCGACCGTCCATGCCGGCGGTATAAACTTCGTCCATGTATTTCTTGAACGACCACGGCACCCCCATCCAGTTCACCGGGAACTGCATGATAACGGTATCCGCCCATTGATGATTGGCGACCTCCTGCTCGACGTCGTAGCCGTCAGCAATCTTGGTCACACGCATTTCGTGACCGGCGCTTTCGAGAAACGCGGTGGCGCGCTCAACGAAGGCAGCGTTCAATCCTCCCTTGGCGAAGGGATAGGGCTGATGTCCGTTCAGAATAAGTATGTTGCTCATGTCTTTGATCCTCGTTTGCTTGGTCTTCGCCGCTTGACTTGCGGCCACCTCCAACTGAAATAATGTTCACAGGGTTCGGAAAGCAATTAGTATACTTTTAGTAACCTATTCGATTGCAGAGGAGATGAGCTGTGGAAGCACGAGTGGAAGAGGACGCGAAGGGTCGCCGACACGTACACGATGCCTGCCTGGAACCTTGTGCCATCGAACGCGGCATGCGGATCGTCGGTGGCAAGTGGACCGGGTCGATTTTGTGGCACCTCAAGGACGGGCCGGTGCGATTCAACGATCTGGCGCGCATGGTAGGCGGCGCCTCCAAGAAAATGATCACCGAACGCCTGCGCCAGCTCGAAGCACAGGGTCTGGTCACGCGGAAGGTGATGGATACGGCCCCGGTCTCGGTGCACTACGAGATCACCGATCTTGGATGCTCGGCACTGGGCTTTCTGGATGAATTGAGAAAATGGAGCGAAAGCCTGCCGCAGGGCTTTGCCGATGCCTGATCTGCCGCGACTGAAGCCTGACCCGATACCGCGGATCCATCCGGTGGCTGAATACGCCGCCACAGGTGAGTTGGCAGACACCTATGAACGAACGAAGACCGGGTTCGGCGTTCCATGGATGGGCGTCGTTGCCATGGCCTTCGCCCATTACCCGACATTCTTCGGCACGCTTTGGAGTGGATTTGAGCCTCTTGCCGGCAGCCGCGAGTTCGTCGAAGCCTGTGGCGCCTTGCGGGCTCGCGCCGAGGAGGCGGCCTTGCAATTGGAACCTAGCCCCCTTGTCGGTGATCTAGCTGATCTTGGTTACGCCAAGCGGGAGGTCGAGGAAATCCGCGCGCTCAATGAGGTGTTCTCGCACGGCAACATGCCCTATCTGATGATCGCTACGGCGGCCCGGTTGCTCCTTGAAGGTCATGCGTTAGGCGATGGTGGCTCGACCTCCCCGTTTGAGGGGCGGCGTGGCCCTTCAAATGAGAACCGACTGTCGCTGATGGAAGCGCATCACGTTGATGCGCCGACCGCCGCCCTCTATGACGACATCAAGGCAACGCTCGGTCTCCCCTTCGTCAATACCGACTACCGCGCCTTCGCTCGCTGGCCCAGCTACTTCTCGTTGGCGTGGCGTGAACTGGCCAAAAAGGTACCGACCGACGCCTACGAGGCGCAACTCGCCGAGGTTCACGATTTTGCCGTCGAACAAATGCGGGCACTGCCCAACCCCGGTGATTTGACTTCAGAGAAGCTCATCAGGGCGGCCCAGCAAGATGGCGCCGCCGACGAAATCACGGAAGTCGTGCGGCTTTTTCAGCGGCTGCTACCGGGGCTCGTCGTCAATGTCGCCTTCTTGCGGCATCAATTGGGTACAGATGCATAGGGAAACCAACCTACTTCCGCTTCTGGCTACCACCCGACATGTCGGGTGGTGCCGGGCGTCGCGCGGGCATGGCGCGGCGGGCGGTTCGGCGGCTGGATGTCGCGATCCCGGGGCGCCTGCGGCATGGGGTGCCATTGCGTGAGATAACCGGGTTGGGTAAATAGCATGCAGCGGTGGCCAGCACCGATTTATGGACCTAACCGGCGAGATCAATAATGGCACTTTATTCCGATTACCTGAAAGAAATCGAAGACCGCAAGACGCAGGGACTGCATCCGAAGCCCATCGAGGACGGCGCGCTGGTCGAGGAACTGATCGCGCAGATCAAGGATGTCGATCACGAACACCGCGAAGATTCCCTGAAGTTCTTCATTTACAATACGCTGCCGGGGACGACGAGTGCGGCGGGCGTCAAGGCGGCCTTCCTGAAAGAGATCATTCTGGGCCAGGCGGTCGTCGAAGAGATTTCACCGGAATTCGCCTTCGAACTTCTGTCGCACATGAAGGGCGGGCCGTCGATCGAGGTGCTGCTGGATCTGGCCCTGGGCGACGATGCGGAGATCGCAGAGGCCGCCGCCGAAATCCTGAAGACCCAGGTCTTCCTGTATGACGCGGATCAGGATCGACTGGCAGCGGCCTACAAGGCCGGAAACGCGCGCGCCGAAGACATTCTGAAGAGCTACGCTGCCGCCGAATTCTTCACCAAGCTTCCCGACATCGAGGAAGAGATCAAGGTCGTGACCTATGTCGCGGCCGAAGGCGACATTTCCACCGACCTCATGTCGCCGGGGGCCGAAGCGCATTCCCGCGCGGACCGCGAACTGCACGGAAAGAGCTTCATTTCCGAAAAGGCGCAGAAGGAGATCGAGGCCCTCAAGATCCAGCACCCCGGCAAGCGCATCATGCTGATTGCCGAGAAGGGAACGATGGGTGTCGGCTCGTCCCGCATGTCCGGCGTCAACAACTGCGCGCTGTGGACCGGTCGCCAGGCCAGCCCCTATGTGCCCTTCGTCAACATTGCACCGATCGTGGCGGGCACAAACGGGATTTCGCCGATCTTCCTGACCACCGTCGGAGTGACCGGCGGCATCGGGATCAACCTGAAGAACTGGGTCAAGAAGGTCGACGACAAGGGCGAGGTCATCGTCAACAATGACGGCAGCCCGGTGCTGGTGGAGAAATACTCCGTCGCGACGGGCACGACCCTGACCATCAATACGAAGACCAAGAAGCTCTATAACGAGGACGGTTCCGAGGAACTGGCCGATGTCGCCGCCGCCTTCTCGCCGCAACTGGTCGAGTTCATGAAGGCTGGTGGGTCCTACGCCGTCGATTTCGGCAAGAAGGTTCAGATCTTCGCGGCGGAAACGCTGGGCGTCGAGCCGAAACCTGTCTTCGCACCGTCCAAGATCGTGTCCCATCCGGGCCGCGGGCTGACCGCCGTCGAGAAGATTTTCAACAGGAATGCTGTCGGCGTTCCGGAGGACACCGTTCTTTACGCCGGCTCCGACGCCCGGGTGACGGTCAACATCGTCGGATCGCAGGACACGACGGGCCCGATGACCGTCCAGGAACTGGAGGCCATGGCCGCGACGGTGATTTCGCCGATTCTGGACGGCGCCTATCAGTCCGGCTGCCACACCGCCTCCGTCTGGGACAAGAAGGCGCAGGCGAACACGCCCAAGCTGATGGCCTTCATGAACAAGTTCGGGCTTATCACCGGCCGCGACCCGAAGGGCGTCTATCCGCCCATGACCGACGTCATCCACAAGGTCCTGAACGATATCACGGTCGACGACCGGGCGATCATCATCGGCGGGGATTCCCATACCCGGATGTCCAAGGGCGTCGCCTTCGGCGCCGATTCCGGCACCGTCGCCCTGGCGCTGGCGACCGGACAGGCGAGCATGACCGTGCCGGATTCCGTCAAGGTCACCTTCAAGGGCAAGATGGCCGATCACATGGACTTCCGGGACGTGGTGCATGCCACCCAGGCCCAGATGCTGGCCCAGTCGGGCGGCGAAAACGTCTTCCAGGGTCGCGTCATCGAGGTCCATATCGGCACGCTTCTCGCCGACCAGGCCTTTACCTTTACGGACTGGACGGCGGAGATGAAGGCCAAGGCGTCCATCTGCATCTCCAATGACGAAACCCTGATCGAATCCCTGGAAATCGCGAAATCCCGCATTCAGGTCATGATCGACAAGGGCATGGAGAACGAGGCCGGGATGCTGCGCGGCCTGATCGAAAAGGCGGACAAGCGCATCGCGGAGATCAAATCCGGCGAACAGCCCGCGCTGCGGCCGGACGAGGACGCGCATTACGTCGCCGAAATCGTCGTCGATCTCGACCAGATCAACGAACCGATGATCGCCGACCCCGATGTGAACAACATCGATATCGCGAAGCGCTACACCCACGACACCATCCGACCGATCTCCTATTACGGCGCGGAAAAGAAGGTCGATCTGGGCTTCGTCGGGTCCTGCATGGTGCACAAGGGCGATATGAGCATCATCGCGCAGATGTTCCGCAACATCGAAAAGGCCCAGGGCAAGGTCGAATTCAAGGCACCGCTGGTCGTCGCCCCGCCGACCTACAACATCGTCGACGAGCTGAAGGCGGAAGGCGATTGGGACATCCTGCAGAAATATGCCGGGTTCGAATTCGACGACGCCGCGCCCAAGACGAAGGCCCGGACGGAGTATGAGAACATCCTCTATCTGGAACGTCCCGGCTGCAATCTGTGCATGGGGAACCAGGAGAAGGCGGCCAAGGGCGATACCGTCATGGCCACGTCGACCCGCCTGTTCCAGGGCCGGGTGGTCGCCGATGCCGAGGACAAGAAGGGCGAGTCGCTGCTCGCCTCGACCCCGGTCGTCGTGCTGTCGACCATCCTGGGCCGGACACCGAGCATCGACGAATACAAATCGGCGGTGGCCGGGATCAACCTGACCAAATTCGCCCCGCCACGGGCGTAACAGCCGGACAGTCCGCGAGTCCGGCGCGGCCTGTTCCTCACGGGGCAGGCGGCGCCGGATCACGGATCATCGTTCAGGCAATCAGGCGGCCAGGAATTCCAGGAAATCCGCCCGGCCGAGGATGAGAACGGCCAGGGGGACGGGGGCGACGGCGACAGCGGCGCTGAGCACGAAGGTGCGCAGCCTCATCAGGCGGCCGGCACCGGCGGCGAGAGCAATTCCGCCGCCGCCGCCCAGGATCGAGTTGCCGGGCATGTTGAGGAGCAGCACCAGGACCGCAACCCGGTGCTTCAGCAGCTTGCGCCCCCACCGGGCTGCCCGCGGCTCCGGGACGCTTTCCTGTCCCTCGCCTTCAGCCTGTCGGCGGGCCTTTCGTCGACCAATTCGCTGCATGACCCGGGCGACAATGCGATCCGGCAGAAGCCGCCCGGCCAGGAAGGCGAGGGTCAGCGCGACGACGGTCGCCAGATAGACCGGCACCGCCATGCTGGCGCCGTAGAGCAGCAGCAGCAGAAACCCGATCTCCGCCCCCGGCGCGAAAGGCAGCGCGATCAGCAGGGTATAGATCACCAGCACCGAGCCCAGGATCAACGGATCCTGGCCGGCCTGCCGCACCATGCCGAGCACGTCCCGCGACAGATCCAGCAATTTCCACAGAGTAGCGGCCAGCGCCACCAAGCTGTCATACAGCGTGGCCCACAACGTGACCGGGTCGGGAAGCAGTGACAGGTCCGGCAGCATTGCGGGTCGGTCTCGTTCAGGCCGCAGGGCGGCGGGCGATTGTCAGAAAGTGTCCCCTATTTTGCCCAGTTCCGCCGTTTTCTCAATCCTGATTCCGGCCCCTTCGGGGATTGGGTAAGGGCCTCCGGCACCCGGGGAGATGTGCAACGGGCGGACAGATGCGCAAAGGGAGGTGCCCAACGGCACCTCCCCCGACATTCCGCGCATTGGTTTCGCGGCTTACTTCTTCCGTTCCGGCTTTCCGCCGCCCGCTTCCGGGAAGACCCAGAGGCCGAAGAGCATGATGCCGGCAATGGCATAGACGAAGGTCGCGAGATGCGGCTGGGGTCCCTGGGTCTCGAGCCACCCCACCAGGGCGGCAACGAGCGCGACGATCAGGGACAGGGCGATCTTGTAGGGCAGTGGCATCGTTGCCTCCTCAATTCGCCGGGGCTTCGGTCGGACCGCCAGTGGTGCGACCGCCGTCCTTCACGCGCGGCGTGCGCGCGACCTTCCGCATGTCCGTCTTCACGTATTTCGTATTGTAGCCGTTGAAGATATGGCCCAGCAGTCCGCGGTTCAGGTCCGAGGTACCGAACAGCCAGTCGGCAATCGGGAAGGTCAGGTTCATGTTCCGCTCCATCATGATCGACTGATTGTGATGGGCGGTGTGATGGCGGCGCAGCGTGTTGACGAAGGGCATGTGACGCACGAAGGCGTTGTCTTCCACATGGCAGCAGAAATGCATGAATTCGTAGAGCAGATACATGCCCGTGGTCGTCGAGATGAACAGCCAGCCGACATTGCTGCTGAACAGGAAGGAAAAGACCACGACACCGGGGATCGACATCAGGATGAAGACCACCAGCGCATAGGGCGGAAAGAAGGTGACGCGCCAGTCATGGGCATTGGCGAAGCGCATTTCCTCCTCGGTGAAGAATTGGTGATGCTGCAAGGTGTGCCGCTGATAGACGGCACGCAGGCCCGGCAGGTTGATCGGCCGGTGCATGATGTACTTGTGCAGCGCCCATTCGAAGATGTTGCAGGCGATGAAGGTCACCGGAATGACCAGCCATTCCCACCACAACACGTTCGTCATGTGCGCGGCATAGTACCAAAGCGCCAGGCCGCCGATCGAATAGATGATCGCGACATGCAGAAACCCGTTATACCAGCCGTCGATGCGCGACCGGTACACCGAGCGATAGGTCTGCTGGCGGGGCGTCATGGGGCTTTCACTGAGTTCCATGGTCTTTCTCCTGCAAGGGCGAACGGTGTCGCTACCTTTCTGTTCGTCTGATATATCAGTTATACATTAGTTATTCGCAAACCGCAAGCGTTGAGGCGCGAATGCCCGTTTCCTGCACGTGTCCGGCAATGCGCAGCCTATCCGGCCTCTTTCTGCTGGGAGGCGAAGATCGAACTGTATCCGCCACTCCAATCGGGCGGCAGGCGGAACCGCCCCGGCTCGTGATGGGCGTGGCGGGCCGGCTTGCCCCGCACGATCGCCTGTTCATAGGCTGACTGCAGCGGCTGGGAGGTATAGGGCATGGCATCCGCGGCGCTGAGCACATAGAGCAGCAACGGCCGCGCCCCATCGGACCGGTTCGGATTCGATCCGTGCACGGTGCGATAATTGTGAACCGTCACCGACCCGGACGCACCGTCGAAGATCTTCGCGCCGGCGGCGTCGATCCGGTCACTGTCTTTCGTGGAGATCTCACCGCGCCAGACACCGTCGGCGTCGTAGTGGTCGAAGATCTCGCTCTTGTGACTGCCCGGTATGATCTCCAGCGGACCATGGTCCAGCGTGCAATCCTCCAGATAGACACCCATGGTCAGGACGGCGTGGTTGGTATGGGGAAAGAACGGGTGATCCTGGTGCCAACGCACCTCCGTCCCGCCTTTCGGGGATTTGAAGTTCAGTTTCGCCTGATAGAACTTCACATCAGGGCCCAGCAGGTCCACCGCCAGGTCGCCCAGCGGGCCTTCCGTCAGCAGCTCCCAGAAGACGGCATCCTGATCGCAGGGGCTGGACACCCGCCGCAGACGGGGATTGTCGGGCCGGTGGCCCGGCTCCAGATCGAACACGTTATCCGACCGGCTCAGACTCTCGCTCTGCCGTTTCAGGCGTGCGACGGCGTTGCGGCACCGCTGCAACCATTGCCCGCCGACCACCCCCGGCACGACGATACCGCCATCGTCGAAATACCGCTGACGGACGTCCTGCGAGACCAGGCGCGGGGGATGGGAACAGATTTCTTCCGGTGTCATGACGGTCCTCCTATCTGAAGCCGAGCAACTGATCGGGCAGCCAGAGCGCCGTCTGCGGGAAGGCCATGACGATCCCCAAGGCGATGATCTGGATGACGATGAAGGGAATGACCCCCTTGTACATCTGAATCAGGGTGATGCTGTCCGGGGCCACGCCGCGCAGATAGAAGATTGCCGGCGCCATCGGCGGGGTCAGATAGCTGGTCTGGATCATCACCAGGATCAGCATGCAGAACCACACCGGCTCAAACCCGCCCGACAGGACGAAGGGCATGAACAGCGGCACGAAGATCAGCAGAATCGAGATCCATTCCAGGAAGAACCCGGCGATGAAGACGAGGCCCAGGAAAATGAACAGCAATCCCCAGGGTCCGATTTCCAGCGCATTGATCATCTCGCGCATCACGCCCATGCCGCCGCTGGCAACGAAGATCCCGGTGAACAGGCTTCCCGCCAGCAGGATGAACATGATCATGGAGGTGACGGTGATCGTCTTGACCAGCGCTTCCCAGAAGGTTTTCAGGTTGAACTTGCCGTACAGGATCGTCAGCACGAAAGCACCCGCGGCCCCCAGCGCCGCGGCTTCGGTCGGCGCGGCCCAGCCCAGCATGATCGACCCCAGAACCGCGAAGATCATGAACAGCGGCGGCAGCAGCGCCTTCACCGTGATCAGCAGCTTCTCGCCCAGCGGCAGATCGTCCTCCTCCGCCGGCACACGCGGCCCGGCTTCGGGCCGGAACAGGCACAGGCCGATGATGTAGAGGATGTAGAGCCCTGACAGGATCAGCCCGGGAAAAATCATTCCGACCATCAGATCGCCGATCGACACATTGGCGATCGGGCCCAGGACGACCACGACCACCGAGGGCGGAATGATGGTCCCCAGCGACCCGCCGGCACAGATCGTCCCGGAAATCAGGGAGTTCGAGTAGCGGTACTTCATCATGGCCGGGATCGCCAGCAGGCCGACCACGGTTTCCGTCGCCCCGATCACGCCGGTCGAGGCGGCGAAGATGATGCACATGATGACGGTGCCCACCGCCAGACCGCCCGGCAGTCGCTTGGTCCAGAGATGCACGGCGCTGAACAGCTGTTCCGCGATCCCGGACCGCTCCAGCATCGAGCCCATGAAAACGAAGAGCGGCACCGCGGCCAGAACGAAGTTCGACGCGACATCCTCGATCTTCTGGACGAACTGGAACAGGGCGGCATCCCCGAAGGCGATGATCCCGAAGACGAACGCTACGGACAGCAGCGAGAACGCGACGGGGAAGCCCAGGAAAATCATCCCGAACAGGGTCGGGAACATCAGCAATGCGGTCACGGGGCGGACTCCCTGTTTTCGGTGCCGCGGTCACGCAGGATCGCAACGCATTTCAGGATTTCGGCCACGACCTGCAGGGTGAGCAGCAGGAAGCTGGCCGCAATGATGGCGCGCAAGGGCCAGATCTGCGGGTTCCACGCGGATTGCCCGGTGGTCTCGCCGGACAGCAGTGCCTCGGTCGCATAATCGGTCAGACGCAGCGAGACCAGCACCAGCGCGGGCAGCACGATGGCCGCATAGAATGCCAGATCGATCAGGGCCCGGCGCTTCGGGCTGAGGCGGGCATAGATCAGGTCGATGCGGACATGTTCCTGGCGCTTCAGGGTAATGGCGCCGCCGAGCAGGAAATGCAGGCCCATCAGCATGTAGCCGAGTTCGAAGGCCCAGATGGTCGGGGAGCCGAGCACATATCGCGCGAAGACTTCGTAGCAGGTGGCAAGGACGAGCGGGATCACGATCAAGGCGGCCAGGCCGCCGATCCCCTCGCTCAACCATTCAATGGAGGCGATGACGCTGCGCATGAATACCGTCCGGAAATGCTCCCCGGCACGCCCGAAGGCGGCCGGGGATAGTTCTTGGGAAACCGTCCGCTGGCCTATTCGCTGCGGACTTGAACCGTGCGGTACTTGTTGGCGCCGGCCCATAGCTTGGCGAAGGCCTTCTGGTCGTCCAGGACGCGCTTGAACCACTCGTTGTCGGCGGCAATGCCTTCCGCCCACTTGATGCCGGCCTCATGAGCGGCGTACTGGACCTCCGGATCCAGTTCGACGACCTCGTTGCCCTGCTCACGGAAGAATTCCAGGGCCTTGGCATCTTCCTGACCGATGGTGAGCCAGGAGTTCAGGGTGGTCAGGAAGGCGGCTTCCCGGACGATCTGCTGATCGCCTTCGGACAGTTCGGCCCAGGCATCCTGGTTGATCACCAGTTCGAACGGCGCCGTCGGCTGGTGAATGCCCGGGATGATCACGTATTTCGTCACACGATGGAAACCGGGTGCGATGTTTTCCCAAAGCGTGCCCCATTCGGTCGCGTCGATGGCGCCGCGCTCCAGGGCGGTGTAGACGTCACCGCCCGGCATGGTGACCGGTGCCGCGCCCATGCCGCGGGAAATGTCGAGCCAGGCCCCGGCGGTCCGCAGTTTCAGCCCCTGAAGGTCCTCCAGCGTTTTCACGGATTTGCGGGAATGCAGGAAAACCTCCGCCGTCCGGATGAACAGAGGCATCGAGACCAGTCCGAACTTGTCCATGCGCCATTCCGCCTGCAGGTCGGCGCCACCGGCACGGTACAGCCAGTGCAGCATGCGTTCGGTATCGAACGATCCGGCATAGCCGCCGAACAGGACCGCCGTCGGATCGGCGCCCCAGTCATAGCCGGCCCAGGTATGGCCGAATTGCGCGACGCCATTCTTGACCGTCTCGGAGACCTTCAGGCCCGGGCCGAGTGTACCGGCAGGGAAGACTTCGATGGAGATGCGCCCGTCGCTCAGTTCCTTCACCTTGTCGGCAAAAGCCTGGGCGCCGACATCCATCAGCGGACCGCCGGACCAGCCGGTGGCCATCTGGAACGAATGCGTTTTCTTTTCGTCCGCCTGGGCCATGCCCGCCGCAAGCGATGTCGACATGATTGCGGCTACCGCCGCTGCCTTCAGTTTTGTGATTCTCATGACTTCCTCCCAATTGTCTTATGGATTGTCCGTTTTCGTCCGCCGGTCGGGTCTTACGCCCGCTCCAGCGCCTTCACCGCGGCCTTCACATCGGCCTCGGTCATTTCCCAGTCGTTGTCGAAATTGGCGACGATCTCGATCATGAAGTCGCGCGACAGACGGACCGCCGTTGCGTCGTCTATCGCATCGGCCAGGATCGCCAGGGCGAGCTGCTGCGGGGATGCGCCTTCGAAACTCCATTCGAAGCCGTTCTTTGAATAGGTCTTGAGGTCTGTCCGCGGATCCAGCGGATCCCCGCCGACCCGGACGTCCAGCCCTTCGAAGGCCCGCGTTCCGGTATAGGTTTTCATGGCGATGGCTTCCTTCTGGCTGGCCCGGTCAGACCTGACGGCGGCGTTCGACGAGATCGAGGAAGCGGTCATATTCCGCCTCCGCGACGCCATAGCTGTGATCGTCGTCCGGGAAGCTGCCGGATTTGACGTCCTGGACGTAGGCGGACAGGCCCGCCACGGCCACTTCGGTCAGATTTGCGTAGCGCTTGGTGAACTTCGGTTTGAAATCCGTGAAGACCCCCAGAAGGTCGTAGGACAGCAGGATCTGGCCGTCGGTACCGGCGCCGGCACCGATCCCGATCGTCGGAATTTCCAGCTGTTGGGAGATCACGCCGGCGATCTTCGCCGGGACCGCCTCGAATTCCAGCATGAAGCAGCCGGCATCCTGGATCGCGAAGGCGTCCTCCAGGATCTTCATCGCCGCGTCCGCAGTCTTGCCCTGAATCTTGAAGCCGCCGAAAACCGCAATGGTGTGCGGCGTCAGCCCGATATGGGATGCGGTGGGAATGCCGGCATCGACCAGCGCCTTCAGGATATGCGCCTGCGATTTCCCGCCCTGAGGTTTTACCGCGTCACAGTCGGCGTCCTGCATGAAGCGCGTGGCGTTGGCCAGCGCGATTTCCGGGGTGTGGTAGCTCTGATACGGCATGCAGCCTAAGACAAACGTGTTCGGCGCGCCGCGGCGAACCGCCTGGGCATGCATCACCATCATGTCCATGGTGGCGGGGATTGTGCTCTTGTGGCCATGCGCGATCATGGCGAGGCTGTCGCCGACCACGCAGACATCGACCCCGGCGGCTTCCGCCCATTGTGCGGACGTGTAGTCCGGCACCGAGGTATAGACCATTTTTTCGCCGGATGTTTTGGATTCGCGGATCTCGGTGATTGTCCGCTTCTTGCGTTCCACGACGCCAACCTCCCCATAACATATTTTTTATGTGCGTCTAATCGACGACTGACATATCAATAGAAGATCATGTGTCGACACGTTGTCAAGAGGGTCGATGTGTTGCACATTTGACGCGATTTCAAAGATTGGAATGGATGGTCAATGGTTGCCGGATTGCCCCCTTCGTTGACGGACAAAGCCTATGCAGAGCTGGAAGAACGCATTGTCACCCTGGAGTTGAAACCGGGGCAGGTTCTGTCGGAGAACACGTTGGCCACCACACTTGGCATCGGTCGAACGCCGATCCGCGAGGCGCTGCAACGGTTGGCCCGCGAGGGGCTGATCGTCATCCTGCCCCGGCGCGGGGTTATGGTCTCGGAAATCAACGTTCGCAGCCAGTTGGAGCTGCTGCGCGTCCGTCGCGAGTTGGAGCGGCTGATGGCCAAACTCGCCTCCAAGCGGGCCACCGCCGATGAACGGACCCTGTTCATCAATCTCGCGGAGGAGATGCGCGACTGTGCCGACCGAAGCGACGATGTCGGTTTCATGCGCCTTGATCGCGACATGAACCTGATGGTCTCCCGGGCCTGCCGGAATGAATATGCCCAGCGCGCGATGGGACTGACCCATGGTCTGTCACGCCGGTTCTGGTACATGCACTACAAGGAAGTGCTGGACCTGCCGCGCTGCGCCACGCTGCACGCGGCCCTGGCGCAGGCGATCGGTGAGGGCGAGACGGAAGGCGCCATGCGGGCGTCAGACGATCTGCTGGACTACATCGAATCCTTCACGCGCGCCGCGCTGGACGTGCCGCTGAACATCGCATAACGGCCTTCCGGATACGAATCCGGTTTGGAAGGAGGAACGCCATGGACCGGAGCACCGGCGGTTGCCAATGCGGCGACGTCCGATTTGTCGCGACGGGCCGACCCTACCGCGTCGGATTGTGCCATTGCCTCGATTGTCGGAAGCACCACGGGGCGCTGTTCCATGCGTCGGCGGTCTTTCCGCAGGACGCCGTAACGATTGAAGGCCGGACCGGCGATTACGAAGGCCGGCATTTCTGCCCTCGCTGCGGCTCCTCCGTCTTCTCGCGCAGCGGCGATGAGATCGAAATCCACATGGGCTCGCTGGACGCCCCGGATCAGTTCGTGCCGACCTATGAATTGTGGACGTTGCGGCGAGAGTCCTGGTTGCCCGACTTCCCCACCCTGCGTCGATACGATCGCGACCGGGACGAGACCGGCCGCCACGAAGATTAGCCGCCTATCCCGCCGCCGGGATGGTGGCCGCCGGGATGGTGAAGGTGAAGGTCGTACCGGATCCAATGGTGGATTCGACCTGTATGCGGCCGCCATTCTTTTCCACCAGGTCCTTGCACATCAGCAGGCCAAGCCCGGTTCCGGTCTCACCGCTGGTGCCGGTGGTCTTGACATTGCCGGACATGCTGAAGCACTTAGCGATCTGTTCTTCCGTCATCCCGACTCCATCGTCCTGGATCGCCACGGAAATCGCACCGTTCTCCCGTTTCGCACGCAGGCGCACCGTGCCGCCCGTCCTGGTAAACTTGACGGCATTGTTCACCAGGTTGCGGATCACCGTCTCGATCATGCCGGGATCGCAGAAGGCAACGATGTTTTCCACCTCGAAATCGAGGATGATGCCCTTTCGTTGCGCAATGTTCTCATAGACCTTCATCGTGTCCTCGGTAAGGTCGGTAAGCGATGCCTCCCGCGGTTCGAAATCGACATGGTCCATCTGCAGCCGGGCCCACTCCAGCAGGGTCTGCATAAGCTTGAACACGTTGCTGGCCGCCAGATGCGTGGCCTCGGCATACTGCTTCACCTGATCGGGCGACAACTGATCCGCCGTCGCGGCCAGCAGTTCCGCATAGCCGAGGATGGAGTTGAAGGGGCTTCGCAGGTCATGGGCGACGATGGAGAAAAGCCGGTTCTTCTCGGAGTTCAGCCGTTCGAGCGTTTCCTTCGAAATCTGCAGGTCTTCCGCCATCTCGACCAGCTGGGCGGATTGCTCGTCGATCCGCTCCTGCTCGTCCCGCAGGTCGAGAAGCTGGCGGATCAGACCCTCGCGCTCGTCCCGATAGCGCAGGGCCTCGGCCTTCCGTTCGATGGCGCCGGCCACCAGATGCGGGACGATAAAGGGGAAGTGATCGTCGGCATCGACGACAGTCATGGCCCCCGACGCCCGAAGGGCCCGGCGGTCGCCGACATTTCGTCCCGTCAGGACCGGCACGACGCGGGTTTTCAGCCCCGCCTGCGCCAGATCGGTCAGCAGCGAACGCGCGGTTTCCACATTGCCGCCGACAAAGCACAGGTCGTGATTGGTAATCGCGATGGATTCCAGCGCGGCGTCCGACGTGGCCGCGGTCTCTACCTGAACCTCTGCAGAATCGTCGAGGCCCAGGGCCGAGAGGGACCAGTCGACATCCGGGATGTCGCCTACCACTATGACGCTGACACTGTTCATTCGATGACTTGAAACCTGTACTGTCCCAACCCGTTCCACGCGCATGGCATCGCGTGCCCACATCTCCCGACCGCTGCTCCGCGCTTCGCATTCGCAACGGCGCGGAACCGGGGTCCCGCGCTATAGAACGTACCGATTTGGTACGGAATAAGTCTTAAATTCGTATTAAGCGTGGCACGTGGTGATCAGGACCCGGCCACAAGGCCGAAATATCCGATCAGGAACGCACCCGCCCCAACGATAAGGACCACGGCAAACACGGTTGTCAGACTGAAACCGGATGACTTCGCTTTCCCGGAAGAGGCCGGCGCCGCGGCCAGCCTGACGACTTCCTGCTGGACGTCCTGAATGCGCTGCGCAAGCTTTACCGCGGCCGCGTCCCGTTGATCGGGCAGAGAGCGGTACATCGTATTCAGTCGGTCCAACTCCTGTTGCGCCTCGGCAATCGAGCGGGCCATCTTGTCCTCCCCGTGACTATCCTCCCCCTGCCAACCCCGGTCCTCCTACCACCGATTCGCAATGTTGTCCAAACAGTTGGGCCAAAAATTCCAAATTCCCGTCAATGGTTTAGTAGAGGATGGATACACCCGTGAACCAGCCATGGGTGTAGGCCAGCGCGGCATAGAGCCCGAGACCCAGCGCAACCCGCCACAGACCGATCCCCGACCAGTCGATCTTTGTGCGCCCCTGCAGGGCCGCCATGAAGGGAACGACACCCGTTGTCAGGGCGATCGGCCCCCATTGCGCGCCCATGGACCGTCGCCGTCGCTGGTCGATGTGAACGATCCCGCCGAGGCCGAGCACCGCAAGGCCACCGAACAGGATCAGCGACGCGGCATCGCCATTGGGCGCCATATGGGCAAAGCATGCCAGTGTGACCCCGATCAGCATGGGGTGACGGGTCACGGTCACGATTCCGGCCTGGGGCCTGGGGTCGCCGGCCAGCTTCTCGCCACCGGCCGCCGTAGGATTTCGGGTCGTCACGGCACAGACAATCAGGATCAGGGCGATCGGCATGACAAGGATCGGCACCATGGCCAATGCCGGCGAATGCGACCAGAACACGACGTTGTCCAGCCGGGCGTCACGATAGGCCATCACCACCCAGACCAGCGCGACCACCGCGATCACCGAGAAGACGGCGCTGAATCCTGCCTCGCCCAACCGATGAACCAGCGCCTTGCGGATGCCGTCCGCGGTCAGCGCGAAGTGGCTGCCGACGAAAACGGCGACAGCAAGCAGCAATGTCATCAGGCTTTCCGTCATCCCCGCAATATGGACAAGGCCGGGCGTGCCGTCCATAGTCCGCCGGCCATCCCGCAACGCAGCCAAAGATGGGAACGAAATGGGCCTTTCCGACATCGCACGTCGGTTGTTTCTGGGCTCCCTGCAGCCATCGACCGAATCCTTCCAGCGCCAGATACTCAACTATCTGCATGGCAACGGGGAAACGGACGCAACGGTGCTGTATGCCCGAATCGGCATCGACCCGGACGAGAAAGGGCAGCGTCTTGCGATTGATCAGGCAGCACAGATTCTGGTCAATCGCGGTGAAATCATCGCCCACCGGGAGGGGCGTTCCGTGGACCCGGTCAACGCAGACGGCCGGTACCGTCTGAAGCCGCGGCTTGAATAGAAGGAAATACGAAGGTGACCGACGAAACCCCGAAAGACCCGCCGCCACTGGACCCGGTGGCCACGGTCATTCTCGACCAGCTGGCCGCACTGCCGGCGGACAAAGCCGCGGCGCCGGACGATATCGCGCGCATCTATGCCGAGATTCGCCGCAAACCGACGGATGGGCGCGATCTGTACAAGCGCTACCGCCGCGCGGTGAAGGAACAGGCCATCTTTCTGGCCCGCACCGGCCGGATCGAAATCACCCGCCGGGGGGAGCCGGTGGATCCGGACGACTTCAAGGGCGTCTGGCGGATGCGGTTGAAACGATAGATTGGGTTTGGGTTCATGCGTATCGGTTGGCAGGTATACCTGTTGGGTCTCGCGTTCTGCACGCTTTGGAGTTCCGCTTTCACCGTCGGCAAGTTCGCGATCCAGGCCGCGCCGCCGCTCTGGTTCCTGACGATCCGTTTCGGCATCGCCTTTCTGGTGATGTGGCTGGTACTGCTGGTCATGCGCCGCGGTCTGCCGCCGCGCGGCCCGGACCGATGGACCGCGATCTGGCTGGGCATTCTCAACAATGCCGCCTATCTCGGCCTCGCCTTCATCGCCTTCAAGACCACGTCCTCCAGCATGGTGGCGCTGATTGCCAGTCTGATGCCGCTGGTTACGGCAGCCCTGGCCTGGCCCGTGCTCGGGGAGCGGCTGACCCCGCTCAAGGTGCTGGGTCTGATCTTCGGCACGGCCGGGGCCTGGTTCATCCTGTGGCACCGCCTGGATGGCGACCTGCAAATCGACGATCCGTTCGGGCTCGGCATCGCCACTGTCGGGATGATCTGTCTTGCCTGCGGTACGGTGCTGTATAAGAAGCGGGGCAGTCACGCCGATCCGCTTGCGATGAATGCAGTCCAGGCCCTGTCCGCCTCGGTCGTGCTGTTGCCCGCGGCCTTTCTGCTGGAAGGCGGCAGCCCGGATATCGACTGGGGCTGGACCTTCATCTGGACCCAGGCCTATACCGCCATCGTGATGACCTTCGGCGCGCTCCTTCTCTGGTTTGCGCTGATCCGCAAGGCCGGGGCGGGCGCGGCGAGTGCCTTCCACTTCCTGAATCCCGGCATTGCCATGCTGATCGCGTGGCTGGCACTCAGCGAACCGATCGGGGCGACCGACATCATCGGTCTGATACCCGTTGCGATTGGCATTCTGATGGTAAACTGGCCGACCCGGAAACCCGCCGCAGGAATGCCCGCATGACGGACAAGGCCGATCAGACCTATCGCGTCGAACGCCAGATCGGCCATCTGCTGCGCCGTGCCCATCAGCGTGCCAGCGCGATCTTCCAGGAAACCCTGGAGGATCCGAACCTGACACCGACGCAGTTCGCGGCCCTGATGCGGCTGTGCGATGACGGGTCCATGTCCCAGAACCACCTGGGGCGGCTGACCGCGATGGATCCGGCCACGATCCAGGGCGTCATGCGCCGTCTGGAGGAACGCGGCCTGGTGCAGCGCGCGCCGGACCCGAAGGACCGGCGCCGCACCATTCTGTCCCCGACCGAAGAGGGCCGGCGCCTTGCGGAAAGGCTGGTCCCCAGCGCCAGGGCGGTCACCGCCCGGACGCTGAGCCCGCTATCGCCGGAAGAGCAGAAGACCTTGATCGATCTGCTCGATCGGCTGGCCTAGGAAGCGGCAGGTCCCGGGCAAACAATCCGGTTTGCGGCGACGACCTGCCGACCCATTTTACCGACCGGCGATCGCAGCGGCCTTCGCCACCAGGTTTTCCGCCTGTTTGATCGATGCGATGTCGATCAGGCGTCCGTCCAGCGACACCGCGCCCTTGCCTTCCTTCTGGGCCTGTTCCATGGCTTCCAGAATTCGTTTCGCCTTCGTAACGTCTGCTTCCGACGGCGAGAACAGTTCATTGGCCAGGGCAACCTGGCTGGGATGGATGGCCCATTTGCCTTCACAGCCCAGAACACCGGCGCGGTTGGCCTGCGCCTTGTAGCCGTCCGGATCAGAGAAGTCGCCGAACGGCCCGTCGACCGGGCGCAGCCCGTTGGCGCGGGCGGCGACGACCATGCGGCTGATCGCATAGTGCCACATGTCGCCCCAATGGTAGTCCCGCGGCGCATCGCCGTCCTTGTCGGTCAGCACACCGTAATCCGGGTGCGGGCCGCCGATGACCGTCGTCCGTGCCTTGGTCGACGCGGCATAGTCGGCAACACCGAAATGCAGGCTTTCATTGCGCGGCGACGCGGCGGCGCAGGCGTCGACATTCGCCATGCCCAGCGCCGTTTCGATGATCAGCTCGAAGCCGATACGTTTTTTGCGCTTTACCGCGGCCTCGACCTGGCTGACCAGCATGTCCACGGCATAGACGTCGGAGGCCGTTCCGACCTTCGGGATCATGATCAGGTCCAGACGCTCGCCGCCCTGCTCGATGATATCCACGACATCGCGGTACATGTAGTGCGTATCCAGACCGTTGATCCGGACCGACATGGTCTTGTCGCCCCAGTCGATATCGTTCAGCGCCTCAATGATGTTCTTGCGCGCCTGTTCCTTCTCGTCCGGCGCGACGGCGTCCTCGCAATCCAGGAAAATGACGTCGACGTCCGACTGCGCCGCCTTTTCGAACAGTTCCGTGCGGCTGCCCGGAACGGCCAGCTCGCTGCGGTTCAGGCGCGGAGTGGCCTGTTCGACGATGTGGAAACTCATGGGTCTGCTCTCCCGGTCTGGTGAGGTTTAAATCCGTAATGCGGAATTAATTCCATACAACGGAAAATTCAAGCCCGATATCGCCGAAAGACGGATGCGGGCGGTTCAGCCGGGACGAAGGAACCCTAGCACCGCTTCAATTGCGGGATCGTTTCGCCAGCGGATGTTTTTCCGACACCAGCGACGCCAGCCGCTCGTTCAGGACATGGGTATAGATCTGCGTGGTCGAGATATCGGCATGGCCCAGCATCTGCTGAACGGCGCGCAGATCGGCGCCGTGCGCGACCAGATGCCCGGCGAAGGCATGGCGCAGGACGTGCGGGCTGACCTTGGCCGGATCCAGGCCGGCCTTCAGCGCCAGTTCCTTCAGCATCTGGCCGAAGCGCTGGCGGGTCAGATGCCCTTCCTTCGACCGGCTGGGGAACAGAAACGGGCTTTCCTCGCCGTCACCCGGCAGGAACACCTTTCGCCAGTCGCGATAGAGATGCATCGCATCGCGGGCCGGGGCGGACAGCGGCACCAGCCGCTCCTTCCCGCCCTTCCCGCGTACGGTCAGGAACGGCTCCTCCCGGCGGGCGGCGGCCAGCGGCAGGGTCACCAGTTCGCTGACGCGCAGACCGGTGGCATAGAGAACCTCCAGCAGGCAGGCCAGGCGGACGCCTTCCGCCCCCGGCTCGGCGCGGGCCGCCTCCAGCAGGATATCGACCTCCTCCTCCGTCAGCACCTTCGGCAAGGGCCGCCCCCGGCGCGGCGCATCGACATTCGCGGTCGGATCGCGATCCGAAAATCCCTCGGCATACAGAAAACGATGAAACTGTCGCAGCGCCGAGAGCTTCCGCGCCGCCGTCGATGCCTTCATCCCGTCCGCCGCCAGGCCCGCCAGATAGGCCGAGACATCGTCAGACCCCGCCCTGGATGGGGACCGGCCCCTGCGGCTCAGGCTCTGTTCGTAGTCTTCCAGATCCCGGCGATAGGCCAGGATCGTGTTGCGCGCCGCGCCGCGTTCCACGACCAGCATCTCAAGGAAGGCATCGATATGCCGGGACATTGCCGTCCGCCTCTGGTCACTCGATCGGCCGCGGCTCCGGCTCTGCCAGCACCGCCGCCTCCACCGCCAGCCGTCGCGCGTCCCGTTCCAGGCCGACCGCCGCCAGGGCCCGAACGACCGCGGTGACGGTAGCGGGTGCCAGATCGGCCGCCGGCGCCGAGGCCAGCGCCGCGACGCCCAGCGCAACCGTCTCGCCGCTGCGTCCCGCCGCGGCGGCCCGGTCCAGCATGGCGAGGGTCAGTGCCGGGGCACCTGTGGCCCGTTCCGGTTTCGCCGCCATGGCCGACGCGCGCAGCCCGGCATCTCCGGCCAGCGCCTCCGCTCCGGTCGCGGCGGCGACCAGCGCCTTCAAGAAATCCAGATAGGTCCGCCCCGCATCCGCATCGCGCGCGCCGTTCACCACGGCGGCTTCCCATCCCTGACGGGACCGGCCCAGTGCCGTCCCGGTCTCGCCGGTGAGCATGGCGAGGTGCCAGAGGCGCGCATCGGCTTCGGCGGCGGCCGCATCGGCCAGCGACGCGTTGCGCAGCAGGGCATGCCAGGCCCGGGCCCGGTCGACATGGCCCGTGCGATAGAACAGCCGCGCCGCATCCTCCGCGAACCACAACAGATCGGCACTTGGCGGGATTTCCAGGGCCGGACCGGCAAAGACCGGCGCGACCGCCAAGCCGACGCCATCCGCCGACGCCCGTGCCAGCGCGGTTGCCACAGCCTCCGCTTTCAAGGCTGGAATTTCCCAGCGCAGAAGCACCTGATAGAGCAATGCCCGCCCGCCTGCCGGGCTGACCCGGTCGAGCACCTCGAGCGGCTTGTCCAGTGCCGTCTCCTTGAATTTCTCCGCCAGATACTTGTCCGCCAGATCGCCCGGCGGCAGGATTCCGCGCAGACTCGCCGACTCGGCCGCCGCCAGGTCGTCGCCGCGCTGCGCCGCCAGCAGCGCCACATTCGGGTCGCGCACATCCGCCGGGACCGGCGCATCGGCATAGCGCAACATGGCGTAATGCATCGGACCTCTGGCCGTCATGCCGCCCACTTCCGGCGACAGGCCCAGAGTGATGCTGTCCATCAACGAGAAATACAGCGGGTCGTCCTCACCGGTATCCAGCAAGGTCTGCGCCGCCAGCGAGGCCTGATCTTTCTGACCGGCCACAGCCTGACAGAAAGCCAGCAACTTCGCCCAGAAGGACGCCGCCGCACCCGCGTCGACACCGCCGGCCGTCCCGCAGGCACCGGGCAGGTCGTAGGCCGCGAGCTGCGCCCGGGCCAGCGCTGTCTGGCCGGCCGGATCGCGCAGCGCGTCAGCCCCGGTCTGGGCCAGGGTCGCGGCATCCGCCGAAAATCCCATGCGGGCCAGCGCCGCAACCCGCGCCCGCAGCACCGAAACCGGGGACTGATTGTCGGCCGGCGGCAGGGATGCGGCGGTCAGAAGTAACCGTCGTGCCAAACTTCTGGCCGCCGGATAGTCAACCGCGGCCGGCAGACCATCGATCAATGCCACCACGGATCCGCGCGACAGGCCCGTCCACATCTGCGCCGGCAGGGCCGCGTCCGGATCGACGACCGCGCCGACGGCTTCCGCATCGACGCTGTCCAGGCTTTCCACCGACATGCCTTCCGGCGCCGCGGGAACGGACGGCACCGGCGCCGTGTCGACGCTGCCATCCGTTTCGGCAGGCGGAAACAGTTGCACTTGCGCGGCGGCCGGTGCGACCAGTCCCAGCGCCATCCACCCCGTTACGGCCAGGAACGGCAGCAACATCGGCCTTGTCACGTCACGATTGCGGGAAACGGGCATCGTCCAATTCTCGTTCGACCGGCGCCGTCGGGGCCGGAATATCGTAGGCGATCAGATAGATCGCACCGCCGATCAGCGCGGCAAAGATCAGGCCGATCAGAAACAAAACGACTTTTCCCACCGTTCCTCCTAGATTTGCAGGCTGTTGGAGATGAACCTTCGGCAACGCAGCACAGGCTTTACCCTATTCGCCGACTATGGCAATTCTGCGACCAGGATAAAAGGCGCGAAACTGCGCCGGGAACGTATTTGAGGCGGGGCGGTCGGCGCCCCATGAAACACGGTATGGCAAAAGGAACTTCTGCTGCGCCGGGTCCGATCGACCGCACGATCGTACTGGTGGGCATGATGGGTGCAGGGAAATCGGCGATCGGCCGGCAATTGGCCCAGCGCCTGAAATTGCCGTTCTACGATGCCGATCACGAAATCGAACGCGCGGCCGACTGCACGATCGCGGAAATCTTCAAGCAGTACGGCGAGGAGTATTTCCGGGCCGGTGAGCGCCGTGTGATCGCGCGGCTGCTGGAGGGTGGCCCCTGCATTCTGGCGACCGGCGGCGGCGCCTTCATGGACCCCGAGACGCGGGCGATGATGAAGGATCGCACACTGACCGTCTGGCTGAATGCCGAGTTCGACGTGCTGTGGGAACGGGTCAGCCGCCGCAGCCACCGACCGCTGTTGCGCACCGAAGACCCGAAGGGCACTCTGCGCCGCCTGATGGAAGATCGCTATCCGGTCTATGCCGAGGCCGATCTGACCGTCCTGTCCGACCGCGCGCCGAAGGAGGAAACCGCGGACAGGGTCCTTCACGCCGTCGCCGATCACCTGGAAAGCCAACCGCAATGACCCGCGCCACCGTGCCTGTCGCCCTGGGCGATCGCTCCTACGATATTCATATCGGCCCAACAGTTCTGGCCGAGGCCGGGGCGCTGATGGCGCCGCTGCTGCGCCGCAGGCATACCATCATCGTGACCGACGAAACCGTTGCCGGCCTGCATCTGGAAACGCTCACCGTCTCGTTGGACAATGCCGGGATCGGCCATGAGACGATTGTGCTGCCGCCGGGCGAGGGCACCAAGAGCATGGACCAGCTTGCCGGGCTGCTGGACCGGATCTTCGCCATCGGGATCGAGCGTGGATCGACCCTGACCGCCCTGGGCGGCGGTGTGATCGGGGATCTGGTCGGTTTCGCCGCCGCCGTTGCCATGCGCGGGATCGACTTCATCCAGATTCCCACCACGCTTCTGGCCCAGGTTGACAGTTCGGTTGGCGGCAAGACGGGAATCAATGTCGCGGCCGGCAAGAATCTGGTCGGCGCATTTCATCAGCCGCGCCTGGTCCTGGCCGATACGACGGTCCTGGATACGCTGACGATCCGGGAATTGCGCGCAGGCTATGCCGAAGTGGTGAAGTACGGCGCGATCGACGATTTCGCCTTTTTCGAATGGCTGGAGACCCATGGCGCGGACCTGCTGGATGGGGACGTTGCGGCCCGCATCCACGCGGTCAAGGTAAGCTGCGAGGCCAAGGCCCGCATCGTCGCCGAGGATGAACGGGAGGCCGGCCGTCGGGCGTTGCTGAATTTCGGCCATACATTCGGCCATGCGCTGGAATCGGCCACCGGCTACGGCAGTCGCCTGCTGCATGGCGAGGGAGTGTCGATCGGCATGGTCCTGGCCTTTGACCTGTCCGCGCGTCTGGGCTTGTGCGATGGCCAGGAGGCCGCCCGATTCGCCCGCCATCTGGCGGAACTGGGCCTGCCGACCGGTCCCGGCTCCGTCCCCGGCGTGGCCTGGAGTGCCCGGGACCTGGTCAGCCGCATGGCCACGGACAAGAAGGTCAAGGACGGCAAACTCACCTTCATCCTGGCCCGCGGCATCGGAGAGGCCTTTCAGACCCAGGACGTCGACCCCGCCGACCTGACGGCCGTTCTGGAAGAGGCGATCGCGGCATGAGCGAGTCCGAATATTACGCAATCGGCGCGATTTTCCTGCTGCTTGTCCTGTCCTTCTTCTTTTCCGGGTCGGAGACCGCGCTGACCGCGACGTCGCGATCGCGCATGCATCAGCAGGCCAAGAACGGGGAGAGGCGCGCCACGACCGTGCTGCGCCTGCTGGAACGCAAGGACCGGCTGATCGGGGCGATCCTGCTCGGCAACAACATGGTCAACATCCTGGCCTCCGCCTTGGCGACCTCCGTCCTGGTCAGCCTGTTCGGAGAGGCCGGTGTCGCCTACGCGACCATCGTCATGACCCTGCTGGTGCTGATCTTCGCGGAGGTGCTGCCGAAGACCTATTCGCTGGTCCATGCCGATACCGTCGCGCTGATCGTCGCGCCGATCATGCGTTGGATCGTCGTCATCTTCGCGCCGATCACCTCAGCCGTGCAGGTCGTGGTGCGCGCCACGCTGCGCCCCTTCGGTGTCGACCTGTCGACCTCGATCAGTGTCGAGCAGCATGAGGAAGAGTTGCGCGGCGCCATCGATCTGCATGAAGGCGAGGATCCCGATATCCGCCACGAGCGGGAGATGCTGCGCTCGATCCTCGATCTCGACGATGTCGAGGTCAGCGACATCATGACCCATCGCCGGCAGGTCGCGATGATCGATCTCGACGATCCGGTGGCCGACTGCGTCGAGCAGGTGCTGGGCAGTCCCTATACGCGCATTCCGGTCTATCGCGGCGATCCCGACGACATTGCCGGCGTGCTGCACGCTAAGGCGCTGCTGCGCGAAATCCATGCGCGCGGCGGCAAGCTGGACGATCTGGACCTGGCCGCCCTGGCGACGCCGCCCTGGTTCATCCCGGATTCAACCACGCTGCTGGACCAGCTTCAGGCCTTCCGCGAGCGGCGCGAGCATTTCGCCATCGTCGTCGACGAATACGGCGCCTTCATGGGCATCGTCACGCTGGAGGACATTCTGGAGGAGATCGTCGGCAATATCGACGACGAGACCGATATCGCCGTGCCCGGCGTCAAGCCGCAGCAGGACGGCAGCTTCGTCGTCGACGGCGATGTCACGTTGCGTGCCTTGGCGCGGGATCTGGAATGGGCACTTCCCGACGAAAATGCCGCCACCGTTGCGGGGCTCGTCCTGCACGAGGCACGGCTCATTCCGGAACCGGGGCAAACATTCCTGTTCCACGGGTTCCGCTTTGAGGTCTTGCGCCGGCAGCGCAACCAGATCACATCCCTGCGTGTGACGCCGCCGCGGGATCCGGAACCGGGCGACGACGAATAAGTGAGGACAGCCGCATGCCGTTGAGCGACCATGGAGTCGAACGCCGCCACTATCATACCCGCGACATTCAGGTACGGGGCTATTTTCGCGCCGATGGCCTGTGGGATATCGAGGGTCACATGCGCGACACGAAGACCTACCCGTTCGAAAACAGCCATCGCGGAGAGGTCGCGGTCGGCGAGCCGGTGCACGACATGTGGCTGCGCATTACCATCGACGACACGATGCTGATCCACGGCGCGGAGGCCGCCACGGAATCCAGCCCTTACGACGTCTGCCACGCCATCACGCCGTCCTACGAGCAGCTGATCGGCCTGCGCATCGGCCCGGGCTTTCATCGCGAGGTCAAGAAGCGGCTGGGCGGCAAGTCCGGCTGCACGCATCTGACGGAAATGCTCTATCCAATGGCAACGGTCTGCTATCAGACCGCCTATGCGTCGCGAAACAAGGCGCGCCGGGATTTCGGCCTGCCGGTGGAGGAAGAGCCGACCAGCCCGGACAAGCGTCCCGGCCATATCGACGCCTGCCACGCCATGCGCGCCGACGGCCCGATCGTGAAAGAGGTCTGGCCGCAGTATTACGAGGGCAATTGAGGCGTCTATTCCCCGGGTACCGACAGTTTCAGGGCCAGGGCATGGACCGGCCCGGCCAGTTCATCGGCCAGAACGGCGTAGACCTTGCGCTGCCGGTCGACGCGGGTGGTGCCGCGAAACGCCTCCGATGCCATGACGACGGTGAAATGCGAGGTGCCGGTGCCGGGCGATCCGGCATGGCCCGCATGGCGGTGGGAATCGTTCTCGATCACCAGCGCAGTCGGGTCGAAAGCCGCGCGCAGCTTGCGTTCCATCTCGCGTTCGACATCCGTCATCATAGTTTCAACAGCCTTTCGCAGGTGGGCGGCCCGTGATCCTTGTCCGGGCCCGATGTCATCCCCATAGTGGGTAGCCGCACACCGTTTGACAATGACCGGACCGCAATGGGACGCACCGCCACCAGAGACCCGAGGGACCACGCAGCCGCGCCGCGGATCTGCGCTCATCCCGAGTGTCTGGAGGAAGGTCTGCATCCGGCGCCGAAATCCCGCGACCGGCTGCGCGACTATTTCTGGTTCTGCAAGCAGCACGCCCGCGAATACAACGCGGCCTGGGATTATTGCCGCGGGCTGGGGCAGGCCGATATCGACCGGATCATCCGGCAGGACACGGTCTGGGGCCGTCCGACCTGGCCCCTGGGCATGCAGCGCATGGCCGGCCAGGGCGGCGAGTTCAAGATGAAGGACGGCACCGGCTTCTTTTCCGACGACGAACAACACACGGCTGAGCCGCCGCCCGACGACAGTCCGATCGGTACCGAAGTCTGGGCCATGCGCGCGCTGGACCTTGCGCCGCCGCTTACCTTGACCGGTCTAAAGGCGCGCTATAAGGAATTGGCCAAGCTTCTTCATCCGGATGTTAACGGGGGCGATTCCGAGGCGGAGGAGCGGCTGAAGCGGATCAACCTGGCTTATGCGACGTTGCGCGCTAACTTCACGTCCAGAGCCGGGACATCCTGACCAAAGAGCGATGCCGAACGAGTAACCCGAACGTACGAAAGCCAGCCTGACATGACGAAGAACAGTGCCGCCGGACAGGGAGTCGACGCCCTCGACGCGCCGGATATCGAAGTTTCCGTGCGCCAGACTTTCGGTCTGGACAGCGATATGAAAGTTCCCGGTTTCTCCAACCGCACCGAGCACGTGCCGGATGTCGACGACACCTATGTCTTCGACCGCGAGACCACCATGGCGATTCTGGCGGGTTTTGCCCATAACCGCCGCGTCATGATCCAGGGCTATCACGGCACCGGGAAATCGACCCATATCGAACAGGTCGCAGCGCGCCTGAACTGGCCCTGCGTCCGCGTCAACCTGGACAGCCATATCAGCCGTATCGACCTTGTCGGGAAGGACGCCATCGTCCTGAAGGACGGCATGCAGGTCACCGAATTCCGCGAGGGCATCCTGCCCTGGGCGCTGCAGAATCCGGTTGCGATCTGTTTCGATGAATACGATGCCGGCCGGCCGGATGTCATGTTCGTGATCCAGCGCGTGCTGGAGATCGAAGGCAAGCTGACCCTGCTGGACCAGTCCAAGGTCATCCGTCCGCACAAGTTCTTCCGCCTGTTCGCGACTGCCAACACGGTCGGACTGGGCGATACGTCGGGCCTGTATCACGGCACGCAGCAGATCAACCAGGGTCAGATGGACCGCTGGTCGATCGTCACCACGCTGAACTACCTGCCGCATGACGAGGAAGTCCGCATCGTCCTGGCCAAATGCCCGGATTTCGACACGGACGACAAGCGCGACGTGGTATCCGCCATGGTGCATTGCGCCGACATGACGCGGACCGGGTTCATCGGGGGCGACATCTCGACCGTCATGAGCCCGCGCACCGTGCTGACCTGGGCCGAGAACGCCCGCATCTTCAACGATGTCGGCTTCGCCTTCCGGGTCACATTCCTGAACAAGTGCGACGAGACCGAGCGCCCCGCCATCGCGGAGTATTACCAGCGCTGCTTCGGCGAGGAACTGCCGGACTCGACCGCCGCGATCCAGGTCCACTGACCGGAGGCAGGGCCATGTCCTCAGCCGATCGGGAAGGGCCGCTGGAAGCGTTCAAGCGGGCCAATGCTGCGTGTTTCCGGGCCGTCGCCAAACGCCCGGAGATCGAGGTCGCCTATGGCGCGGACCCGGCGCACATGACCGGCGAGCGCGCCCGCCTGCCCTTCCCGGCGCGCCATCTGCCGGCGGAAGAGGTTGCGCAGGTCCGCGGGGAAGGCGATCAGCTGGCGTGCCGCCTGCGCCACCATGACGCCAAGAAGCACGCAGCTCACCGTCCGGCCGGCGATGTCGCGCCGATGCTGTTCGACGCCCTGGAGTCCGCGCGGATCGAAGCCGTCGGCGGCAAGGACCGGGCCGGGCTTCGGGCCAACATGGCCGCTGCGCTGGAACAGCGATACCGGCGCATGGGTTTTCACCGCATCGAGGACAAGACCGAAAGTGCCCTGCCGGAAGTGGTGCGCCTGCTGGCGCGCGAGCATCTGACGGGCGAGGCCCCGCCGGCCTCGGCGCGCAACGCCGTGGAACAATGGCGCAGCCAGATTGCGCCGAAGATCTCGGAAGCCCTGCGCGAGCTTGCGCCGCTGCTGGACGATCAGGATGCCTATGGCGAGGCCGCCCGGCGTCTGATCCGGGCGATGGATATCGATCTAGGCAATGAGGACGCGCCGGAAAGCGCGGAGGACGGCGAGAGCGACGACGATCAGGAACAGTCCGACAATCAGGCCCAAGGGCAGAACGAGGAGCAGGGCGGCGAGGACAACGCCGCCCAGGCGGAAGGGGCCTCCGACACCGCCATGGGCGAAGGCGAGGACGACGATCAGGGCGATTTTGCCGACGAGGACATGACTGGCGAAATGATGCAGGCGCCCGGTGCCGAACAGCCGGGCGATTCCGGCAAGCGCTGGCGTCCGGAAAACGACCTGTCGAATGTCCCGAAGGAAAAATTCTACAAGGCCTATGTCGAAAGCTTCGACGAGGTGGTTGGTGCCGAGGATCTGTGCGATGCCGAGGAACTGACCCGGTTGCGCACCATGCTGGATCAGCAGCTGACCCATATCCAGGGCATAATCGGCAAGCTGGCCAACCGGCTGCAGCGTCGCCTGATGGCGCAGCAGCAGCGCTCCTGGGAGTTCGACCTGGAGGAAGGCATCCTGGATACGGCGCGGATCGACCGCGTCGTGACCAACCCGACCCACCCGCTGTCCTTCAAACTGGAACAGGACACGCAGTTCCGGGATACGGTCGTCACCCTGCTGATCGACAATTCCGGATCGATGCGCGGTCGGCCGATTTCCATCGCCGCCATGTCCGCGGACATCCTGGCGCGGACGTTGGAGCGCTGCGGTGTGCGGGTGGAGATTCTGGGCTTCACGACCCGGGCGTGGAAGGGCGGACAGGCTCGCGAGCGCTGGCTGGCGGACGGCAAGCCCGCCAATCCGGGCCGCCTGAACGATCTGCGCCACATTGTCTACAAGCCGGCGGATCTGCCCTATCGGCGGGCGCGGCGCAATCTGGGCCTGATGCTGCGCGAAGGGCTGCTCAAGGAGAACATCGACGGTGAGGCGCTGATGTGGGCGCATCAGCGGCTGCTCGGACGGCCGGAGGAGCGCCGAATTCTGATGGTGATTTCCGACGGTGCGCCGGTCGACGATTCCACGCTGTCGGTTAATCCGGGGAATTACCTGGAACGCCATCTGCGCGACGTGATCGACTATATCGAGACCAAATCGCCGGTCGAGGTGGTCGCCATCGGCATCGGCCATGACGTGACGCGCTATTACCGCAGGGCCGTTACCATTGTCGATGTGGACCAGCTGGGCGGCACCATGATGGAACAGCTTGCCGATCTTTTCGAAGACGAAACGAACCTGCCGCGCGGCCGACGCAAGAGCTCGAAACTGGAACCTGTCCGGGCCCGGCGCTGACCGCTGTACAGTCCAGGACCCGGTTTGCTATCTGGTCCCGGACGGCGGTCGGACGTCCGGCGCCTTCCCGTCACGGACCGGCCCATCCATCGCATGCAGGTGGCGCAAGGCGGCTTTCATCGAGCCTTCGCGCATCATGTCGCGCAGAATTGCCGCATATTCCGCGAAGTTGATGCGAATCGGATTCGCGGTCTCCACCGGGTCGGTCAGGCCATATCGTTCCGGTGCCCGGTCATTCAGATAGGTCCCGAACAGCCGATCCCAGATCATCAGAATGCCGCCGAAATTGCGATCCAGGCGCGACGGCCGGGCGGTGTGGTGCACCCGATGGGCGGAGGGGGTGTTCAGAATGCCTTCCAGCGGACCGAGCCAGCCGATCTTTTCCGTGTGAATCCATGTCTGATAGCCGACAACGACCACCAGCGCCCCGATCGTCTGGACAGGGTCGAAACCGATCAGGATCATCGGCAGAAAGAACAGCCATTCAAACAGCCCCTCCACCCAGGACAGGCGGAAGGCGGTGGTCAGGTTGAATTCCGGGGAGGAGTGGTGGACGCTGTGATACGCCCAGAGGATCCGGGCCTTATGTTCGCAGCGATGCATGGCGTAATAGGTCAGATCCGCGGCCAGGATCGCGGCAATCCAACTCCACCATGTCATCGGAATGTCGACCGGGGCGAGGGGTTCGCAGACGAAAAGGGCGATCACGAACACGGCCCCGAACAGGGTGCGCTCCAATACGGCGTTGCCCACGGCAATCAGGCTGTTGGCCAGGGTCTGCCCGAGGGAAAGGCGCTGTTTGCGCCAGACGTCCCAGACGGTTTCGAGAACTGCCAGAGCGATGAAGACCAGCCCGATTGCCTCAATCGACAGCAGCAGACCGCCAACCGCCTGGAGACGGGTTTCAATTTCGGTTTCCATACCGTGACCCCTGTCTGTAGAGTTCAATATTGAAGTGAATGAACGTTCGTTCATTATATCGACAAACGGAAGGTGCTTTTCAAGTGGATACTGACCGGCAAGGCCAAGCCCCGGAACTCCGGACCAGCAGCAAGGGCGAGATCCATCGTCAAAGAATCCTCGACTCCGCCCTATCGCTCTTCATGCGCAAGGGGTTTCATCAGACATCGATGCGGGATATCGCGCGGGAAGCGGGCGTCAGCCTCGGCAATGCCTATAACCACTTTGCCGGAAAGCGTGACCTGATCCTGGCGGCGGCGACCCTGGAATCCGGCGAGCAGGACGACCTCATCGCGGCGCTGCGCGAGGCGACCGGCCCTGAGGCCGCGCGGCCCCGTTTCGTGGACGCATTCTATCGCAGTGTAGCGACCCGGGAGACGGCGGCGCTTACGGCGGAAATCATGGCTGAATCTCTCCGCGATCCGGAAATCGGCACAGCCTTTTCCAGGAACCGCCGGCGATTTACCGACGCGCTGGCCAAGACCCTGGATCTGTCCGAAGACGGATCGGCCGACGCGCTTCTGGACTTGGTCGAAGGACGCGCCCTGCGCGATGTCCTGGAAGACAGCGTCATGCCCGGCCAGGACGCGCCGGAAGACCTGCATCGCATGGCAGCCCGGCTCTGGCAGGCGCGGTAAAGGCGCTCAGATTCCAAAGAACTTCTTGATGCCTTTCAGGAATTCCTCGGTCAGGGAGGCCCGACGCTCGATCCCGGTTTCGGCATCCAGGGCGGCAAAGGCCTCCCGGGTGCGCATTTGGCGCTCCGCCAGCGTTTCCGACAGGTGTTCCGCCAGTTCGGGGCGGCGCTGCAGAATCGGCGCCAGCGTGTCCTTCGTGATCTCGAAGCCTATCGAATCGACCTCCGGCACGACGGTGGCCCCGCGTGGCGCCCCGGTCAGCAGCGACAATTCACCGAAGAAGGCGCCCGGTGTCAGCGACCCGACCCGGGTTTCGCGCCCATCCGCGCCGGCGACGAAGACCGACAGCATGCCTTCCTTGACGACGAAGAGCGAATGCCCGGCCTCGCCCTGGGAGACCACCGGCACACCGCGCTTGAACAGATGCTGAGTCATCTGGTCGTTGATCACCATGACTTCCTCATCCGTCAGCGGCGCCAACAGATCGATGGCGTGCAGGAAGTCGATGTCGCGTTGGGGCACCTCTCGCGGCAAGCTGCGCCATTCGATGCGCTGGGCCGGGACATGGACGCCGGAGAAATGCATGTTGCGCAGGATCGCGCGCTGAACCTCATAGCGCAGCCGGTGCAGGCTGCCGTAATCCGGAATCCAGAAACGCACCTGCCAGACGGTGCCGCTTTCGGTGAATTCCTTGATGCGGATTTCGGATTCCCGCGGAACCTCCACGACTTCGGGCACCGACCAGATCGCCGATTTCAGAAGACGCTCCGCGCGCCACGCCGTGACCGTATAATCCAACTGAATCTCGATCTCGTCGCGGAAGAAGCGTTCCGGCGTGCTGTAATTCTTGAACCGCCCGGTCGCCAGTTCGGAGTTCGAGATGATGACCGTAGTTTCCTCCTTGGTCAGCAGACGGGTCGCCCGCCAGTTCATCGTCGTCACCCGTCCGACCGTGCCGTCGTTCAGTTCGACCCAGTCACCGATGCTGAACGGTCGCTCCACACCCAGCGCGATGCCGGTGAACAGGTCCGAGATCATGTTGCGCAGCGCGAAGCCGATGACCGCGATGACAATGGACGACGTCGTCAGCAGCCCGGTCACCGGCAGATCGAAGACGAAGCTGAGGACGATGATCAGCGCGGCGATGTAGATCAGGGCCGCCGTCATGTCGATCAACAGCCCCGGGGCCGGAACGCCGGACCGGGCCTCCACGATCCCGGTCCACAGCAGGACCCGCAACCAGCGCTGCACCGCGAAAGCGGCGGCCAGCCAGAAAAGCGCGGTCAGTCCCTTTGCCAGCCACGCCGCCTCCGGCCCGTCCGGTTCCAGGTCGAGGGCAAGCGCGACCGAACCGGCGTCGAGCGCCGCAACGATGAAAATCAGCGCCAGCGCAATTGGCCAGATCAGCCCGACAGGACCGAATCCCGTGCCTTTCTTCGGCTCTTCCGGGCCGGTTTCCTGATGTGTGTCGCGACTGTTCTGCATCCGCCCCCCGGCGTGCGCCGTGTCCGTCCGGCAAGCTTAGAACAGACCCGACGGACTTGGGAAGCGGCACAGCGGAGATTTGCAATGCGGCATGCGTGTGCTAGTGAACCCGGCGAGCGAAAACAAATGGGGGCGAGTGGCCCGCGCCATGCGGAACTATCTGGATTTCGAACAGCCGATCGCCGATCTCGAAGGCAAGATCGAGGAACTGCGCCATCTGACCGATGATGGCGGTGTCAACATCGCGGACGAGGTCGCGCGCCTGCAGGCCAAGTCGGACAAGCTGTTGCGCGCAACCTATCAGAAGCTGTCGCCATGGCAGAAGGTGCAGGTGGCCCGCCACGCGGACCGGCCGCATTTTTCCGACTATGTCGCCGGCCTGATCGAGGGTTACGTGCCGCTGGCCGGGGATCGCGCCTTTGCCGACGACAAGGCGATTCAGGGCGGGATCGGGCGGTTCCGCGGTCGCTCCGTGGTTGTTCTGGGCCATGAGAAGGGCGCCGACACCTCCAGCCGGGTGAAGCATAATTTCGGCATGGCGCGCCCCGAGGGCTACCGAAAGGCGATCCGGCTGATGGAACTGGCCGAACGCTTTCATCTGCCGGTCCTGACGCTGGTCGACACGCCCGGCGCCTATCCCGGTGTCGACGCCGAAGCCCGCGGCCAGGCCGAGGCCATTGCCCGGTCCATCGAGACCTGCCTGAAGCTCAAGACGCCGCTGGTCTCGCTGGTGATCGGCGAGGGCGGGTCCGGCGGAGCCATTGCGATTGCCGCCGCGGACAATGTCATGATGCTGGAGCATTCGGTCTATTCGGTGATTTCTCCGGAGGGCTGCTCGACCATCCTGTGGAAGAAGGACGGGTCCGAGAAGGTCGTCGCGGAAACGCCGAAACTGGCGGAATCCCTGCGCATGACAGCACAGGATCTGCTGGAACTGGGGGGCATCGACACGATTGTGCCGGAACCCCTGGGCGGTGCCCATCGCGACAAGGCCGCGACCATCGAAGCCGTCGGCGAGGCGTTCGAAGCCGCGCTGGACGGCCTGACTGCGAAATCGGTCGACGAACTGCTCAAGACCCGTCGTGAGAAATTCATCGCCATCGGTCGGGACAGCCTGTCGTAGGCTTGGGATCGCCACGATCCTCACGGCCGCGCTGATCCCGGCGGCCTGCGAATCCGTGCCGGCCCCGGTGCCGGAAGGATGTGTCGTCGGTGTGCTGACCGATGAGGGCGCAACCTGCCAGGCGCTGCGGGACGGAGAAGATCGCCTTTTCAGTTTCTATTCGGACATGACCGGATATCGACTGGGGGAGCAGGTCTGCGTCTGCGGGCCGGTGGCGCAGATGTCCTTCTGCCAGCAGGGAACCGTGATCGAGGCGACCCATCTGGGCCGCGCCTGTCCCGCAGCCACGCAATAGCGCCGCCGGGCAGACCGGTCAGTCGAACAGGGCGTCGATTTCGTCCTGGCTGATCGACCCATCGCCTTCCATGGCCGGGCCGTGCAACTCCTCGCCGGCTTTCGGCGGTGCCTTCTCCTCGCCACGCATCACGCTGGCGAAGGCGCTGTCGCCGCCCCAGATATCCATCATCTTGCGCACGCGCTCATCGATGAATTCCATGGTGTTCACGACCTTGGTGATGCGCTGCCCGGTAATGTCCTGGAAGTTGCAGGCTTCGAAGATCGCGGTCGCGTGCTCGAACAATTCATCGACCTGGGTCTGGGAATCGGCGCTCAATTCGGCCCGCAGGCGGCCGGCGACATCCTCGATCGCTTCCGCGGCGTTGATGATGCCGTTGGTGGCATATTCCGTATCGCCGACGACCGCCCGCAGCGCCTCGGATGCCGTCGCGATCTTGTCGTTGGTCGGATCGGCGCTGCGCAGCGTGGCAATTTCCTGCTTGGTCCGCTCAATCGCGTCGGACAGTTCCTGGAGGTCGAACTTCAGGCGCTCCGCTTCGACGATCTGCTGCTTGAACGTTTCTGCGTCGACGCCGGCCGGGGTCGCCGGCTTGGCCTTCTCGCCAACACTCAGCGACTGGACATCCTTGCGCAATGCCTCGATCGATTCCCGAATCTCTTCGAGCTCCCGGCCGTTGACCGGCGCATCGCCGGACTTTACCGATTTGCCGACGGGAACACGGGACTGCTCGATACGGAACAACTTACCTTTGGCCATGTAATCTACACCTCGCACCGGTACTGAACACCGCGCACATGCATTTGTGTCTGAAGGGCGAAACACCCCTTCCATACACGAACAGGCGATTTGGAAAACTAGTTTCCGACAGTTTCTGCAAACAATCGGTTAATTTCTGCTTCTAAAGATGCGCGTTCAGCCGATTCCGGCGGCAGCGCCGCCAGGGCACGCGCGAAATAGCTGCGTGCGTCGTCCATATTCCCGCTACGATAGTCATTCAGCCCGAGGAACCAGAGGGCCTCGATATTGCCGGGGGCGAGGCGCTCGACACGCCGCATCAGGGCGACGCTTTCCGGGGTCTGCTGCTCACCGGCCTGGGCCCGCAGGATCCGGGCCCGGTCGATCAGGATATCGGTATCGTTGGGCGCCAGTTCCGACGCCCGCGACAGCGCGGCACCGGCCTCGTCCAGCCGTCCAAGCACCGTGTAGGACCGCCCCAACATGATCCAGCCCTGCAGGTCGTCCGGGTTGTCCTCCAGACGCGCGGCCAGACTGCCGACCATGCCTTCGATCATCGCACGCCGGTCCTCCGCGGACATTTCCTCGGCAGCGGCAATATCGTCCGCGCTCGGCCCGCGGGGTTCCGAACCGGACGCTCGCGCGGTGCTCGGCGCCTCAAGGCCCAGCTCATCCGCCAGCGCCATCAGTTGACGCATCGGGAAGGGAGCCGCGGCAAACGTCCTCGCCGCCTGGTTCAGGGCCTCCTGCGCCCCGTCGCGATCCCCCAGTACGACGCGCGACCGCACGAGGCGCAGCCAGCCGTCGAAGTCGGATGGATCATCCGCCAGCCGTACAGCCAGGCCATCGACCATGCCCTGGATCATCTCCCGGCGTTCGCCCTCGGTCATGTCGGCCGCGGCCGCCATGTCCTCCGGGGTCGGTCCCCCGGAGTTACGGGCAACCGTATCGGCCAGGGACGGATTGGTCGCCGCGCCCGCCAGCAGCAGCTCTTCCAGGTCCACCCCCATGTCGGCCGCCAGTTCCTCGGCGCGCTGACGCACGACGCCGGCCCAGGTCGCATCCGGCCCGGCACGGTTCAATAGGCCGACCCAGCGGTTCAACGCATCCTTCAACCGGCCCTGCTGACGGTCATATTCGCCGACATAGAAATGCGCCCGCGGATCGTCCGGCGTCAGGTCCAGCACCTTGTAGAAGGTCTTCGCGGCGGTATCGCTGACATCGCCATCGGACCAGAAAACCAGCGCCTCGCCATAGGCGGAGTTCAGCGCGGCATCGTCCGGGAAACTCTTCAACGCCTCCTGATAGGCGGCAGCGGCCCTGGCGTAGTTGCCGCGCATCATCTCCGTTCGGCCCAGAAGCGACCAGTCCTCCGGCGCTCCGTCGCCGGATTCCAGGCGTTCCGTCAGCCGCGCCGCCATTTCGTCCAGGCTGCCGGCTTCGGTTTCCGCCTGCCCGGCCTGTACACCCGTCATGGCGTTGTCCCGTCCGGGCACCGACTGGGCCAGTTGCCGTTCGGCCTGGCGCAGGGCGAGCGGCATGTCCGGATTGGCCGGATCGCCATTGCGCAGATACAGCAGCACCGTCAGCGCAAGCGCGCCCGCGATCAGCGCGGCCGCGACCGTCTGGACACCGGACCCGGTGGCCTTGGCCGCAGTCGCGCCGGAGCCGGCGCGTTTATCCGCCGCCAGCAGCCGCCGGCCGATCTCGACCCGGCTGGCCTCGGCTTCCTCGGCAGTGATCCGGCCGCGCTCCAAATCGCGCTCGATCTCCCGCAATTGGGATTTGTAGACGGTCACATCATAGGCGGCGGCATCGGCCTCCGTATCCTGAGGGAGGTCGCGCAGCAGCGGGCGCAGAATCGCGTATCCGGCCGCACAGGTGGCCAGGGCGGCAAAAACCCAGAAGATCATGCCCGCGTTCCCCCGGTCTCGTCGTCATCGGCCAGAAGCGCATCGATCCGTCGGCGCTCTTCCGCGCTCAAGCCACCCGCCCGGGCGGTATCCGCGCCGGCCGGTGCAACTGGCGTTCGACCGCGGAACCAGACCAGCACCGCGACCGCGCCAATCGCCACGAACAGGAAGGGCCCGCCCCAGAGCAACACGGTCCCAAGCTTGAGCGGCGGGGTCAGCAGCACATATTCGCCGTAACGGTCGACCAGATACTGTTTGACCTCGGCATTGCTGTCGCCGGCGACCAGCCGCTCACGCACGATGATGCGCAGATCGCGCGCCAGATCGGCATTGGAATCGTCGATCGACTCGTTCTGGCAGACCAGGCAGCGAATATCCTTCGATATCTCCCTGGCGCGTGCTTCCAGCCCCGGATCGTCCAGCATCTCGTCCGGCAGCACTGCCGTACCGGGCGTTGCGGCCAGCAGGCCAAGTGCCAGCAAACCGGACAGGGCGAGAATCAGCGTGTGGCGGCGCTTCATTGAGCCCTCATCGCGTTGATCCGGGGCAGGAATTCTTCCTCCAGAAGGCGTGGCGTGACCGGTCCGACATATTTGTAGACCACTTCCCCTTTCGGACTGATCAGAAAGGTTTCCGGATACCCGTAAACCCCCCATTCGATCCCGGCCCGTCCCTCCGGGTCATAACCGATCCGGGCATAGGGATCGCCCAGTTCCTCCAGCCAGGCAATCGCCGCATCCCGGCGATCCTTGCTGTTCAGGCCATATACCGGAACGCCGTGGTCCCGGGCCAGCGCGGTGATCAGCGGATGTTCGACGCGACAGGGTACGCACCAGGAGGCGAAGACATTGACCAGGATCGGTTCCCCGCCGAAATTCTGCGGACCGAAACCGGGCTTGTCCCCCTTCAGCGGCGGCAGTTCTACCGCCGGGACCGGCTCGCCGATCAGTGCGGAGGGAACGATGCTGGGATCCCGGCCGCCGATCAGCTGATAGGCAAAGACCGCCAGCAGGCCTGAAAAGACCAGTAGCGGCAGCAGTCCCAGCCACCAACGCCGTTTCGGGCGCGCGCTTTCCGATACGTTCATCTCATCGCTCATCGCGAACCCCTCATTCTGCCGGCTGCGCGGTGCCGTCCGACGGGGCGGCGCTGCGTTTCGGCGCGCCCACGCGCAGCCGTCGGTCGCTGAGCGACAGGAACCCGCCCAGCACCATCAGTGTCGACCCGATCCAGAGCCAGGGCACCAGCGGCTTGAAATAGAGCCGCACGGTAAACCGGCCCTGTCCCGCCGGATCGCCCAGGACCGCATAGAGATCGTACCAGAAGGTCGAGCGAATGGCGGCTTCGGTCGTGACCTGCCCGTTCGACACATATTGCCGGTTTTCGGATTGCAGAACGACCGGTTCCGCCCCCTTCGACCCCGCCGGAACGACGGAAAAAGTCCCGCGCTCGGCATTGTAGTTCGGTCCCGGCACATCGCGGACGGAAGTCAGGGTGAAATCGAAACCGCCGACCTCCACCGTCTGACCGATGGTAACCGCCTCGATTTTCTCCTGCGTCAGGAGCGACGCACCGGTTGCACCGGCGATCACCACGGCCACGCCCAGATGGGCCGCGGTCATGCCCCATGCGGCCCGGCTCAGGCTGCCCAGGCGGCGCAGGGCCTGCCCCGGTTTCACGGCGCGGGTCGGGCGGCATTTCCGGTACAGCTCGGTCATCACGGCGGCGATCAGCCAGGCGGAAAGTGCAAGGCCCAGAAGGGCGATTGCCGCCTGACCCCAGACCACGATGCCCGCGACGACGGTCACCGCAACGGTGAAGACGAAGGCGACGCGAAGTATCCTCAGGGCGGGCGCCAGATCCGCCCGCTTCCAGGGCAGCAGGGGCCCGACGCCCAGCGCCACGAAGAGCGGCGCCATGATCGGCACGAAGGTCGCGTTGAAGAACGGCGGCCCGACGGAAATCTTGTCATCCGTCGCCAGCTCCAGAAACAGCGGGTAGAGTGTGCCCAGAAGCACCGTCGCGGCCGCCGTCGTCAGCAGCAGGTTGTTCAGTACCAGGGCCCCTTCCCGGCTGATCGGGCGGAACAGGCCGCCGCCCGTCAGCATCGGCGCGCGCCAGGCGTAGAGCGTGAAGGAGCCGCCGATGGCGACCGCCAGCAGGGCGAGGATGAAGACGCCGCGTTCCGGATCGCTGGCAAAGGCGTGAACCGATGTCAGCACCCCCGAACGCACCAGGAAGGTGCCGATCAGGCTGAGCGAGAATCCTATGATCGCCAGAAGGATGGTCCAGCTCTTCAGCGTGTCGCGCTTCTCCACGACAATGGCCGAATGCAGCAGCGCGGTCGCGACCAGCCAGGGCATGAAACTTGCATTTTCGACCGGGTCCCAGAACCAGAAGCCGCCCCAGCCCAGCTCGTAATAGGCCCACCAGCTGCCCAGGGCGATGCCGCCGGTCAGGAAGGCCCAGGCCAGCAATGTCCAGGGCCGGACCCAACGCGCCCAGGCCGCATCGACCTTGCCTTCGATCAGGGCGGCACAGGCAAAGGAAAACACGATCGAAAGCCCGACATAGCCGATGTAGAGCATCGGCGGGTGGAAGGCGAGGCCGGGATCCTGCAGCAGAGGATTTAGGTCGCGCCCTTCCAGCGGCGCGGGAAAGATGCGTTCGAACGGGTTGGAGGTCAGCAGCATGAACAGCAGGAAACCGACCGTGATCAGGGCCTGGATCGACAGGGTCCGTGCCTTCAGGCCCGGCGGCAGATTGCCGCCGAAGACTGAGACCAGCGCCCCGAACAGCGCCATCACCGCAACCCAGAGCAGCAGCGAGCCTTCGTGATTTCCCCAGGCTCCGGACACCTTGTAGAGCAGCGGTTTCAGCGAATGGGAGTTCTGGACGACGTTCAGGACCGAGAAATCGGATGTCACATAGGCATGGATCAGGGCGAGAAAGGCGAAGAGCAGCAGGCCGAACTGGGCCAGCGACGCCGGGCCCGCCACCGCCATCAGGCGTCCATCCCCCCGGGCCGCGCCCAGCATCGGAACAGTCGACTGGATCAGCGCCACGCCGAGCGCGAGGGTCAATACATAATGGCCCAGTTCCGCGATCATCTGTCTCGCTCCCCTCTGTCCTCAGCCCTTGCAGGGATTGGCGCCCGACGCCGCATCGGATGACGTCACGGCCTGGGTTTCACCCTCCTGCCAGGTGCCGGCCCGCTTCATCGCCTCGACAGCTTCGGCCGGCATGTAGGTCTCGTCATGTTTGGCCAGAACCTCCTGCGCCCGAAACGCCCGGCCGGCGCCGTCCAGCTGACCCAGGGCGACAACGCCCTGCCCGTCCCGGAACAAGCTGGGCAGCAGACCCTGATAGGTAACGGTGACGCTGTTGGCGCCATCCGTCACGACAAATTCCCGGGTTACGCCGTCGTCGCGGATCCGGCAGCTGCCGATTTCGACCAGCCCCCCGATCCGGAAGGTCGCGCCTTCAGGCACCTTGCCCTCGACGACCTCCGTCGGGCCGAAGAACAGGTTCACGTTGCTTTGCAGCGCAGTCAGCGTCAGGGCGGTCGCCGCACCGAGGAAGGCCACGCCGCAAATCACCAGGATCAGGCGCATCCGCTTGCGCTGTGCGGCCGGAGACCGCCGTCTTGCACCGATATCGCTCATCTATCCCCCGGTGCACCGCGCCGCGTGCGGCTGCCCTGCAGCAGATCCAGATCGCGCTGCCGCGCCCGCAGACGGCGCAGGGTCTGGACTGCCAGCCCCAGCATCAGCGCAAAACAGACACCATAGGACCCCCAAACATAGAGGCCCGTTCCGTCCATTTGCCAGAATTCAGACAGCGTCTCGAACATCGTCTTTCATCCGCCTCAAGTGCCGCGCAGCTCGGCACGCAGGCCAGCGCGCAAGGCCCGCAGCCGCACCACCGCGAATTCGCCACGCAGCCGAAGGATCAGCAACGCAAGGAAGGCCAGGGTAAACCCGGCCAGCATCAACATCAGCGGCAGCAGCATTTCCGGTGGCAGGTCGCCGCCCTGCTGCGCCGCCGCCGCCGCCAGATCGGCCGGCAGGTTTTCCGCCTGCACCACGGCTTCCGGCTCCCCGAAGATGGCACCCATGAGGTCGCCCGCCAGGGTCGATTTCTGATGCAGCGTATTGAAGAAATAGACTGAAAACTTGATCAGCGGAATGTTCACCACGCCCACCAGGGCCAGGATCGCCGCCGGTTTGTCGCCGCGCGCCGGATCGTCGAAGGCATTGGCCAATGCCAGATAGCCGAAATACAGGAACAGCAGGATCAGCATCGATGTCAGGCGGGCGTCCCAGACCCAGTAGGTGCCCCATGTCGGACGGCCCCACAGAGATCCCGTCACCAGACAGATGATGCAGAAGACACAGCCGATCGGCGCCGCAGATCGGGCGAGCAGGTCGCCCAGCGGGTGTTTCCAGATCAGGAAACTGGCACTGCCCAGCGCCATGACGACATAGGCTGCCTGCGCCAGGAACGCGGTGGGAACATGGATATACATGATCCGGACGGTTTCGCCCTGCTGGAAATCCGGCGGCGACGCGTAGAGGCCGAAATACAGCCCGGCGGCCAGCGCAGGCAGGCACAGGGCGACGATCCAGGGCAGCGCCCTGTCCGCCACGCGCATGAACTGGCCCGGATTCGCGAACCGATGCATCCTGTTCGATCCCGTCACGCCTGTCTCAACCCCGCCGGACGGGGTCATCCGGCCATTTCCTACACGCTATGGCCGTTTCGTGCACGTTGATTTGGCTCAAAGATTTGCCTTTGACCAGTGCCGCACCCGCTATCCCTCGACCCCGTGACGAACCGCCGCGGCGGCGGCGAGCGGGGCCAGAGGGATCGCTGCCGCCAGGATCGCCGCGAGATAGAGGAAATGCGGCTGCGGCGAGACGCTGGTCAGAACCGCGTCGACGGCGGTCACACCGAAAATCAGGATCGGAATGTAGAGGGGCAGGACCAGCAGGGCGATCAGCAGACCGGCCCGGCGCGCACCGAGGCTGAGCGCCGCGCCGACGGCACCGATCAGGCTGAGGCTCGGCGTGCCGATGGCCAGCCCGGCGAGCAGGACCGGATAGCCCTGCGGCGGCAGGTTGAGCAGGATGCCGATCAACGGCGCAACGGCAATCAGCGGCAATCCCGTCGTCAGCCAGTGGGCCAGGGTCTTGGCCAGAACGACCAGCGTCAGGGGCGTCGGGGACAGGGCCATCTGTTCCAGGCTGCCATCGGCCAGATCCTGCTGGAACAGGCGGTCCAGCGACAGCATGACGGACAGCAGCGCCAGAACCCAGATCACGCCGGGCGCGATCCGGGCCAGGGTTTCCGGTGCCGGGCCGACGCCGAAGGGAAACAGCGACGCGGCAATGACGAAGAAACCCAGAACCAGCGCCAGATCGGCACTCTGACGCACCGCCAGCAGCAGGTCGCGGACCAGAACCGCCCGGAATCCCGTCATGCCGGCACCGCCGCGCCGCGCGGCGCATAATCACCAAGGTCGAGGGTCTCGCCGTCAGGCAGAATGAATTCGATATGCGTCGACAGGACCACCGCGCCGCCCTTTCGACGGTGCGCCCCGACCAGTGCCTCCACGGCGCGGACCGACACGGTATCCAGTCCGACGGTCGGCTCGTCCAGCAACCAGACATCCGCATCCGTGACCAGAAGCCGGGCCAGCGACAGACGGCGGCGTTGTCCCGACGACAGAACGGCGCCCCGCGTATCGGCCAGATGGGTCAGGTCGAGCGCCGCCAGGGCCTCTTCCAGCCGGGAAGTCCGGTCAGTCCCGGCAAGATCGGCCCAGAACCGCAGGCTCTCCCGCACGGTCAGAGTCGGTTTCACCGGGTCTGCATGGCCGATATAGGCTATTCGGCTCCGATGGGAATCCGGGTCTTCCGATGCCGCGCGGCCATCCAGGAGAAGGTCGCCATCGAACGGCTCGAGCAACCCCGCCAGCACACGCAGCAGGCTGGACTTTCCACTGCCGTTCGGGCCGGTCAGGAGGAGGGCACCGCCGGGATGCAGCGAGAAGGACAGGTCTTCAAAGACCAGTTTCTGGCCGCGCAGACAGGTCAGCCGATGCGCCGTGAGTATTGCCATGACGCTTTCCATGCGGCGCGAACCAGTGGCCCGTCAAGCGCCATGCGCGATACCGAACAGAGAATTTCCGGGACCAACCCGATCATTCGAGCAGGATTTCGACCCGTCGGTTCTTGGGCTCCCGCACGCCGTCGGCCGTGGCGACCATCGGCTCTTCCTCCCCGCGGGCAAAGGTCACGATGCCCGTCGCGGGCAGCCCCAGTTCGACCAGCATGGACCGGACCCGGTCAGCCCGCCGCTCGGACAGTCCCATATTGTATTTCTGGGTGCCCGAAGTGTCTGCGTGGCCGGTCAGGATGATGCGCGCGACCTTGCCTTCGCTGGCATAACCGGCCGCCTGGCGCAGGATCGCTTCCGTCGCCGGGGTCAGTTCCGCCTTGTCCCAATCGAAATAGACGATGAAGTTCCGCGTGATCTCCGGTTCCGGCGCGGGCGGCGGGGCCGGCGGCGGAGGGGGAGGCGGCGGTGGAGGCGGTGGCGGCGGAGCAGCAGCGATTTCCGGTTCAGGCGCTGGCGCGGGTTCGACCGCCGACTGCATCGGGACGGGCTCCGGCTCCGGTTCGGGACGCGACTTTCCGACCGGGAAGGTGTAGCGCAGACCGACCGTGAAGAGGTGGTTGTAGTATTCCGACCGGGAACGGACACCGTTCGCCGTGTTGACCTCGACCTCCGGCACGGCCAGGAAATTGTACTGGCCGGTCAGTTCGACATTGTCGTGCAGGTCGAAGGACACGCCCGCAATGGCCTGCAAGGCGAGGTTCGGATCGGCGTAATCGTCGATCGACGACGTTCCGCCGGCGGTCGTGACCGGCGAGACGTTCTTGTAATTGAGATAGGCCACCCCGGCCCCGACCCCGAGATAGGGCGAGAATCCGTCGGCTTCGAAGTCGTAAAGGCCGTTGATGATCATCGTCCAGGCATCGACGTCACCCGTCGCATTGCCCGCGCTGATGTTTTCCACCTGGCTGGTGCGATAGCCGATTTCCAGCTCGGACCGCCAACCCTCTTCGTATTTGAACCCGATCGTGCCCAGCGCACCCGGACCGCCGGAATGTTCGATCGACTGGTTGGTGTTCGGGACATCCAGATCCTGTTCGTGCGGAATGTTGTATCCCGCACCGATGCCGATGTAGTACCCGTCGTCGCGCGCCGTGGCCGCGCCAATGCCCAGCGCGGTCGCCGAGGCCGTCGCGGCGGAAATGAGGATCAGGCGATTCATGTCCGCCTCACGTTGTTCCAGTTATTTCGATGGGCATACCAGATACTGACAAGATATGCCCTTTCTCTCCTATTCATACTTTCTGTAGTGATTTGCCCAGTATGTCGACATCAAATTTCCTTTAAATACTAGGGGTGGTGCGAAGATTTGCCATCTGGCCCCGGTTTGCGGGGAATCGCCTGCCGAGCCCGGCGCGCCTTGCCCGGCTGCACTTGCGCTGCTATATGCCCGCGGATTGCGGATTCCGCGCAATAGCGGACGCGTCATCCCAGTGTCCGTTCCGAAACGTGAAAGGGTGAAGACCATGGCCGAGGACTACAAAGTCAAGGACATCTCGCTGGCCGATTGGGGCCGTAAGGAAATTGAACTGGCCGAAATCGAGATGCCGGGCCTGATGGCGCTGCGCGACGAGTACGGCAAGTCGCAACCCCTGAAAGGCGCCCGCATCGCCGGCTGCCTGCACATGACGATCCAGACCGCGGTCCTGATCGAGACGCTGACGGCGCTGGGTGCGGAAGTCCGCTGGTCGTCCTGCAACATCTTCTCGACCCAGGATCACGCGGCTGCCGCCATCGCGGCTTCCGGTGTTCCGGTCTTCGCCTGGAAAGGCATGAATGAAGAGGAATTCTGGTGGGCCATCGACAAGACGATCGAAGGGCCGAACGGCTGGGTTCCGAACATGATCCTGGATGACGGCGGCGACCTGACCGTCCGCATGCATGAGAACTTCCCGGCGCTGCTGGACGATGTGAAGGGTCTGTCGGAAGAGACCACGACCGGTGTCCACCGCCTGTATGAAATGGCGAAGAAGGGCACGCTGAAGGTTCCGGCCATCAACGTGAACGACAGCGTCACCAAGTCGAAGTTCGACAACAAGTACGGCTGCCGCGAAAGCCTGGTGGATGCGATCCGCCGCGCCACCGACGTGATGATGGCCGGCAAGGTCGCCGTCGTCGCGGGCTATGGCGATGTCGGCAAGGGCTCGGCTGAAAGCCTGCGCAACGCCGGCTGCCGCGTGATGGTCACCGAAGCCGATCCGATCTGTGCGCTGCAGGCCGCGATGGAAGGCTATGAAGTCGTAACGATGGAAAACGCGGCCCCGCGCGGCGACATCTTCGTCACCGCCACGGGCAATGTCGACGTGATCACGGTCGACCATATGCGCGACATGAAAGACCGTGCCATCGTCTGCAATATCGGCCATTTCGACAGTGAAATTCAGGTCGAGGGCCTGAAGAACTTCAAGTGGGACAACATCAAGCCGCAGGTCGACCAGATCGAGTTCCCCGACGGCAAGAAGTTGATCCTGCTGGCGGAAGGTCGCCTGGTGAATCTGGGTTGCGCCACCGGCCACCCCAGCTTCGTGATGAGCGCGTCCTTCGCGAACCAGGTCCTGGCCCAGATCGAGCTTTGGAACCACGCGGACAAGTATGACAATCAGGTCTATGTCCTGCCGAAGCATCTCGACGAGAAGGTCGCGGCGCTGCATCTCGAGAAGGTCGGCGCGCAGCTGACGACACTGTCGGAGAAGCAGGCATCCTATATCGGCGTCTCCGTCGAAGGCCCGCACAAGCCGGACGCCTACCGCTACTGATCCAGCGGATCCGAGCGACAGAAAACAGGGCGGTGCATCGCCGATGCGCCGCCCTTTTTCATGCCCCCTTTCGGCAGGCGGGCGAACCGCACTAGACTGCCCCCGATCCAGTTCGGGGGAAGTGCGTCCAAATGGTTTGGCCCGACATGGTATGGCCGGCAGTTGCGTTGACCGGTGCGGCGGCGGCCGCAGCGCAGGCGGTCCTTTGGTGGCGTGCCCGCCAGGCGGCCCGTATGGCGGAGCGACGCGCCGACCGGTTTCAATCCGTGTTGAACGAATCCCCCTATGGCGTCATTCGCCGCCGGCCCGACGGCTGGCGTCCCAACCCGGCGGCGGCGGCAATCCTGAAACTGCCGGCGGAGGCGCCCGTAGACCTGACGGACCTGCTGGCGCGTTTCAGCGACCGCCACCGCGGAGCGATCGACGAATCCCTGGCCGCCATGCTGGACGACGGGCGCCCGTTCGAGATGACGGTGGACACGGACGAGGACGGGCTGGTGCTGACCCTGTGCGGGCGCATCGTCGAGGGCGAAACGGCGATCTGGCTGCGCGACGACAGCGCGTCGGCCTGGCTGGCGGAACAGTATACCGAACGCGAAGACGAGATGGAGTTGCTGCGCGGCGTGCTGGATACCGTGCCGCACCCGATCTGGTGGCGCGACCGCGACGGCCTGCAGATCGCCGGCCATAACAAAGCCTTCCGCGATACTTTCGGGGGCGATGAGAAATCCCGGGCGGTCGGCGCACCGGGCCGGGCGCTCGACCTGGCACGGCTGGCGCAGCGAACGGGCCTGCCGCAGAGCGAGAGCCGCCATATCGTCCTGGGCGGCGACCGCCACGCCATGGATATCATCGAATCTCCGGTTCCCGGGCACCAGGGCGTGGTCGCCGGCATCGGCCAGGACATGACCGCGCTGGAAAACCTCCAGATGTCCCTGGCGGAACATATTGCCGTTCAGGATCAGGTGCTTGAGAAGCTGACCACGGCGATTGCGATCTTCGGTCCGGACCGTCGGCTGAAATTCTTCAACGACCCCTATGCGGGTATGTGGCAGCTTTCCCCGGACGTGCTGGACGATCAGCCGATCATCGGCACCTTGCTGGAACTGCTGCGCGAGAACCGTCAGCTTCCGGAACTGTCCGACTTCCCGGCTTTCAAGCGACAGATGGAGCAGTTGTTCACCACCTTGATCGAGCCACGGGAGGACCTGCTTCACCTTCCGGACGGCCGAACGATCCGTGCCGTCGCCTCGCCGCATCCGCTGGGCGGCCTGATCTTTCAGTACGAGGATGTGACCGACCGGCTGGCGCTGGAAAGTTCGCACAACACCCTGACGGCCGTACAGAGGTCCACCCTGAACTCCCTGTTCGAAGGGGTCTGCGTCTTCGGGCGGGACGGTCGGATGAAGCTGTTCAACAACGTCTATGCCAGCCTGTTCGATCTGGATCCGGACTGGCTGGCGACGGAGCCGCATATTTCCGAAGTCGCCAATTTCGCAAAGGGTGTGATCCGGAACGAGGGCGACTGGGAAACCCTGCGACGGCGACTGATCACCTCGGTCTCGGAACCGGCGGCGCGACAGGGGCGGATGACCCTGCTGGACGGCCGAGTGCTGGATTACGCCTATGTTCCCCTGCCTGACGGGCAGTGCCTTGTCCTGTATCTCGACATCACCGATTCGACCCAGGTCGAGCGCGCCCTGCGCGAGCGCAATCGAGCCCTGGAGAATGCGGATCTCTTGAAGAGCCGTTTCGTGTCCAATGTCTCCTACGAATTGCGCACGCCGCTGAATGCGATCATGGGATTTGCCGAACTGCTGCGCCTGGAGAATTTCGGAACGCTGACGGAGCGGCAGACGGCCTATGTCAACGACATCCTGATCGCCGCATCGGACCTGTCGGATCTGATTGGGGACATTCTGGACTTGGCGGCGGTCCAGGCCGGGTTCATGCAACTGGAAAGCGTCAAGATCGATCTGGCGGCCATGCTGCAGGAAGTCTGCGTTCTCGTGATGGCCGATCGGCCGGCGACCGCGCGTCTCACCCTGACCCCACCCCAGGGAGAATGTCTGGTTTCCGCGGACAGGCGCCGCCTGTTCCAGGCCCTGCGTTACCTGATCGCCGACGCTGCCCGGCACGCGCCGACCGGCCCCGAGGCCGGGATTTCCCTGATCACGCAAGACGGACGCCATCAGATCCGGCTGACCGTGCCGATGACTCTGGCGGACGATTCCGCCTGGGCGCGACGGGCATCGGGAAATCCCGATCTGGATATCGTCGAACATGCCCTGGCGACCGGCGCCGATATCGGGATCAGCCTTGCCCGCTCCCTGATCCATGCCCAGCGCGGCACACTGGATGTCGCGGAGGACGAGGTAACGCTGATCTGTGCCTTCGAGGACGCTGCCAGCGAGCTGGCCTGACCGGATCGGGTGTCAGCCGGGGACCCCCTTGGTCGTCGAATATTCGAAATGCAGGGCCTCGCCCGGATAGACGATGCCATGAATTCGGTGCGCGGCCGCCGCGGCGTCGGAGAACCCCTGAAGGATCAGCTTCAGCTTGCCGTCATAGGTCGCCACGTCGCCGATCGCGAAGATGCCCGGCAGCGGCGTCTCGCACGTCGCCCGATCCACCGGAATCGTGTTCCGGTCCACCGCAAATCCCCATTCCGCGATCGGCCCCAGCTTGGCAGCCAACCCGAAGAAGGGCAGCAGCACATCCGCTTCCAGTACGCGCTCGTTGCCGTCGAAATCCTTCACCTTCACGCCGGAAAGCGCCCCGTCGCTGCCTTCCAGGCCGCTCAACTGGCAGGGTGTGACCAGTTCCAGCTTGCCCTTTTCCGCCCAGGACATCATCCGGTCGACCGATTCCGGCGCGGCGCGGAACTTGTCCCGGCGATGGACGACATAGACCTTCCTGGCCACCTCTGGCAGGGACATTGCCCAATCGACCGCGGAATCGCCGCCGCCCGCGATGACGACCGTCTTGTCGCGAAAATCCTCGCGCCGCTTGACCATGTAGAAGACCGACTTGCCCTCATAGCTCTCCAGCCCGTCCAGCGGCGGACGGTTCGGTCCGAAGGCCCCGCCGCCCGCGGCGATGACGACCGCCTTGCATCGGAAAGCCGTACCCTTTGAGGTTTCCAGCACGAAGCCGCCATCCGGCTGCGGCGCCAGCGCCGTCACCTGCTGATTCAGGTGATAGACCGGATCGAAGGGGGCCGCCTGTTCTTCAAGCTTTTCGATCAGCGCCGCCCCGTCGATTCGCGGATGGGCCGGAATGTCGAAAATCGGCTTCTCAGGATAGAGCGCCGTGCACTGACCGCCGACCTCTTCCAGCGAATCCACGATATGGGCGCGGATTTTCAGCATGCCCAGTTCGAAGATCGCGAACAGGCCCACGGGGCCGGCCCCGACGATGACGACGTCGGTTTCGATCGGCGCAGCGGCGGTCTCGGTCATGGATGTCACCCCGGAATTGTGAACGGTTGGGTTTGTCGAATCGCAGTGATATGAAGAGGCACCGGACCGGAGCGTCAAGCGCCGGATGCCGGAAATCTTCGCAAAACTGCCATTTTCGAGCCGCCCGTGCCGCCATCCGAACCGGATACAACCCCGACCGATCAGAACCTGACCGTGTTACTGCCCGACCCGGCAGCGACGGCACGCCTCGGCGCGGCGCTGGGGCTTGTGCTGCGGACCGGGGACGTGGTGGCATTGACCGGCGATCTGGGCGCCGGCAAGAGCGCATTGTCCCGCGCCGCCATCCGGGCCCGGCTGGGGGACCCCGAGGCGGAGGTGCCGAGCCCGACCTTCACCCTGGTGCAGACCTATGAAGCGGCGGACCTGGAAATCTGGCATGTCGACCTTTACCGGCTGGACGACCGCGCCGATGCGATCGAACTGGGTCTCGACGAAGCCTTCGCGGAGGCCGCGAGCCTGATCGAATGGCCGGACCGTCTGGGCACGGATCTGCCGGCACAGGCGCTGCGGATCGAGATCGTCCACGACGGCGAAGGGCGGCAGGCCCGGATCACCGCCCCGGCGGAATGGCACAACCGGATCGACGAGGTGATACGAGATGCCGACTGATCGCAGCGCGGATATCGACCGCTTTCTGGCCGAGGCCGGCTGGTCCGGCGCAACGCGCCGCCTGCTGGCCGACGATGCGTCCTTCCGCCGCTACGAAAGAGTGGAGCGGGACGGAAAGCAGGCCGTCCTGATGGATGCACCGCCCGAGAAGGAAGATGTCCGGCCTTTCGTTACGGTAGCGCAACTTTTGCGCAGCCTGGGGCTCAGCGCCCCGGAAATCCTGGCCACGGACGAGGTTAACGGATACCTGCTGCTGGAGGATCTGGGGGACGATACCTATACCCGCGTCCTCGCGCGGGGCGGCGACGAATACGAGATCTACGGATTGGCGACCGATACCCTGATCCGGTTGCAGCGCGACTTCAGACCGGCCGAGCAGGTGCCCGACTACACCAGGGACCTGCTTGCCAAAGAAGCCGACCTGTTGATCGACTGGTACTGGCCGGCGGTCAAGGGCGCTCCCTGTCCCGAGCCGGACCGTGCGGTGTTCCGCGGCCTCTGGCGCAATGCGCTGGATCATGCCTTCGCCGTACCGTCGAGCCTGGTGTTGCGCGACTATCATGTCGACAACCTGATCCACCTGCCCGACCGCGAGGCCGAGGCGGCCTGCGGCCTGCTGGATTTCCAGGACGCGGTCATCGGCCCGGTGACCTATGATCTGGTCTCACTGTTCGAAGATGCCCGCCGCGACGTCCCCCATGCCTTGGCGAACGGTCTGATGCGGCGCTACCTGAACGCCTTCCCGGCCATGCCGCGCGACGCCTTTGCCCTGTCCTATGCAGTACTGGGCGTCCAGCGCGCGACCAAGATCATCGGAATCTTCACCCGGCTGGACCGGCGCGACGGGAAGCCTCGATACCTGCACCATATCCCGCGCACCTGGCGCTGGCTGGAAGGCGGATTGAACCATCCGCTGCTGCGCGATCTGAAGGAATGGTATGACATGAATTTCCCGCCGTCCCTGCGCAGGGCCCCGGCCGGGTCGGACGAAGCGAAAGAGGCTGTTGCGCGTCAATGACCGAAATCGATACCGCCATGGTGCTGGCCGCCGGCTTCGGCAAACGGATGCGGCCGCTGACGGAGACGACGCCGAAACCGCTGGTCCGACTGTGCGGCAAACCGCTGATCGACTGGACCTTCGAGCGGCTGCGCAGCGCCGGCCTGACCCGCTTCGTCGTGAACAGCCATTATCTCGGCGATCAGATCACCGCCCATTTCAAGACCAGCGAAGACGTCATCCTGTCGCCGGAGGCGGAGATTCTCGACACCGGCGGCGGTGTCGCCAATGCCCTGCCGCTGCTGGGCGACAAACCGTTCATGGTGGCCAATGCCGACACGGTCTGGCTCGACGGCCCTCGGCCCGCCGCGGAGCGGATGCGCGCCGCCTTCGATCCCGACCGGATGGACGCGCTTCTGCTGCTGCATCCGATCGCGACGGCCGGCGGCGATTATGCCGGGCCCGGGGATTTCCATCTCGACCCGACCGGTCTCGCCCGGCGCCGTGTCGAGCACGAGGTCGCGCCCTATCTCTTCGCCGGGCTGTCCGTTCTGACGCCGGACCTGTTCGCGGACGCGCCGGACGGAGCGTTTTCCCTGGTCGCGCTCTTCGACAAGGCCGCGGCGGCCGGGCGGCTTCATGCGCTGGTCCATGACGGCGAATGGTATCATGTCGGCACGCCGGAAGCCCTGGCGGAAACCCAGACCGTGATCGAGCTGGGGCACACCGCCAGCAATACCCGGTGACGTCGAAACCGCCACTTGGCGGCACGCGCCAATTGCCGTTAGTGTCGTGCCCGTGACCAACCTCTACTCGATCCCGACCTGGCGGCCTTTCGTCGATGCGCTGGCCGAGGGGCTGCTGGCCCGGACGGCGGCGGACCCGCTTGCCCTGTCAGACATCCTGGTACTGCTGCCGACACGCCGGGCGTGCCGATCCCTGCGCGAAGCATTTCTGCGCCGAAGCGGCGGCCGGGCCATGCTGCTGCCCCGGATGCGCCCGATCGGCGAGGTCGATGAAGAGGAACTGGTCCTGACCGCCCCCGGGGACGAATCCGGCGCGATCGCCGATCTGCTGGACCTGCCGCCCGCCATTTCCACGACCGAGCGGCTGTTGCGCCTGACCGAACTGGTGAAGGCGCTGCGCAACGCCCAGGCCAAGGCCGATCCGGCCCTGGACGAGATCGGCCCGGACCAGGCGCTGTTGCTGGCCCGGGAACTGGCGCGCCTGCTGGATCAGGTACAGACCGAAGGCCTGACACTCGACAATCTGGAAGCGCTTGTGCCGGAGGAATATGCCGAGCACTGGGCCCAGACCGTTGTCTTCCTGAACATTCTGCGCAGTGAATGGCCGGCCTATCTGGCGGCATCGGGCGAGATCGACCCGGCGGAGCGGCGCAGCCGCCTGATGCGAGCCCAGGCGCGGGCCTGGCGCGAGGCACCGCCACGGCATCCGATCGTCGTCGCAGGGTCGACCGGCTCCATCCCCGCCACGGCGGAGCTGATTGTTTCGGTATCGCAACTTCCCTTGGGCACCGTCGTTCTGCCGGGCCTGGACCGGGTTCTGGCCGAAGAGGACTGGCCAGCGGTTCGGGAGGACCCGACCCATCCGCAATTCGGCCTGGCTCAGTTGCTGGACCAGCTGGGGGCAGGACGTGCCGATGTCGTCGACTGGCCGGACGATGACGAACCGCCCGCGGAGCCCCGGATCGCCCGCGCCCGCCTGATCGCCGAGGCACTGCGCCCGGCCGAGACGACCGAACGCTGGCGCAGTCTGGACGACCTGGATGCCGGAGGGTTCGAAGGCGTCGAATGGCTTGCCGCGCCGTCTCCCGCGGCCGAGGCGGAACTGGCCGCGCAATGCCTGCGCGAGGTCCTGGAAACGCCGGGCAAGACCGCGGCCCTGGTCACGCCGGACCGGATGCTGGCGCGGCGGGTCGCGGCACAGATGGACCGGTGGGGCATCCGCATCGATGATTCCGCGGGCCGACCGCTGTCCCAGACCGAAGCCGGGCGGTTTTTCCGTCTGACCGCGGAGGCGGTGGCCGCGCGTCTGAGTCCGGTCGCGCTGCTGGCATTGCTGAAACATCCGATGGCGGCGCTGGGCGGGCGCCCGAACGATCTGCGTCGCGCCGTGCGCAATCTCGAGATCGCCTGCCTGCGCGGCCCGAAACCCGTCGGCGGGACCGAAGGACTGCGCCGTGCCATCGAGGCGCGCCGTGCGGATCCCCGCGGCCCGGGCGACGCCGTGCTGGACGATGCGCTGCGCCTGACCCATGCCATCGAGGCCGCCCTGAGCCCGCTGACCGACCTGCTGGAGGCCGGCCGCGCGCCGTTCGATTCCGTGCTGAAGGCCCATATCCGGGCATCGGAGAACCTGGCAGCGCGGGAGGACCGTCCCGGCGCGGATTCGCTGTGGCGCGACGATGATGGCGAGGCGTTGGCCGATTTCACCCTGGACCTGATTCCCCATGGTGCGCTGCTGGGTCCGGTCGGCCCGGGCGATTATGTGGCACTGATTGATGCGTTGATGCAGGGCAAGACGGTACGCCCGCGCCATGGGGCGCATCCGCGCGTCGCCATACTGGGCCCGCTGGAGGCCCGACTGCAACATGCCGACCGGTTTGTCCTGGCGGGCCTCAACGAGGGTATCTGGCCGCCGGAACCGGGTGACGACCCCTGGATGTCCCGCGCCATGCGCCGGGATTTCGGGCTGCCGGCCCATGAACGGCGCATCGGCCTGGCGGCCCACGATTTCGCCCAGGCCTGCGGTGCGCCGGAAGTCGTTCTGCTGCGGGCGGAAAAGAGCGGCGGTCAGCAGACCGTGCCCGCCCGCTGGCTGGAGCGGCTAGCCACCTTGACCGAACGGCTGGGCCTGGATGTCCACCTGCCGAAGAACAACGGGCACTCCACCGCGCGTCTGGTCTGGCAGCGCATGCTGGATCGGCGCGACCGCCTGCCGGCCCTGACCCGTCCGGCCCCGACACCCCCGGTGGACACGCGGCCCGACCGGCTGTCGGCGACCCGCATCGAAGTGCTGATGCGCGACCCCTATTCGATCTATGCCCAGTATGTCCTGGGCCTCAGCGCCCTGGACCCGCTGGAAGCCGATCTGGGCGCAGCGGACAAGGGGACCATCATCCATCAGGCGCTGGACGCCTTCACCCGCGCCCATCCCGACGCCCTGCCGCCCGACGCGGCGGATCGCCTCCTGCAATTCGGGGAAGAGGCCTTCGGCAGCCAGGTCCTGGCCAACCCGGCGGTGAAGGCCTTCTGGTGGCCGCGTTTCGTCCGCATCGCGCACTGGTTCCTGGCCCAGGAAGCGGCGCGCCGGACCCGCTTGACGGCCAGCCATACCGAAATCAAGGGCAAGATGACCATTCCCACGCCGCGCGGGGGCTTCACCCTGTCGGCGGAGGCGGATCGGATCGACCGGTTCCGCGACGGCGGTTATGCCATTCTGGATTACAAGACGGGTTTCGTTCCGACCAAGCGGGCGGTGGCCGAGTTAACCGCGCCGCAATTGCCGCTGGAAGCCGCAATTCTGAAGGCCGGCGGATTTCCGGGCGTGCCGCCGGGCCCGGTGGTTGAACTGGCCTATTGGAAGCTGAGCGGCGGCGATCCACCGGGCAGCATCCAGACTGACGGCAAGCTGGACGCCGACGCCCTGGCCGATACGGTGGCGGAAAGGCTGACTGCCCTGATTCAGGCCTATGAGGTGGAGACGACGCCCTATCCTGCGGTCCCACGGGCGGAGCTGGCACCACGTTTCAACGACTATGCCCATCTGGCCCGGATCAAGGAATGGTCGCTGGGCACGGAAGGTGGGGAGGGCGACGCGTGACCGGGCGCACCACACAGAAGCCCGACCCGGACCTGATCCAGCGCCGGGCTGCGGACCCGAAGGCCAGCGTCTGGGTCGCCGCCAGCGCGGGCAGCGGCAAGACCAAGGTCCTGACGGACCGCGTTCTGGCGTTGCTGGTCGATGGGGCGAAGCCGGACGGCCTGCTGTGCGTGACCTTCACCAAGGCCGCGGCCTCCGAAATGGCCAACCGCATTCACCGCAGACTGTCGCAATGGACGCGGCTGAGCGATGCGGAGCTTGAGACCGCGATCCGGCGGCTGGACGGCGGTTCCGTCACGGCGGAGAAGATGAACAGGGCCCGTCGCCTCTTCGCCCAGGTGCTGGATCTTCCCGGCGGGCTGCGTATCCGCACCATTCATTCCTTCTGCCAGTCGGTCCTGGGCCGATTTCCCCTGGAAGCCCGGGTCGCCCCCAATTTCGAGGCCATGGATGAAAGGCAGGCGGCGGAGGCCATGGACCTGGCACAGGAGACGGTTCTGCGCGCCGCGCTGGCCGGCGGCGTCCTGGGCGAGGCGCTGGAACGGGTGACCGCCCGGGCAATTGAAAGCGGCTTTTCCGACCTGATGGCAGAGATGTCGCGGCGCCGCGGCTGGCTGTCGGAGGCGCTGCGCCGTCACGGCGGGCTGGAGGGCACGATTGCCGCCCTCTACGATGCGCTGCAGGCCGAACCGGGTCTCGACGAGGCAACCATCATCGCGAAGGCCTGCGCCGCCGATGCCCCGGATGAAATGGGCCTGCGCTTGGCGGCGGAGGCGCTGCGGAATTTCGGCGGCAAGGGCAATCAGGACCGCTGGCCGGTCATCGAGGCCTGGCTGAACGGCGGGCCGGAAACCCGCATTGCCACCTTCGACCGCTATTTCGGCGTCTTCATCACGAAGGAGGGCACGCCGAACAGCAAGATCGTGGTCAAGAAGATCACGGAGAACAGCCCGGCCAGCATCGATGTGATCGGTGTCGAGCAGCAGCGGCTGATGGCCGTCGATGCCCGACTCCGGCGACAGGGCACCGCCCGGGCCAGCGAGGCGTTGCTGCGGCTGGGCGCGGCGGTCCTGAAGGCCTATGAGGACTTCAAGCGCGCCACGGCACGGCTTGACTATGACGATCTGATTCAGAAGACCAGCGCCCTGTTGACCCGCGATACCGTGCCCTGGGTCCTGTTCAAGCTGGATGGCGGCCTGTCCCATTTGCTGATCGACGAGGCGCAGGATACGAGTGCCGATCAACGCCGGATCGTCGATGCCCTGATCGGGGAGTTCTTTTCCGGCGCCGGCGGCAGCGCGGAGCAGCGGACCCTGTTCGTCGTCGGCGACGCCAAGCAGTCGATCTACAGTTTTCAGGGCGCCGATCCCGAAGGATATCGCGCCTGGCGGGACAGTCTGTCCCGGTCCGCGATGGCCGGCGGCACGGACATCCGTCCGGTCCCGATGGAAGTCTCCTTCCGCTCGGTTCAGGCCGTCCTCGACGCGGTCGACAGGACCTTTGCCGAACCGCCCGCGAGCGATGGCGTGGTCACACCGGAAGAGGCGCCGCTGCGCCATTATGCCTTCGCCCGGAAGGCAGGGCTGCGCGGCCGGGTCGAGGTCTGGAGTCCGACGGCACCGGGCGATGCGGTGGACCCGGACCCTTTCGCCCCCCCGGACGCGGCGCTGACCGGCGGTACGGATGCGACACAGATTCTCGCCGCGGGCCTGGCCACAACAGTGCGGGGCTGGCTTGACCGGGGCGAGTTGCTGGAATCGGAAGGCCGCCCGATCCGCGCCGGGGACATCCTGTTTCTCGTGCAACGGCGCACCGAGTTGATCGATGCCCTGGTACGGGAGTTGAAACGGCTCGACATTCCGGTGGCCGGGGTCGACCGCATCGCGCTGACAGAGCAGATCGCGGTCATGGATCTTCTTGCCCTGGCCCGGGCGCTGCTGCTGCCGCAGGACGACCTGACCCTGGCCTGTGTCCTGAAATCGCCCTTTGTCGGATTCGACGATGACGATCTGTTCCGGATTGCCCGGGACCGGGGCGGAAACAGCCTGTGGCAGCAACTCAGCAGGATGCGGCTGGACGATCCGCGACTGACCGCGGCTGCAGACTGGTTCGACGGATTGCTGCAGGCCACGGATCGACTGCCGCCCTATGAGCTGTTTCAGCGGGCCCTTCTGTCCCCCTGTCCGGGACCGGGCAGGATGGCAGCCGCCGGCGACACCTATACCGGCCGTCAGGCCCTGGTCGCCCGGCTGGGTGCGGAGGTCGAGGACCCGCTGGAGGAGTTCCTCAGCCTCGCCCTGGACCATGACGTGAAACGGACACCGACGCTGGAAGGGTTCCTGTCCTGGTTCGCCCGCGGCAATACCGAGTTGAAGCGCGACCTGGAAACCGAGGCGCGGGATGAAATCCGCATCATGACGGTGCATGGCGCCAAGGGGCTGCAGGCGCCGATCGTGATCCTGCCCGACGCCCTGACCAAGAGCGGCGCCCGCAGTGCCCCGCTGCGCTGGCTGCAGCGCGAAGCGGGCGGCGCCCTGCCGATCTGGACACCGTCCGGCCGCTATGAGGATGCCGTGGCCGCCGAGCTGAAACAGGCTGAGAAGGACGCCGCGGAGCGGGAGTATCGACGGCTGCTCTATGTCGCCATGACCCGGGCGGAATCGCGCCTGATCGTCACCGGCCGCCTGGCCCGTCGAAAACCGTCGGAAGGCAACTGGCTCGACCTGGTAAAAGGCGGCCTTGAGAAGCTGCCCGGCACCCGCACCGAAACCCTGACACCGGTCCCGGAATGGCAGGCAGAGGCGCTGATCTACGAAACCGGGGATCCGGCCGCAGCAGCAGAAGCCGACCGCCCCGCCGCCGCCGGTGCCGTGACGGCCCCGGCCTGGCTGACATCCCCACCGCCGACAGAGCCCAGCCCGCCGCGGCCGCTGGCACCCAGCCGGCCGGGGAATACAGATCCGCCCGTGCGCTCACCGCTGGACGATGCCGATCCCCTGCGGTTCAAGCGGGGCACCCTGGTGCACCGTCTGCTGCAGACGCTGCCGGATCTGGCGATGGAGAAACGACACGATGCGGCGGCCCGCTTCCTGGCGATGCCCGCCCATGACCTGACGGCCGATCAGCAGGCACAGCTGCGCGACGAGACCTTCGGCGTTCTGGAGCATCCCGGGTTTGCCGCCCTGTTCGGCCCCGACAGCCGGGCGGAGGTCCCACTGGCCGGCCTGATCGAGCAGTCCGGCGAATCGAAAGGACCCTTCGCCGTCTCCGGGCAGGTCGACCGGCTTTTGATCCGGGGGCATGAGATCCTTGTCCTCGACTATAAGACACTGCGACCGGCCCCATCCGACCCGGAGCGCGTGCCCCCGGCCTATCTGGCCCAAATGGCCGGATACCGGGCGATTCTGCGCCAGATATATCCGGATCGACCGATCCGTTGCGCCCTGGTATTTACGGAAACGCCACGTCTTGTGCCGCTGCCGGACACACTGTTGGACAGCCACGCTTGATTCCGAATCCTCCCCTGCCTAGATTCGGGTCAGCGATACGGGGCACCCAGGCAATTGGAGCCACCACAACATGACCCGCCGACGGGGTAGACACCGTCCATGACGGTCAAAGGAGTTACGCCATGAGCACGGTCAACGTCACCGACGACGAATTTGAAACGAAAGTCCTGCAGGCCGACGGTCCGGTCCTGGTCGACTACTGGGCCGACTGGTGCGGTCCCTGCAAGGCCATCGCCCCGGCGCTGGACGAGATTTCCGGCTCCATGCAAGGCAAGCTGACGGTTGCCAAGCTGGACATCGACAGCAACCCGCTGACCCCGTCGAAATACGGTGTGCGCGGCATTCCGACGCTGATGCTGTTCAAGGACGGTCAGGTCGTCGGCACCAAGGTCGGTGCCGCGAAGAAGAGCGACCTGGAAAGCTGGCTCAACCAGCACGTCTGATCGCAGACGGGCATCCTGCCAAAGCAAAACCCCCGCCTGGTGCGGGGGTTTTCTTTTACCCGGTGCCGGAATGCCGGCGCCTGGGAAGGAAATCAGTCGTCGCGGGCCGACTGGGCCGGGTCGTCGCCCCGCCCCCCCTGCGGATCGTCCTCATCCGGATCATTCGCCGCACCGGGCTTCAGATCCCGCACGACTTCCGGGCGCCGCAGCAGATTATCGATCCGGTTGGCCTCATCGAAGGATTCGTCGGCCATGAACCGCAGACCCGGCGTGTATTTCAGGCGCACCTCCCGGGCCACCTGGCCGCGCAGGAAGGCCCCCGCGCGCTTCAGGGCGGAGATCACCTCGCCGACATTCTGACCGCCGAGCGGCAGGACATAGGCCGTTGCCGTCTTCAGATCCGGCGAGCAGCGTACCTCGGATACCGTGATCGGCACATTGGTCAGCGCCGGGTCACGCAGCTCACCCCGGGCCAGAATACGCGACAGCGCGTGTCGGATCTGTTCCCCGACACGCAACTGACGCTGTGATGGTTCTCTGTCACTCAAACCCGGACTCCCTCGCCGTGGTCCGGATCGGCGATTACAGCTCGCGCTTCACCGACTGTACGTCGAAACACTCGACCACGTCGCCGACCTTGATGTCGTCGTAGTTTTCGAAGGCCATGCCGCATTCGTAGCCCTGCTTGACCTCACGAACATCGTCCTTGAAGCGCTTGAGCTGTTTCAGCGAGCCCTCGTAGATCACCGTATCGTCGCGCAGCAGGCGCACCTTGGCGCCGCGGCGGACTTCGCCGTCGGTGATCATGCAGCCTGCGACCTTGCCGACCTTGGTGATCGCGAAGACATCGCGGATCTCGGCATAGCCCAGGAATTCCTCGCGCTCTTCCGGCGCCAGCATCCCCGACAGGACCGCCTTCATGTCGTCGATCAGGTCATAGATGATGGAGTAGTACCGGATATCGACCCCGTCGCGGCGCGCATGGTCGCGGGCCTGCGGGTTTGCGCGGACGTTAAAGCCCAGGATCACCCCGCCCGTCGACGATGCCAGCGTCACGTCGGATTCGGTGATCCCGCCGACAGCACCGTGCAGGACGCGGACCTTCACCTCGTCGGTGGCCAGTTTGTCCAGCGCCGCGATGATCGCCTCCAGCGAGCCCTGGACGTCGGTCTTGACGACGACCGGAAGCTGCTCCGCCTCGCCGGCCTTGACCTTCTCGAACATCTGCTCGAGCGTCCCGCGTCCGGCAATGGTGAACTGCGCCTCGCGCGCCTTGCGCTGACGGTAGTCGGCGATTTCGCGGGCCTTGGATTCATCGCTCAGCACGACGAATTCGTCGCCGGCCTGCGGCGTGCCCTGCAGTCCCAGCACCTCGACCGGAACGGACGGACCGGCCTGTTCGACCGGGCGGCCCTTGTCGTCCAGCAGCGCACGGACACGGCCCCATTCCTGACCGGCGACGAAGATGTCGCCGACCTTCAGGGTGCCGCTCTGCACCAGCACGGTCGCGACGGAACCGCGGCCCTTTTCCAGCTTGGCCTCGACCACCGCACCGCGGGCCGGCGCCTCGGGCACGGCCTTCAGTTCCAGCATTTCGGCCTGCAGCAGGATCGCCTCTTCCAGCGCGTCCAGGTTCAGGCGCTTCAGCGCCGACACTTCGATGCAGATCACGTCGCCGCCCATGTCTTCCGGCACCAGTTCGTGCTCCAGAAGCTGCGTCTTGGCACGGTTCGGGTCGGCGCCTTCCTTGTCGACCTTGTTGACTGCCACGATGATCGGCACTTCCGCCGCCTTGGCGTGGTTGATCGCCTCCACCGTCTGCGGCTGGATACCGTCATCGGCCGCGATGACCAGGACGACAATGTCGGTCACCTGGGCGCCGCGCTGACGCATGGAGGTGAACGCCGCGTGGCCGGGCGTGTCGAGGAAGGTGATCGTGTCACCGGAATTCATGGTGACCTGATAGGCACCGATATGCTGGGTGATGCCGCCGGCCTCGCCCGCCGCGACATCGGTCGCGCGCAGCGCATCCAGCAGCGAGGTCTTGCCGTGGTCGACATGGCCCATGACCGTGACGACCGGCGCGCGCGGCACGCCCTCGCCTTCCGGCTCCTCCGGCTTGATCAGTACGTCTTCGACATCGGCTTCCGACACACGCTTCACCCGGTGGCCGAATTCCTCGGCGACCAGTTCGGCGGTATCCGCGTCGATCGCCTGGTTCACGGCGGCCATGACGCCCATCTTCATCAGGGCCTTGATGACATCGGGGGCCCGTTCGGCCATACGGTTGGCCAGATCACCGACGGTAATGGCTTCCGGAATCGTAACTTCGCGCACTACTTTCTCCCCGCGCGACAGACGTTCGCGGTTCTGCTGTTTTTCACGCTCGCGCGCCCGGCGCAGCGCGGCCATGGAACGACCGCGGCTTTCACCGTCATCGTCTTCCAGGGCCTGGGAAATGGTCAGTTTGCCCTGACGGCGGCGCGGCTCGCCCCGCAGGCGCATCGTGCCCTTGTTCTTCTTGTCCTTCTCCGCGGCGGCGGCGGCCGCGGCGGCGTCCGCCTCGGTCTTGGCCTTTGCGCGGGCCGCGGCATCCGGCTTCTCGGACGGCGGCAGAGGCACATCCTCGGCTGCAGGCGCTTCCGGCTCCGGCGCCGCAGCGGGCTTCACCTCGGAGGCTTCGGCTTCGGCGGCCTGCTTTTCGGCCTCTTCGGCCTTGCGACGGGCTTCCTCTTCCTCGGCGAGACGGCGCGCCTCTTCCTCTTCGGCCTTGCGGCGACGGGCTTCCTCGGCCCGGCGCTCGGCTTCCTCAGCCTCGATCTTGCGGCGCTCCTCCTCCTTCGCGGCCCCTTCCAGGGCGCGCAGGCGGGCCTGGCGTTCGGTTTCGGACAAGCCGTCCAGCGGGTTTTCCGCGACCAGCTTGTTGCCTTCCTGGGCCGGCCGGCGCGCGGCGCCGCCCTTGACGGCCTTCATATCGCCGCCGTCGGTCCGTTCGAAGGAACGCCGGCTCTTCGTTTCGACGATCACGGTCTTGGAACGGCCATGGCTGAAGCTCTGGCGCACCTGTCCGCTTTCGACCGTCTTCGACAGGCTCAGCTTGCCCGGTTTCCCGAGTGAAAGCTTGCCGCCGCTCTTAGAAGTTCCTTCGCTCATCCGTCGTCCTTTCCGACTGGCCGACCCATGCCGGCCGCCGTCTCTCTAAAACCTTTCAACCGCCCTGCCTCCGTCAGGAAGCGGCGGCTCAGTCCGCCCGGCGCCAGCGCCGCATGCACGGCCGTCTCCCGGCCGAAGGCCTCGCCCAGCTCCGCGGCATCCAGGACCGCGACAACCGGCACGGCATCACGGGCCAGGGCCGCCAGCTTCGACCGGCCGTCCTCGGCGCCATCGCGGGCCTGAAGCAGGACCGCAGCGCCGGGATCGCCCTTCAGGGCCGCGCGGGTCTTTTCGAACCCGCAGACCGCCTCTCCGGCGCGTCGCGCCAGGGAAACCGTCTCGATACAGCGCCGCGTCAGCAGCTCGGCGACCCGGTCGATCAGGTCCGGCGGTGCCGTGACCGCCGCGCGCGCCGCACGGGCAAACAGTTTCCGGTCCAGCGCCGTCTTAATGCTTCGTGCATCGGCGCTCAACCACATTCCACGTCCCGGCAGCTTTGCCGCCAAGTCCGGGACCACCACACCGTCGGGGCCCAGCACGAAGCGGATCAGCTCTTCCCGGGACCGTCGCTCCCCGGTGGCGAGGCAGCGGCGAACCGGTTCCCGACCGGCCGATGCCGTTCCCTCGTCGGTCGCGAGCTCCGGCAGGGCCGGCTCTTCCGGTTCCGCCATCGCGCAGCTACCCCACTGAATCCGTTCAGGCCGTGCCTTCCGCCTCTTCCTCGTCGGCGTCCGCTTCGGCCGCCATCATGGCGTCCAGCTCTTCCTGCGTGATCCAGCCGGCCACGACGCGGGCATTCATGACCATCTGCGTCGCGTCTTCCTCGCTCAGATCGTCGCCGCGCAGAATGCCGTCATTCGGATCGGTCAGTTCATCGGCCGCAAGACCGGCGAAGTCGTCGACCGTGCAGATTTCGTTTTCACCCAGCTTGATCAACTGCTTGTTGGTGAAGCCGGTGAACTCGGCCAGCGCATCCTCGACACCCAGTTCCTTGCGCTTCTCGTCGAGCAGGCGGTTCTGTTCGTCCAGATGGCTGTTGGCACGCTCGGACAGGGCTTCCGCCACATCCTCGTCGAAGCCTTCGATCGCCGCCAGTTCATCGGTCGGGACATAGGCGACTTCCTCGACCGAGGTGAAGCCTTCCGTCACCAGAAGCTGGGCGATCATGTCGTCGACATCCAGCGCTTCCATGAACAGTTCGGAGCGTTCGACGAATTCTCGCTGACGCTTCTCGGATTCCTGCTCCTCGGTCATGATGTCGATGTTCCAGCCGGTCAGCATCGACGCCAGGCGAACATTCTGCCCGCGGCGGCCGATGGCCAGAGACAACTGTTCGTCCGGCACCACGACTTCGATCGTGTTGGTATCGGGGTCCATGACGACCTTGGTCACCTCGGCCGGCGCCAGGGCGTTCACCACGAAGGCCGCGTCCTCGTCCCGCCAGGAGATAATGTCGATCTTCTCCCCCTGCAACTCGGCGACCACGGCCTGGACGCGGCTGCCGCGCATGCCGACGCAGGCGCCGACCGGATCGATCGACCCGTCATTGGACAGCACGGCGATCTTGGCGCGGCTGCCCGGGTCGCGGGCGACCTTCTTGATCTCGATGATGCCGTCATAGATTTCCGGCACTTCCTGGGCAAACAGCATGGCCATGAATTCCGGCCGGGTACGCGACAGGAAGATCTGCGGCCCCTTCGGCTCGCGGCGCACATCGTAGATGAAGGCGCGCACGCGGTCGCCCCGCTTGAAATGTTCGCGCGGAATGATCTCGTCGCGGCGCAGCACGGCTTCGGCGCGGCCCAGATCGACGGTGACGTTGCCGTATTCCACCCGCTTGACCAGACCGTTCACGATCTCGCCGGCGCGGTCCTTGTATTCCTCATACTGGCGCTCGCGCTCGGCCTCACGGACCTTCTGGACGATGACCTGCTTGGCGGTCTGAGCGGCGATGCGTCCGAAATCGATCGGCGGTAGGCGGTCGACCAGGAAGTCGCCGACGACGGCGTCCGGCTTCTTGCGGCGTGCACGCTCCACGGTGACCTGTTTGACCTCGTCCTCCAGGTCGTCCGCCTCGACGACTTCGATATAGCGGGCCAGGACGATCTCACCGGTCTTGCGGTCGATCGACGCCCGGATATCGTGCTCCATGCCGTATTTGGAGCGGCCGGCCTTCTGGATGGCCTGCTCCATCGCCTCCAGCACGAGCTCGCGCTCGATCCCCTTCTCGCGTGCGACAGCGTCCGCCACGGCGAGCATATCGGTACGGGTGATCGTGATGCCTTCCATCGTCTTCACGTCCTTATGACTATCAGTCCGTCAATCAGTAATGCGTCCGGCGCGGATCAGACCGCAGACCCTTCCGCCGTTCCTTCCGAGTCGTCCGCCGCGGCGCGGCTCGCCTCGATCAATGCATCCGTCAGAACCAGCTTCGCATCCCGGATCGCCTCGAAAGGGATCTGGAATTCGGCCGTATCGGTCTCTATCGACACCGCATTGCCGTCGATACCGCCCAGGATTCCCCGGAACCGGCGCCTGCCGTCCATCAACTGTTCCAGCTCGATCTTCACTTCGAAACCGGCAAAACGCTCGAAATCCCGCGGACGGGTCAGAGGCCGGTCGATGCCGGGAGAGCTGACTTCCAGGCTGTAAGCGCGCTCAATCGGGTCCTCGACATCGAGGATGGCCGAAACGGCGCGGCTGATATCCGCACAATCATCTACCGTGATGGGCTTTTCGTCCAGCCGATCCGCCATGATCTGCAGCGTGACCCGCTCTTTGCCCATCAGACGGATGCGCACCACCCCGAAGCCCATGTCTTCGAGTGCGGGTCCGATCATATCCGCGATGCGCTTTTCAATCGCCATTCGGCCGTCCGTTGCCAACAAAAAAGGGCGGGCCACGGCCCACCCCCATCCATCGCTCCCATAGAATGAGGCGATACAATGAAAGTTACGGTGCGCTTAATACGCCAAACCGCCCGGCAATTCAAGACCCGCCCGGCTCAGACGCGACGGAACCTCAGGTAGGAGGGACGGCCGGCCAGCGCCTTGGTCTCGTAGCGCGTCGGGATGTGGTCGTCCCAGCGTTCGCGCCAGTCTTTCGGGCCGGCGGCCAGCCAGTCGAAGGCATCGTGGCGCCCGACCTGATACAGCATCCAGTCCAGATAGTCCGGATGGTCGGTCGCACAGCGCAACTCCGCCCCCGGGCGCAGCAGCCGGGCGAGACGCGGCAGGTTTTCCGGGCCGACGAAACGGCGCAGGCGATGGCGCTTCTTGGGCCAGGGGTCGGGAAACAGGATATAGGCCCGGCCGAGACAGCCGTCGGGCAGGGCATCCAGCAGCAGCCGTGCATCGTCGGCCAGAACCTTCACATTGCGCAGACCCGCCGCGTCGGCATCCCGCACCACCTTGGCGACGCCGTTGATGAAGGGCTCGCATCCCAGAAATCCGATATCGGGATGCCGTTCCGCCTGGGAAACCAGATGCTCGCCGGAGCCGAAGCCGACTTCCAGCCAGAGGTCCCGGATCGCGCCGTCGAACAGCGCCGTCGGGTCGGCCGGCAGCGCCCCCGGATCGACCGCAAAGGCCGGCAGCCGGTCGTCCAGAATCCGCTGCTGTGTCGGGTTGAGCGCACGCCCCTTGCGGCGGCCGAAGAATTTCGGACGGCTGGAATCGGGCCTGTCTTGGGTCATGACCGCTCGGTCCGGCCCGGTATAGCCGGGCCGGCCTCCCTTCGGATCAGGTCAGGGCAGCTTTCAGCGCCTCGACCAGGTCGGTGCGTTCCCAGCTGAAATGACCTTCGGCGGTCGGCTCGCGACCGAAATGCCCATAGGCCGCGCTCGGGGCGTAGATCGGCTTGCTGAGACCGAGATGCTCTCGGATCCCGCGCGGCGACAGGTCCATGACCTCGTTCACGGCGGCGACGAGCTTGTCTTCGGCGACACGGCCTGTGCCGTGCGTATCCACCAGCAGCGACAGCGGCTTGGAAACGCCGATCGCATAGGCGACCTGGATCGTGCATTTGTCGGCCAGATCGGCGGCCACGATGTTCTTGGCGACATAGCGCGCGGCATAGGCGGCGGAACGGTCGACCTTCGTCGGATCCTTGCCGGAGAAGGCACCACCGCCATGAGGCGCAGCACCGCCATAGGTGTCGACGATGATCTTGCGCCCGGTCAGGCCGGCATCGCCGTCCGGACCGCCGATGACGAACCGGCCGGTCGGATTGACATAAAATTCCTCTTCCGGCGGGAACCAGCCCTTCGGCAGGACCTTCTCTACATGCGGTCGCACGATTTCGCGGACCTGCGGCTGTTCCAGCCCGTCGTCATGCTGGGTCGAGACCACGACCGAGGTAACGCCGACCGGCTTGCCGTCTTCGTATTTCAGCGTGACCTGGCTCTTCGAATCCGGGCCAAGGCCGCTCTTCGGGTCGCTGTGGCGGAACGCGGCGAGGCTCTTCAGGATATCATGCGAATACTGGATCGCTGCCGGCATCAGCACATCGGTCTCACGCCGGGCATGGCCGAACATAAGCCCCTGATCGCCCGCGCCCTCGTCCTTGTTGCCGGCCGCGTCGACACCGACCGCAATATCCTGCGACTGGGCATGCAGATAAATCTGCACTTCGGCGTTTTCGTAATGGAACCCGTCCTGCGCGTAGCCGATATCCTTCACAGCGGCACGGGCCAGGGCTTCGATCTTGTCCTTGTTCACTTCGCCATTGTCGACGACGCCCGCCGGGCCCCGCACTTCACCGGCGATCACGATCCGGTTCGTCGTCGTCAGCGTTTCGCACGCGACGCGGGCGCCGGGATCGGTAGCCAGAAACAGATCGACGACTTCGTCGGAAATTCGGTCACAGACCTTGTCCGGGTGGCCTTCGGAAACGGATTCACTCGTGAACAGGAACGAATTGGCCATACTGGTTGTCCCCCTAGGGTCATTCTCAATGGTCGGCAGGTCTGCGCCGCGGGCATGTCGTCAGGTTTGCGCCGCGGGCGCAAGGGCGGGCGGTTTGTTACGGGGGTTTTGCCACTACGTCAATAGTGCGCCGTCCCGGCGCCTCGTTCCGAACGGCGCGGCAGCCATTGCCCGGCAAAGTTCCAGCATGCAGCCCCGCATCCGGGGATCCTTGATCCGGTAATAGGCCCGAATCAGATCGGCGATTTCCCGGCGCGGTGCCACAGCGGCGGGCGGCGGGTCCGCCTGCGGTGCGGAGCCTTCAGCCTCCCCGGAATCCGGGCCGGGATCCTGAAGCCCGTCGAAGAAATAGCCGATCGGGACTTCCAGGCGCCGCGAAAGATCGAACAGCCGGGCCGCCCCGATTCGGTTCGCGCCGCGTTCATATTTCTGTATCTGCTGGAAGGTCAGACCCAGCGAGGCGGCCAGTCGTTCCTGGCTGAGCCCCAGCAGCATGCGCCTCTGACGAAGGCGTCGGCCGACATGACAATCGACCGCAAACCGCCGGTCGGCCAGGGGGTCGTCGCCCCCCGCGCCCCCCGCCGTTTCAGCATGATCCGTCATGGCATCGTGTTCTTCCGTTCGGCCGGGCCTGCCATCCGAACCGACCCTCCCCTGTAACCATTCCGCGAAAATCGTCGGTACGCAGCGAACGGTTATCGTGAATTCTTCCAGCTGTGCAATTGGTACCCTCGGTGCGCCGTCCGGTCAACGTTTCCGGCTTTTCAAACCGATCGCCGACCTACAACCAGACCCGTTGCCGCAAGCGCGAGAATCATAACCAGTGGTAGAGTCATGCCGAGCTTCGAGAACAGGGTCGGCGGCTCAGCCGGCGGCAGGCGAAAATCCAGCACCCCGCGTGTCTCCAGCGGAATGCGGCCGATCTCCCGCCCGAAAGCATCGAAGGCGATCGACACGCCGGTATTGGCCGGACGAACCAGCGGCAACCCCTCCTCGACGGCCCGCAACCGGGCATGCTGCAGATGCTGATACGGGCCCGCGGTGCGACCATACCAGGCGTCGTTGGTGGCATTCAGCAGCCATTCCGGGCGGTCCGCGGGATCGGTCACCGCGCCGGGAAAGATCACCTCATAGCAGACCAGCGGCGAAAGGGGCGGCAGGCCCGGCAGCCGGATCGTTCGCGGGCCCGGGCCCGGGGAATAGTCGAGTGCCCCGGAGGCAACCCCGCCGAACGGCAGGTATCGGCCCAGCGGCACATATTCGCCGAAGGGCACCAGATGGGCCTTGTCGTAGGTTGCGACCACGCTGGCGTGATGATCCACTGCGACGATCGAATTGTGCAGTGCCTCCGGCTGTTTTGTCCGACGCGGCGCGCCGGTGATCAGATAACCACCCTCCGGCACGGCATAGCGCGCCATCGCAGCGCGATAATCGTCGCTGTTCTCGACCAGGAAGGCTGCGGCTGTCTCCGGCCATAGAATCGTACGGACCCAGTCGGGACGGTCCGCGACGCTATCCGTCAGGTGCATTTGCAGATTCCGCTCCCGGAAGGTGCTGCGCCATTTCTCGCGTTGCGGGATATTTGCCTGAACCATCCGGATGCCGGGTCGGGCCGGATCGGCCTGCTGTGCGACCGGGTCCGGCGCACCGGCCAGACGGACGGCACCGCCGGCATAGACCATCGCCGGAATCAACAATGCGGCGGCAAGGCCGGCTGCCGCCATCCGACCGCCATTCGCGGCCAACGCCGGCAGCGCACCGGACAAAAGCACCATTAGGCCGAGGCCGTAGAGCCCGACCAGCGCCGCCGCCTGGCTGAGCGGTTCCGTCCCGGACCAGAGGTATCCGAAAGTGTTCCAGGGAAATCCGGTCAGGAGCAGCCCGCGCAGGATGTCCGCACCGCCCAGTGCCGCCACGGTCAGCAGGATTCTGGCAACGCGCCGCTGCGGCCCGGGCCCCAGAAGCAGATGCGGCACCAGAAGCGCCAACCCGCCATAGATCGCCATCGCGCCCGGCAGGCCGATCAGCGCAAAGGGTATCATCCAGGCAAAACTGGCGGAGAAGACCAGCAGCGCGTTGGAAATCCAGTACCAGCCAACAAAGAAATAGCCGAACAGGAACCACCAGCCGGTCCCGAACGCCGCCTTCCGGCTGTGCGCGCCCTCCAGCATCCAGATCAGCGCAGGCAGGGTCAGAAAAGCGACCGGCCAGGCATCGACCGGCGGCAGGCCGAGCACGGTCAGAGCACCCAGTCCGAACAGCACGCCACGGCGCTGCCAGGGACCGAGCGCGGCCAACCGGCCCGGCAGGGCTGTCACAAACGGCGCGGCACCTCCGGCGGAGAGGCGATCGGTCATGTCAGGCTTCCTTCCGGGATAACAGCGGGGCGCGAAGCCCTATTCCGCCGCCTTGGCAGGGCTGGGAGGGGCCGGATCGTTCGCTGCGCCCGGCGGGCGATAGCGCAGCCGGATGCGCTTGATGCGCCGCGGATCCGCTTCCAGCACCTCGAATTCCAGGCCGGAGGATTCATGCGGTATCAGTTCGCCCCGTATCGGAACCCGCCCGGCCAGGGTAAAGACCAGACCTCCGATCGTGTCGATATCCTCTTCCCGCTCTTCCTCGGTCAGGATCGGGCCGATACGTTCCTCCAGGTCCTCGATGTCCAGGCGCGCATCCGCGATCCACGTGCCGTCCGGCTTGCGTTCGATCTTCGGGCCGCGGTCGATATCGTGCTCGTCCTCGATTTCGCCGACGATCTCCTCCACCAGGTCCTCGATCGTCACAAGGCCGTCAATGCCGCCATACTCGTCGACCACCAGCGCCATGTGCAGGCGGTTCATGCGCATCTGCAGCAGAAGATCCAGGACCCGCATGGACGGCGCCACAAACAGCACCTTGCGCATGACCTTGCGGATCGAGAAATTCTCGCGTGGTTCCGTCGTCGCGGCCAGCACATCCTTGATGTGGACCATGCCCAGCACGTCATCCAGGCTTTCGCGATGGACCGGGTACCGGGAATGCGGCTGGCGCGACATGATCGCGACCAGATCGTCCAGGCTGGTGTCGACCGGGACGGACACGATGTCCGCACGCGGCACCATCACGTCATAGGCCGTTTCCTCGCCAACATTCAGAATGTTGTCGATCAGGGCCCGTTCATCGGGATCAATGGGTGTGTCGCGATCGTCGTGCTGCTCCAGCAGCTCCTCGAAACTGTCGCGCAGCTGGGAATCCCCGTTTCGGCCGAGCAGCGCGCGTAAAAATCCACGCAAGCCGCCCGGCTTCCTAGAACTGGGTTCTCCCGCGCCGGGTTCGGCCGAGCCGCTGTCGCTCGTTGAAGTCTGGTCCGCCATGGTCCTCTCGAAAAATCGTCTCTAAACCGCTTCCGGCTTCTCTAGATAGGGATTCCCGATCCCCATTTCCGCCAGTATTTCCACTTCCAGCGCCTCCATCTCCTCCGCCTCGTCCGAGTCGATATGGTCGTAGCCGAGAAGATGCAAAACGCCGTGCACCGTCAGATGCGTCAGATGATCGTTGAAACTCTTGTCGCCCTCCACGGCCTCCCGTGCACAGGTTTCCCGCGCCAGCACGACATCGCCCAGGATCAGGGGCTGACCCGGCATCGGATCCTCACCGGCTTCGAAGGACAAGACGTTGGTCGGCTTGTCCTGCCCGCGGTAGTCCCGGTTCAGCTCCCGCACCTTGCCATCGTCCGCCAGAGCCACCGACAGTTCCAGCGGCCCGTCCGGGCCGGCCGCTTTCAGGGCCGCCTGTGCGGCAAGGCGCACCACGCCTTCGTCCGCATCGGACCAGTCGCCGGTCAGAACGGACACCGCGATATCCCAGTCGGCGGGGTCGCTCATCGCTTCGTTTCGCCCGACTTGGCCGCATCGCGGGCATCATAGGCCTGAACGATGCGCGCGACCAGCGGATGACGAACCACGTCCGACGCGTCGAACCGTATCATCTCGATGCCCTTCACGTCGGACAGTGTATGAACCGCCTCCGCGAGGCCGGAGATCTGGCCCGGCGGCAGATCGATCTGCGACAGGTCACCGGTAATGACCATGCGGCTGTTCTCGCCCAGACGGGTCAGGAACATCTTCATCTGCATCGCCGTCGTGTTCTGCGCCTCGTCCAGCAGCACGAAGGCGTTCTTCAGTGTCCGACCACGCATGAAGGCCAGCGGTGCGACTTCGATATCGCCGTTTTCGAGCTTCCGCGACACCTGATCCGCGGGCAGCGTGTCATACAGCGCGTCATAGATCGGCCTCAGATAGGGATCGACCTTCTCCTTCATGTCGCCGGGCAGGAAGCCCAACCGCTCGCCTGCCTCGACCGCCGGCCGGGACAGGATGATGCGCTCGACCTGACCGGCCAGATACATCGACACCGCCATGCAGACGGCCAGATAGGTCTTGCCGGTACCGGCAGGACCCAGACCGAAGACCAGGTCGTGGCCGTAGATCGCGTCGATATAGGCCGCCTGGGTCGGGGTGCGCGGCGCGATCTGGCGCCGACGGGTGCGGATAACCGGCTCCTGCTCACCGAACAGGTCCGTCGGCTGACCGGCCATGCGCAGGGCGGCATCGACATCGGCATCCTCGATGCGCTCACCGCCCTTGAGTCGCGAATAGAGGCGTTTCAGCCCGGCCTCGGCCAGGTCGACCGAATCCTTCGGCCCGGTCAGGGCGATCTGGTTGCCGCGATTGATCAGGGAGATCCCCAGCTGTGTCTCGATCCGGACAAGGTTCTTGTCGTGCTCGCCGAACAGTTCCGGCAGTAGGCGGTTGTCGTCGAAGTCGATGACGCGGGGCTCGACGGCCACGTCGCCTTGCGGGATCGAGTTCAAGCGCAGGCCCTTTCTTCGGGGGTGAGAGCGGCGATCCGACCGAACAGGCTGTAGGACCGCAGGGAATCGATATCGCAGTCGACGATCCGGCCGATCAGATCGGTCGGGCCGTCGATATGAACCGGCTGCAGATACGGAGAGCGGCCGACCAGCTGCCCCGGATACCGGCCGGTCTTCTCGATCAGGACCGGCAGCCGCTTGCCGACGCAGCCATGGTTGAACGCTTCCTGCTGCGCCTCCAGCAACTGGTTCAGCGCCGCCAGCCGATGGGACTTCACCTCCTCGGGCACGGCATCGGCCATGCCGGAGGCCGGTGTGCCGGGACGCGGCGAATACTTGAACGAGAAGGAGGAGGCGAATCCGATATCCGTCACCAGTTTCAGCGTCTCCGCAAATTCCGCATCCGTCTCACCCGGAAAGCCGACGATGAAGTCGGAGCTGAGCGCCAGATCCGGCCGACCGGCGCGCAGCCGGTCAACGATGCGGCGGAAATCGTCGGCGGTGTGCTTCCGGTTCATGGCCGCCAGAATCCGGTCCGAACCGCTTTGCACCGGCAGATGCAGATAGGGCATCAGCGCCGGCAGGTCAGCATGGGCCGCGATCAGTTCGTCATCCATGTCGCGCGGATGGCTGGTGGTATAGCGGATGCGATCCAGGCCGGGAATGTCGGCAAGCGCCCGGGTCAGCCGGCCTAGGCTCCATTCCTTCCCGTCGGCCCCGATGCCGTGATAGGCGTTCACATTCTGACCCAGCAGCGTGACCTCGCGCACGCCCTGCGCCACCATGCCTTCGGCTTCGCGCAGGATTGCCGCGACCGGGCGTGATTGTTCCGCGCCCCGCGTATAGGGCACCACACAGAATGTGCAGAACTTGTCGCAGCCTTCCTGGACCGTCAGGAAGGCCGTCACCCCCGCCGCCTGCCGCTCCTCGGGCAGGTGATCGAACTTGTCCTCCGTCGGGAAGTCGGTCTCGATCTGGCGCGCACCCGCCTCGCGGTCGGCACGGGCTATCAACTCCGGCAGCCGGTGATAGGTCTGCGGCCCGAAAACCATGTCCACCTGCGGCGCCCGGTTGAGGATTTCCTCGCCTTCCGCCTGGGCGACGCACCCGGCAACGGCCAGCATCATCCGGCCGCCGGTCTCGGATTTGCGGCCCTGCGCCTCACGCAGACGGCCCAGTTCGGAATAAACCTTCTCCGATGCCTTCTCCCGGATATGGCAGGTATTCAGAATGACGAGGTCCGCCCCTTCGGCCTCGGACGTCATCTCGAAACCCAGCGGACGCAGCGTCTCCAGCATGCGTTCGGAATCGTAGACATTCATCTGGCAGCCATAGGTCTTGATATGGACCTTGCGGGCGTTGCTGTCGGTGGTCTGTGTCATCGGCACTCTCGTCCTGCCAGGGGCAGAGTTTTAGCGGGCGGAAATTCGCGGTTGCGCGCCTGATAGGGCACGGGGCCGCCCTCCGTCAATGCCGCAGAAAATGCCGGCCCGGCCTGTCCCGTGCGGAATTCGCCCGCACCGCCGTGCCGAACACGGGTCATGCGGCGGTCGTCCCGACGACCGCCGGCAGCGAATGCCGGATTGCCGATAAGCGAATCGAAGAAGGGTGTGCGCTGCGCTGCATACCGCCTGTTCTTGCCGATCACGACCGTTCAGGTCATGCCCGGAGTCTAGCCCAACCCTGATTCGACTTCAAGGATCGACCGGCAGCGCCGACCGGGTTTCGACCGGCGTCGGACGCCCCCGTAGGGCGGATTCGACGCCCTTGGCACAGGCCGCTTGCGTACGGACTGCAAGCCCCTTGCGACCGCCGGATTCCGACAGACGGACGGGCTCATGAAAGACCACGTCGATCCCCAGCGTCCCGAGCCCGAGCCAGTCGATCAGATGCGGCGCCAGATCCATATCGCCAAACCAGGTGAAGTAGGGGCGGAAAGCCCGTCCCATCGGCATTCCATCCAGCCGTGAATAGGCAATCGACACCGGCTGGACCTCGATCTCGCCGGTGTCGGGAAACTCGATCGACGCCGCCTGGAACAGCGTCGACTTGAACGGCAGCACGCGGCCGCCATCGGTGCTGGTCCCCTCCGGGAACAGGACGAGGCAGCCGCCCTGCTCCAGCCGCTTTTTCATTTCGCCGAGATGATGCGCCGCCTTGCGCGGGTCGCGTTCGATGAAGATCGTGCGCTGCTGGACCGCCATCCATCCGAATATCGGCCAGTGCCGGACTTCGGCCTTCGACACGAAGGAGCAGGGCAGCAGCGCCCCCAGCGTTATGATGTCCAGATAGGACGCGTGATTGGCCACGACCATCACCGGCCGGTCCCGCACCGGCGTGCCCGTAACGGTCACGTCGATCCCGGCCAGCCGCAACACGTTGCGGTGCCATTTCATGGTGGTGGCCGGGGACATGCCCCTGGTGCCGAACGCGCTGCGCAGGTTCAGGCAGGTCATCCAGACCGTCCAGAGCGCAATCCCCGTCGCCCGGAGCCAGCCCAGCAGGCGGGACGGTTTCAGCGAGCCTTCAAGCGCCGGGAACCAGCCGGGCCGGCGTTCCGCCGGCGGCGGGACCGTGACGCCCGCCGGGATTCCGTTGCCGGGGTCAGCCGCGCTCATCTCCGCTTCCTTCGGCACCGCTTCCTTCACCGGCCTTGCGGGAATAGTGCTTGTAATAGCGACCGGTCACATTGTGGGTTTCAACCACGATGCAAACATCCGTCGTATCGAATTGCGGATCGATCACCGCCCCGTCACCGACATATCCGCCCAGACGCAGATAGCCCTTGATCAGCGGCGGGACCGCGGCCAGACCCTGGCGCCGGTCGATCTGGTCCGCCGGGAGGCGGTTCATCTCCACATGGCGCTCGGCCAGCGCAACCGGGCGCTTTTCCGGCGGCGCCAGATGATTGTGATAGAGGTAGCTGAGCGGCAGGGCCAGCGCATCGGGATCCGTGCCGGGGATGCTGGCGCAACCGAACATCAGATCGATGTCGTAATGAAAAACGTAGGCTGCGATGCCGCGCCACAGCAACTCCATGACATGGCGCGTGCGGTAAGCCTCGTCGACGCAGGATCGACCCAGTTCCAGGATCTCGCCCGGCTGCCCGGTAAGGGCGGAGATGTCATACTCATCCACCGTATAGAACTGGCCGTGGCGGGCGGCGGCCTCCCGGCGTGTCAGGCGGTACGTTCCGACAACCGATTCCGGCCCATCGCCGAGATCGCGATCCACGACGAGAAGATGGTCGGCCACCGCATCGAACGCGTCGAAATCGCGCTTGCGCGCCGCCATTTCCTCGGTCGGCTTGGCCGTCATTTCCTCGTAGAACACGCGATAGCGCAGTGCCTGCGACGCGTCGATGAAGCCTGGATCGCCTTCGGCCAGGCGGATTCCGAGATTGTTGCTGGTCAGCTGAGCCAGCGATGCATTCAGGGTACCGGGTGCGCTCACGTTTTGGCTTTCTTGTCCTTACGGTCCAGCCGCACACCGAACAGCTCCAGCCGGTGGTCGACCAGCCTGTATCCCAGAGATCGCGCGACGTCCTCCTGAAGCTTTTCGATCGCCTCGTTATGGAATTCGATCACGTCGCCGGAATCGATATCGATCAGATGATCGTGATGTTCGTCCGAGACTTCCTCGTAGCGGGCGCGACCATCGCCGAAATCGTGCCGGGTCAGGATCTCCGCCTCTTCCAGCAGGCGCACGGTCCGATAGACCGTCGCGATGCTGATCCGGGTATCCACTTCGGTCGCGCGCTGGTGCAATTGCTCGACGTCCGGATGGTCGACGCTTTCCGACAGAACACGGGCGATGACGCGCCGCTGCTCCGTCATCTTCAGGCCCTTTTCAGCGCAAAGTTTTTCAATGCGCTGTGGATCGCTTCCGTCAGCCATGGCGCCCCCTGCCGTCTCGGATTTGAGTTGGTCTACACTAACGGCAGGCGTGCCACGGATCAAACGTCTTGGAGCCGTCGCACGCCAGCGTTGCGTCACACGCCAAGCGACGGCATGCCGACCCGCCGGGGCCCGGCAATCCGCCGCTTACGCGTGACCGATCGATCCTGCCGCTTACTTGGATTTCCGGCTGCGTCGACCGAGCCCGATATCCTTCGCCAGCTTCGAGCGCTGCTTGGCATAGTTCGGGGCGACCATCGGATAGTCGGCCGGCAGACCCCAGCGCTCGCGATACTCTTCCGGCGTCATGTCGTAAGCCGTCTTCAGATGCCGCTTCAGCATCTTCAACTTCTTGCCGTCTTCCAGACAGATCAGATAGTCCGGATGCACCGACTTCTTGATCGAAACGGCGGGGATCGGCTTGTCGGCTTCCGGCTCCGGCGCTTTTCCGACCTGCTCCAGCGTGCGGTAGACCTGCTCGATCAGGCCCGACAGCTCGGAGGACGGGACGGAATTGTTGGAGACATGGGCAGCCACGATGTCGGAGGTCAGCTGCAGCAATTCCGAAGAGCTGATATCCGTTTCATTTGATTCCGCCATTTTGCGACCTTTCATTCAATGCAGGTTCACGCAAACACCTAAGATGCGAACCCTATATTTGTAACCGGCGACGTTTTTATTTCCCGCCTGACATCCATCAAGAAAGGGCAGTACTTCACTCGAAGCCTTTTTGAAGGACCTAAGGGACTTAGCAAGAAATGGTTAGTTGCCGCAAGAAAAGATTTGTCGCACCTAAACTAGTTTCAAGCCTCAGTTACGAAAACTTGTAGATGGGGTATTCTAGGACGTATGAAGTAGAAGTTTCTGCAATACCAATGCATCGGCGAAGCTTCCATCCGCACGGCGATAGTAATTCTTGCGGCGGCCGACTTCGGTAAATCCCAGACCGCGATACAGATGCATGGCGGCCGGGTTGTCGGTGCCGACCTCCAGGAAGACCTTGGCGGCGCCTTCCGAAGCCATTCTTTTCATGCCCACATCGAGCAGCTGTGACGCGACACCGGCCCGGCGGCATTCCGGTGCAACGCCGATGGACAGCACCTCCGCCTCGTCGGCAATGACACGGGCCAACAGAAAGCCGACCGGCAGCGGGTCGCCGTTGTCCGGATCGTCGATGCGAAGCGCCACGCATCCCCATGTTCCGAAAGCCGCCATCAGTTCGCGAACCGACGGCTCGGGCCAGGGGTCGTCGAAAGACCGGGCATAAAGGGCGGCAATGACCCGGAACGCCTCCGTCCCGACCGAACGGACCTGAATCGCGGTCATGCGCCTGCGGGGCGCCGGGCCCGATCACGGGATGGCGCCGAGACATCCGGCGCACGGAGGTACAACGGCACGGCCGGCGCCGGCCGCCCCTCCGACAGCATGCGCGCCGCCAGCACAGCGACCCGGGCGGGATCCGGATAGGCGGACACGGCGGCGACACGACCGGCTCCCATGGTGGCGACCGCCTGCTCGGCCAGATCGCCGGCAACGATCAGATGGTCCGCCTGCGCATCCGCGCCGGACGGGCCCTTCGTGTCAGACAGACCCAGGGCATCCGGCAGGGCCGCCAGACCGCCGGAAAGCGCCACCGGTCCGTCGCCTTGCCACCCCGATTCCGACGCCCTGAAAATCTCGATAAAGGGGTCCGGCCGACGGCTGTCCAGGACGACGACCAGCGTCGATGCCGGTGCGACAGGTACCAGCGCGGCAAGCGCCTCCGTCACACTGACCCCGATTACCGGGCAGCCTGCAGCCCGCCCAATGCCCTGGGCGGCGGCAATACCGATCCGGACGCCGGTGAAGGCTCCCGGCCCGACGGTCACCCCGATCGCGTCGAGTGCTTCGGCGCTTCGGCCAGCGGTCTCCAGCACCTCCTGCATCATCGGCACGATGCGCTCCGCCTGCCCCCGCCGCATGATCTCCTGGCAGGTCGCCAGGGTGGCATCGCCTTCCGTCACGGCGGCGGAACAGGCGGATCCAGCACAATCCAGACCCAGTATCAGCATGGCGGCAAGGCCCCGAAAATCACGGTATGGCAGATCGCGCGACCCTGCCCCGCATGACGCGCCAAGGCAAGTGCAATGCCCGCAAAATGCCGGAGATTCGGATTGTTAACAGCGGGTCAGCATGGTTAATTTTCGCCCTTCCGGACAGGGTTTGCAATCTCAGGAGGCACGGATGGCGTTTGGGAAGATTTGCGCATCGACACTGCGCCGTGGGCTTGCGGCGGCGATGCTGGCCGCGGGACTTGCCGGCCCGGCTCTGGCGCAGAATGCGCAGCCGGCCCCTGCACCGGACGGCCAGACGGATGCCCGCACCGCCGCCGTTGTCCTGATGTATCATCGCTTCGGCGAGAGCGAACATCCCAGCACCAGCGTCAACATGGATCAGTTCGAGGCGCATGTCGCCGAACTGACCAATGGGGATTTCAACGTTGTGCCCCTGACCGAGATCGTCGACGCCCTGAGGGCCGGCCGCGCATTGCCGGACCGGACCGTCGCGATCACCATCGATGACGCCTATTCTTCGGTGTTCGAGCGCGCCTGGCCGATCCTGCAGCGCGAGAAGCTGCCCTTCACGCTTTTCGTCGCGACAGAGCCCGTGGATCGCGGCATTCCCGGCTACATGTCCTGGGATCAGATCCGGCAGTTGCACGATGCCGGTGTGACGATCGGCAGCCAGGCGGTGACGCATCCGCACATGCCGACGCAATCGACGGCACGTAACCGGTTGGAGCTGGCGGATTCGGCGAAGCGCATTGCCGACCAGATCGGCGCGACGCCGACGCTGTTCGCCTATCCCTACGGCGAAACCAGCGCCGAGATCATGCAACTGACCGCGGAAGCAGGTTATCAGGCGGCGTTTGGGCAGCATTCCGGCGTCGCGAACACGACCAGCGACCGCTATTATCTGCCGCGCTTTCCGATCAATGTGAATTATGGCGGGATCGACCGCTTCCGCCGGCTCATCAACACCCGCCCGCTCTGGGTGTCGAGCCTGACCCCGAAGGATCCGCTGCTGCCCGCCGACGGGCCCGGCAATCCGCCCGCCTTCGGGTTTTCAGTGAACGGCGACTCTGCGGATCTGGGAACGCTGAACTGCTATCATTCCGATACGAGCCGGATCACTCAGTTCGAACGGCTGGGCAACCGGATCGAAGTGCGTTTCGACGCCCCCTTCGCGGCGGGCCGCACGCGGATCAACTGCACCATGCCGACCCGGGACGGGCGGTGGCGCTGGTTCGGCATGCAGTATTACGTCGCCCCGCCCAACTGACGTATCGGCGAATCCGAGCCCGCAACGGCAGGAAAGGACCGGCCGTCAGGCGCGCGCGTCGCGCAGCCTGGCCCGGTCGAACGGACGCAGCTTGTTTGTGGAAATCATGCTGCGCACGAAGTCGATATATTCGCGCCCTTTCTCCGAATAGGATTCCAGCCCGTCGGCCAGGGTCATGCCGTTGATACCGGCCCCCTGGCGCCGCAGATTGGCGCGGATATCCCGGAAATCGCGATAGGCGCGATGCGTGTTCAGATTCTTGATATAGGCCATCACCGCCTGAAGCGGCGTGTCGAAGGCGCGAATCTTGTGCGTCATGCCTTCGACGCGCTGTTCCGGGACGATCCCGTCGGCATCGTCCCCCCAGACCCATTGGCCGAACAGCGCATTGCCCTCGCGGGCGAAGCGCGACGTGCCCCAGCCACTCTCGATGGCCGCCTGGGCCAGGGCGAGCGACGGCGGGACCACATCGACCCGGCGCATCAGGATGTCCCAATCGCCTTCCTCGACGCGATACATCTCGAACTGCTCGGCCAGCCAGTCGCTGTCCTCGGCGCTCAGGGTCGCGCCCGATTCCTCCAGTTCGCGCAGTTCCGCGATCCGCGACCGGTCGGCCTCAAGCCGCTCATTGGCAATCAGCACCAGCGGCAGCACCATCTTGAAGAAGACGGCCTTGCGGCGCGGAATGTCCTGGATTTCCTCAAGGTCGGCCGGCACGGATTCCGCGACGAGGCGCGGCACGTCGCTGACCCGCGCCCGGATGTCCGACAGCCGATAATCCAGCGCGTCGAATTCTTCCTCCAGCGATGCCACACTGAAGGACGGCACCGGCGCTGCGGAGACGTCCCGGGCGGGCAGTTCCGGTACCGGCACGCTGATTTCGGCCGGAGTCGACGCGTTGACCGGCGAGGGGGGCGGACTCAGATCCGTCGGCAACAGCGAAACCGGAATGCGCGGCGCGGCCGGCACCTCGATGGAGGCGCGGTCCTGGCGCAGCGTGTCAGTCAGGGATTGCGGCGTCTGCAGTATGGAGACGGCCAGCACGGCGCCAACCCCGGCGGCGAAACCGAGGCCGAACAGCGGCAGCCATCGCTCATTGCGCCCAAGTTGAGGCGTCATGCCGCCCATCATTGTAGCGTCAGTCATCTATCTACCCGATCCTCTTTCCACGCTGCAGACCCCTGCAGCAAACACAAACGTCCCCCCGGGGCAAAAGCCGCCGAGGTCGGGTGCCAGGGTATGTGGTACCGAGTTGGACCGGGTCGTCCCGTTTCTTCGGGCATCCCGGTCCGGTCTGTGCTCCTGATCGGATCCGCTTTCCGCCGCCTTTAGGCGGTGGCGCGGACCTCCGTCACTTCGGGGATGTAATGCCGCAGCATGTTTTCGATCCCCATCTTCAACGTGGCGGTAGAGCTGGGGCAGCCTGCACAGGCCCCCCGCATGGTCAAAAACACCACGCCTTGCTTGAAGCCGTGGAAAACAATGTCGCCCCCGTCCTGCGCCACCGCCGGGCGCACACGGGTTTCCAGCAACTCACGAATCTGGCCCACGACGGCCTCGTCTTCCGGATCGTACTGGGTGCCGGCCTCGGCGGACGCCTGCGCGACCCCCTCGCCGGACCCGGCCAGTACCGGACGGCCCGCCGTGAAGTGTTGCATGATGACGCCCAGAATGGACGGTTTCAGCACGTACCATTCGCGGTCGTCGGCCTTGCTGACGGAAATGAAATCCTGACCCAGAAAGACCGCGGTCACGCCCTCGATCTCGAACAGGGCGTCCGCCAGAGGCGACACGCCTTCCGCGGAAGCGGCGTCCGGAAAATCGATCGGGTCCGCCCCGTCCAGAACCGCGCGCCCCGGCAGAAACTTCAGGGTGGCCGGGTTCGGCGTCTGTTCGGTCTGAATAAACATCGCGTCCTCACCAAATCCATAGGGGCCGGCAACGCGCGCGGCGCGCGCCCGACGGGGGATAAATGGCCTTTGAAGCCGTCAGGTCAACCCCAAAGCCTGGAACCCATCCTCAAGTAAGTTGTTCCACCTGTTCCACGGACAGCGATCCCGGCACGATGGTCAGCGGCACCCGCATGCGCGATCCGCCCTGTTTCATCATGTAGCTGATGATCGGGCCCGGACCTTCGCTGTCCGTGCTCGCGGCCAGAACCACGATCGAGATCGACGGATCTTCGTCGAGCAGGGCCAGCAGCTCCTCGCCGCGCTTGCCCTCCCGAACCAGCAGGATCGGGATCGAACCCGAAATCTCCTGCGCCCGCGTGGACAGGTCGCTCAGCCGCGCCTCCGCTTCCTCTCGGCGTTCCTGCTGGATCAGCTCGCCCACGCCCAGCCAATGGTGGAACTCGGCCGGCTCCTGAACATAGAGAAGGGCGACACGCCCCCCGGTGTTCTTGGCCCTGAGGCAGGCGAAACGGAGGGCGACCTCCATTTCCTCGCTGTCGTCCACGACGACCAGAAAGACGCGTTGTCTACTCTCGTCCTCCGCGCTTGTCGTCATTTGATCCCCTGTGCGCGTTATCGTTATGGCCGGGCAGTCTATCATTCCCGCCCGGCCGGATGTAAGCGATTTCGCGGCAGCATTGGCCTAGACGGAAGGATCAGCTGTTGCGGCGCAGAATTCGGCCCGCGAGATAGAGCGATCCACAAATCAGCAGGCGCGCCGGATCGGAGTCGCCGGCCAGCCGCTCTACCGCGGCAGGGATGTCGGCCGCGGCGTGAACATTCTGAATGCCCGCCGCCTGCGCCATTTCGGCCAGCACCGGCGCCGGGAAGGCATTTTCCTCCCCGGGAATCGCCACTGACTGGAATGCGGCAAGATACGGGGCGAGCGGTCGCAGGAAGTCCGTCGCGGCCTTGCTGTTCATCATCCCGCAAATCGCGTGGACCGGACGCGGCGCGCCGAAATCGCGACGATCCTCCGACGCCCAGCGGGCCAGCTCATCGGCCAGAATCGTTCCCGCCGCGGCATTATGTCCGCCATCCAGCGTTATCGACCAGCCCGGCAGTGCTTCGGCAATCGGCCCGCGGCTCAGGGTCTGCAGCCGCGCCTGCCATTCAATGCGGCCGAGCCCGTCGCGCAATGCCGATTCCGGCAGATCGAAACCCTGATCCCGCAGCACCAGCGCCGCCGCAACCGACGTCGCCGTGTTGAGCAGTTGATGGCGACCTTTCAGGTTCGGCGCGGGCAGGGAACCGCTCCAGGCGGCACTGTCGAACCAGATTCCGCCCTCCGCATCCGGCTGTGCCGTCCATTCCAGACCGAACCGGGCCAGCGGTGCCCCGACCGATTGGGCATAATCGGTGACCACGGACAGCGCCTCATCGGTCTGCGGTCCGATGACGGATGGGGTGCCTGCCTTCTGGATATGCGCCTTCTCCGTGGCAATCTGCCGCAGGGTGTCGCCCAGAAACTGTACATGATCGATGGATATCGGCGTGATGACCGTCGCCGCCGGCCGGTCGACCATATTGGTCGAATCCAGTCGCCCACCGAGACCGGTCTCCAGCAGCAGCAGATCGGCCGGGTTGTCGGCGAAGGCCTTGAAGGCCGCGCAGGTCGTGATCTCGAAAAAGGTGATCGGGCGGTTCTCGTTCACGGTCTCGCAGTATTCGAGCAGCTCCGTGAGCGCGGCCTCGTCGATCAGGTCCCCGGCCAGCCGGATGCGCTCATGGAAACGGGCCAGATGCGGCGAGGTATAGACATGCACGCGGTAGCCGGCGGCCTCCGCAATGGCGCGCAGCGCGGCTATGGTGGATCCTTTGCCATTGGTCCCGGCGACATGGACCACCGGCGGCAGCCTGTCCTGCGGCCGGCCGAGCCGCTCCAGCAGGTCCCGGGTTCTGCCCAGGGACAGGTCGATGACCTTGGGGTGCAGGCGCATCAGGCGGGCGAGCACTTCATCGCTCGCCAGCTCCGGCGCGTCGAGGGTGAAGGGGGCGGCGGTCATGGGGTGTCCGGCGCGGCGGCCAACTCCGTCAGGAGGATGAGGTCAGGCGGACTTTCCGTCGCTGCTTTCGGCGCCGGCCGCCGGCTTCGGAATGGCCAGATCACCGTCGTCGCCGTCGGTGTCCTCAACGGACGACCTGGTATCGGCGCGGTTCCGGCCATCCATCAGCAGGCCGATCAGATTGGCCAGCGTCTCACGTTGTTTCGCACGCGGAACGATCAGATCGATCATGCCGTGGTCCAACAGGTATTCCGCGGTCTGGAAGCCTTCGGGCAGGGTTTCGCGCACCGTCTGTTCGATGACATCGCGTCCGGCAAAACCGATCCGTGTGCCCGGTTCGGCAATATGGATATCGCCCAGCATCGCGAAGCTGGCGGAAACACCGCCCGTGGTCGGGTCGGTCAGCAGCACGATATAGGGCAGACCGGCTTCCTTGACCTCCTCGACGGCAATCGTCGTGCGCGGCAGCTGCATCAGCGACAGGAAGCCTTCCTGCATGCGCGCGCCGCCGGAGGACGGAATGGCGATCAGCGGGGCCTGCTGCATGACGGCGAGGCGCGCGGCGGTCAGGAAGCCTTCACCGACCGCCATGCCCATGGACCCGCCCATGAAATCAAAGTTGAACGCCGCGACGACGACCGGACGACCCTCGACCTTGCCGTGCGCGACGGTGATCGCCTCGCCGGTTTCGGATTTGGCCTGGGCCTCTTTCAGGCGGTCGGTGTAGCGCTTCTTGTCCCGGAACTTCAGCGGATCGATCTTGACCCGGGGCAGCTCGACCTTGGTATAGGCGCCGTCATCGAAAAGATGCTGCAGCCGCTTTTCCAGCGGCAGCCGCAGATGATGGCCGCAGTGCTGACAGACATGGACATGGGTTTCCAGGTCGCGGTGAAAGATCATCTGCCCGCAACTCTGGCACTTGTGCCAAAGATTGTCCGGAACATCGGTCTCGCCGACCAGCGCCTTGATCTTGGGTTTGACCCAGTTCGTCAGCCAGTTCATGCAAATTTCCCCTTAACCGCGTACACCCTGGGCCAGGGCGGCGACATAGTCCAGCACCGCCTTGGCACATCCCGGCAACGGCGCGCCTTCCGCATCCAGATTGGTGCGCACCTTGTCGACGATGGCGGAACCGACAACCGCCGCATCGGCGGCCTGCGCGATCTCACCCGCCTGTTGCGGCGTCTTGATGCCGAAACCGACGACGATCGGCAGATCGGTATGACGACGAATTCGCGTCACCGCGCCGCGCACCGGGTCGGCCTGGATTTCCTTCGTGCCGGTGATGCCCAGAATGGAGATGTAATAGACAAAGCCGGACGTGTTCTGCAGCACCGTCGGCAGGCGTTTGTCATCGGTGGTCGGCGTCGCCAGGCGAATGAAATTCACCCCGGCCTTCACTGCCGGAATGCACAGTTCCGCGTCTTCCTCCGGCGGCAGATCGACCACGATCAGGCCGTCGACGCCCGCATCCTTCACATCGGCAAGGAAGCGGTCGACACCGTAGGAATAGATCGGGTTGTAATACCCCATCAGCACCAGCGGCGTGTCCGGATGGGCGGCGCGGAATTCGCGCGCCATCGCCAGGGTCTTCACCATGGTCTGGCCCGCCTTCAGCGCCCGCAGGCCGGCCGCCTGGATCGCCGGACCGTCGGCCATCGGATCCGTGAAGGGCATCCCGATCTCGACGATATCGGCGCCCGCCGCCGGCAGACCCAGCAGAATTTCCCGCCCGACCTCGTAGTTCGGATCGCCGGCCGTGACATAGGTTACAAGACCGCCCCGGCCTTCCTGTTTCAGCGCCGCAAACTTTGCGGCAATCCGGCCGGAATCCGGCGTAATCGACACCGCCGCCTCGCTCACAGTTCAACCCCCAGTATATTGGCCACGGTGGCGACGTCCTTGTCGCCCCGACCGCACAGATTCATCACGATGATATGGTCCTTGGGCAGCGTCGGCGCGATCTTGGTGACATGCGCCAGGGCGTGCGACGGCTCGAGCGCCGGAATGATGCCCTCGGTCCGGCACAGCAGCTGGAACGCCTCGACGGCGTCCGCATCGGTCGCGGATACGTAATTCACGCGGCCGGTATCCTTCAGCCAGGAATGTTCAGGACCGATGCCCGGATAGTCCAGCCCGGCCGAGATCGAATACGGCTCCACGACCTGGCCATCCTCGTCCTGGATCAGATACATGCGGTTGCCGTGCAGGACACCCGGCCGGCCGCCGGTCAGCGACGCAGCATGTTCGCCCGTCTCGATCCCGTGGCCCGCCGCCTCGACGCCGACGATGTTCACGCCCTCGTCATCCAGGAAGGGATGGAACAGGCCCATCGCGTTGGACCCACCGCCGATGCAGGCGACCAGCGTGTCCGGCAGGCGCCCTTCGGCCTCCAGCATCTGTTCCTTCGTCTCGTTGCCGATCACCGACTGGAAGTCGCGTACCATGGCCGGATAGGGATGCGGCCCGGCGACGGTCCCGATGATGTAGAAAGTGTTCTCGACATTGGCGACCCAGTCGCGCATCGCCTCGTTCAGCGCGTCCTTCAACGTCTTGGAGCCGCTTTCCACCGCCTCGACCTCGGCGCCCAGAAGCTTCATGCGAAAGACGTTCGGCGCCTGACGCGCGACATCGACCGAGCCCATATAGACCTTGCACGGCATGTCGAACAACGCACAGGCCGTGGCGGTCGCAACGCCGTGCTGACCGGCACCGGTCTCGGCGATGATCCGCGTCTTGCCCATGCGGCGCGCCAGCAGGATCTGGCCCATCACATTGTTGATCTTGTGGCTGCCGGTGTGGTTCAGCTCATCGCGCTTGAAATAGATTTTCGCGCCGCCCAGACGCTCGGTCAGGCGCTTGGCGAAATACAGCGGGCTGGGCCGGCCGACATAGTGCTTCGCATAATAGTCGATTTCCGCCTGATAGGACGGGTCGGCCTTGGCGTCCTCATAGGCCTGCTGCACGTCCAGGATCAGCGGCATCAGCGTTTCCGCGACAAATCGGCCGCCATAGATGCCGAAACGTCCGGCTTCGTCCGGCCCGGTGCGATAGGAATTGAGCTGTTTCATTGATGAAAACCTCGGCTATCCGTGATCCCCCCACGGATTCCGCAGCCCCGCCGCGGAGATTCTTCAGACTTCAAAGCGGGGTTCTAGACCAGCGTCCGGGGTGTGTCCATATGGCTGCGTCGCGGCGGCGGGTTCCGCCCTGATTACGGAAAATCGGCCCGGGCGGTGACGGTCGACAGATCGAAGCCGGAATCCAGCGCCCGCAACTCCACATCCAGCCCGTTCTGCGCCAGGCCTTCCTCCGCCGACTGGAAGGGGAAGACGACGACCAGCGTATTGCCGCTGGATTGGCTTCGATCGATCTGGCCCCGGTTGGTGGAACCGTCGATCAGTTCCTCGCCGACCTTCACGCGCAAGGCCCCGCCCTCGATGGCCGACAGCGCATCGGTGAAGCCAAGCGAGTTCACGCCCTCGACATGCAGACGGATCTGGGAGAAGGCGGTGCCGGATTCTGTATAGAACCGGTAATCCCGGATGGCCTCGGCACCACCGACGCCTTCGGATCGTTCCTCGACGGCCGCGGTGGAATTGACGGCGATGGTGCGATAGGCGCCGCGCCCCTCGAAGGTCAGATCACCCTCCGGATCGCGCAGTTCCACGATGGACAGATAGTCCAGCGACCCGATGCCGCCGGTCGCGGCCGATATGCGGATGTCCGACAGCTGCGCCGCCGTGAAGACCGACCCGTTGGCAATGGGGGTTCCGACGCCGTCGAACAGCCCGGCCTCGGCCGTGCCGCCCAGTTCGCTGCGGATCGACACGGTGTAATGGGTTGCGGTGGCGCTCTGGTTGCCGATCAGCAGGTCGGACAGCCGCACCTCATCCCCTGCGGCGACGGATACGCCCTTCACAAAGGCGCTGGACAGCGCGCCCTCGCGCGCCACACCGGACAGCGTGTCGCCGAAAACGACGCCTTCCGACGGCCGTCTCGTGAAATCGAGGAATTTGGGAACGGCCACCGGTTCCGCCGCGGTGTCTTCCAGCAGCCCCGCCTGTTCCGCTGCCGATATGAGCTGTGCCAGCAGGGAATTCTGCAGCGTCGTTTCCGCCGGGTTGCGAATGTCGGGATTGTCGTTGCGGATCGCCTCGGACAGCGTTTCCTGGACCCGCAGAAATCCGGCGCGGGTGTCCTGCAGGCGGCTTTCGAAGCTGGCTGTCAGCGATGCCAGGATCAGGAAATTGTCCAGCGCAAGCTGCAGCGGGCGCGACTGAATGCCCGCGGTGTCCGACGTGAAGCCGCTGAAGGTCCTGTCGCCGATCTGATTGAGGACGTTGAAACCCGCCGGTTCCACAACCGTGGACTGGATGGCCCGCACGAGCGGGTCCGACCGCTGAAACGGCGTGAAGGCCAGTGTCGTGAACACACTGCCCGGATCGAAAACGGTTACAGCCACGGTTTACCGCCGCCCCTAATGGCGACCGGCGATTCTACCGGTCGGGAGCCGACATTCTGTCGCGGTGTGCGTCGGGTCCGCTCACAGAAGACCCGGCACCCCTCTCTCCAAAGGCACCGGGTCGAGCGCCCGCGCGGAGCTTCTCTCTCCAATTCAAAAAATAGCGCAATTCCGGGCGCTTGGCGACTCAGTTATGCGTTCGCGCGCATGCCTTTACCCGCATACCGCATCTCAGGCATAGGTGTCCTCCAGCGGATAATCGGACAGCAGGATCGGCCCGTCAGCGGTGATCCAGACCGGCTGCTCCAGCTTCACACCTTCGGCCCCACCGACCTCTCCGACATAACTTTCCAGACAAACGATCATGTCTTCCTCGAACCTGCCGTCATAGGCACCCCAATCGGCATCCTCCTTGTACCAGATCAGGGGATACTCGACCGCCAGGCCGCAGCCATGGGCGACATCGGCATACCGGTTGGCAAGGTAGGGTTCCGGCAGCTGAAAGGCCATGTCGGAATACTCAAGAAAGGCCAGCCCGGGGCGGAGCAGGGCGGTGTTGTGTTCGATCTGACGGCGGGACAGATCGTAGAGCCGCCGCTGATCGTCGCTGGGGCGTGTCTCACCCACGGTCCAGCTGCGTGAGATGTCGGTGTAAAAGCCGTGCGGGCCGATCAGATCGGTGTCGAAGCTGAGCAGATCGCCCTCCCGCATGACCCTGTCCGCGGTCTCCTGGAACCAAGGATTGGTGCGCGGCCCGGAGGTCAGCAGACGCGTTTCCGGATATTCGCCGCCGCGATCGACGATGCCGCGCAACAGGTGTCCCAGCGCCTGCTGCTCCGTCATGCCGGGCTCAAGGGCAGCGCGCATATCGCCGACGGCAGCCTCGCAGGCTTCCAGTGACCGCTTGAAGGCGCGGATTTCCTCCCGCGACTTGATGGATCTGGCATGTTCCATCGCGCCCTTGCCGTCGGCGCAGTCAACACCCGCCGCGTCCAGTGCGCGAACCAGGGGCAGGTCCGCCCGATCCAGGGCCAGCCGGCCGGTCCCGGTCTGGTGCAGCAGATCGGCGATCTCCCGCGCCCAGCGGTTGGCAAACTCCGCGCCGCGCGGACCGACGATCATGTAATCGAACGACAGGGCCGGGCGGATCTCGTCGATCGTCTCGAGCCCGGCATTCAGATGTCGCGAAGACCCCAGTTCGAACAGCACCACCGGGCCGGATGCCGGGATGAAGGCATAGCGACACAGCGCGTGCATGGTCCAGACCTGCATGTTCCGGGCACCGGTTGCGTACCGGATGTTGATTGGATCCCACAGGACGATGCCGGCCAGGTCGCGCGCGGCCAGCGCCGCCCGCACGCGGTTCAGGCGATAGGCACGGATCGCCGCCTCGTCGATTGCGGCCGGGTCGGCCAGCAGGGCATGTGGATCGGTATCCGGCAGTTTGAGCATCACAGTTTCCCCGGTAGGACGCGGAGCATGGCTTGCCGCATGCGTTTCCTACGCTAAAGTCGGGCCCGCAAAACGACAATCGTCCCCAGGATGGATCAAGGGTGGAATACGACATGACGACCGGTGAGTTCCGCGGCAAAGTCTATGACAGCATTCTCGACACGATCGGCGCGACGCCGCTGGTCCGGCTGTCGCGCCTGACCGCCGCGCACGGGGTCGAGGCGGAAATCCTGGGCAAGCTAGAATACTTCAACCCGCTGTCCAGCGTGAAGGACCGTATCGGCTATGCCATGATCCAGTCGCTGGAAGAGCAGGGCGTCGCGACGCCGGGCAAAACCGTGCTGGTCGAACCGACCTCCGGCAATACCGGGATCGCCTTGGCCTTTGTCGCCGCAGCCAAGGGCTACCGCCTGATCCTGACGATGCCGGAAAGCATGTCGCTGGAACGGCGCCGCATGTTGAAGCTGCTGGGGGCGGAGATCGACCTGACCCCGGCCGAACTGGGCATGAAGGGCGCGATCGCCCGGGCGGAGGAACTGATCGAAACCCTGCCCGATGCGGTCATTCCGCAGCAATTCGCGCATCCGGCCAATCCGCAGATCCACCGCACCACCACGGCGGAGGAAATCTGGCGGGATACCGGCGGAAAGATCGACGTGCTGGTCGCGGGCGTCGGCACGGGCGGCACGGTCACCGGCGTCGGCGAAATCCTGAAGCAGCGCAACCCGGATATCCGCATCGTCGCGGTCGAGCCGGAAGACAGCCCCGTGATTTCCGGGGGCAAGCCCGGCCCGCACAAGATTCAGGGCATCGGCGCGGGCTTCATCCCGGACAATCTGAACACCGAGGTGATCGACGAGGTGCTTCGTATCGCAAACGAAACGGCTTTCGCGACGGCGCGGGAAGCAGCGAAGCTGGAAGGGGTCGCCTGCGGGATTTCGTCCGGCGCGGCCCTGGCGGCTTCCCTGGAAATCGCGGAGCGCAAGGACATGCAGGGCAAAACCATTGTCACCGTCCTGGCCAGCTTCGCCGAACGCTACCTGTCGACCAGCCTGTTCGACGGGCTCTGAACTGGCGGCAATCGAGCGGCCGCGACCGCAGGTACCTCTATAGGCCCGGCATGGTGCCGGGATGACAGAAGGCCCCGTTTGCATCGGAACACGGCTTACAGGATCGACCATGGACGAACTCGACGACGAACGCCTGGAACGCTACGCCCGCCATGTCATCCTCGACGAGGTCGGGGAGGAGGGTCAGCTTAAGCTGCTGTCGTCGCGCGTTCTCGTGGTCGGCGCCGGCGGGTTGGGTGCGCCCGTGCTGATGTATCTGGCCGCCGCCGGGATCGGCACCCTGGGTATCGTCGATCATGATGTGGTCGACCTGTCCAATCTGCAGCGGCAGATCATCCACTCCACCGAGGAAATCGGTCAGCCCAAGGTGCGCAGCGCGGCCGAACGGATCGATCTGCTGAACCCCGATGTCGAGGTCATCGAGCACCGCATGCGCCTGGGTCCGAACAATGCCGAAGAACTGTTCGCGGATTACGATCTGATCGTCGACGGCAGCGACAATTTCGCCGCGCGCTATCTATCCAGCGACACCGCCTTCAAGCTGAAGAAGCCCCTGGTCAGCGCCGCCCTGGTTCGGTTCGAGGGCCAGTTGACGACGTTCAAGGCCTATGAGACCGGCCCGTGCTATCGCTGCCTCTTTCCCGAACCGCCGGACCCGGATCTGGTGCCGCGCTGCGACACGGTCGGCATCTTTGGCGCCGTCGCCGGCGTGATGGGCAGCCTGCAGGCGACGGAAGTGCTGAAGGAACTGCTCGGTCTCGGCAGTTCCATGGCCGGTCACCTGCTGCTGTTCGACGCGCTGGACCAGACTTTCCGCAAGATCGCGGTGCCGAAGGACCCCAACTGTTCGGTCTGCGGGGGCTGAGAAGGCTCCTCTCACCGCCTTAACTCTCGTCACCCCGGCGAAAGCCGGGGTCCAGGGAATTGGGCACGATCCTGCATGCACCTCTGGATTCCGGCTTCCGCCGGAATGACTTGAATGGTGCCTAAAGAACTTGAACGCAGAGGCTCGCAGAGTTCGCGGAGACATCCAGAGTCGCCTTCGAGTTTTTTGCTTTCCATCTTCGCCGCCACTTCGCAAAGGCAGGGGTACTGGCGCAATGTGATTCAGTCTTGCCACCTAATTCTGGTAAATCTGAATCGGCTCGCTCGACTTGTGATAGGTTGATTTATGCAACTTACGTCCAAACACACCTTGATCATCGCCGCATCTTTACATGCTGGGTTCAATGTTAGTTTAGTGCCTTTATCGATAGCCATGCTGGCCGAGGAAGCTGCCCTGTTCGACCTCAACCAAGTGCTTTGGGACACATACGCCAGTTTACCCAGCTGGATGTTCTTTTTCGTAATTTCGGGTTTTCTAATATTAATGCCTGTCCATTTTGCCGCCATCCGACAATTTTCCCGACGGTCTGCGCAATTTCTGACTTACCTGAATTCTGTTCGGCGACGGGGCCTGTGGTGGCTCATGATGCTATCGAGCGTGGCTTTTGCCTTGCTCGCCTTCAAAGTATTCGATCCGATGTTCCCTGCCGGGCAGTTCGCGCTTTACGGCACGATTGCCTGGCCGTGGATATGGATGACCATTTGCCTTTTGGACATCTATGCAGCGGCAAGGTGCCCTAATCCCGGTGCGGCTTCTCGCGGTATTCCGCGGACTGCATCTCCATCAGGCGGCTGACGGCGCGTTCGAATTCGAAGGCGTGGGTGCCTTCGCGATAGAGGTCGTTCGGGGCGGCATCGGCGGCCATGATCAGGTTGCAATGGCGTTCGTAGAGCGCGTCGATCAGGGTCATGAAGCGTTTCGCCTCGTTGCGCCGGTCCTCGCTGAGGCGCGGGACGCCGTCCAGGATCACCGTGTGATAGCGCCTGGCGAGGGTCAGATAATCCTCCGCGCCCAGCGGCTTGCCGCACAGATCGTCGAACATGACCTGGCAGACGCCGCGCGCCGCCTTCGGAACGGGCACGGTCCGGCCTTTCACAGTCAAACTGTCGGCTTCGGCCACCGCGCCCTCGGTCAGATCGTCGAAGGCCCTGGCCAGCTGGCGGCTGGCAGCGGGGCCCAGCGGGGCATGGTAGGTCTTGATCGATTTCAGCCTGATCAGCCGGTAATCGGTCGGCGAATCCAGATGCAGGATGTCCAACTTCTTTTTCATCAGCGCGATGAAGGGCACAAACTGTTCGCGCTGCAGACCGTCCTTGTAGAGGTCGTCCGGCGGCCAGTTGGAGGTCGCGACAACCACGACCCCATGATCGAACAGGGCGGCGAACAGGCGGCCCAGGATCATCGCATCGGCGATGTCGGTGACGTGAAATTCATCGAAGCACAGAAGCCAGGTCTCATCGGCGATCCGCTCCGCGATCTTGGGCAGAGGGTCGGTTTCCTTGGTCTTGCGCGTTTTCTGCGCCTGACGCCAGGCATGGATGTCGCCATGGACCTCGATCATGAATTCGTGGAAATGGACCCGGCGCTTGCGTTCGACCGGCGCGTTCTCGAAGAACAGATCCATCAGCATGGATTTGCCGCGCCCGACCCCGCCATAAAGGTAGAGGCCCTGCGGCGGGTCTTCACGGCGCCGGGCCAGGCCCAGTTTCGCCTTCCAGCCGCCGGCACCGTCCTGCGGCTGGTACTTGGTCAGGGCGGCATGGAGCCCCTGCAGCTTCTCGGCTGCCAGGGCCTGCATCGAATCGGCGTTGAGGGCTCCGTCACGCACCATGGCGCGATAGCGGATAAGCGGACCTTCGGACATGAAACCTGCGTCCCGCCCCGGGGCCGTTGCCGCCGCGACGGATCAGAAGTTGAACTGGATCGACAGGACCAGATCGTGGGAGGTGAAGGGCGAGCCGTCAATGCTCTCCCCGCCGGACATGGTGCCGGTATCGAACCCGCCCAGATACGAGAAACGGTAGGACGCGCCCAGATCCAGCACCTGCGTCAGGCGATAATCGAATCCCGCCGCCGCGGCCAGGGCCAGATTGTCGTCGTCATTTTCCGTCGTCGTGACCGTGCCGTTGTTCAGATTGGTGCGGTCGACGCTGGAGGTGTTGCGGGCCAGCCCGCCATACGCGGCCAGGAAAGGCGTCCAGCGGCTGTCATTCCGAAACTCGTAGCCCAGGCCCAGCAGAGCCGTGGTCGAGGACAGGTTGTTTTCGTACCCGACGCTGTTGGCATTGTCGCGCAGATCGACATCGACACGCACCCGGTGCAGCACTTCGACCTCGACCCGCAGCGGCGTGTCGCCCAGCCGCCAGCCCAGCGCCGCGCCGCCCCCGGCCGCCGGATCGGCGGTGTTGCGTTCGGACAGGGTGCCGGTTCCCTTGCCGCTGATGTCGCCCGGATCGGAATAGCCGCCGAAGCCGCGAATGGCGAAATACAGCCCCTCGTCGCGGGCCTGTGCCGGACCGGCGACAAGCCCTGCCGCGAGCGTGCCGACCAGCGCCACGGCGCCCAGAATTCGAACCGAAACCGACATTGATCCCCCGATGCTGCCTTCTGCAACCGCTCGCGCCCGGAAACGCGCCCAAAGGTTATGCCGTCAAATGCCTGTGAATAAAAGTGTATTTCGGCAACAGGTGCGACCTTATCGACCGCCGCTGACCGGCAGGACAGTCCCGGTGACATAGCGCGATTCCTCGGAGAGCAGCCACAGAACGGCCTCCGCGACCTCTTCGGCGGTGCCGCCGCGTCCCATGGGCACCATGGATTGCAGGCGTTCGACCCGGTCCGGTGCGCCTGCGCTGGCATGGATGTCGGTCTCGATCAGACCCGGCGCCACGGCATTGACCCGGATGCCGTTCTGCGCGACTTCCTTCGCCAGGCCCACGGTCATGGTGCTGACCGCGCCCTTGCTGGCCGCGTAATGCACGAATTCATTGGGCGAGCCCAGCCAGGCGGCGACGGAGGACAGCAGCACGATTCCACCGCCGGGACCGCCAAATTCCGTGGACATGCGTCGGATCGCTTCCCGCGCGGTCAGCAGGGCGCCGACGACGTTCAAATCCGTCACCGCCTGTATTTCGGCGGCGCTCATATCGGCGACACGGCGGATCTTGCCGGTGATCCCGGCATTGACGACCACATGCGCCGGCGGCGCGCCGAACCGGCCTTCCGCCGAGACAAACAGATGCACCACGCCATCTTCGGTCGCCATGTCCGCCTTCACGGCCAGAACCTGCCGCCCGGAGGCCTCGATCTCCTGCGACAGGGCGGCGGCGGCCGCATCGTCGCCACGATACGAGAAAGCGATGTCATAGCCTTTCGCCGCCAGCATTCGACAACAGGCGGCACCGATGCCACGGGATCCCCCGGTGACGATGGCATAGGAAGCGGTCATGCGGATTTCCTTCCGGTTGAGGCGCGGGCGGGGCTACTAGACCGTCTTCGCCCCCTGGCCGCAAGAACCCATGCCGCGATTGCCCCGCTCCCATTCCTGCCGCAGCGGAAACCGCCGCGGACCCGGCACTTGGCCTAGGATCAGGACCTGTGCCGGAATGACGCCAAGGGACCAATCGATGCGAACCCGCGATCCGGAAACCCGTGGAGATGCCTTTGCACCCCTCGCGTCTTCTCCGCGCCCGCCGCTTTCACTCAAATGGTCCTACCCGCCGAAAGCCGCCTCCATTTCCCGCCGGAATCGGTAGGTCGGATCGGTTTCGTCGACGGCGACATCCTCCCAGGTCAGGACCTGATCCGGCGCCACCGATTTGCGCAGGGTGATGCCGTGGGCAAGGCCGATGGGTAGGGCGCCCTCGGCGCGGGACGCCGAAGCCGGCATCAGCTTGCCATAGACCGTATAGCCGCCCTCGCCATCCAGCGTGTCGCCCTGCTTCAGGCTGCGCTTGGCCACGGCGACGGCATCGCCGGACCAGGCACGCGGCGCACCGGTGGGTTCTCCGCGCAGGGCGGCGCTGGCAACGGACATGCCGAGCTCCAGCCCGATCAGGTGATAGGGCTTGTACATTGCCGAATAGCGGCCGGTCGGGTCGGTCAGCAGACCGTATTCGGAGAAGCAGCGCGCGACATAGTCGCTTGGGGCTTCAAAGGTCGCATAGACGCCCCAGCGCAGGTCGCGGAAGACAGGTCGTCCATCCCGTTCGACACTGGAGACCACCTCGACCGTGCCCTTGCGCGTCAGATGCCCGCCGGTTTCACGCGGCGACAGGACGCGGGGCAGGTCATCGACGCCGCAGGGCGGGAATTCCAGCCCGTGGTCCTGCGGGACCAGATCGCAGGCATTCGAAACCGCCGCCATTTCGATGGCGGATTTCGTGCCGTCCAGGAAGCTGTTGAACATCTGCGGATTCATGCCGCCGGCGGCCGCCTGTTCCGGTGTCAGGCCATAATGGGTCCAGACATCGTCCGGCGTCACATGGTGATAGGCCGGCAGATACTTCGTGCCCTTGCCGGCGCAGATCACGTCCAGGCCGACAGCGCGGGCCCAATCGACCATTTCCGCGATCAGGGCCGGCTGATCGCCATAGGCCAGGCTGTAGACCAACCCTGCCGCCTCCGCTTTTCGGGCCAGCAGCGGCCCGGCCAGCACGTCGGCCTCGACATTGACCATGACGAGATGACGGCCGTTCTCGATGCCCTTCAAAGCGTGGCGAATGCCCGCCGCGGGGCTGCCCGTCGCGTCGATCAGGACTTCCAGCCCATCCGCCTCGATCAGGGCGTCGGCATCCTCCGTGATCCAGGTCGTCCCGTCCTTCAGCGCCGACGCTGCGTCGCGGGCGGCATAACGTTCCTCCGGCCAACCGATGCGCTGCAGCGACGCCTTGGCGCGCGCGGCGCTCAGATCCGCGATGCCCAGCACGTGATAGCCAGTGTGGTGACCGGCCTGGCTGAGGAACATGGCGCCGAACTTGCCCGCACCGATGATACCGACGCGCACCGGGTTGCCCTCCGCCGCGCGACGGCGAAGCTTGCTGTCCAGATTCATGCTGTCCTACTCCGCCGCCTGGGCCTGGCGCGCAGCCACCAATTCGTCGAGGCAATCATCGGCCAGCGGCTCGATCGGTGTGAAGTCGCGATGGGCGATCCATTCCTTGCGTTCGAACTTGGTGATGTGGTTGGAGACCGCGCAAAGGCTCAGATAGACGATGGTTCGGTCGAACGGGCTGATATTGGGCGGGCTGGCATGAACCAGATTGCCGTGGAACATCACGACCGACCCGGCCGGCCCGACCGGCGCTTCGCAGCCGCCCTCCTTGGCCAGTCGCGACACCGTCTCGCGGTCCAGGGTCCACAGCGGATAGGAGGTCGTTTCCAGATCGTGCCCGGCCTCCAGCACGCCGGCCTGGTGGCTCTTTGGAATGAACAGCAACGGGCCGTTGGCGGGGGTCACGTCCTCCAGGAACAGCGCGATGTTGAAGGCGCGCGGTTCCGGCATGCCGTCGTCGCGCTGCCAGGTGCCGTAATCCTGGTGCCATTGCCAGACATCGCCGTCGAAGGCGGCCTTCGCGTTGATCTTGTACTGATGCATGTAGACCTGTTCCTCCAGGATCTGCATGACCGGCTCGATCAGGCGCGGATGGGACCCCAGACGGCGATGTGCCTCGTTATAGGTATGGGCTGCAAATGCGGTGCGGGCGACACCGGAGGATTCGCGCCAGACCTCCTCCCGGTCGGACGCATAGATCTTGCGCGCCTCATCCAGCAGCAGCGCCGCCTCGTCTCGGCTGAACAGGCCGGGCAGAAAGGCGAACCCCTCTTCCCGGAACGCGGTCAGGTCCTTGTCGTTCAGTTTCATCGGGGTTCCTCCGTCTATGTCACCCGGCGACCGATCCGAAGCGGATGGTCCCGGTGTCTTTTGTGTTCTCTCCGGTCTCCGCCGGTTCCGTCATCCAGCGGATCAGCTGTTCCGCCGCGCCCTGCGCGTGGTCTTCCGCCCGCTGTCGGGCCAGCGCGGCGTCGCCGTCACGGATGGCCGCAGCGATGCCGGCATGTTCCTGCCATACCGACGCCCGTGCGGCGCGCTTTTCCAGAACCGCGTGCATGACCCGGCGGATATGCCGCCAGACCGCCGCCGACGCTTCCGGCAGCAGCGGATTGTCCGACAGCGCGTAAATCTTCTGATGAAAGGCGATATCCGCATCGACCAGCGCCGAGATGTCCCCGGCCGCCAGCGCAAGGCGTCCCGCCTCCTCTTCCGCATTCAGGGCCGCGTGGCGGATGTCGGCCGGGCGAGCGGCGGCGAGACCGGCGGCCAGCCCGTCCAGGGCGGCGCGGACGTCATAGACATGGCGAACCAGGGCAGCATCGACCGGGGCGACCTTGTAGCCGCGCCGGCCGGCCGGCTCGATCAACCCGTCCCGACGCAGCATGCCCAGCGCCTGGATGATCGGCTGGCGCGACACATTCAGTTCCTCCGCCAGTCTTTCCTGACGAAGCGGGGTCCCGGGCGGCAGGCTGCCGGTCACCATGGCGTCCACCAGGCGGGCATGGACCTCCTCGGCAAGGCTGGTGCGATCGGTCAGGGGCTGCATGCGCCGGAACTCCTCAAGTTCGTTGATTTGTATTCTGTATACAAAACTGTTCGGACGCAAGTCCCTCTGTTGGGAACGAACGGCCTGTTCAGGGGAAAAGCGGCCAGAACAGCGGGATGACCAGCGTCGCGACAGCCCAGAGCAGCAGGTTCAGCGGCAGCCCGACCTTGACGAAATCGGTGAAGCGATAGCCGCCGGCATTGTAGACGAAAGTATTGGTCTGATAGCCGATCGGCGTCATGAAGCTGGCGCTGGCGGCGAACATGACCGCGACGACGAAGGGGCGGGGATCGGCGCCCATGGATTGGGCGAGTCCAATGGCGAGCGGGGTGACCAGGATTGCGACCGCATTGTTGCTCATCGCTTCGGTCAGAAGGGACGTGAACAGATAGAGCAGGGACAGGGTCGCCACCGCCCCCAGCCCGGCGGTCAGCCATAGCAGCCCGTCGATCAGCAACGCGGCCGTGCCGGATTTTTCCATCGCCAGGCCGATCGCCAGCATGGCGAAGATCAGCATCAGGATGTTCCAGTGAATGGCGCCATAGGCCTCTTCCGTGTCGAGGCAGCCCAGTGCGATCACCGCCGTCGCGGCAATCAGCGCCAGCGCCGCGATCGGCAGCACGTCAAAGGCTGCCAGCGCCATGACCGATGCCGTTGCGGCAATGGCGATCGGCGCCTTGCGGCGGCGCATCGGCTTCTCGGCGGGTTCGACCAGATTGACCAGATCCTGGTTATCGAACAGCCGCCGCAGCCCTTCGGCCGGACCTTCCAGCAACAGGGTGTCGCCCATGCGCAGATGGATGCTGTCGAACTGCGCGGCCAATCTTTCGCCGCGGCGATGGACCGCCAGGATGTAGATGCCATAGAGGCGGCGCAGGCCGAGATCGGAAACCCGGCGCCCTTTGAGCCGTGACAAGGGCCCGACAATACCTTCCATGACCGCCGTCTCGCGGGTCCCGATCGGTTCGATGGCATGGGTCTCGGCATCGCCGAATGCGACGTCGCCGGCCTCTCGCAAGGCCAGCATGTCGGCAATCCCGCTGCGCAGCACGATCCGGTCACCGGCCTGCAATATCTGATCACCGAGGGACCGGCGGAAGGAAATCTCGCCCCGGATCAGGTCGACCACGCGGAACCCGCGTGACTGGCTGAAACCCGCCTCGGCGACCCGCTTGCCGATCAGCGGTGAGCCAAGCGGCACCAGGACCTCGGACAGGAAGCGGCGGTCGGCAGGCTTCGGCAGCAGCGTCACCAGAGACTCCCGATCCGGCAACAGCAGGCGTCCGAACAGCGCCAGATAGATCAGGCCCGCCGCGGCCATCACGGCACCGGCCAGGGTGATCTCGAACATGCCGAACGGCGCCATGCCGTGCTGCTGGGCGACGCCATCGACCAGAATGTTCGTGGATGTTCCGATCAGCGTCGTCGTCCCGCCCAGAATCGCGGCATAGGACAGCGGGATCAGCAGCCGCGACGGCTTGGCGCCGATCGATTGCGTCAGGGCAAGCAGGACCGGTGTCAGAATGACCACCACGGGCGTGTTGTTCATGAATGCCGAGGCGGCTGCCGCCGTCAGCAGCATGATCACGACCGCCAGAGCCGGAGACCCGCCCGCCCGTTCAGAGACCAGGCGGCCCATCGTATCGACGACCCCGGTCCGCTGCAGTGCCGCGCTGAGCACGAACATGGCGGCAATGGTGATCGGCGCGCTATTGCCGAAGACGCGCAGGAAGTCGTCCGTCGTCAGAATTCCTGTCGCCAGCAATCCGCCGACACCGCACAGGGCGACGATTTCCGGGGCCATGCGTTCACGCACGAAGCCGAAGAACACGATCACCACAAGGATCAGCACGAAGCCGATTTCAAAACTGTGCCACATCGTCCCAACTTCCCGTTTCGCCGCCGGGCCCGGAGCACGGTCTCAGGCCACCATGCATAGCCGATCCCGCGTCCACCCGGAACTGGGATTATAGCGCCCCTTCCCACATCGCGCAGAAGGCGCGCATCGATTGATCCGCGTCAAAGCCGTCGGGATCCGGCGCCGGTACGATGGTGGCACCACTGACTGCGGGAAGGATGCGCCGTGACGCACCGGACGGATCGGATCGATCCCCCCATCGACGACAGCCTGGCGGGGTTTCCCCATGCGGAACGGATCCGCAAGGTATCGACGGCAGCCCCCTTTCGCTGGCTGCTGGCCGGATGGCAGGATTTCCGGCGGGCGCGGACGCTCGCGCTGCTGTACGGCATCCTGTTCGCCGGGATCAGTCTTGTGATCACGGTCGGCCTGGCACTCCTGGAGCAAAGCTACCTGATTGCACCGATGTGGGGCGGGTTCTTCATTGTTGGCCCGGCCCTGACCATCGGCATGTATCAGGTCAGCCGCAAGTTGGAGCGGGGGGCGACGCCATCCGTCGCCGCCACCCTGATGGCCTGGCGGCGCAACGGCTATCACGTCATGACGGCGGGCGCGATCCTGATGCTGTTCATGATGATCTGGGTGCGCATCGCCGTCATCGTCTTCGCCCTGACCTTTCCCTATGTCAGCCTGACCTTCCGCGCCATGGTCGAACAGGCCCTGTTCACGCCCGAAGGCTGGGGGTTCCTGGCGCTCGGCACGGCAATCGGCGGGATCTTCGCCGCCTTTGCCTTCACCGCCGGCGCGATTTCACTGCCCGCCATGCTGGACCGGCGGATCGACATCTTTTCCGCTGTGACCCTGAGCGCCGTCGCCGTTTTTCGGAATCCGCGCCCGATGATGATCTGGGCGGCGGTAATCGTGACGGTAATCGCCGCCGGGCTGGCGACCTTCTACATCGGGCTGATCGTCGCCCTGCCGCTGATCGGATTTGCCAGCTGGCATGCCTATCGCGACCTCTATGTCAGCAACCCGAAGCCGCCCCGCGCATCTGCGAAGCAGGGCCCGGATCCGCGCGACAAATGGCACGGAGAAACCGCCGATCGCTTGTAAATCCGGCCCGTGATCGCTAGATAGCCCCAGAAATGGAGGGGATTCCGTCTGGTCGAAGTCCCGAACGAAAACAAGGTCGGTGCCCGGATGATCAGTGCATTCGTCAAAGCGATCGAACAACTGCCGGATTCCCGCTTCCGCAATGTCGTCCTGATCGGCATTCTGGGCGCCGTCGGCACTTTGATCGTCCTGTTTGCCGGGGCGAAATGGGCGCTGAACCAGGTTCCCTGGACGGAACTGTGGCTGATCGGCCCGGTTTTCGAATGGATGGGCAGCTATGCCGACGAGGTCGGTCTCGTCTCCTTCATCATCGGTGCGGGCGGCCTGACCTGGATGCTGTTTCCGGTCGCCGCGGTGGCGGTCATCAGCCTGTTCCTGGATTCGATCTGCGAAGCGGTTGAGCAGCGCCATTACCCGCACCGCGCCAATCCGCGCAGCCAGCCGCTGCTGGAGGCGATTTTCGGTGCCATCAAGTTCCTGGCCATCACCATCGCACTGAACCTGGCGGCGCTGCCGGTCTATCTGCTGTTGATCTGGTTCCTCGGAACCGGCGCCTTCCTGTTCCTGATCGTCAACGGCTATCTGGTCAGCCGCGAATTCTTCGAACTGGTCGCCGCGCGCCGCATGGCGCCGGGCCCGGCGAAACGGCTGCGGCGCGCGCACCGGCTGCGCCTGATCCTGTTCGGCATGCTGTCGGTCTTTCTGATGTCGGTTCCCCTGGTCAATCTGGTCGCGCCGGTCCTGGCGGCGGCGGCCATGGTGCATTTCTACGAAAAACTGCCCCGCCGCGACGAATTCGAGGCGATGGAAGGCCCGTCGGCGGGCCGCGGATGAGATCCCGAATGACACGCAGCCCGATCGCGCTTGCCGCAGCATCCGTTCTGGCCCTGACCACCCTGACCGGGTGCCAGGCCCTGGACGGCGTCATGGCCGGCGATAACCCAGCCCCGGCCCAGACCGGCAGCGCCGTGACGAAACCGGCCCCGACAGCCCCTGGAACGACGGTGGCCCGTGCGGATCCGGCAGCCCCGCCCGTCAATGACGACCCTATGCAGTTCATGGGGTTGCGGGGCGAAGCCGTTGCGGCGCGGCTGGGCGAACCCGACCTTATTCGCCGCGATACCGGGGTGGAAGTCCGCCAGTTCCGAGGCAGCGCCTGCATTCTGGACCTGTTTCTGTATCCGGCCGGGGGCACCCTGGCGGTCAAGCATGTCGAGCTGCGCGGCCCGAGCCTGGACAACGAGGCCCGGCGCGCCTGCCTGGCCGAGATGATCCGCGAAAGGACGCTGGCCGGTTAGGGGCCGGTCGAAGTCTTTCGGCGGCAGGAAACCAAATCTTTACCCTTCAACCCTAAAACACCCGGGACCTTTCCGGATCGACCGCGGCGCGGCGACCCGGGCAGGGACCTGACGAAGACCACGCGAAAGGGCCTGTCCCGGTGACGGATCCGGAAATCATCTGGCTGGGCGCCTTACCGCCCCTGGCGACGGCATGGGCCGGTGCTGCAGGGCTGGGTTACCTGATGCTGCTGCCGGGGGCGCTGCGGGCCATCCGCTACTGGGCTCCGGGTTTCGTCCTGATGGGTATCGGGTTCGCGGCTGAACGGGCGGCACCGGTGCTGCCCCTGGACCCGGCGGCGGCCGGCGCGATGCCCCCCGTGGGTATCGGTCTGATCTGTGTTTCACTGTTCCTGATCGGCATGGGTCTGATGGACCATCTCGGCGCGCGCGTGTCGCGCCGCAATACCGTCCTGGGCACCGCCATCCTGATCGGGGTCACCATACCGGCCGCGATATCGCCGGAATTTGCGACAACCCTGGTACCGGCGCTGCATGTTGCCGCCGCCGGGATTGCGCTGGGTCTGGCCGCCTATTGTTTCGTCCAGCGCCGGCAGCAGCACGACGGCCAGGGCCGGGGCCTGCGGTTCCTGGTCGGCGCCTTCCTGGTCGCGGCGGTCGAACCGGCCCTGGCGCTGATCCCGGGAGCGCTAACCCATGGTGGCGCGGCGGATACCACCCTGCTGGTTCTCTGCGCGGCGGCCCTCGCCGTCGGCCTTTCGATCGTCGCCCTTCGGGGCCAGCAGATCCGTGCATCGGAATCGGAACGGCGCCTGCGCTGGACGGAGGAACGGTTCGAACTGGCCCTGCGCGGCGCCAGCGACGGGGTCTGGGACTGGAACCTGCAAAACGATGAAGTGCTGCTGACCCGTCGCCTGCTGGAAATCTGCACCGACGGCGCCCGCCGCCATGTCTACGACCCGCGCGAGATCACGGACTTCATCCACCCCGGCGACCGGGACGGTTATCTGAAGGGCATGGCAGACGTCCTGCACGGTGAGACCGATACGTTCCATCACGAATTCCGCCTGATGCCGCCGGCAGAGGCACCGGACCGCATCACCTGGGTTCTGAGCCGCGGCGTGGCGGTCCGGAACGAAGAAGGGCGGGTTCTGCGCATGGCCGGTACCGTCACGGACATTACCGAGCGCAAGCAGTTCGAACGCCAGTTGATCGACGCCAAGGAAGAGGCAGAGCTGGCCAGTCGCACGAAGTCGGAGTTTCTGGCCAATATGAGCCACGAGCTGCGCACCCCGCTGAATGCGATTATCGGCTTCTCAGACATGATGAAGCAGGAGGTTTTCGGCCCGATCGGCAATGCGCGCTACGTCGAATACACCGCAACGGTCAACATGGCCGGCCGCCACCTGCTGCAGCTGCTGAGCGACATCATCGACATGGCGAAGATCGAATCCGGCCAGACGCGGCTGGAGGATACGCTGTGCGACGTCCAGGAGATCGTGGATGGCTGCGTCCAGCTGGTGGCCGGCCGGATCCAGGAGGAGAAGCAGACCCTCGATCTGCAGGTCGCGGAGAATCTGCCCTGGCTGCGCGGCGATGCGATCCGCATCAAGCAGATCCTGCTGAACCTGTTGACCAATGCCAGCAAGTTCACCCCGGAGGGCGGCAGGATCACGCTGCTTGCCGATACGACCCCGGACGGGCGCTGCCGTTTTTCGGTGATCGATACCGGGATCGGCATTGCCAAGAAGGACATTCCCAAGGCGCTCAGCCGGTTCGGCCGCCTCGGGTCGCCCTATGTCCGCAGCCGCGACGGCATGGGGCTGGGGCTTGCCCTGGTCCAGATCTTCGCTGAATTGCACAATGCGGAATTCGACCTGGCCAGCACGGAAGGGAAGGGCACGACGGTGACCGTGGTCTTTCCGCAGGACCGGACGGTGCCGCGAGAAGGAACGGAAACCGCCGCCGTCTCGACCCGGGAGGTCTTCCCGGCGAAACGGGCGGCGGCGCGTTCCGTCGCGTCCTGAGGCTGGATCAGGAGCTCTTTGCCTTTTCGATCGACTGCGCCAGCGTTTCGGCTTCCTCGCAGCCGCTCGGGCACAGTGTTTCCAGCTTCTGCAGCTGCGCTTCGGCTGAGGCGACATCGCCCTGCATCAGGTACCATTCGCCGATATATTCATGGGCGCCCTTGTGGCTCGGATTGATCGCCAGGGCCCGTTCATAGGCGTCCCAGGCGTTGTCCGCATCGCCCGAATTCCGGTAGCTGAAGCCCAGCATGTTCCAGGCATCGGCATTGTCCGGCGATTCCTTCACGACCTTCTTCAGGATGTCGATGGCCGCGTCATAATCGCCGTCCATCGCCTTTTCATAGCCCATGTCATAGGTCGCATCGTCATCGCTGCTGCCAAAGCCCATGGCAAAGGCCGAGGCCGGGATGAATGCCGCCAGCAGGACGGCTGCGAGCGTTTTCTTCATGCGTCAGGTCTCCTCGTCATACTTGGCACTTTCCCGCATGAGACGGGACCGCCGATCCTGCCCTCTTCGATTTGAAGTTCGCGCAAGACTATACGCGAAAAATAGTGAGGCCGATCAAATCGCAAATCCCGATTGTCCGCAATTCCAATCAACTTCGCGTCAATTGCCTGTCAGGTCGCCCGGCCCGGTGCGCGGCGGGGCGGCGACTCCAGCCTCCGAACCCTCTTCGCGCCCCGCCTCGTCGACCGCGGCCGGGTCCACGCCACCTTCACGGATCGCAATCAGACGGCGGGCGATATGGTCGAACACGTCGCGCCAGGAACCGCCGGGCGGCCGGCGCAGGCATTCCATCGTCGGATACCAGGCACTCTGCGTTGCATGCCAGCCGAATCGCCAGTCGCCGCCTTCCGGCAGAACGGTCCAGCAGGGCCGCGCAAGCGCCCCGGCCAGATGGGCGATTGCGGTATCCGCCGTGACGACCAGCGCGCATTCCTGCAGCACCACCGCGGTATCGATGAAGGCGGCGTCGCCCTCGTCCATCTCATCCGTCGGGTCGTAGACCGGGAAGGGAACGGCGTCGATCTGTTGCCGTCCCTCGCCCTTCTGCAGGCTGATCAAACGCACGCCGGGCACCGCCGCCAGCGGGGCGAAATCAGCCAGCGGGATTTCCCGCTTGCGCTGCTCGAACAGCGGTTCGCCACCCTGCCAGGCGATGGCGATCTTCGGGCCCGGCCCCAATCGCTCGCGCCAGGGCGCGAACAGGCTGGGGTCCGGACGCAGATAGGGCACCTCATCCGGGATCGTGTCGGCATCGATTTTCAGCAGACGCGGCAGCGACAGTAGCGGTGCCCAGCAATCCGCCTTGGGCAGCGGGTCGCCTTCGGGGATCACCTCATGGACACGATGACTGGCGCGCAGGATCGGGACCAGCGCCGGCGGTGCCTCGAAGATCACGCGGCCGCCCTCGATCCCGGCGGCCAACCGGAAGAATTGCAGGCTCTCGCTCATCCCCTGTTCGGCCCGGACCAGCAGCGTTCTGCCCTCCAGCGGATCGCCGGTCCAGGGCGGCAGGCCGGGATTGAGGGAAGGCAGCAGCCCGGTTTTCCAGCGCCAGTCATATTCGCGGAACCCTTCTGCGATCTCACCATTGCACAGCATCGCGATCGCCCGCTGAACCCGCGCCGCCGGCATGTCCCCCTTGGCCGCGATCTGCACGGCGCGGTCCAGTGTCTCCCGGGCCAGGGCGATATCGCCCGATTGGCGCTGCATCCGGCCCAGCGCCGTCAGGGCCGCCGCGGTCGGCCGGCGGGAGGCGGCAGCAGTTTCCAGGGCGGCGCGGGCGAGGCCGCCATGCCCCTGTCGTTCGCGCAGACGGGCCAGAACGGTCATCGGGCGGCCGTCATCGGGCGCCAGGGCATGGGCCTTCTCCGCCAGGTCGACGGCATCGTCCAGCCGGCTCCAGTCCTCAAGCGTTTCGGAGAGCGCAACCAGCAGATCGACGGATTGCGGATGACGTTCGATGCCGGTGCGCAGCACCGCTTCGGATTCCGCAACCCGCCCGAGGCGTCGCAGGGCGACCCCCAAACCGTGCAGGGCCGGACCGTAATCCGGCTGGGCCAGCAGGACCGCACGGAAGGCGACCACGGCATCCTCCAGCCGATGCCGGTCCGCCGCCGCAATGGCGGTCCTGAAGAGCTGCTGCAACGCGGCGTCGGTCATCTGCCGGGGGTCACCTGAATCCTTGCAAATCCCCCTATTGGTAATCCACGCCGCGCCTCAGGAGAAGACCCGCCGTCAATAGACGTGCCTTTAGTCCGGAACTGCGGCGGCATCCGGCGCGATCACCGCGAAGCGATCCGACAGGGCGGTCAGCGCCGCATCGTGCAGATCGCGGGCCGCCAGCACGCCGCCCTTCGGCTTCGGCAGATCGCGGGTGGCGCAGGCGCTGTCAACCACCGTCGTGAAGTAACCGTGATCCAGTGCAGAACGCGTCGTGGCACTGACGCACATATGCGTCATGAACCCCACAACGACCAGCGTCTTGCGGTTGGTGGTGGACAGGGCATCCTGCAGATTGGTGCCCGCGAAGCTGTTCGGCAGACCCTTCTCGACGATTGTCTCGCCTTCCCGCGGGGCCAGTTCAGCCATGATCTGGCCGCCTGGCCCATCGGGATCGAAAGCGCCACCCGGCTTGCCGACATGCCTGACATGGATGACGGGGGTCCCCAGCGCCCGGGCGCGGGCCAGCAGAGCCGCGGCCTCCTGCACCGCCGCATCGACGCCGGTCAGCGGCAGAAACCCGCTGCGGTATTCTTCCTGACAGTCGATCAGCACCAGGGCGGACAGCGACAGAGCCGCCGGATTGAGGTCGGCGCCAGCCATCTGCAGCAGCGTCTTGGGATCGGACATGAACGGGTTTCCTTCTGTTTTATTCGGATCGATGTCAGGGCAGGGCGTAACGGGATCGCAGGGTCGGTTCCGCCGTATCGCAGGTCACCCGGCCCTCCGCCGTCATCTGAACCAGATGGGCCAGAACCGACCGCGCCGCGGCGGCGTGCAGCTTTTCCGGCACGTCCCGATACATGGCGGGCACCATCCGGGCGATTACGTCGTATCCCTCGGCGATGCAGGTCAGGATCTGGTCCTCCCGATCGCGGCGATGGGCGATGAAGTCCCGCACATGTCGCTGCGGATCGCGGATCGGATTGCCGTGGGTCGGATAATAGACGGCATCGTCGCGGGTCAGCAGCTTTTCCAGGGAATGCAGATAGGCCGCCATGTCCCCATCGGGCGGCGAGATCACGCTGGTCGACCAGCCCATGACATGATCGCCACTGAACAGCGCCTTTTCCGCCGGATAGGCGAAACAGAGATGGTTCGAGGTATGGCCGGGGGTAAGCACCGCCTCCACCGACCAGCCGGTCCCGTCGATCCTGTGGCCGTCCGTCGTGACGATATCCGGCACGAAGTCCCGATCGGCGCCTTCCTCCACCATCTGCCCGTCCCGGTCGCCGCCATGGGGACCGTATCCATAGGTCGGGGCACCGGTCTCGGCCTTGAGCTCCCGGGCGAGAGGGGAGTGGTCCAGATGGGTGTGGGTGATCAGGATCGCCTCCACCGTCTCCCCCGCCAGCGCCGCCCGCAGGGCCGCCAGATGACCGGGGTGGCGCGGACCGGGGTCGATTACCGCCACGTGGCCGCGGCCCAGGATATAGGTTCCGGTGCCATAAAAGGTGAAGGCGCTGGGATTTTCGGCGACAATGCGCCGGACGGTCGGCGTCAGGGACACCGCCTCGCCGTAATGCGGGTCGAACTGCCGGTCAAAAACGGGGGAAGGCATGCGATTTCCGTCTTGGTGAACAGGGAGGCGGGCAGGCCCGGCCTTGAGGTTCCGGCCCTAGGAAATTATATCGCGCGGAGAAATTCCAACATTCGATTCGGGGAAAAGGACCTACGCCATGGCAAACAAGACCAAGGACAATGCTGCCAAGACCGCCGGTGCCGAGACGATGGGCTTCCAGGCGGAAGTCGGACGGCTGCTCGATATCGTCGCGAATGCGCTCTATTCCGAGCGGGAGATTTTCCTGCGCGAGCTCATCTCCAACGCCGCCGACGCCTGTGACAAACTGCGCTATCTGGCCATCGAAACCCCGGCCCTGACAGACGGCGACGCGGACTTCAATATCCGTTTGCGCGCCGACAAGGAGGCCGGGACCCTGACGATTGCCGATAACGGTGTCGGGATGAGCCGCGAGGAGCTGATCGAGAATCTGGGCACCATCGCCCGCTCCGGCAGCGCGGCCTTCGTCGACAATCTGACCGGCGACAAGAAGAAGGATGTCAGCCTGATCGGGCAGTTCGGTGTCGGCTTCTATTCCGGCTACATGGTGTCGACCGAAATGTCGGTACTGTCGAAGCGGGCGGGCGAGGCCGAGGCCTGGCGCTGGACCTCCGACGGCCGCACCGGCTTTACCATCGAACCGGCGGAGAAGGCCGGCCGCGGGACCGAGATCACGCTGACGCTGAAGGACGATGCGAAGGAGTTTCTGGAAACCGAAACCCTGCGCCGCATCGTGAAGACCTATTCGGACCATATTCCCTTCCCGATCGAACTGGACGACCCGTCGAAGGAAGCCGATGAGGCCGAGCGCCTGAACGAGGCTTCGGCCCTGTGGACGCGGCCGAAATCGGAAATCGACGATCAGCAATATGCCGAATTCTACCGTCACGTCTCTCACGGTTTCGACGATCCGTGGCTGACCCTGCATTTCAAGGCGGAGGGCATGATCGAGTATTCCGGCCTGGTCTTCGTGCCGACCGACCGGCCCTTCGACCTGTTCCACCCGGAGCGGATGTCGAAGCTGAAACTCTACGTCAAACGCGTCTTCATCACCGAGGAATGCGAGGATCTGCTGCCATCCTGGCTGCGCTTCCTGCGCGGTGTGGTGGACAGTGAGGATTTGCCGCTGAATGTCAGCCGCGAGATGCTGCAGAACAACCCGGTCGTCTCCAAGATCCGCGCCGGGCTGGTCAAGCGCGTGCTGGGGGAACTGGAGAAGAAGGCCGAGAAGGAACCCGAGTCCTACGCGGAATTCTGGGATCGTTTCGGCCTCGTCATGAAAGAGGGGCTGTATGAAGGCACTGCTGACAAGGAGCAGCTGCTGAAACTCTGCCGCTTCAAGTCGTCGAAGCGAGACGGCCTGATTTCGCTGGCCCAGTATGTCGAGGAGATGAAGGAGGGTCAGGACACGATCTACTACATTTCCGGCGACAATATCGACACGCTGAAGAAGAGCCCGCAGCTGGAAGGCTTCGACGCCAAGGGGGTCGAAGTGCTGCTGATGGCCGATCCGGTCGATGAGTTCTGGCTGCCGATGATCGGCGAGTTCGACGGCAAGCCGTTCAAGTCCGTGACCCGTGGCGGGGCCGATCTGTCCAAGATCAAGAAGGACGCGGCCAAGGACGAGGAAGACAAGACCGAAGAGGCGGAAAGCGTCGTCGACGGGCTGGTCATCGCCCTGAAACTGGCGCTGGGCGAGCAGGTGAAGGATGTCCGCGCATCGGACCGCCTGACCAGCAGTGCCGTCTGTCTTGTGGCCGACGACAACGCAATGGACATGCATCTGGAGCGGCTGCTGAAGCAGCATAACCGCCTGGAGGAAAGCAGCCCGCGTATCCTGGAAATCAACCCGAAGCACGCCCTGATCGCCGCCCTGAACGCGAAGGCCGGCCCCGACGGCAAGGGCGACCTGGGCGCCGCCCCGACCCTGCTGCTGGATCAGGCCCGGATCATGGAAGGCGAAACCCTGCCCGACCCGGCCGACTTCGCCCGCAAGATGGCCGACGTCATGGCGAAGGCCTTCGGATAGACCCTCAAGTCAGGGAGGTTCCCGCAATCGCAGGAACGCGATCAATGTCGCGTCGTGCTCCTGCGAAAGCAGGAGCCTTCCCGACACGGCGCCTAGGCGCGAGTAACGCATGATTATCGCCGAGGTTCCTGCTTCCGCAGGAACATGGAGGCTGCTGCATCGTGCTCCTGCGAAGGCAGGAGCCTTCGTGGTATCTTCTACCCATGGTCGCACACGTCTACATCCTGGCATCGAAGAAAGACGGTGCCCTGTATATCGGCGTGACGACACAGCTCGCCCAGCGCATGGAGCAACATGCGGCCGGTGTCATTGGCCATACCGCCCGATACAACATTCGCCATCTCGTCCATCTGGAAGAGTTTGAGAATCTGCAGGATGCCCGCGAAAGGGAATGGCGGCTCAAGAAATGGAAGCGGGCGTGGAAGGTGGAGTTGATCGAGGCCGGCAACCCAGATTGGCGTGACCTGCGATCTGAGATCCGCGCTTAAGGCAGGAAGGTTCCAGCTTTCGCAGGAACACGGTAGTGGCTTTGGCGCGCTCCTGTGGAAGCAGGAGCCTTCTCGACACCGGCGCTAGCCGCATACAAAAACCCCCGGCCCATCGGACCGGGGGTTTTCGCTAATCCATGGCCGAAGCCTCAGTCGCGGTCGCGACGCGGACGGCGCGGGCGGCGGTCGCCGCCGCCTTCACGGTCTTCGCGCGGGGCGCGTTCCGGCTTTTCGAGCGTATGCTCGATATCCTCACCGGATTCCTGATCGACGCAGCGCATCGACAGGCGGACCTTGCCGCGTTCGTCCATGCCGAGGCACTTCACCCAGACTTCGTCGCCTTCATTGGCAACGTCGGTAACCTGGGCGGTGCGGCCGACCTGAAGCTCGGAGATGTGCACCAGACCGTCGCGGCCCGGCATGAAGTTCACGAAGGCGCCGAAGTCCATGACCTTGACGACCTTGCCGCGATAGACCTTCCCCGGCTCCGGCTCGGCGACGATCGACTGAATCCAGTCGACGGCCTTCTGACCGGCTTCGGCATCGACCGACGCGACCTTGATCGTGCCGTCGTCTTCGATGTCGACCTTGGCACCGGTGACTTCGCAGATCTCACGGATGACCTTGCCGCCGGTCCCGATGACTTCGCGGATCTTGTCCTTGTTGATCTGGAAGGTGACGATGCGCGGGGCGTTCTGGGACACGCCTTCGCGGCCCGCGGTGATCGCCTTCGCCATTTCGCCGAGGATGTGCAGACGGCCCTGCTTCGCCTGGGCGATGGCCGTGCGCATGATGTCTTCGGTGATGGACGTGATCTTGATGTCCATCTGCAGCGAGGTGATGCCTTCCTCGGTCCCGGCGACCTTGAAGTCCATGTCGCCCAGGTGATCTTCGTCACCCAGGATGTCCGACAGGACCGCAACGCCGTCGTCTTCCTTGATCAGGCCCATGGCGATGCCGGCGCAGGGCTTCGGCAGCGGGACGCCCGCATCCATCAGCGACATCGACGTGCCGCAGACGGTGGCCATGGAGGAGGACCCGTTGGATTCGGTGATCTCGGAGACCACGCGGATCGTGTAGGGGAAGTCTTCCTTGGACGGCATGATCGGGTTCAGCGCGCGCCAGGCCAGCTTGCCATGGCCGATTTCGCGGCGGCCCGGGGGACCCATGCGGCCCGCTTCACCGACCGAGTAGGGCGGGAAGTTGTAGTGCAGCATGAAGTGCTGACGGGATTCGCCGTCCAGCGCGTCGATGATCTGCTCGTCCTGACCGGTGCCCAGCGTGGTGACGACCAGCGCCTGGGTTTCACCACGGGTGAACAGGGCCGAACCATGGGCGCGCGGCAGGATGCCGACTTCGCCGACGATCGGGCGGACCTGATCGGTCTTGCGGCCGTCGATGCGTTCGCCGGTCTTCAGGATGTTGCCGCGAACGACGTCCTTTTCCAGGTCCTTGAACAGCTTTGCCGCCAGCGCGACGTCCAGCTCTTCTTCCTCGATCTTCGCCAGGGCCTCGGCCTTGGCGGCGGCGACCGCTTCGACACGGTCCTGCTTCTTCTGGATCGAATAGGCGGCACGCAGCGGATCCATCGCGATTTCGCGCAAACGGGCATCGACCGCGGCAATGTTCGGATCCGGCGCCGGCAGTTCGAAGGGCTCCTTCGCCGCCGATTCCGCCAGGTCGATGATCAGATCGATCACCGGCTGGATTTCGCGATGCGCGAACATGACGGCTTCCAGCATGGTTTCTTCCGACAGCTCCTGGGCTTCGGATTCGACCATCAGGACGCCTTCCTGGGTGCCGGCAACGACGAGATCCAGGCTGCTGTCTTCCTTGACCTGGGTCATGGTCGGGTTGGCGACCAGCTCACCGTCGATATAGCCGATGCGGATGCCGCCGATCGGACCCATGAACGGCGCGCCGGAGATCGTCAGCGCCGCGGAGGCGCCGACCATGGCGACCATGTCCGGATCGTTTTCCAGATCGTGGCTCAGCACCGTGCAGACGACCTGAACCTCGTTCTTGAAGCCCGGCACGAACAGCGGGCGGATCGGGCGATCGATGAGGCGCGAGGTCAGCGTTTCCTTTTCCGACGGACGGGCTTCGCGCTTGAAGAAGCCGCCCGGGATCTTGCCGGCCGCATAGGTCTTTTCCTGATAGTGGACCGACAGCGGGAAGAAGTCCTGGCCGGGCTTTTCCGCCTTGGCGAAGGTCACGGCGCACAGAACGGAGGTCTCGCCATAGGTGGCGAGCACCGCGCCGTCGGCCTGGCGGGCGATCTTGCCCGTTTCCAGCGTCAGGGTGCGGCCGCACCATTCCATCGATTTCTTGTGGATTTCAAACATGTGGAAAAGTTTTCCTTCTCTTTCCAGTCACATACGACGATGCCGGGCCCTTGCCCGGTATCGCTCGGCGGAACATCCTGGAATGCATCGAATGCCATAGCGGAACCCGGGCACCCACGACGTCCTGGCCCGGATCGGTCTAGCGCGGATCGTCGGACTCGACCGTCCGGATCCTGGTATCGCTGTCCCGCTCTTCGATGATCCCCTTTCGGCATTCCGCCTGGGATGGGTTTCGTGTCGTATCCGGCTCGGCCAGCCCGGGCGAAAACCCAAAACGAGTTAGGGCGCGGACCCTGTCGGAGCCGCGCCCTAGCCGAAATCTCTTAGCGGCGGATACCCAGCCGGCCAATGATGTCCTTGTACCGCTGCTCGTTCTTCTTCTTGACGTAGTCCAGAAGACGGCGGCGCTTACCGACCATGATCAGCAATCCGCGGCGGGAGTGGAAGTCCTTCTTATGGGTCTTCAGGTGTTCGGTCAGGTTGTTGATCCGTTCGGTCAGAACCGCGACCTGCACTTCGGGCGAACCGGTGTCGCCTTCCTTGGCCTGAAATTCACCGATAAGTTCGGTCTTCTTTTCCTGCGTAATCGACATCGTGTACTCATTCCTTCTCACGGTATCTGGTTCGATCGATCCCTAGTCAGCGGTTCAGCACGCGCACGGGGCGAATTTCGCCTTTTCCGTATCGGGCCAGCGCCACGGCCTCTTCGCCGCAGAACGCCACGACCTCATCCCCGTCCTTCAGGTCGGCGATGCGCGCCAAGTCCACCTTTCGGAGAAGCGGGACCGGCTGCCCATTTCTCAGGCGGACCGTCTCCACTTCGCTCAAGACCATCGCCGGGATACCGTCCAGCGCGGCCTCAATCGCGAGCAGGCCCCGCGATTGGCCGGGCTTATGCCCGATCTCTGCCAGTGCATCAAGCGAAATTGCTTGGTTTTCCGCGAAGGGACCGACCCTCGTCCGCCGCAGGGCGGTCAGGCTGCCGACCGTCCCCACAGCCTGTGCCAGATCGCGGCCCAGGGACCGGATATAGGTGCCCTTGCCGCAATCGACCTCAAACACGCCATGATCGGCATCGGGACGGTCGATCAGGCGCAGCGCATCGATGCGCACGCGGCGTGGCTGCATTTCGACCGTCTCGCCGGCCCGCACCCGGTCATAGGCCCGCTTTCCGCCCATCTTGATGGCCGAATAGGCCGGTGGAATCTGATCGATTTCGCCCAGAAAACCGGACAGGGCCGCCTCGATCGCCGCGTCGTCGGGACGAGCATCGGAGGTCGCCACCGTTTCGCCTTCCGGATCCAGCGTTTCCGTTTCCACACCGAAACGAAGGGTGAAGCGGTAGGACTTGGCCCCGTCCATCACGTATTGCACGGTCTTTGTCGCCTCGCCCAACGCGATCGGCAGCAGCCCGGTCGCGAACGGGTCCAGCGTCCCGCCATGGCCCGCCTTCCGGGCGTTCAGCGTGCGGCGCACCGCCGATACGGCATCGGTCGACCCCATGCCTTCCGGCTTGTCCAGCACGACCCAGCCGTGGACCGGGTCTCCCTTCTTGCGCTTCGCCATTGCTCGTCCTTTCACAGGGCCGGCTTTCGCAGGGCCGGGCGCTAGGTATCCGCCCGGGCCATGCAATGCAATGGATGTTTCGCTTTGGCCGCGGCGGTTTCCGGCCTAGTCTGGCGCATTGATACACGCAAGGGGGAATGGGACATGGCGCAACAGCGATACGATCGCCGGTTTTTTCTGAAGGCGGCGCTGTTCGCGTCGGGGGCGTTGGCAGCGACACCCATGGGCCGGGCAAGGGCCCAGACGCTGGCCGGCAAGACGGTCATCGTCGTCGGGGCCGGCGTCGCCGGGCTCGGCGCCGCGCGGGCGCTGAAGAACCAGGGCGCGACGGTGATCGTGCTGGAAGCGAAGGACAAGATCGGGGGCCGGTTGTCCACCGACTGGGCGCTGGGAGACGACGCACCGTTCGAAGTCGGTGCCGGCTGGATCCACGGCCCGTCCGACGAAAACCCGGCGAAACAGCTGACCGACGCCGTAGGCAGCACGTATTTCGTCACCGATGACGACAACCTGACGGTTTTCTCGGCCGACGGCACCGAATGGGACGACGAAGAGGTCGAGGAAGTAGCCGAGGAGTGGGCCGAAGCGATTTGGAAGGTCGACAGCGAGTTGGAATACAATGATCGCCGCAGCCTGCGCGACGCGATCCGAGACCTCTACCCGTCCGCGCTGAACGAGCCCGGGGTGCTCTGGGCGCTCTCCGCCTTCACCGAATTCTCGAAAGGCGCGCCGATCGAAGATCTGTCCGCCGTCTACCACGACGATGACGAGGTTTATGACGGGGCCGACGTCGTGGTCGCGAACGGATACGATTCTCTGCTGGCGCCCTTGGCCGAGGGGCTGGATATCCGCACCGGCACGCCGGTCGAATGGATCTGGTACGACGAAGGTGAAGGCGTCGAGGTCGGTTTCGGGGATGAGAAGATCGAAGGCGACTACGTGATCTGCAGCGTCCCGCTCGGCGTTCTGAAGAAGGGCGCCATCGAATTCGAACCGGCGCTGCCCAGCGACGTACAAAGCGATATCGACGGGCTGGGCTTCGGTTCCGTCACCAAGCTGGCCCTTAAGTTCGAACGGCCTTTCTGGGATATCGAGACCCAGTATTTCGGCATCATCACGGAAGAGAAAGGGCGCTGGAACTACTGGCTGAACTACCGGACCTTCAGTAAGGAGAACGTCCTGCTGGGCCTCAGCGTCGGGGCCTATGCGCCGGTCGCCGACGCGATGACCGACGAACAGATGAAAGCGGACGGGCTGGAGGTGCTGCGCGGCGTCTGGGGCGATGCGGTGGCCGAGCCGACCCAGATGCTCGCCACCCATTGGTCCCTGGACCCGTATGCCCTGGGCGCCTACGCCTATCCCCGTCCCGGCGGCCGGCCGAGCCAGTTCAACGATCTGCAGGACCCGATCGAGGACCGGCTCTTCCTCTGCGGCGAGCACACCACCTTCGAATATGCCGGCACCATTCACGGCGCCTATATGAGCGGCCTGCGCGCGGCAGAAGCGGTGATCGACGAGGCGGGTTGAGGTCCAACCGGCACGTTGGCCCGCGAGGTTCCTGCTTTCGCAGGAACTCGGTCAGTGAGGCGGCACGATACAGGGCGTGCTCCTGCGAAAGCAGGAGACTTGTTGACCCTTCATCCGCCGGTCACGCCGCCGCCTTCTCCTCGCGGCCGGTCTGAGCCTCCACCAGGCCCTCATGCAGGGCCTGGATCGTCGCGTCATGGTCCGACTGGTCGACGATGACCTGCAGGTCGACCTTGCGCATCATGTCGTTGAAGCCGATCGGCTCGATCCCCGCCTTTTCCAGGGCGGAGAGGGCACGCAGCGCGAGGCCGGGCACCTTGAGATCGCGGCCGATGGCGGTGACCAGCGACACGGTTCGGGTCGACAGGCGTGCGGTCGGGAATTCGGCCGCCAGATCCCGTTCCACGCGACGCAGCGCCTTGGGCGAAGCGGCCAGGAAATGGGTGATCGTGTTGGCGTTCGAACTCTTGGCGACGATATAGACCTTGTGCCGCTTCAGGCTGTTCAGGATGGCGGCGTCATAGCCCTTCACCCCGACCATGTCCGGCTCATAGAACTCGAAGGCATAAACCGTCTTGCGGCCGGCGACGATTTCCACGCCGGGATCGGTCTTCGGATGGTCGTCACGAATGACGGCACCCGGGTCGTCCGGCTCGAACGTGTTCTTCACACGCAGCGGAATGCCGTTCTGACGAAGCCCTTTCGCGGCGCTGGGATGGATCGCCTCCATGCCGATATTGGACAACTGGTCCGCCACGTCATAGCTGGTCTCACGGATGGCCCGCACCTTGTCCTGACCGACCAGTTTCGGATCCGCCGAGGACAGGTGAAATTCCTTGTGGATTACGGCTTCCTTGGCCCGCGTCCGCACGGCGATGCGCGACATGGTGACCTCGGTATAGCCGCGGTCATAGGATCGGACGAGGGATTCCGCGCAGCGGCAATAGCCGGTCACGATGGGCAGTTCGCGGCTGACATCGACGGTGTCGAACGCTTCGTCGATGGCTTCGTCGAAACCGGGAAGTTCGTCCTCGCGGCGCCAGCCGGTCAGGTCGACGAACCGGGCCTGAACCCCGTTCTCGCGCAGCAGCAGGGCCGTATTGTGGGCGGAATGGGCCTCGCCCAGTGACGCCAGCATCTCGCGCACCGTCATCAGGTGATCGCGCAGCTGGAAATGCCCGGAAGCGCAGAGCCGCTGCAGATCGATCAGGCAGTCCCGCACCCCGTCGACCCGTTCTTTGACGAAGGAATCGGCCAGCCGGCGCGCCGGCGATGTCCCGAAGATCTCTTCATTGATCTCCAGCATCTTGCCCCGGGCCGCGCCCAGGGAATCGCCCCAGGCCCAATCGCTGTCGCTGTCCGCATAGAGCGCATAGACGCCGGACTCCCCGGTCTTCTTGTGCTCCAGCAGCGCGTCCGTGATGCCGGAATAGGCCGAAACGACGACGATCCGGTTGTAGAGCGCGTCGCCTTTCCGGTTGCCGATCAGCACGTTGGACATGACCGCATCGGTCTGCCGGATGGAGGTTCCGCCCAGCTTTTCCACAGTGTGGTTGCCGGGCCGACGTTCGGGCTGATTGTCCTGGTCGCGATTGGGCATGGGATTTTCCATCGTGTTAACGGTTACTTTGGGGGCCGTCGGTCGGGCTCACGCCGCGTCGGCGGGCGCGTAGGATCCGTCTTCGCGGTGCACTTCCGTGCCGGTCACCGGCGGGTTGAAGCAGCAGGCCAGGACCAGTTCGGTCTCGGCACGCAGCGTGTGGCGGTCGTGCTTGTCCAGCGCATACATCACACCGGGCTCGATCCGGTGCACTTCGCCGGTCGCCAGATCTTCGATGGAGCCGGTGCCGGAAACGCAGTACACGCTTTCAAAGTGATGCTTGTACTCGAAGGTATGTTCGCTATCGCCTTCGATGGTCGTGATATGGAAGCTGAACCCCATATTGTCGTCGGCCAGCAGCAGACGGACGCTTTCCCAACGCTGGTCGGCGATGCGTCGGTCGGACGCGCGGGCTTCATGCAGATTGCGGACGATCATCTGTGTAATCCTTTCGATATCGTATTATTCGGCGGCCGCCGGAATTTCGCGACCCATGACGGTCTGTACCGCCTCGGCCAGGGTGTTCAGGCCCACCTCGAACTGATCCATGGGGATGGTCAGCGGCGCCAGGATCTTCACCACCTCGTCATGGGCGCCCGACGTTTCGATGATCAGGCCGTTCTCGAAGCAGTGCTTGCAGATCGCCGACGCCCGATCACCGGTCTCGACGTCGATGCCGCGGAACATGCCGCGCCCGCGCAGGCCCCAGCCAAAGGGCTCGGCGATGGCGGTCAGGCGGCTTTCCAGCAGGTCGCCCTTCTGGCGCACCGACTGCGCGAAGCTGTCGTCCTTCCAGAACTTCTCCAGCGCCACCCGGGCGGTGACGAAGGCGTGGTTGTTGCCGCGGAAGGTGCCGTTATGCTCCGCCGGCTGCCAGATGTCGTGTTCCGGCTTCAACAGGGTCATGGCGAAGGGAAGACCCATCCCCGACAGCGATTTGGCCATGGTGATGATGTCCGGCTCGATCCCGAACTCCTCGAAAGAGAAGAAGGTGCCGGTTCGGCCGCAGCCTGCCTGAATGTCATCGACAATCAGGAGGGCGCCGTGATCGCGGGCGATGCGCTCGATCTTGCGCATCCATTCCGCGGATGCCGCGTTCAGGCCACCCTCGCCCTGGACCGGCTCGACCAGAATGGCGGCCGGCGCATCAATGCCGCCGGACGGGTCCGCCAGCATCTTGGCCAGGATTTCGGACGTGTCGACATCCGGGCCCAGATAGCCGTCAAAGGGCAGGCGAGTCACACCGTTCAGCGGCGCGCCGTTGCCGCCGCGGTGATAGCCGTTGCCGGTCGCGGCCAGCGCCCCGGCGGTCACGCCGTGGAAGCCGTTGGTGAAGGCGATGACATTGGTCCGGCCGGTGACCTTGCGAGCCAGTTTCAGCGCGGCCTCGACGGCATTGGCGCCGGTCGGGCCGGTGAATTGCAGCCGGTAATCCATGTCGCGCGGCTTCAGGATGATGTCGCGGAAGGCCTCCAGGAAGGCACGCTTGGCGTCGGTATGCATGTCCAGACCATGGGTCACGCCGTCGGCAGTGATATAGTCCACCAGCGCGGCCTTCATGTCCGGGTCGTTATGGCCGTAGTTCAGGGAGGAACAGCCGGCCAGGAAATCGATATAGTCGCGGCCGTCATCCGTCGTCAGCGTCGCGTTGGCCGCGCGCTCGAACAGGACCGGGAAGGCACGGCAATAGCTGCGCACTTCGGATTCGACGGTTTCAAACGCGGTGAGACGGGACGTCATGTCACTTCTCCATATTGATCAATAGATGCGTCGCGACGCGGCGCGCCCGGCTCTTCCGGGCACGCATCGCGGCGACGAATGGGTTAACAGGGGGTGTTAAGCGGCGATGCGCACCACTTTTCGGGTCAGCGGGCCGATCTGGACCAGATGTTCGGTCGCCGCCTCGCCGTCGAAATGACGGTCTTCCTCAAAATGCGGATCGCGCTCGAGGTCGGCCTCATATTCCTTCGCGATTGACCCGAACAGCGCCCAGGACGCCTTGTTGTCACTGGTAATCGTGCTGTTCACATGGCGGATATCGCGATTCCACGGACGTTCCAGCGTCCAGCGGATCAGGCGCTTTGCCACGCCGCGACCGCGCATGTCGGGATGAACCGCGACCTGCCACACGAACAGCGTGTCCGTAGCGTTCGGCGGGCGATATCCGGACATCCAGCCGACAATCTTGTCGTCATCCAGCGCCAGCGCGCAGGTATCGGCGAAGTGCGAGCACTGCAGCAGATTGCAGTACATCGAGTTGTCGTCGAGCTTGTTGATATCCTGAATCAGGTTCCAGACCTCGGATCCGTCGTCCATCGTCGGCTTGCGAAAGACGAGGCCGTCGGCCTCAACGTCCTGATTTCCATCAATTATGCCATCGCGAGGCATAGTTTCCTCCAAAGAGTTCACGCTTTAATTTGATGCATAAAGTAATAAGATTTCGCGTGAGCGCAACCCTATCGCGACAGAAAGACCCGAAAAAATTGATCTTTTACAGTGCATTGGCAGAAAACTCCCGTCCATCTCACCCCCGAACGCCGCACGAAACCGGGGGTTCTTCGAATTTATGCTTCGTTCGATAAACTAATTATCTTTTTGTGAATCCGGCGGCGCGGGCTAGATTTGGTCCGGTCAGGGCAACTTCCCAAACCGGAGGCCGAATGGATCCAAAGGCACGCCACGCCGTCACCGTTTTGCGACAGATTCTGCGCGCAACGGAGGCTTACGACCGGATCGTGACCCGCGATACCGGGCTGACTTCATCGCAGCTGCTGCTGGTTCAGATTCTGGATGATATCGGCGAGGCGTCGGCGGGCATGCTGGCCACCCGTATGGGGGTGTCTCAGGCCACGATCACCAGCCTTCTGCACAAGCTGGAAAAAAAGGGGCTGATCGCCCGCAAGCGCGGTGATACCGACCGAAGACAGGTCTGGCTGTCGCTGACGGAGGCGGGCCATACCACCCTGGCCCAGGCACCCGAAGGTTTGCAGACGAAGTTCGGCACACGGTTTTCCTCGCTCCCGGACTGGGAGCAATCCATGCTGATCGCCGGGTTGGAGCGGGTCGCGTCATTGCTGGACGCCGAAAATATTGACGCCTCCGCCGTGCTCACCATCGGCGAACTGGGCGGCGAACAGCCGGGATAGGGTTCCTGACCCGGAAACGATCAAGCCAGGCGCCCGCCTGCGCAGGAACGCAGGAAGGGCTGAGCTGTGCGCCTGTGAAAGCGGGAGCCTCCGAGACTCCCGGGCCCGTTTCGCCTCTGGCCCTAAAGCCGCGCCTCGATCGCATCCCAGACCAGCCCGGCCAGGTTGACGCCGTCGTAGCGGTCGATTTCCTGGATCCCGGTCGGGGAGGTGACATTGATTTCCGTCAGCTTGTCGCCGATCACATCAATGCCGACGAAGATCAGACCGCGTTCCTTCAACATCGGCCCGATGGCCTCGCAGATCCTGTGTTCCGCCGGTGTGATCCCGGATTTGTCCGGGCGCCCTCCGACATGCATGTTGGAGCGGGCCTCCCCCTCGGCCGGCACGCGGTTGATGGCGCCGACCGCCTTGCCGTCGACCAGGATGATGCGCTTGTCGCCCTGACGCACCTCCGGCATGTAGCGCTGAACCATCACCGGCTCGCGGCTCTGCATCTCGAACATTTCCATCAGCGAATTCAGATTGCTGTCCTCCGGTCGCAGATGGAACACACCGGCCCCGCCATTGCCGTAGAGCGGTTTGACGATGATGTCGCCAAACTCCTTGCGGAAGGCCCGGATGGCGGCACGGTCCCGGGTGATCATCGTCTCGGGCATCAATTCCGGAAAATGCGTGACCAGCAGTTTTTCCGGCGCGTTCCGGACATGGGCCGGATCATTCACCACCAGCGTTTCGGGATGCACATGCTCCAGAATATGGGTTGCGGTGATATAGCCCATGTCGAAAGGCGGATCCTGGCGCATCAGGATGACATCGACATCGCTGCGCAGATCCAGAACGCGCGCGTCACCGAAGGTGAAATGGTTGCCCTTTTCCCGACGCAGTTCCATCGGATGCGCGGTGGCCGTCACCCGCCCCCGATCATAGGTGAGCGCCATCGGCAGATAGTGGAACAGGCTGTGCCCGCGCGCCTGCGCCTCCAGTCCCAATGCGAAACTGGAATCCCCGTTGATGTCGATCGGACCCACAGGGTCCATCTGGATCGCAACGCGCAGGCTCATTTGGTCATTCCCTTCCCGAAACAATCACCGGTACAGGCCGGATGACTGGCGAATCAATTCAGTTTTCCGCGCAATTCCCCGACCAGGGCTTCGACCTCCCGGCGCGGTTCGCTGCGCGTTTCCTTGGCAATATAGGTTTCGAAGGCATCGATCGCGGTGCGCGTCTTGCCGATATGGGCGTTCATCAGCCCGGCCTCGCGCCACAGGGCGACCCGGTCCGGCGCCAGCAGCAGCATGGAATCGACGACGTTCAGGGCCTCTTCCACCCGACGGGCCTGAATCAGGCGCAGCTTGATGTTGTTCTGCAGCCGAAGAAGCACATCGCGATCGGGAATGGCTTCGTAATGGACCGCCTCCAGCTCCGCCGCCGCGCCGGTGGTCGCCTTCAGCAACGCCCGCAGTGCCGGGGCTTCCAGCGCCACGCCGTCATGGAACGGATCCACGATCAGCCGCTCGCCCGACGCATCGAGCCGCAGCAGAAAATGACCGGGAAAATCGAGGCCATGCATGTCCCAACCGCGCGAGCGGGCGAGGTGCAGCATCAGGATGCCCAGCGCGACCGGCAGGCCTTTGCGCCGGTCGATCACCCGGATCATGTTGGCGTTCTGCAGGTCGTCATAGGTCTCGGCGTCCCCGGCATAGCCGTGCAGGCCGAACAGCACGTGATTCAGGGCGGCGAGACGCGACGCGGCATCGTCTGCGTCGCCAGCTATTTCGGCCAGATCCTGCTCCATGCGGGCGATATGATCGCGATAGCCGGACAGGCGCTCTGTCGGCGCATCGAATGCGGCCAGCGCCAGAGCGCCGTCGAGAATATCGAGCGTGGACCCGCCGGCTTCGGCCAGTCGGCGCAGGGTATCCTCCGCCCAGGCCTCGCCGGTCATGTCGACGTCATCCGCCACGGTCTATTCCTGCACCTTCACTTCGGCCAGCCGCTTGAGCAGCGCAACCCGCTCGGGCGAATCCTTGATCAGCACGTAGGAGACGACCCGCCGGACCCGCTCGATGGTTCGGGCATGGGCGATGACCCGGTCGAGCTCGGCCTGGTTCTGGGCGATTCCCATCAGGTAAAGCGTGCCGCCGGTGGCGTCGGAAATGTAGTTCACCGCTGCAACATCCCGATCGAGGGTCAGGGCGAGATCCAGCGCGCTTTCGATCTTCAGGTCGTAGCCGGTATTGATCACCCCGACATCGGCGCCGATCAGCAACTCGTTGATCACCTCTACCACGCCTTCCGTCTGCCAGGTCGCCTCGACCACGCGAACCCGGTCTTCGGCATTTGGCACAACGCCGGTCAGCAGAACGCGCCCTTCGACCACCGTCACATCGACCCGCTGGAAGGTCTCGAAATCCGCGTCGATCACCTTTTTCTGGATCGACAGTTCCGTGCTCTTGTCGGTCAGGGCCTGCTCGAAACCTCTTTCCTGCATGGCGGTCGATCCCGCCATGGCCGCGCCGCCGATCGCCACCCCAACCGGCGTGCAGGCAGCGTTCAGGGCGACAAGGCCCAGCAATGAAAAGGCGGTCAGCAGTCGGGTCATTCTGGATCCTCTGAGAAGACGCGGGCCGGGCGGTCGGCCCACAGTGGGAAACATCGCTCAGAAGGTAGGATGCGTCGCGGTTCGCCGCAATGGCCTGCGCCGGATCCGATCGGTTTCCGCTGTCAGGCTGGCGGGCGCCAGGCATCCGGCAGATGGCGCGGCCGCCCGCCGGGTGCCAGTGCGACCAGATCGAACCGAAGGTCCAGCCCGTCCGCCTCCCGACGATGGCGCAGCCACCATTGCGCGGCGCGCTCTATCCGCCGGCATTGCGCGGGGGTCAGCGCATTCAGGGCAGCCCCCATGTCGCCCCGCGCCTTGACTTCGATGAAGCACAGAATGCGGCCGCGACGGGCAATCAGATCGATTTCGCCCATCGGGGTCTTCGCGCGCCGTGCGAGGATCCGGTAGCCTTTCAGCCGCAGCCACCAGACCGCCATCGCCTCTGCGCCGCGCCCGCGTTTTTCCGCGGCCTGCCTGGCGGACCGGTCGTTGCCTGCCTGCCGCCAGATCCTCACGGGGCAATCCGCCGGGCAGGCCCGTTCCTGCCGATTACCGCTTCGGAACCGGATCGCCCAGAAAAAGTCAAAATCCGGCCATGGCGAATGCCGGAAATCAGGGTAAGTAGGTGCTGTTGCGCGAATCCGGGTCTATGCGGCCCGAATGGCGCGCCGATCAGTTTACTTGCCCGGATGCGACTCCTATCTTGTCGAGGCGCAGCCAGCGCGTGTCGGGAGCCTGTTGACCATGTCGCCTTTGCCATCGGCCGAAATTGCCCTTTCCTCTCGAAATCTCGCGCCGCGCGCCGGCACGCTGGTTGCCGTCTGCTCGGCACTTATCCTGAGCGCCTGTGTCGGCGGCGGTCAATCGCCGACCGTAACACTGCCGCCCAGCAGCACGACCCCGCAACCCGGCGCGGTCGGACAGAGCGGTGACGCGCCGGAAGGGGCGCCGGGCAGCGATACCGCTCTGACCCATCAGGGCGCGGGAGCTTTGGCCTTGGGCGATTCCGGACTGCTGGAACCGCCGCCGGATGCGGTTCGCGCCGTCGAGGGCATTCCGGTCGCGGTGCTGGTCCCGCTTTCAGGGCGCCTCGCCGGACCGGGCAATGCGCTGCTGGAAGGAGCGCAAATGGCCCTGTTCGATGTCCGAAATCCTGAGGTCCGTCTGGTACCAATCGATACCGGCGGCAACCCGCTGGGCGCCGAGCAGGCCGCACGGGAAGCCGTTCAGCGGGGTGCCAAGCTGATTGTCGGTCCGTTGCTGGCGGAATCCGTGACCGCCGTTCGGCCGATTGCGGAAGCCGCGGGCATCAAGGTCGTCGGCTTTTCCAATTCCAGTCGCGTCGCCGGCGGGCCGGTCTTCCTGGCGGGTTTCGCACCGGAGGAGCAGGTCGAGGCCATCGTCGCCCATGCCATGGCCGAAGGGCGCCGGAAATTCGCGGTCCTGGCCCCGTCCAACGATTACGGAAACGTCTCTGTCGATGCCTTGCGCGACGCCGTGACGCGGCGTGGGGGAGAGTTCGCGAGGGTCGCGTTCTACGAGCCGGACGCCCTGGATTTCGCGACCCAGATTCAGCGTATTTCGGACTATCAGGACCGGGTGCAGGCCCTGGCGAAACAGCGGGCCGAGCTGGAGGCAATCGGCGACGAGGCGTCCAAGCGGGCGCTGAAACGGCTCGAAATCCTGGAAACCTGGGGTGACCCGCCCTTCGACGCATTGCTGCTGCCGGTGCTGAACCCGCAGACCCTGCAGATCCTGTCGGCGCAGCTGGCCTATTACGATGTCGACCAGCCCGCGGTCCGCATCCTGGGTTTGCAGCGCTGGGACAGCTTCCCCGGCCTCGCGTCCGAACCCGGCCTGGTCGGCAGCCGCTATCCCGCCGCGCGGTCCAGCTTCCGGAACCGGTTCGACCAGCGTTTCGCGCAGTTGTACGGCCATCCTGCGTCCGAACTGTCGGCCCTGGCCTATGACGTGACCGCCGTCGCAGCCTCCCTGGCCGGGGATGGTCGTCGCCCGCCGAAATACGACGTCGCGACCTTGACCAATCCCGACGGCTTCATCGGCGCCCAGGGCCTGTTCCGCTTCACCGCCGACGGGCTGGCCCAGCGCAGCTTCGCCATCATGGAGGTCCGCCAGTCCGGCATCGAGATGATCCAGGAAGCGCCGGCCAGTTTCGACCTGCCGCCCCAGCCGACCGCGGACCAGCCGACTGCAGACCAGCCCGGCGGCCCGCCGCCCGTACCAAGTTCGTGATGAAAACCCGGTGCGGCAGGGCCTGAAATTGCGTCTGGCCTTCCCGCTTCGAATTGTCTATAAGCCGGTCCCGGTAAGCGCCTGTAGCTCAGCTGGATAGAGTGTCGCCCTCCGAAGGCGAAGGTCACAGGTTCGAATCCTGTCAGGCGCGCCATTTCCCCGAACATTCCCGCCGATTCCCGGTCCCCAACAATGGCGGCCGTGCTTTCCGACGTCGCGGCCGGTTCGGATCCGGGCTCAGCCCAGCGTCTTCAGCACCGCCTCAAGGCGTTCCGCGAAGATTGCGCGGTCCCGTTCCGTGCCGACGGTGACCCGGATGCAGCGGTCCATTGGGGCCACGCCCGGCATGCGCACGAAGACGCCGGCGGCGTCCAGGGCCCTCAGGACCGCCCGGGCATGGTCCCCGTCGCGACCCATATCGATGGTGACGAAGTTCGTTGCCGACGGCAGGGCCTTGAGGCCAAGCCGCGCGGCCGTTTCGGCATAATCGGCGCGGCCGCGCGCAACCTCCGCGACGACACCGTCGACGAATTCTGGGTCGTGCAGGGAGGCGAGGGCAGCGGCCTGGGCCACGCGGGTCATCTCGAAATGGTTCCGGACCTTGTTCAGCCCGGTGATCAGGTCCTTGTGCGCGATGGTATAGCCGACCCGCAGGCCCGCCATGCCATGGGCCTTGGAGAAGGTGCGCATCCGCATGACCCGCGGGTTCGACGCGTCAATCGGCGGCGCGGTTCCGTCAGGGGCGAACTCGATATAGGCCTCGTCCAGCACCAGAACCGCGCCGTCGGGCACGCCGTCGATCAGGCGCTGCATCGCGTCGGCACCGTACCAGCTGCCCATCGGATTGTCCGGATTCGCGAAATAGCCCAGCGGCGCACGGGTCTCGCGCATTTTCGCCAGCACCGCGTCGGGGTCTTCCGCGTCGTCGCGATAGGGGACGGTCTGCAGCGATGCCCCGAACCCCGCAACATGATAGTTGAATGTCGGATAGGCCCCGGCCGAGGTGACAACCGGCGCCCCCGGCCCGGCCAACATGCGAACCGTGTTGCCCAGAATGCCGTCGATGCCCGCGCCGACCAGCACCTCCTCCGGCTCGACACCATGCTTCTCGGCCAGCGCATTGCGCAGTTCGAAGCTCTGCGCGTCCCCGTACCAGGCGCTGCGCGGCGCTTCGTCGATCAGGGCCTGCAGCGCCCGGGGCGACATGCCGAAGGCGCTTTCATTGGCACCGATCCGGGCATCGAACGCCGTTCCGCGCTGCCGTTCCAGGGTCTCCGGCCCGATAAAGGGAACGGCGGCCGGCAGAGAGGCGACAAGATCGGTGAAGGGGATTCGGGTATCCGCCATGACAAACCTTCGGTGATGTTGGGACCGCGTCGGAACCGCGGAGAGTATCGTCCGCTGTCCGGAATGCAAATCCTGTCCGCGCCGTTCAGCCGTCGGCCGCGTTGGGGAACAGGGTCAGCTGCAGCAGGTTGAGCTGCTGATCGTCCAGGCTGCGGGTCTCGTCCTCGTAATAGGCTTCCAGATATTCCATGAATTCCTGGTTCAGGAAGGCGTCGACACTGAGACCGGCCCCATTGGCATCGCGGCGCACGAACGGCGCCAGATGCGGCGGCAGGGCAAGCAGGAAGGATTCCGGCAAAGGTACCACCTTTGCCCGGGGATGACTGGACAGGGTGACGACCTTGTCGTCCGGGGTCCGGTCCCCGCCGTCGTCGTTCTGATCCATGATCGTGCCCTCCGGTAACCTGCGCGAGCGAGTCCTATACCATGATTTGCGCAGAGCGGAAAAAAACCGAAAACGCCTCCGGTCGCCCCATAGCCTTCGCCACCGACAGCCCCTGGACCGTGACGAAGGAAACCCGCCATGCCGCATTCCAGCGCCCGCCATGTAACCGGGGCGGACACCGCCATGACCGAGATCGCCCTGGCGCTGGCCATGGCATTTTTCGCGATTCTGGTCCTCGCCCTTGTTTCCATGGGCGCGGGCCAACAGGCCGAGTCGGCCCCTGAAGCCCGGCAGGACATTCTGGCCGCGACCCTGGTCCCGCCCGGGAAAGACGCCGCCGCGACCGTCCTTGAAAGCCGGGATGTGCTGATCGTCTATCATGACGGCCGCTTCCTGGACCGTGATCTGACGCCCCTGGACGACGCCGCCCTGACGGCGCTGTCAGCCATCCGGGCTGACGCCGGCCGGGTGGTCCTGGCCGTCCCGCCCGACCTGCCGCTGGGTGAAACCATGGCCGCGCGGGGCCGGGTCGGCCGTCCCGATCTGCTGGTCACGGTCCTGAACGCAGACTGGATCGCCCGCTTGCAAGCCCCCTGACCGGTTTCCGGGCCTGACCCTGCCATAGACCCGATTGTAGGGCTGACGCCCGACCCGGCTTTCATCGAAGAGGAGGCGGCCGATGCGCCGAGTTCATCAATCTTATCCGTGCGCCCTGAAACTCTGCCCGCGGATCGTCAGCACCCCGGCTTCCGCCTTGCCGCGGCTTTTCCGGCACCTAACGGCGATCGCGGCGATCGTGCTGGCCTGTGGTGCCGGCGCCGCCTTCGCGGCCGTCGCGCCGCCCGCCGACTCGCCCCGGGCCGCGGTACAGAAAATCCTGGTCGAGGAGGCGCTGATCGACGGCACGGTGCCGCCGACCCTGGCGCTGGCGGTGGCGCGGGTCGAATCGAATTTCGACGCCGCAGCCGTCAGCCATGCCGGGGCGCGCGGACTCATGCAGATCATGCCGGCCACGGCACTGGGAGAGTTCGGCGTCGCGCCGGACCGGCTGTATGATGCCCGGCTCAACGCACGACTGGGCGTCGCCTTTCTGCGCAAGCTCTACATCGCCTATGGACGGCGCTGGGATCTGGCCCTGTCGCATTACAATGGCGGCAGCCTGACCCGGACCGCCGGACAGTGGCGACCCCATTCCTATACCCAGGGATATGTTCAGAAGGTGATGCGCTACTGGAACGCCTATCAGCGCGCCAGGTGGGTCACGGTTCTGGTCGCCGAGACCCGGCAGGCCGAAACCCGGCTTGCGGCCGATGCGCCGCATGCATCGCCCGGCGTGCAGGCCCGCCTGGCGGCGGATTATGCTTACCTGGAGGATCCTCGGATCGAACATGACTGGCGGGACTATCTGCGCATTGCGGATCGTTGGCTGAAGCCGGAGGCACAGACCGCCGCCGACCCCGCAGCGCCGGTCGACTTCTCGGCAGCGGTCGCGGCCGATCCGGACTGGCATTATCCGTTCCAGACCGGGGCCGCCCCGATCCTGCCGGCCGCCAACGGCCTGAAAGGCGCGGAACGATTTCTGAATTCAAGCCGCTACTGGTCAATGCCGACCCCCGGCGCGCGCTTCAACTGACCGGAGGCGGCGCCATGGGAACGATCGGCTTTTTCGTGACACCCGGCGACGGCGCTGGCTACTCTGCCGGCGGAAACCGTGTCGTGCCGAGCCGGATGTCGAGGGAGAATCAGACCGTGTTGAGCGCCGCCCACAGGGTGATCACCGCCGGGCAGAGCCCCGCCCTGCGCGATCTGTTCCGATCCCTGGTGGAGATCGAGGGCGCCAACGGCCCGAAATTCTCCCGCAAGGCGCTGCACGTCCTGGCCCAGGCCATCGCCTGCCGTTCCTATGAGCGGATGGCGCTGGAAACCGTCCATCTGGTCCGCGCCGCGGCCCTGACCGCCGGCCGCTTCGGGTTCGAGGGGGTCTTCTGGGGCATGGATCAGGCCACCGCCAGCGCCTTTCGGGGTCATTTCGCAGGCAGAACGGAGATGCCCGGACGGCTTGCAGGCATCGATGGCGGCGTCGAGCTGCGCTATCCCGACGGACATTTTGCCATCCGATATGGCCGGATGCCTGTTCTTTCGGCCTTCCTTGAATTCACCGTCGCAGCGATCGGGTTCACGGCACTTTCCGACATTCTGGACGGCGTTGATGGGCCGAACCGCAATGTTTCGGCCCAGTCGAAAGCCGCCAACGCCCTGTCCCGCGCACTTTACGATTTTCTGGGCGATCATCTGCCCAGCGTTCAGACGCAGCGCAAGTTCCGCAGTCTGATCGCCTTCCTGGAACGCGATCTGGGCCGGGATTTCCGTCCGGATGCCATCGACGACGGCACCGTGCTGGATTTCTGGCGCGACGCCAGCACCGGCGAAGGTGGGGAAGGGGGCGACTTTCGCGCCTACCGGACCGTTGTGCTGGCCTTTCTGAGGTTAGTCGAATTGCTGGAAGACGGCGACGCCCTGGCCCGGTTCGAACATATGCACGCGATCGGGCCCGATCGTGAGGCGGGGGAGGTCGACCCCGGGGAGGACGCCTATCTGGCAATTGCCGAATGGGCGCCCGACAACCCCCTGGCGGCCTTTGTGGAACCGCCTGTGGATGCCGTGAAGTTCCTCAACAAGCGGGAAACTGACACCCTGACCCTGCCGGCGGAGGAGGGCGATCGCCTTCTGCGGCTGCCCCTGTCCTATCTGCGAGCGGAGACGTTCGGTACCGGGCAGCACCGGCTGATCCAGGCCCTGCGGCGCAAGGCCGGTCGGACGGAGATCCGGGACATTGCCCGGGACGCGGCGACGGAAAGCTACGCGCAACGGATCGACCTTCTGCGCAAGATCGACCTGCATCTGGAGAAGGTCGCCCTGGCCTCTCTGCATGTTCTGGGAACCGGGCAGGACGAGACTGCGCGGCGCGCGCGCAAGGCCTTCGAGGCCCTGTCCCGGCAGGGGTTCGACGCAAGCCGGACCGGCGACCCTGACATTCAGGCCGCCTTCAGCACCGCGGCAGGGCCCCTGGCCGATCTGCGCGCCCGGCTTCGGGACCTGCTGACCCGTCTTGAAGGCGGGCCGGACTGGGCAAAGGCCTATGCGGCCGACCGCGACGTCTTCGCCGACCAGTTCCTCATACTTTACGGAGACGCAGCATGACCGGCGCATCCTGGAGTTCCCGCAGCGCGCCCGAAAAGGCGCGGATCGAAACCGCCTTTGCCGCATTGCACGCCGCGGATGGCTGGCTGGATCCGGCGGGGGCGGGACCTGCGCAAGTGGCCGCGATGCCGGCGCTTTTTCGTGCCGCGACGGACCCCGCCGCGCCGATCCCGGCAACGCTGGTCGGAAGATTGGCTACCGATCCTGGCTTGCGGGCCGATTTCGACCGGCTCGTCGACCGGGTGGCAGCCTGCCGGATCGGCCGCGCCGCCGCGGCCAGCAGCGGGCGCCTCGACCGGCGTGAGGCTGGAGGCTATGTCCTGCGCATAAAGCCCTCTCGGGCGGATGCGAGTCAGGTATATCTGCTGATCGATTGTCCGTCGGAAGGGCCGGTACCGCAGGCCCTGCTGATCCGGGATGGGGATACGATCCTGAAACGGGCGTTGAATGCACCGCAGGACGGAACGATCCGTTTGGTGCTGGAAAGCACCGACCCGCTGGTCGCGGCCATCGGGGACCCGGCGACGGAGATCGACCTGGTGTAACGTCTCCCGGTGCAGGGAGGGGGCACCGGCACGAGACAAAGAGGCGCTGATGGGGGTTCGCGTTTTCATTGCGACAACGGAAGGACCGGCGATGATCCAGCGGATCGCCGCCGAGGATTCCGACATTCCCCCGGTCGTCTGCCTGAACGGAACCACGGAAACCCTGCCGATCAGCGAGGCCTATGGGCGGTTTGTCCGTCGCGGCACGGGCATGGTCGCGAAACTGACCGGGCACGATTCCTACCGGATCGATCTGGACCGGCCCGTGGATGGCGGCAGTTCCTGGCAGCTGGGCATTTTACTGGCGCATCTGCTGCAGGCGGAGGGTCGTCTGGCCGGGCCGGAGGAGACGGCCGAGGTAAACGTCTTCGCCACCGGCGAAGTCGACCGCGATCTCTTCCTGCGGCCGGTCGGGCATATCGAGCGCAAGCTGCTGGCCAGCGACGGCCCCCGACAGCAGGTCCTTGATGCCGGATCGACATGCCTGTTCCTTGTTCCCGCCGATGACGCGGTGAACCAGCCTGCGGTCACGCCCGTTGCCACACTGGCCGAAGCGGCAAAGCTGATCGATCTGACGCTGCCGGCCGACGCGCCTGGCGTACTGTCGGTTCCGGCCCCGCCCGAAGCATCGAAGGGGCGAGGGCATGTCGGTCGCGTGGTGGCGGCCGGTTTCGTGCTGGTCCTGCTGACGGCGGCAGCCGGTCTTTACTGGCAGCGGGACCGGATCGTGGCCGGGATCGATTCCGAGCCGGCAAACCCGGCATCCCAGGCAGCAACAGAACCGTTGCCCGCCAACAAGGCGCCGGAGAAAATTCAGGTTACGGTGCAGCCCCTGTCGGCGCCGGAGGGTTTCACCTGCCGCAGCCTGCGCTTCGCCCAACTCTCGCTGGTCGAGGGCTCAGCCTCTCCGCTGACGGCGGGGCAGGCCCTCGCGGGTTCGGACCCGGAGATCTGCCGGCTTCGTTACGGAGTTGCACCGGGCGGACAGGAGATGCGGGAGTTTCAGGCTGTCTGGCGCGCCGGCGCGCGCGAAGAGACCGTCCAGGGATCCGCGACCCCCACGTCGCCGCTGGTTCTCGAAGTCGACGTGATCCGGGGACAGCCTGAAGCCATGGAACTGGAGGTGCGGTCGGGGGCTGACACGGGCACCTCTCGAATCTGGCGTCACAGCCTCGTGCCGTAAGCCATTGGCCGGGGAGTCATCTGCGGTAATGAACCACGATTGCAGTCAGAATCTGCACATCACCCCCCAGATATGGGGTGCACGATACGCTTGATGCCCAATTTGCCTGGGGCAACTCCGGGATTCCGCACGATGCCTAACAAGCGAGTCGCCAGACCCAACCGAACCGGTGCGCAGGAAACACAGATTCGGTCGGATCAGGCGTATCGGAGTAGGGGCAGCGGGCTTTCTGGAGCCTCAGACGACCAGAAGCGTCGATCCGGTGGTCTTGCGGGCTTCCAGATCCTTGTGTGCCTGCACCACATCGGCCAGGGCGTAGCGCTGATTGATCTCGATCTTCAGACCCTTGGCATAGGCATCGAACAGGGCGGTCGCGGATTCGACCAGATCCTCGCGGCTGGCGGTGTAGGTCATCAGCGTCGGGCGGGTCATGAACAGCGACCCCTTTGCCGACAAGGTGGCCAGGTTAAAGTTCTCGATCGGGCCGGAGGCATTGCCGAAGCTGACAAACATCCCGCGCGGACGCAGCGAATCCAGGGAGCCGGCGACGGTTGCCGCGCCGACCCCGTCATAGACGACGGGGACACCGGCACCGTCGGTGATTTCCCGCACCCGCTGGGCGACGTCCTCTTCGCCATACAGAATGACGTGGTCGCAGCCATGTGCCTTGGCCAGCTCCGCCTTTTCCTTCGATCCGGCCGTGCCGATGACGGTTGCGCCGATCTGCTTCAGCCATTGGCAGGCGATCAGACCGACCCCGCCGGCGGCGGCCTGAAACAGGACCGTGTCGCCTGGCTGCACCGGATAGGTCCGGCGGATCAGATATTCGACGGTCATGCCTTGAAGCATCATTCCGGCGGCGGCCTCGTTGCTGATCGTGTCGGGCAGCTTGATCAGGCGATGCCACGGCATCAGGCGCTCGGTGGCATAGGCGCCGACCGGCGGCGCGGCATAGGCAACGCGGTCGCCGACTGCAAATTCCGTGACCCCATCGCCGACGGCATCGATGACGCCGGCAGCCTCAAGGCCGATGGCACTGGGCAGTTCCAGCGGATAGAGACCGGTGCGGTGATAGACATCGATATAATTCAGCCCGCAGAAATCCTGCTTGATGCGGACTTCGCCCGGACCGGGATCACCGACCTGCACGTCTTCATAGACCATGTTCTCCGGCCCGCCGGCCGTGTGGATTCGAACTGCCTTCGCCATGTGCCCTGCTCCTCCGTTGAGGTTGTTTGATACTGCGCGAGAAACCTAGTCTGCGATGCGGCGCAGGCCAACCGTCAATGGATCAAGAGACATCGGCGGGACAGGCACTAATCCGAAAGCGCATGGCGCAAGTCCGCCGGGTCGGTGATCGGCAGGGAGCAAACCGGCCCGCGACAGACATAGGCCGCCGCCGAACCGTCCACCATGCCCTTGCCCGCGGCCGGATGCCCGTCCGGCAGGGCGTCCTCAGGCCCGTAAATGGCGATCATTCGCTCGGCCAGCGGGGCCCGTTCGGCCGCCGCGCGCAGTTGTGCGGTTGCCGCATCCTGCGGCGGACCGACGATGACGATCTGGATGCCGTCCTCCAGGAAGCGCGCGCCCTCGATGACGTTGGAATAGGGGAAGAAGTTGCGCTCCATCTCGCCCGCGAAGGTCCGAACAATCTCCTCCGCACGGTCGAGATACCCGGTCCTCCCCGTGCGCCAGGCCAGCTGCGCCAGGATAAAGACCAGCATTCCGTTCCCCGACGGTGTCGCGTTGTCCCCCCCGGATTTGGTGCGGGCGACCAGCGCTTCGGCATCGTCCGGGGTCAGGAAGTAGGCGCCGCCGGTCGTGTCGCGATAATGCCGGTCCAGCACATCCGCCCAGCCTTCCGCATGATCGAGATAGGCATTCTCTCCGGTCGCCTCGTGAAGCGTCAGCGCGGCCCGCATCATGGCCGCATAGTCGTCGACCGTTGCCGCATGACGCGCGCGCCCCTCGCGATAGGCATGGCGCAGGCGGCCGCTTTCCGCCATTGGGCCGGCAACAAAATCGAAGGCGCGCCGCGCCATTTCGATCCAGTCCGGCTGATCGAACACGCGACCGGCCCGCGCCAGGGCGGCAATCGTCAGACCGTTCCAGTCCGTCAGAACCTTGTCGTCCTTGAGGGGAGGGACCCGTTTGTCCCGGGCCGCCAGCAGGATTTTTCGGCATTCGGTCAGGCGGGTTTCCGTCTCAGGATCCGGGACCGCATCGAGATGCAGGCGGTTCAGGATCGACTTTCCTTCCCAATTGCCGCCGGGACGGATGTCGTAGTGCGATTTGAACTCCGCCGCGGCATCTCCCAGCAGGGTGTCGATCTCCGCCTCGTCCCAGACGTAGTACTTGCCTTCCTCGCCTTCGCTGTCGGCATCGCGCGCGGCTGCAAAGGCCCCTTCCGGTACCGTCATGTCGTCGCGCAGCCAGGCGACGGTTTCCGCCGCCCGCTGGCGATAGAGCGGATTTTCATTGTCGCACCATGCCAGGGTCAGCATGTCGAGGAGCTGCGCATTGTCGTAGAGCATTTTTTCGAAATGCGGGACCAGCCAGATCCGATCCACGGTATAGCGTGCGAAGCCACCGCCCAGATGATCGTATATGCCGCCTTCGCACATCTGCCGCAGGGCGAAGTGGACTGCCTTGCGATAGCGCGGATCGCCGATCCGTCCACCGGCGGACCAAAGTTGTTTCAGAACCGCGCATTGCGGAAACTTCGGAGCGTCGCCGAGGCCACCATGCTGCCGGTCCATGGCCTGCAGGATCCGGTCCGCCACTTCATCGGCGGTGCCGCGTCCAATGCCGTCGCCGGGTTTCGGATTGGCCTGGGCCGCCAGCCCGTCACGCAGCGCGGCGACATTCTGGTCGATCCGTTCCGGCGCGTCGCGATAGGTCTTTGCGACCTGACGCAGCACGTCCGGAAAGCCGGGCCGCCCCCATCGTGTCTCCGGCGGGAAATAGGTGCCGCCCCAGAACGGCTCCCCGGCCGGGGTAAGGAACATGGTGAGCGGCCAACCGCCCTGCTGGCCCAGCATGGCCAGCGCCGACTGGTAGATCGTGTCGATGTCGGGCCGTTCCTCGCGATCGACCTTGATGTTGACGAACAGATCGTTCATCAGCGCGGCGATGGCGGAATTCTCGAAGCTTTCGTGCGCCATGACATGGCACCAGTGGCAGGCCGCATAGCCGACCGACAGCAGGATCGGCTTGTTCTCGGCCGCGGCCTCTGCCAGGGCCTCCGGGCCCCAGGCCCGCCAGTGCACGGGATTGTCCCGGTGCTGCAGCAGATATGGGCTTGTTTCCAGTCCCAGCTGATTGCCGGTCATATCCCCTCCATTCGGTTCCGCCGGGTATCGCCGGCACGGCGGTACTGGACAGCGCCTTATCCCTACATAGGATGAACGGCGGGACGCGCCAACCGATACGCAAAGGAACGCCGATGAAGATCTCCATCGATATCGACTGTACCCCGGACGAGGCCCGTCGGTTTCTGGGCCTGCCCGATGTCGCGCCGATGCAGGAGGCGCTGATGAAGCAGATTCAGGAGCGCATGGAGGCCAATCTCAAGGCGCTGGAACCGGAGGCCCTGTTCCAGACCTGGCTGCCGGCCTCGATTCAGGGCATGGAACAGCTTCAGAAAATGTTCTGGGCCCAGATGGGCGGCGCGCCGGACGGCAAGAAGGGCAGCGACTGATCGCGGTCGCGCGGCGTCGATTCCGTCGGCGCCTTCCCCAAACGCAGATCGGACATCGGAGTTCATGAGCGATACCATTTTTGCCCTGGGCAGCGGACCCGCCCCGGCCGGGGTGGCCGTCATCCGGATTTCCGGCCCGGCGGCGGGGCCGGCCCTCTGCGCACTGACCGGACTGCCGGCGCCCCCGCCGCCGCGGAAGGCGCTGCTTCGAAAACTGCGCGATCCGGAGACCGGCGAAGTGCTGGATCACGGTCTGATCCTCTGGTTACCGGGCCCGGGCTCCTTTACCGGCGAAGATGTGGCGGAGATCCATGGCCATGGCGGGGCGGCGTCGATCAGAGCCCTTCTATCCGCGCTTTCCGGCATCAAGGATTGCCGCCAGGCGGAGGCCGGGGAGTTCACAAGACGCGCCTTCGCCAACGGGCGGATGGATCTGACCGAGGTCGAGGGCCTGTCGGACCTGATCGCGGCGGAAACCGAAGCCCAGCGCCGATTGGCCCTGCGCCAGGCAGCCGGGGAGGGGCGGGACCGCTTCCAGGACTGGACCGACCGCCTCATCCGGGTGCTCGCCTTTTTGGAGGCCGCGGTGGATTTCCCCGAAGATGATCTGCCCGACACGATGCTAGATCGAAATGAAATCGAAATCCGGGCACTTATCGAAGAGTGGACGCAACATATAGAATTGGGTGCCGCGTCGTCCGGTATTCGAGAGGGGATACGTGTCGCCATCATAGGGGCGCCGAATGTCGGCAAGTCCTCGCTGTTGAATCGGCTCGCAGGACGGGACGCCGCCATCGTGTCGGAAATTGCCGGCACAACGCGGGATGTGGTTGAGGTGCGCCTAGATCTCGGCGGGTATCTGGTGACTCTGGCAGACACGGCGGGGCTGCGGGACACGGAGGATGTCATTGAGGAGGAGGGCGTTCGCCGGGCCCTCCATGCCGCCGAAGGGGCCGACATCGTGCTTCATCTCAGCGATACTCCGAACGGCTTCGGCACTGCGCATGGGGACCTCTTCCGACATCCCGATCAGGCTGTGATCCGCGTTCTCACGAAGATCGACCTGAATGGCACCGATGCCCGGGCACCCACGGAAGGCACGCCGTTCTGCATTTCGTCCCGGACCGGGGAAGGATTAACCGCCCTGCTTGAAACGCTGCAATCCCGGTGCGAGGAAAAGCTGGCGGTCGCCGCTGGCGCCGTCGCGGTTCGGGCCCGCCATCGTGAAGCCCTTGGCCGTGCCTGCGATGCCCTTCAGCGCAGCCTCGGGCAGCCCGAAGTGGCGCTTGCCGGGGAAGATGTCCGCCTGGCTCTGACCGAAATGGGGCGCATTACCGGGCGCGTGGATGTCGAATCCGTCCTCGATGTGGTGTTCGGGGAATTCTGCATCGGAAAATAGCTCACCTGTTTCACGTGAAACACCATCGTGCGCGTGTGGAATGCCCCAATCGGTTTGGTCTTCAACACACGAAACACCATCGCATTCTCTCAGTTGGCACCTAAACATTGTCGGCGACATTTCGTGGAGGGGCGGCCCCCAAGCAATGTTTCACGTGAAACATTCCCCGTGACTGCACTGTAAATAGTCTCGGGTTCGTTGGTTTCTATTGACCGAAAATCCCCGACGCCGTATATCCTGCGGCGGAAAGGATCCGGGGCCATGTGCGCGGACAAAGCTCTCCAGAAAATGTCCTGGGACGTCATCATCGTGGGCGGCGGCCATGCCGGCTGCGAGGCGGCGGCCGCCTCTGCGCGTCTGGGCGCCGACACCCTGCTGGTGACCCACAAGCTCGAAACCATCGGGGAGATGTCCTGCAATCCAGCCATCGGCGGATTGGGCAAGGGCCATCTGGTTCGGGAGATCGACGCGCTCGATGGCATCATGGGTCGGGTCATCGACCAGGCCGGCATCCAGTTCCGAATGCTGAACCGGAGCAAGGGCCCGGCGGTACAGGGCCCGCGATCACAGGCCGACCGTAAACTCTATCGAAACGCCATGCAGGCGACCCTGGCGGAAGTGGAGAACCTGACACTCCACGCCGGCGCCGTGGAGGATCTGATCCTCGACCCGACCGGTCGCCTCACCGGGCTGATCCTTGGCGACGGAACGGAACTTTCCGCCGGCGCGGTGGTGCTGACCACGGGCACCTTCTTGCGCGGCATGATCCACTGCGGCCAGGAACGCACGCCGGCCGGCCGGATTGGCGATGCCCCGGCGATGGGTCTCTCCAAGACGCTCGAAAAGGCCGGGTTTGCCCTCGGCCGTCTGAAGACCGGAACTCCGCCGCGTCTGGATGGCGACACGATCGACTGGTCCGGGCTGGACCGGCAAGATGCGGATCCCGTCCCTGAGCCGTTTTCCATGCTGACGGATCGAATCACGGTCCCGCAGATTCCCTGCTACATCACCTATACAAATGAGCTGACGCACGCCGCCATCCGCGACAATCTGCATCTTTCGGCGATGTATGGCGGCATGATCGAGGGTATCGGGCCGCGCTATTGTCCGTCCATCGAAGACAAGGTGGTGAAATTCGCCGACAAGCCGCGTCACCAGATCTTCCTGGAACCGGAGGGACTGGACGATTCGACGGTGTATCCCAATGGGATCTCCAACTCCTTGCCGGTAGAGATCCAGGCCGCCTTCCTCAAAACCATTCCCGGCCTTGAGAAGGCGACCATCCTGCGCCCAGGTTATGCGATCGAATACGATCATGTCGACCCGCGGGAACTTCTGCCGACCCTGGAGACCCGTAAGGTGCCGGGCCTGTATCTGGCCGGTCAGATCAATGGCACGACCGGCTATGAAGAGGCCGCGGCACAGGGTCTGATCGCAGGGCTGAATGCAGCCCGTGCAGTCGGGGGCAACAGCGAACCCTTCATCCTGGACCGCGCCGACGCCTATATCGGGGTCATGATCGACGATCTGACGACCCGCGGCGCCGATGAACCCTATCGGATGTTCACCTCCCGCGCCGAGTATCGCCTCCGGCTACGAGCGGACAATGCCGACCAGCGCCTGACACCCCTCGGGCGGGAAATCGGGTGCCTCTCGCCCGAAAGAACGGCGACCTGGCAGCGGAAGGAACGCGCCCTGGCGGAAGCCCGGCATGTCATGCAGGACCTTCGCGCGACACCGCAGGAACTTGGCCGCCACGGCATTTCAGTCCGCGCCGACGGCAAAGTGCGGAGTGCGGCAGAAGTTCTGGCGCTGCCTGACATAACTCTGTCGGCGCTCATTCCGATCTGGCCGCAACTGCAAAAGATCGATCCCACGATCGTGCCTCAAATCGAGATCGACGCCAGATACGCGGCTTACCTCGAACGACAGGATGCGGATATACGGGCCTATCGTCGCGACGAGGCCCTACATCTTCCCGTGGATCTCGACTTTGCCGCGGTCGGCGGACTCAGCAATGAAATGGTTCAGCGACTGGCGCGCGCCCGGCCACGCACCCTGGGCCAGGCGGCCCGGCTTCCGGGTGTGACACCGGCCGCCGTCGTGGCCCTGATGCGGCATGTCCGCCGCGCTGCCGGCTCCCGGGCGGCCTGATCCCGTGACGCAGAACGGCGGTTCCGGTTCCGGGTTCAGGGACGGAAACGTCCGCACTCCCTCCGATTTTCAGAATTCCACGGGCGTTTCACGTGAAACACTCGACGCTCTGGTCACCTATGCCACGCTTCTTGAGAAGTGGCAGAAGCGGATCAATCTCGTCGGACCCAAGACCGTTGCCGATCTCTGGTCTCGTCACTTTCTGGATTCGGCCCAGCTGGTGTCCTTGATCCCGCCCGGCGCAGATAGGCTGGTCGACCTTGGCAGCGGTGCGGGATTCCCCGGACTGGTCCTGTGTATCCTGACCGGCCTGGAAACCCATCTGATCGAATCCGACACCCGCAAATGCGCCTTCCTGCGTGAGGCGGGACGAGCGGCCGGCGTATCGTCGCGCCTGACGGTTCATGCCCGACGGGCGGAATCGATCGAATTGCCGCCTGCCGATGTGGTTACGGCCCGTGCCCTGGCACCGCTACCGGAACTCCTGGCGCTGGCGGCCCCATTCTGGGGTGCGGAAACCCTGGGCCTTTTCCTGAAGGGAAAGCGGTACGAAGAGGAATTGACTGCTGCAAAATATGGATGGTATATAAATTACAGCACGATTCCGAGCCGGGTTGATCCGGAATCCGTAATTCTGTCCATCACCGGGCTCCGTCAGGCGCCTGGAGCCGATCCAGAGGGAGAGGGGGCAGGGCGGAAAGGGTAGCCGCAAGGCAGTCGGAGCGTGCCGGGCCCAAAGCGGGCCGCCGCGGCGCATGCGCAATGCGACTTACGCCGCGACGTTGGCACAGCATGGAAGGAATTGCGCCGATGTATGCGAAGTTGCCCGAAAAACTAACCCGGCCCCGCGCCGACGGCACAGCCCGGATTGTGGCCATTGCAAATCAGAAGGGTGGGGTCGGCAAGACGACCACCGCCATCAACCTGGCGACGGCTCTGGCCGCCTGCGAGAAGAAGGTTCTGATCGTCGATATCGATGCCCAGGGAAACGCGTCCACCGGCCTGGGAATCGACCGGCGGGATCGCGCACTCAGTTCCTACGATCTTCTGTTCGGTCGGGAACGGGCCGAGGCCGCCGCCATCGCCACGACAATCCCTGGGCTCAGCATCGTGCCGGCCTCGATCCATCTCTCCGGCGCCGAAATCGAGCTGGTCGAGGAAGACCGCCGCGAATTTCGCCTGCGCGAGGCCCTGCGCGGCGCGGTCACGGAATACGATTATGTCCTGATCGATTGCCCGCCGGCGCTCGGACTGCTGACGCTGAATGCACTTTGTGCCGCGGATTCGGTTCTGGTGCCGTTGCAATGCGAATTCTACGCCCTGGAAGGGCTCAGCCATTTGATGGGCACGATCGAGCGGGTGAAACGGGCCTTCAACCCGCGGCTCGACATCCAGGGCGTCGTCCTCACCATGTACGACCGCCGCAACAACCTGTCCGACATGGTCGCCGCCGATGTGCGCGCGCATTTGGGCGACAAGGTCTACGAGACGGTCATTCCGCGCAACGTCCGGGTCTCCGAGGCGCCGAGCTATGGCAAGCCGGTCATCCTCTATGACATGGATTGCCGCGGATCCCAGGCCTATATCCACCTGGCCAGCGAGGTCCTGAAACGCGAACGGAGGGTTTCGGCATGACGGCAGCAGCGGAAGACACACGCAAGCGCGGCCTGGGGCGGGGCCTGTCCGCCCTGTTCGGCGAAGAGGGCGATATGGGCGGCAATGCGGCCTATGGCGGCTACAGCGAACCGGCCGTGCGCACCTCGAAGACGGTGCCGATCGAATTCCTGCGCCCCAATCCAAGCCAGCCGCGCAAGCGGTTCGACGAGGCCGCAATCGACGGGTTGGTGGATTCGATCCGCCAGCAGGGCGTGCTCCAGCCACTGCTGGTTCGGCCCCATCCCGACGACGCCAACGCCTATGAAATCGTAGCCGGCGAGCGTCGCTGGCGCGCGGCGCAGCGGGCCCAGCTGCATGAAGTGCCCGTGGTCATCAAGGAGCTGTCGGATTCCGATACGCTCGAGATCGCACTGATCGAGAATATTCACCGCGAGGACCTGACCCCGCTGGAGGAGGCCGAAGGCTATCAGCGCCTGATCGAGGAATTCGGCCATACCCAGGACGCGCTGTCCAAGGCCGTCGGCAAAAGCCGCAGCCATGTCGCCAACATGCTGCGCCTGTTAAGCCTGCCGGAGGAGCTGAAGAGCCTGCTCGACGACGGATTGATCTCCAGCGGCCATGCCCGCGCGCTGCTCGGCGCCCCGAATGCGGAGGCCCTGGCCCAGGACATCGTCAAGAAGGGACTGAACGTCCGCCAGACGGAAAAGCTGGTTCAGGATTCGAAACCCAGCGCCTCGCGAACGGAAAGCGGCATGCGCAAGCTGAAGGGCCGGATCGAGGGCAGCGCCAAGACTGCCGAGATCGCATCCGACGCATCGGCGGACAAGGATCCGAACACCGTCGCGATGGAGCGAAGCCTATCCGATATGCTCGGCATGACGGTCAGCATCGAACTCAAGGGCGGGGGCGAATCCGGACGCATGAGCATTGCCTTCGAGAATTTCGATCAGCTCGACGATGTGATCGAACGTCTGAATCGCGGCGGCGTCCCCGCCAAGGCCGAAATCGTCGAAATGTAAGCGTCAGCGACGGGCCGGTCGCCGTCCGCCCTGACGCCGGGCCAGTGCGCCGACCTGGTGCAGGGTTCGGTGACAGAGCACCCAATCCGGCGCGCCGCTGCGCTTGCACGCGGCCTCCGCCTCCAGCAGCAGGGTCAGGGCCTCATTGACCGCTATCGGCGACCAGCGCTTCACGCTGGCCTCGAACCGGGGTCTGACCTTGAAGAAGACCGGCGGGCGCAGGCCGGCCATGGCGCCCTGGAGGTTCGTGCCGGACGCGATCATGTCCTGTACCCGCCGCACCCGCAGCATGTGGTTGCCGGCCATCCGCAGCAGGGCCACCGGCGCAACCGCTTCCTCGGCCGCCAGATCCAGCGCCCGATCCAACGCCCCGGATTCGCCGTCGACCATGGAATAGATCACGTCATCCATGGTCGATACCGAACTGTCGCCGATCAGTGTGGCTACGGTCTCTATGTCCAGATGTCCGTCAGGCCCGGCGTAAAGCGCCAGTTTCTCGATCTCGGACCGACTGACGCCGCGATCGGATCCCAAATGATCGACAAGATAATGACGGGCCTCCCGGTCGATCCTGACACCCATCGGCCGCAGCCCTTCGTCGATCAGGCGATCGATACCCCCGGCCTCATCCAGATAGCAGGGCAGGGCCGCGGCGCATTCCGCTGCCTCAAAGGCCTTCCTCAGCTTGGACTTGGCCGCCAGATCCCCGGCGGAAACCAATATCAGGGCATCGCCGACCGGATCGGTCAGAAAGGACGCGAATACGTCGCCGACCATATCGCCCGCATCCCGCACGAGCACGACCCGCCGCCCGCCGGTCATCGCGATGGCCGCGGCCTCATCACCCAGCAAACCCGGATCGGATTTTATGGCATCGGCATTCAGATCGGCCACCAGGAACGGATCGTCCAGCGACGGAACGACGGTCAGGGCCATCGCCGTCAGGCGCTCCCGCGCCAAACCCGAATCCGGCCCATAGCACAACACCGCCCGGATTTCCGGCGGCGGCTTGCGGACGAACCCGTCTATGGCGCCGGCGGAAACCTTAACCATTGCCGTGCCTCAGCCCTGGACCAGTCGGCGCTTCTCGAAGAATGTCGCGACCTGCAGGCGCAGATCGTCGGCGATCACCCGCAGGGATCTTTGAATGGCGTCACGTTCCGCCACCAGCGCCGCATAATCCGACTCCGACGTCGAATAGCTGGCAACTGCCCGCGCCGAGAAGGAATGGCTCTCTTCAAAGGCGGACAAGGTGGAGGTGGCATGAACCTGCACTTCCGATCGGGTGGTCGTCGCATCCAGCTGAACACCCAGATCCCGCGTTGAGATGTCCAGATTCGTTGTCAGCACATAGAGCGGCTTCACCGGCCGGCCGGTGGGATTGAACCGGTCCAGCAGCAGGTTATGCAAAACCTGCCCTTCCCGGTCCGGGATGATCCCGATCTTGGTCGCCGCGAGATCCAGCATGGTGTCGTGGCTGGCATCATGCGACGCGGTCCCATAGACAGGCTGAAAACCGCAACCTGCCATCGATACGAGGGCAAGAGCGCCGCCACCCGCAAGAACCGTGCGCCGGCTGATTGCTGTCGCCATGATGGAACCGGTTCGCCGCATAGTTACACCCTCGAAACGAGATTCCCCACGCGCAGCGGGCGGATCAATTCAGAATGGCCTGACTGTCGATGCGCAGCTGGCGGGCGCGGGTCAGGATCGCATTCTCGATACGGGCGGCCGAGCCTTCCGCGATCGGCGCGTCTGTCCAGGCACCGGCGGAATTTTGAACCTGTTTGAACAATGAGACCCGCACCCCATCGGCGCGCAGCTCACGATTCAGGATGTAAACCTGCAGCTTGTAGCGCTCATTCGGGGCTTCAGGCAGGGCGTACCATTCAGTGATGATGACGCCGCCATGGGCATCGACCTGCGCCATCGGGAAAAAGGCAATCGTATCGAGTGAGGCCCGCCACAAATATCCGTTCACGGCAATACCGCCTGGCCCGCCGGCTCCGGCAGGGCCATCACCACCGATGGTGATCGATTCCCCGAAAATGCTGCCCTGTTCACGCATCGCGCGGGTCAGCGGGTCCCGTTCCACCTCGTTGGGCTTGAAACCATCGCACGCCGTCAGGCCAGCTAGGCCCAGAGCGAGAAACACAAATCGAAGGCGCCGCATTTTTCCAACCACCGGTCCGTTGTTCCGGATACTTGCGTCCTAGGTACTGAAATTTTCGAACCCCGGCAAGCCCGGCGCATCGCGCCGGACCCAGGCCCGGGTCAAAAAAGAAAGGGGCGGCCGAAGCCGCCCCTTCCCGAACCCATTGGGTTTCCGCGATTAGAACGTAACGCGGGTACCCAGGATAACGACGGTCGCGTCGTTGGAGTTCGCAGCCACGCCGGAGCCCGACTCGTTCTCCAGGTCGAACCAGTAACCGTTCAGGTGAGCCGACAGGCCTTCCGCGATGTTGTAGTTCACACCAGCGTGCAGGATCGACACTTCGTCGTCCCGGCCGTTGCCGTCCGTGTCGTTCTCCGAGTTCTGGTACATCACAGAGACTGCACCCGGACCGAAGTTGTACGACGCACCGACGTTCCAGCCGTCACCCGCGTCACAGTTCACAACCGTCTTCACGCAGTTCGAGTCGCCGTTGTCCAGGAACGCACCCGCGATCTGGAAGCCAGCGAAACCAACCGTACCGCCGACCATGTAGCCACGGACGTCTTCGTTGTCGGTACCGTTCACGCCAGACTGGTCGTCGGCAATGCCGTACGAACCGTCAACACCCAGCGTCACGTCACCGAACGAACCCGACCAACCGGCAGCGAATTCGAACGCATTCGCATTACCGTCGTTGTTCGTGCCCTGCGCCTGCAGGAACGTCGAGTTCGGCGAGTACGAAACACCGGCGCTGAAACCACCGAAGTTCGGCGTGATGTAGCCGATCTTGTTCGCGTCCGACGTCATGCCGGCATGCGACGCGTAGTAGTGCAGACCCGTGGCCATGCCCAGGAAGTTCACGTGACGCAGCGCGTTGTTGCCGTCCGTACCCCAGGTACCAACCTGAACCGTGTGGCCCGACGTACCGGCAACCAGATCGGACACGCCGTCTTCGCCACCGATGAACAGACGACCGAAACCGCCCGTGAAGTCGATCCACGCTTCGTCAAACGTACCAGCGTTGCCACCGGCGCCGCCGTTGGCCCAGCGCCACTGGATGTTCGCACGGTAGTTCAGGCCGTTGTCAGCCGAACCGCGCGCGTCCCAAACCAGCTCGGACTGCTGCTCGTTCGCCGTCACGTTGAAACCGGTACCGGCATCAGCCTGGTCGCCGCCAAACGCAACCATTTCATAAGCCAGAGCACCCGAGAACGTCATCACCGGGGCTTCAGCCGCCGCAGTGCCAGCCGTCAGCAGGGACGCACCGGCCAGCGCCGACGTGGTCAACAGAACTTTCTTCATTTCATACCTCCAAATCAGACCAGGCTAGTCGCCTATTTTGTGGTCCCCGACATGCGGCTTCTTAGACCCATGTCCTTTTTGCCGCCGCCGCATCATTCGCGCATGCGATATCACACGACGGCAACGTGATAGACGATCTTCAACCATGTGTTCGAATGAAACGCAATGAATGCGCAAGGACTTGCCCGCTATTCCGCCAACCCTGTGACAAGATTGCAACAAGCCGTCTTCTTGCAGGTTTTCCCTTGCGTTAGCGCTGATCGGCCCGCGCGGGAATTGCTGCGCCGCACTGCGGGTGCGCGGCGCCTTGTCGGTCAGTTCTCCTGCCGCAGAACACCCATCCCGATTAGCTCGGCCAGAAGCCGGTCCAGATCCGCCGTTGCCACCGACCCGTGAGCGTCCAGGAAGTCACCCCTGTCAAAACCGGGCCGACCGACCACCCATTCGACGATCTTCTCCCGACCGGGCGGGATTGGAACCGCACCGCGCGGCCCGACAAGTGCGGCCCGACCGCCCTGACGCACGACCTTGAACCCCGGACCGGTACGGACGAAACGCTTCTCAGCCGTCTCGACCGGCAGATCGAACCCCATGCGGTTGTTGCGGAAACCGGCCTGGTGCGCCTGGATCGCGGCCAGCAGCCGGGGATTCCGCGAAAGGGCCTGCAACTTGTCGCCCAATTCGGCGAGCGCCGATGACAACGCCTCCGGGCCCTGCGCCGACCGTGGCAGGTTCAATCGAAAGGCCTCGTCCTCGACCGCGAAATCGCTAAGGGCTCCAATCGCATCCAGGCCAATGACGCTGGTCACGCCGAACGCCATATGGACGGTTCCACCGCTGGCCGCCAGCGCGTCATGATACCAGCCGCGCGGCAGGTACAGGATATCCCCCGGCGTCATCTTCACTTCCATCAGCACCTCGCCGCGCTGCTGCTCATGCGCGGCCTCGCCATAGGCGTCGTTCTGATGCCGCGGATGGCGGATCGGGTGGGGCATGCGCGTCTTGTAGACACGCCAGACCTTTTCGCCCTCGACATGCAGGGCGAAGACATCATGCGTGTCGAAATGGGAATTGAAGGCCTGCCGCTGCTTCCAGGAACAATACAGATTGACCTGCGTCTTGCCATCGTAGGCCGCCTCGAACGCATCGGCGACCGCGCTAAGTTCCGGGGTCAGCGTGTCGATATCGTTCGCCACAAGCGATGCGCCCTGGCGCAGGAACTCCATTACCTTGGACGGCACCGGCTGCAGGACCGGGTGCCCGGCCCGGTCCTCGACATCCTCGCAATAGGCCCGGGCCGGGACGGGCTGTCGATCGGCCATCAGCATCAGGGATCGACTGCTCCAGATCGCCGTCTTGTTCAGCAGCCGCGTCAGGATGTCCCAATCCATCAGGCCGGCAAACTTGTCCGCACCGCCAGGGATATGGACCGGTTTCCTGTCGTAGTACTCCGCAAAGAACGTCTCGGTCGTCATCGGAGCGATGATATCGGCGAAGGCGGGCCGGTTCCCGCCGTTGTCAAAGATGGACATGACTACAGCGACTCCTCGTAACGGTCCGGCAGGTCTCCCAGTTCGGACAAAAGCGGCCCCAGCTTCCCGTCGAAGCGCTTCCACCGCGCGACGGAACTCTTGTAGATCGGTCGGCGCACCTGTAATCGGCTGGCCGTCAGAACATCGCGATCGGTCTCGAAGAACTTCGCCATGGCCGGATCCCAATCAAGGCCGAGCCGGTCAAGGACCGGCATCACCGTGGCATCCATGTCGGACACCATGCTCTCATAACGGACCGGAACGATTGCCGAATCCCAGTCGCGCCAGAAGCGCATCAGCCGATCGTATTGGCGGTAATAGTGGCCGATATCGCTCAGGTCATGATCGAACAACAGATCGCTGCCGAATTTCTGGACATAGATCGACCAGCTGACATCCAGGGGGTGACGTTCGGTGTTCAGGATCAACGCGTTCGGAAACAGCCGACGGATCAATCCGACATTCACGAAATTGACCGGCAGCTTGTCCGTGACGTGCCGGGCATTGGCATCAACGCCGTCCAGGGCCTCCAGATAGGCGGCTGCCATAGCCTCCAGTTCGCTGTCCGTCAGACCCGCAACCATGCGCGCAAGGTCGCCATCCGCCGGCAAGCGGTCCGAAATCAGGCGCGGGATATCCATCAGTTCCCCGGCACCGGCGATCTGCGAATGGGATGCCAGAACCTGCTCCAGCAGCGACGTCCCGGATCGGGGCATGCCGACGATGAAGATCGGTCGCCGCGATCCCCGCGCGCTGTCTGCCGGAAACTCTGCGGCATCCGGGGGTGGCCAGTCGCCGAATACGTCCATCAGGCTGTCATAAAGGGACGCGGTGCCGGATCGGTCATATTCCTTTCCGACACTTTTCAAACCGGCCTTAAACGCCGACTGCGCGCGGCTGTAGAAACGAAAGGCTGCATCATAGTCGCCCTCCGCTTCACAGGCTTGGGCAATGCGCTGCGCCAGAATCGGCGGCGCGTCCGTCGAAGGACCTTGCTGCCGGAACGCTGCCAGCCCTTTCGCACGATAGTCGGAAGGACTGAGGTCGCCACCGTCAGGGCGCGCCTCCACCAAATCGGCGTAATCGAACCACGCGGTCGGATCATCGCCATTTTCCGCGATCAGTGCCTTCAGAAGGCCGCGCGCCTCGTCGAACGCGCCCTTATTGACCAGAATGGACGCCAATCGCAGGCGCAGTTCCCGGTCGCCCGGAACCGCCTGGACCGCTTCGCGCAGTACGGCCAGGGCACCATTCAGATCCCCTTCCGAATTCAGGGCATCCGCCAGGTTTAGGCGAATGGACGCATCGCCGGGGCAGCGCTGCAAACCACGCTTCAGGATCTCCAGCGCCCGCCCGGTTTCGCCCAGGGAGGTCAGCAGCCCGCCCAGATTGGCATAGGCCTCTGCGTAATTCGGCTGGACGGAAAGAGCCGCTTCGAAGGCGGGGATCGCGGCATCGAACCGCTGCAGCCCCTTATAGGCGATGCCCAGATTGTTCAGGACCACCGGTTCGCGCGGCATCTTGCGGCGCAGATCCTCGAAGATCTTCACGGCCTCGCCGAAGCGCTGCTGGTCGATCCGCACGATACCCATGCCGCTGAGCGCCGCGGCACTGGTTCGATCGGCGTTGTGACTTTTTTCGAAATACCGCGCCGCTTCCTTCAGATCGCCGTTGCGATGATGCAGAACCCCCATCAGATACAGGGCATTCGGCTCTTTCGGCATGGATTTCAGGATGGCCGATCCAACACGACGCGCCTCGTCGAACCGGCCGGCATTCAAACTGTCGAAAGCCTGTTTCAATTGGCTCTGGATATGTAGCGGCGGAGGCGGCATGTAAGGGCTCGCGGCTGGACGGCGGTTTGGGCGACGCGCACTATGGCCATCGTCACGGCGGAGTGCAAATTCTTCGCCCGGCGCCGGTCCCGCGCCGTCGGGAATGTCGGAGAATCAACGGAAATCGGAGGCATGCCATGGGTGCGATCGACGGGTATCGGAAGGTTCTGGACACCATCGCCGGGGCGGAACGGGACGCCGAGCGACCGGAGGGCTCCGTCCGGCTGGTCGCAGTGTCCAAGACATTCGATGCCGACGCGATCCGTCCGGTTCTGGATGCCGGTCAGCGTCTGTTCGGTGAAAACCGGGTGCAGGAAGCCGAGGGAAAATGGCCCGCCCTGCGCGAGGCCTTTCCCGACACGATCCTGCACCTGATCGGTCCGCTGCAGTCCAACAAGGCAAAGAATGCCGTCGCCCTGTTCGATGCCATCGAATCCGTCGATCGGCCGAAGATTGCTAAGGCCATTGCACGGGAAGCGGATAGTCAGGGGCGCCAACCGGATGTCTTCCTGCAGATCAATACCGGCGAGGAACCGCAGAAGGCGGGCGTTCTGCCCGAGGAGGCGGATGCCTTCATTGCCGAAGCGCGCGACGTGCTCGAACTGCCGGTCAAGGGGCTGATGTGCATTCCGCCGGTCGACGAACCGCCCGCGCCGCATTTCATGCTGTTGGCGAAAATCGCTGAACGGAACGGCCTGACCGGTCTGTCCATGGGCATGAGTGCCGATTTCGAAACCGCCATCCGCTTTGGCGCGACCCATATCCGGGTCGGCAGCGCGATCTTCGGCGCCCGCCCGAAACCCGTCTGAATCGTCACAGCTTCCGGCGGATGTCCAGCCAGGCAGGACCATCGAGGCGGCTTAACAGATCCTGCAGATCCGCCCGGTCGAGCGCGATGCAGCCGGCCGTGGGCTTCCCCTCCGGATTCCGGCAATGCAGGAAGATGGCGCTTCCGGCACCGGGGATGACCGGGTCGCTGTTGTGGTCGGTGGTGACGACAAGGTCGTAGAGCCCGTCCTCGCGCCACATCGCCTCGTGGGAAGCGGGGTAGGGCCGCAGGACGTGCCGGTTATAGGCCGGATCGCGCGGATCGTCGCACCAGCCATCCCGTTCCTGCAGCGCTGCCGTCGGCAGGCCGGTTTCCGGCGGGTCGACGCGGTCGGGTCGGTAATAGACCTGCACCAAACGCCACCGCCCGATCGGTGTCGCGCCGTCGCCCTCGGACTTCCGCGCGGCGTCGATCAGTCCGCTGCGCCCCATGGCACAGGGCACGCCGACACCATCCGGCAGGATCAGCCGCGCCCCATCGGTCAGGATTTCCGTCACGATTCCCTCCGCAAAGGCCGTTCACCGGGAACTCCGCTTCTATTGCTTCATGGATTCGTATTTCTGCAAGGCCTCCATCATGGCGGCCGGCAGATCCTCGGTCGGCACCGGATCGAAAAACGCGGCGGACTGGGTCCGGGCACGCCCCGTTCCGGCGGTCGCGGAGGCCGTGGAGGGCTCCGACGCCGGGGCAGGGGCGGGCGCGGGAGTAGGAGCGGGAGAAGGAAGGGGTGCCGCCGCCATTTCCGGAGCGGTCACGATCTTGGGCGGCGGGCCGGACATCGGCGCACGCGGGGCATGGCCGGCCTGCGGCTGCTGGGCCATCCGCATCAGGACGTTCGCCGCTTCGGGGGACAGGTTGGGGACGCCCTGGGCCGCCGCGGTGACCGCGGAGTCCGGCGCGGATGCGGACGGCGCCGGCTGGGCCGGACCGGTCTGCAGGATAGCGGGGGCGCCCGGCGGATGCAGGACGGCCATCGGAGAATTGCCGGACGGCTGAGCCGCAAAGGGCGACCCCACCGGCTGCGCCGCCATCAGCGGGCTCGCCTGGCTGCGCTGGGCGGGTGCGGGCGACTGCAGCGCGGCCTGCAGGGCAGCGACATTGCCAGGATCCGCGTTCGGTCCAGCCGGTCCCGCGGCCGGCGCAATCGCCGCGAGGTCGGCCGCTGCAGGCTCTTCAGCCTGCGCCACTGTACTGCCGGTATCCGACGGGTCATCGCTGAAGGCGGCCAGGACCGATCCCGTCACATCCCGGCCCGTCACATCCTCACTGACATTGTCCGCCAGCGCCGACGCAAAGCCCAGAGGGCCGCCATACAGTGTTCCGCCGGCCAGGCGGGCGCCCTGGCTGATCTCGTCGCCGGTCATGGCACGGTAGACGGTGGAAACACCGGGAATATGCTGCAGCGGATTGACGATATCGATCAGGTCGGCAATCCCGAACCCGTCTTCGCCAAAGAAATTGTCATTGCGAATGCCGACCGGTGCCTCGCCGCTGTCACGTTCTTCGGGACGGCTGGGCAAACGGGCGTAGACATCGTTGCCGGCACTTTCGCTGATTTCGGTTCGACCGCCTGACGAATGGGCGCCCGGTAGGTTGGAAGCCCGGGACAGGGCCGCGGCGAAACGGATCTGTTCCTGCCCTTCCTCCGGCCGGCCGCGGCGGATCGCAGTATTGTTCTGCGCCGCGGCACCGGCCGAAAACAGGGACCAGGACGACGATTCCGTCTGTGGCTGGGTCATGACACGCCTCTCTCTCCATCTCCGCAGGCAATACAAGCAATCCCCGTGCCATTTTCGTCGGTCCGATATTCCCCATTTCGTGACTTTCCCAGTCACGGTAGCATCGTGTTAATGTCCGGCGATATCGCGGACTACCGGCAATGGCGGACCGCACAGCGGCATATCGGGAGAACCATGAGCGGCAAGAAAATCCTTTTATGCGACGATGACGAGGCCCTGCGTCAGTCGCTGGCGGAACAGCTACAGCTTCACGAAGAATTCGAAACGGTCCAGGTCGGGTCGGCCGGTGATGCCATCGCCGCCGCGAAGGAGCATCATTTCGACGCGATCGTGCTCGATGTCGGCCTGCCCGACATGGACGGGCGGGAGGCCTGTCGGCTGCTGCGGCGCAACGGGGTGAAATGCCCGGTGCTGATGCTGACGGCCCATGATTCCGATTCCGACACCATTCTGGGCCTCGATGCCGGCGCCAATGATTACGTCGCCAAGCCGTTTCGGCTGAATGTGCTGCTGGCCCGATTGCGGGCCCAGCTGCGCCAGCATGAACAGAGCGAGGATGCGGTCTTCGCCATCGGCCCCTACAGTTTCCGCCCGGCACAAAAACTCCTGCTGGAGGAAGACAAGAACAGGAAGGTGCGCCTGACGGAAAAGGAGACCGCGATCCTGAAGTATCTCTATCGCGCCGGCATGAAGGTGATATCGCGCGACACGCTTCTGGGTGAGGTCTGGGGCTACAATGCCGGGGTCACCACCCATACGCTGGAGACCCATGTCTACCGGCTGCGTCAGAAGATCGAACGCGATCCGTCCAATGCGGAAATCCTGGTCACGGAGCCGGGCGGCTACAAGCTGGTTCCCTAGCCGCGGCTAACCGCGCGACATCCGGCCGGATGCCCGTATCTTGCGGTGAATGGCCAATGCCGCGAGGGTCGCGCACAGGGTCGACGCGGCGGCCGTCCACCAGCCGCCGGACCAGCCCCAGACGCTGCCGCCGACCCAGCCGATCACGATCGGGCCGGCCAGGACACCGAGATTCCGTCCCGCCATCAGCATGCCGAAAGCCGCCGTGCCGGTACCGCCAGGGCCGAGCAGACGGCCCGGCAGCGCAAAGAGGCAGGTCGGCGTGATGCCCGCGAAAAATCCGTAGGCAAGCAAGACCAGCACCCCGGTCCAGTCCGTCCCGGCCAGCGGGCCGAGCAGCAGAACCAGAACCTGCCCGGCCAGAACCACCGCCAGAAGCCGGGCGATGGGCAGGCCCGATTTGAGCAGGATCGCGGCGAACAGATTGCAGCCCGCGATCGCCGCAACGGTCAGGCCGTAGAATTCCTTCGCCCGGGCATGATCCATGCCCCGGTCGGCCACCAGATATTCCGGCAGCCAGCTCAGGACGGCGATGTTTTGCAGCGCCCAGAAGCTGAAACATAGGGCCACCAGCATCATGCCCCGCCGCGCCTCGGGCGGCAGATCGGGCGCCCCGCCCTGCGCGGTCGGCAGGGCCAGCCGCCGCCCGTCGCCGCGGGCCAGCCACAGCGTCCAGCCGGCGATCGTCACGGCAATCACGATGCCGCCCCACCAGACGCTGGGCCAGACCGCATCCCCCGGCAGCAGGGTCTCCGCCGCCCGGCCGATCAAAGTGGCGACCAGCCCGCCGAGGGGAATCCAGGTCGCCGCCAGCGCCGCAGCAATCGGCAGGTGTCGGGGTGCGGCGTTGCGGGTCATCAGGGTCGGCCCGGCGACCGCCAGAATCGCCATCGCCATGCCCTCCAGCCCCCGGCCCGCCAGCACGGCCCATCCATTTTCCGGCAGGGTCAGGATCGGCGCGGCACCCAGCACCGCCAGCAGACAGCCCGCGACCAGCCAGGCGGCCGTCGACTGGCGCTGCATTGCCTGACCGATCTTGACGGAAAGCCCCAGACCGATCACCGCAAAGATCGACATGAAACCGCCCGCCAGTTCCGGTCCGTAATCGAAACGATCCAGCATTTCCGGCAGAACCGGCGGCAGCTTGAGCTGCTGATAGGCGGCCAGCAGCGCAACACACAATCCGAACAGAATGCCTGTCCAGTCGCTGCGCGCGTCGCGCATCTGCGGTCCGGGCACCGGGCCATCGGTCATGATTGTGAAACTCCGTTCCGTCCGGTCGGAAAGCCGCCGGCGTCACCGGGCGGTGGGGCGGCACATGGTTTGCGTTCCTCAGATACCCGCTATAGCATCCGGATCGGGGCATGTCCCGCCGCGCGGAAGCGAGGGCGGTATCGACAATTTCCCCCGGGGGAGCACGGTCCGGGGAAGCATAAAGAGGGATTGCCATGGCGCGCGACCAGGGACGCCCGGAATTCTTCGTGAAGTTCTGGGGGACCCGGGGCAGCATTGCCTGTTCGGGACCGGATACGATGCGATATGGCGGCAACACCTCCTGCATCGAGGTGATGTGCGGCAGTCAGCGCCTGATTTTTGACGGCGGAACGGGACTGCGCAAGCTGGGCCGGGAAATCGCACAGGAAGGGCCGCAGGATATCGACCTGTTCCTGACGCATACGCATCTGGACCACATCATCGGCCTGCCCTTCTTCGTGCCGTTCCACATCCCCGGCAACAATCCGCGCGTCTGGGCGGGCAACCTGCTGCCGGACCGTACACTGAAGGGAACCCTGTCCGACATGATGCAGGCGCCGCTGTTCCCGGTGCCGCCGGAAACCTTCCGCGCCAATGTCGAATTCCACGATTTCGAAGCCGGGGACACCCTGACACCGGGGACCGGAATTACCCTGCGCACCGCGCCGCTGAACCATCCGAACGGCGCCTGCGGCTATCGCATCGAATTCGACGGACGGTCGATCTGTTACATCACCGATACCGAACATTATCCGGAAGGCCGCGACCAGACCGTGGTCGACCTCGTGCGCGGTGCGGACATCATGATCTATGACGCCACCTATACCGAGGAGGAATATCCCCGTTTCGTCGGGTTCGGACATTCCACCTGGGAAGAGGCGGTCCGGGTCGCCGATGCGGCGGGCGTGAAGACACTGGTGCTGTTCCATCACGAACCGACCCATGACGACGAATTCATGGACGACATCGCCGAAGCGGTGGACGAGGCCCGGCCCGGCAGCGTCGTCGCCCGCGAAGGCATGATGATGCGCCCCTGACCCCGGACGGAAAGGAAGGTCGGAGGCAATGTACGGCTCCTCCCCCCTGCTGCGCCGGCTGACGCTGGGTCTGCCGACCGTGCTCGGCCTCGCGAAGCGCGGATACTTCATCCCTTACCGCTACGCGGCCGGCATTCCGGCCCGGGCGGAACGCGCCGCCTTTCCCTTCGTCGAGGACCTGTTTCGGGATCGGGAAAGCGATTTTCTGGACCTCCTGGACGTGCCGGACGATCTGATCCTGTCCCTGGCGGACCGGTTCAACTGGCCGGCGCCCCCGTCACCGCGCTGGCAGCAGGTCTGGTTTCCCCGCCTTGATGCGCTGGCGACCTATCTGCTGGTCCGACGGCACCGGCCGCGCCGGATCGTGGAGATCGGCAGCGGCCATTCGACCCGGTTCGCCGCCGCCGCGATCCGGGATGACGGGCTGAAAACGGAAATCCGCGCCGTCGATCCGGATCCGCGTGCCGATCTGGAACATCTGAAATGCGTCAGCTTCCACCGCATGCCGCTGCAGGACGTGCCGATGTCCGAATTCGCGGATCTGGCGCCCGGCGATTTCCTGATGATCGATTCCAGCCATATCGCCATGCCGGGCAGCGATGTGGATATCCTGCTGGGTCGCATCGTGCCGTCCCTGCCGGCCGGGGTCTTCATCCAGGTCCACGACATGTTCCTGCCCGACCCCTATCCGGAATCCTGGACCTGGCGCGGCTATAACGAGCAGCTGCCGGTGGCCGCGTTGATGGCGGGCGGAGCGGTGGAGCCGGTCTGGTCGAGCCGCTGGATCGCCACACGCCACCACGCCGTCATCAAAAACGGGCCCATCGCGCAGATCCCGATCTGGGAGGATGTGCCGGAAACCTCGCTCTGGCTGCGCAAGATCCGGTGACCGCGCACCGCGTTAGGATCGCCAAGGTTCCCGCGCCCGCAGGAACTCACAGGAAGGGGAAGCTCTATTCCGCGGCGGTCCAGAGCGGGTTGCTGATCTTTTCCAGAAAGGCCTTGTGGGCGGCTTCTTCCTCGGCGCTGGGCGCGTGCGGACGGGGTTCGCGAACCGGCCGGTCAGAGATCGTGGTGACGCGGGAAGCGGCCCTGGACGTGCCTTGCGACGGCCCGTCATCGCCGAAGGTCAGGCCCGTCTGGCGCCCGCCGGTCAGTTCGATATAGACCTCGGCCAGCAACTCGGCATCCAGCAGGGCGCCGTGTTTGGTCCGCGCCGAATTGTCGATGGCAAAGCGCTTGCACAGCGCGTCCAGGCTGACCGCCGCGCCGGGAAACTTCTCGCGCGCCATGGCGACGGTATCGATCGACTGCGACATCGGCAGGGTCGGACGTCCGCAGGCCTTCAGTTCCGCATTCAGGAACTTCATGTCGAAGGCCGCGTTGTGGATCACCAGCTTGGCGTCCCCGACAAAGGCCAGGAAATCCTCGACCACATCCTGAAACAACGGCTTGTCCGCCAGAAACGCCTCGGACAGGCCATGAACCTGGAAGGCCTCGACCGGCATGTCGCGTTCCGGATTCAGATAGACATGGTAGGTCTCGCCCGTCGGGACACGATTGATCAGCTCGACCCCGCCGATTTCAACAACGCGGTGACCCCCGGCCGGGTCCAGGCCTGTCGTTTCCGTATCGAAACAGATCTCACGCATGCGGATTTCTCCAACGGTTTCGGGCGACAACCGGCATTTTGAGGGTGTTCTCCAGCGCCCGCAAGACCGGTCGCCGGCCCAGGGACGACCAGATCACGATATCGGCGCGGCGGCGTTTCTCCCCTTCCGGCATCTGGCGTGCGCGGATATCCCGCAGTTTTTCCGGCGTCATGCCGGGCCGGGCGAGAACCCGTTGTGCCTGAATGAACAGCGGCGCGGTCACCGCGATGGTCAGATCGCACAGGCGCTCGCCACCGGTTTCGAACAGCAGTGGCACGTCCAGGACAGCGGCCCTCCGCCCGTGCAGCATGCAGGATTTCAGAAATCCGTCGCGATCCGCCGCAACCATCGGGTGCAGGATCGACTCCAGTGTCTTCAGCGCGGCCGGGTCGCCGAACACTTTCGGGCCCAGCGCCGCCCGGTCCACGGCACCATCCTTCGTGGCCCCGGGAAAGGCGGCTTCTATGGCGGGGACTGCCGCACCGCCCGGACCGGTCAGACGATGCACCGTCGCATCGGCATCATGAACCGGCACGCCCAGCCCGCGCAGCATCGCGCTGGCCGTGCTTTTCCCCATGCCGATCGATCCGGTCAGGCCGATCACGATCATGCTGCCATCGCCCCCAGAACGACCCGGCGCAGATCATCGTCCACCTGCGGCGTTTCCGGCGGGTTGAACCACGCCTCGAACCCCGGCACCGCCTGGTGCAGCAGCATGCCCAGACCGTCGACCGTCGAATTGCCACGTGCACGCGCGGCGGCCAGAAGCCCGGTTTCCAGGGGCTTGTAGACGATATCGGTGACAAAGGCGGATGTCGGCAGGACGGTCAGATCGATTTCCAGCGGCGGCTGCCCCGCCATGCCGAGACTCGTCGTGTTGACCAGCAGATCGCAATCCGACAGGTCCGGCGCGGTGGCCGCAATCAGCCTTGCCGAGCCGGCTTCCGACAATTCCTCGACCAGTCGCTCGGCCCGGGCGACGGTGCGGTTGACGATGCGGATTTCCTGGAAGCCCAGATCCTGCAGGGCCGCCACCACGGCACGGGCCGCCCCTCCGGCACCCAGGACAATTGCCGACCCCCGTCCGATCCGACCCCATCCTGCCGCGGTCTCCAGATTGCGGCGAAAGCCGTACAGATCGGTGTTCCGCCCTTCGATCGTCCCGTCAGGCAGGCGCACCACCGTGTTGACGGCACCTAGACGCCGGGCGGCCTGGTCGAGCCGGTCGCAGAAGCGAAAGGCCGCCTCCTTATGGGGCACGGTGACATTCATCCCGACCCAGCCTTCATCCTGCAGCAGGCTGGTCATATCGGATTCGAAACGCTCTGGCGCGATTTCCCGGCGCTCGTAGCGTCCCGGCAGACCGAAGCGTTTCAGCCAGGTGCCATGCAGGACCGGCGACAGCGACTGCGCGACGGGCATGCCGACAACACCGGCAACGGGTCCGGCATTCGATCCGGTCATGACGTGATGGCCCCGTTCTGTCGCAGGAAACCCAGAAGCGCCAGCAAGGGCAGACCCAGAACGGTGAAATAGTCCCCCTCGACCCGGCTGAACAGTTGCGCGCCCAGCCCTTCCAACCGGTATCCGCCGACCGATCCCAGCCCGTCTTCGCCCACGGCATCGACATAGCGGCGGATGAAATCGGGGCTCAACCGGCGCATTGTCATATGTGCCGGTTCCACCAGCCCCCAGAGACGCTGGCCGTCCTGCATCACGGACACACCGGCAAACAGACTGTGACGCTGGCCACTCAATGCTTCCAGATGGCCCCGCAGATGATCCAGATCCGGCGGCTTGTCGAACCAGACGCCGTTACAGTCCAGGGTCTGATCGGCACCGATGACCAAGGCGCCGGGATGACGCTGACTGACCTTCAGTGCCTTCAGATCGGACAGGGCTTCCGCGACCTGGGCGGCGCTGGCTCCTTCGGCGCGCAGCGATTCCTTGACCGCATCCTCATCCACATTGGCCGGATCGATCTCGATGGTAAGGCCCGCCCCCCGTAACAGATCGGCACGCGTGCGGCTGCCCGAAGCCAGGACGATGGTCTTGGACTGACCGATGGCGGTCGCCGAACCCACGGTCATGCCGCCCCTCCCGGTCCCCCGTTTCGGTTTTCCAGACGCCGGTCATAATGCTGGATGACCGCCGCCGCCGTTTCCTCGATCGAACGGCGCGATACATCGATGACGGGCCAGTCGCGTTCACGGCAGATCCGGCGGCAGGTCATGACTTCCTTCTTCACGGTTTCCAGATCGACATAGTCCGTTTCGTCATCCTCCGCGATCATCTTCAGCCGGTTCTTGCGGATCTGTACCAGGCTGGCGGGATCCTTGGTCAGGCCGACAACCAGCGGCCCGTTCGCGCCGGTCATGCCCAGCAGTTCCTCGGGCAGGCCGATCCCCGGTACGAAGGGCACATTCGCTGCCTTGATGCCGCGGTTCGCCAGATAGATGCAGGTCGGCGTCTTGGACGTGCGCGACACGCCGGTCAGGATCACATCGGCGCTGTGCAGATTCCAGAGCCCCTGCCCGTCGTCATGGGTCAGGGCAAACTGCATCGCATCGATCCGGCTGAAGTAATCCGCATCCAGCGCATGCTGACGCCCCGGCTGCTGACGTGCCGGCTCCCCCAGATAATTCTCGAAGGCGTTGATGAACGGATCCAGCACCGAAATGCACGGCACGCGCAGCTGCCGGCAGCCGTCCATCAGATGGCGACGCAGTTCCTGATTGACGAAGGTGAACAGTACGATCCCCGGCGATTCCGAGACTTTCTGCAGAATCTGGTCGACCTTCGTGGTACTGCGTACCAGGTTCCAGTGATGCTCTACGCCTTCGACATCCTCGAACTGGACGATACAGGCCCGGGCGATCGCCTGAACCGTCTCGCCGGTCGAGTCCGAAACGAGGTAAAGCTGAATGTCACGCATGCCATCGGTCATTGGGGAGTAACCCTGTCGAAAACCTGTGCACAGTTTATGGGACAAACTGCCGGGTTGGTGCAATCCCGGACACCATCCCCGCTGACCCGAAGAGTGACCCGTCGGTTATGCGCATCGGGATAACTGCCATCGGAACGAGTCTGCCTGTGGATGGTATCCCTGTCACGGGCCACTCATCCCCATGACTCCCGTTCCGCGCAGATCAGCCAGGACAAGGGGACTCACAGCTTACCCCGTCTTTGCCCACAGGTCTGAGACCCGATCATGCTGGCCTGTGGATCGCAACGGGACAGGATTTAATCCCCATTCCTGCACCCCCCAACCACAACCACTCTCTTTTCTAATTAATAATATTACTTATAAGGATGAACCCATGATCTGTGTATCGAAAGCCCGTCCATGAGTGTCCAGCGTTCCCCGAAGCCGTTCCTCAGGACGTTGTACGGCGAAGTCCAGGACAGTCCGCCAATCTGGCTGATGCGCCAGGCCGGACGATATCTGCCGGAATACCGTGCCGTCCGGGCGGATGTCGGCGGGTTTCTGGACCTGTGCTACGATCCGGACCGGGCCTGCGAAGTCACCCTTCAGCCGATCCGACGGTTCGGGTTCGATGCCGCGATCCTGTTTTCGGACATTCTGGTCCTGCCCCATGCCCTGCAGCAGAAGGTCTGGTTCGTCGAAGGCGAAGGCCCGAAGCTGGAGCCGCTGCGCGATGCATCGGATTTGTCGATCCTGAAGCCCGACGCGGTTCTGGGACATCTTCAGCCGGTCTTCGAGACGGTCGCGAAACTGAGCGCTGCCCTGCCGATGGAAACCGCGCTGATCGGATTTGCCGGGGCGCCCTGGACCGTCGCGACCTACATGATCGAAGGCGGTTCATCGCGCGATTTTGCGAAGACGAAGCTCTGGGCCTATCACGATCCGGACGGATTCCAGCGGCTGATCGATCTGCTTGTGGACTCGACGGCGACCTATCTCGTGGCCCAGATCGATGCCGGCGCACAGGCAGTGCAGCTATTCGATTCCTGGGCCGGGGCCCTGGACGAAGCCGGATTCCGCCGCTGGTCCCTCGCGCCGGCGAAGGCCATCGTCGATCGGGTTCGCGAAAGTCACCCCGATGTGCCGATCATCGGCTTTCCGCGCGCCGTCGGGCCGCTCTACACCGAATACGCGTCACAGACAGGCGTCACGGCCGTGTCACTGGACCAGGGGCTGCCCGCGGCATGGGCCGCCCGGGAAATACCGCGCGACGTGGTGACGCAGGGCAATCTGGATCCGATGGCGCTGCTGGCCGGTGGGGAAGCACTGGATCGGGCGGTGGATCATATTCTGGAGGTGTTTGACGGCCGAGCGCATGTCTTCAACCTCGGTCACGGCATCATCAAGGAAACGCCGCCGGACCATGTGGCAAGGCTGGTCGAGCGGATACGCCGCGCTACATCGTGAGGCGACCGCAACAGAGACGCATGCCATGTCCCCCACACTGCCGCGCAATCATCCGCCCGTAACGCCGCCGAAAACCGGTGTCCTGCTGGTCAATCTGGGCACGCCGGACGGGTATGACGTCAAGAGCATGCGGCGCTATCTGGGGGAATTTCTGTCCGATACCCGGGTCATCGAGGCGCCGAAATGGCTGTGGTGGCCCATTCTGCACGGGATCATTCTCAACACCCGGCCGAAGAAATCCGGTGAGGCCTATCGCAAGATCTGGATGACCGAAACCGATGAAAGCCCTTTGCGCCATTACACCCGCGCCCAGGCACAGGAACTGGCGCCACGGCTGGACGCCGAGGGGGTGATCGTCGACTGGGCCATGCGCTATGGCTCTCCCTCCATCGTGCAGGGGATCGATTCCCTGATGAACCAGGGCTGTCAGCGCATTCTGCTGGCACCGCTCTATCCCCAGTATTCCGCCGCGACCACGGCGTCCGTCGTCGATAAGGCGAATGCCCATCTGGCCCGGCTGCGCCGTCAGCCGGCCATGCGGGTTCTGCCGACCTTTCATGACGATCCGGCCTACATTCGGGCGCTGGGTGACAGTGTCCGCGCCGCCCTCAGGGATCAGCCGGAACCGGATCGCCTGCTGTGCAGTTTCCACGGCATGCCGCGCGAAACTCTGGACAAGGGCGATCCGTATCACTGTTTCTGCCAGAAGACCGCCCGTCTGCTGCGCGAGGATCTTGGCTGGCCGCAGGATCGGTTCCAGGTTGTCTTCCAGTCCCGGTTCGGGCCGAAGGAATGGCTGCAACCCTATGCCGAGCCGACAGTGGCGGGTCTGGCCAAGGAAGGCGTGAAAAGCATCGCCATGATCTCCCCCGGTTTCGTCTCCGACTGTGTCGAGACCCTGGAGGAACTTGCCATCGGCCTGCGTGAGACGTTTGAGGAAAACGGCGGCGAGCGCTTCACCTATATCCCCTGCCTCAACGCCACCCCACCGATGATCGATCTGCTGGAGACCCTTGCCCGGCGCGAATTGGGCGGCTGGATCTAGTTCTTGCCACCAACTGCCGTATTCCTGCGAACGCAGGAATCTTCGTGACGCTCGCAGGGTGCCGGGGTTATCCAAGGCTCCTGCTTTCGCAGGAGCACGGAACGATTGCCGGTTTTCGCACCAATACGGCGGTGCAGGTAGGAGAGTTTTCAGTTTTGTCCCGGTCAATGGGGCAAACGAAGAAAGGGAGCGGATCGATGTACGAGTGGATAAAGGCGCTGCATGTCCTGTCGGTCATCTCCTGGATGGCCGTGCTGCTCTATCTGCCGCGGCTCTACGTCTATCACGCATCGGCCGAGGTCGGGTCCGACAAGTCCGAAACCTTCAAGGCGATGGAACGCCGCCTGCTGCGCGGGATCGGCAATCCGGCAATGATCGCGACCTGGATCTTCGGCTTGTGGGCAGCCTATGACGCCTACTGGTTCACCGCGGGATGGTTCCACGCCAAGATGGCGCTGGTCCTGCTGATGACCGGCTATCACATGGTGATGGCCCGCTGGCGCAAGGATTTCGAGGCGGACCGCAACACGCGGACGGAACGCTTCTATCGTTTCATGAACGAGGTCCCCGCCCTACTGATGGTCGGGATCGTCATCCTGGTGATCGTGAAACCCTTCTGACCCTACCAGGTTTCCAGGCGCAGGCCCGGAATTGAGCGATAGGCCTGTGGCGCGCCGGTGACGAGGATCAGGCCGTTGGCCCGCGCCGTGGCAGCGATCATCGCCCGGTCGGCGTCGAACGGCGATCCCGCACGGATTTCGCCGGCATGGATGGCCGCATCATGGTCGAAGGCGCGGACAGTCAGGCGCATGGCGAATTCCTTGACGATCCGGCGGTTCCGCTCCGGCCGCTCCGTGCGTTCCGCCCCTTCGAACAACGCTGTCAGTGAAATCGGGGAAACGCCCAGCTCATCTGCATGGGCGTTGAACCGCACCCGCAGCCCTTCCTCCCGGTCACGGATCGCGCGAAGGCAGATGTCAGTGTCCAGCAGAAATCCCGCCATTACCGCCCCGTTGCCCTGGCGGGATCGTCATCCGGCATGAAATCCTCGGTGACCCCGGGGGCAGCGAAGAAATCGTCCCAGAGGGCCCCGCCCGGTGCGATGACCCGCGCCTGACCGACCTCCGCGATCTCGACCGCGGTGACATGGGCCGGAAAGGCCAGCGCCTTGGGAATCCGCACGGCCTGGGTACGATTGTTGGTGAAGATCGTCGTCCTGGTCATCGGGTCACCTCGCCGGTATATACTCAACACGTATACGAAAATGGGTCGGATGTATATGCCAGAAGTATATCCGCGTGCGATTTGAAGACCTTGTCACAGCCTTTCATGAAACCTCCATTTGACTTCCGACGCGATGCGGCCTATTTGAGAAGCGTCGGGCAGGAAGTCCGGCGCATCGCACCCCGGAAACCCGGGCCTCCAAAAACGCACGGTTCCAACCGAACAGCCACCGACCTGGCAGAGTCGTACCCGATAGCACCATTCGTCGGGCCACAGGAACGCAGCGTCCCGACAGACTCCCTGTCAGAAAATCCTCGCGACAGAGCACAAGAAACCCATGCATCTCAAAGAACTGAAACAGAAATCCCCGCCCGAACTCCTGGCTTTCGCGGAAGAGCTGGAGATCGAGAACGCCTCGAACCTGCGCAAACAGGAATTGATGTTCGCCTGCCTCAAGCAGCTGGCGATGAACGATGTGGCGATTTATGGCGAGGGGGTGCTTGAGGTCCTGTCCGACGGGTTCGGCTTCCTGCGCTCGCCCGAGGCAAATTATCTGGCCGGGCCGGATGACATCTATGTCTCGCCCAGCCAGGTGCGCCGCTTCGGTCTGCGTACCGGCGATACGGTCGAGGGTCAGATCCGCGCGCCGAAGGACGGCGAGCGCTATTTCGCCCTGCTGAAGGTGAACAAGGTCAATTTCGACGAGCCGGATTCGGTTCGGCATCGAATCAATTTCGACAACCTGACGCCGCTTTATCCCGATGAGAAGCTGCAGCTCGAAATCGAAGGCAACGACGATCAGAAGAGCAAGAAGAAGGAACAGTCGACCCGGGTCATCGATCTGGTCGCGCCGCTGGGCAAGGGTCAGCGCGCGCTGATCGTCGCGCCGCCGCGCACCGGTAAGACGATGCTGATGCAGAATGTCGCCCACGCGATTTCGCAGAACCATCCGGAAGTCTATCTGCTGGTCCTGCTGATCGACGAGCGGCCGGAAGAAGTGACGGACATGCAGCGCTCCGTGAAGGGCGAGGTCGTGTCCTCTACCTTCGACGAGCCGGCACAGCGCCACGTCCAGGTCGCCGAAATGGTGATCGAAAAGGCCAAGCGCCTGGTCGAACACAAGCGCGACGTGGTCATCCTGCTGGATTCGATCACCCGCCTGGCCCGCGCCTACAACACGGTCGTCCCGTCCTCGGGCAAGGTCCTGACCGGCGGTGTCGATGCCAACGCCCTGCAGCGTCCGAAGCGCTTCTTCGGCGCGGCGCGGAATATCGAGGAAGGCGGCTCGCTGACCATCATCTCGACCGCGCTGATCGATACCGGCAGCCGCATGGACGAAGTCATCTTCGAAGAGTTCAAGGGCACCGGTAACTCGGAAATCATCCTGGACCGCAAGCTCAGCGACAAGCGCACCTTCCCGGCCATCGACATCACCAAGTCGGGCACCCGGAAGGAGGAACTGCTGGTCGACAAGGGCACGCTGTCGAAGATGTGGGTCCTGCGCCGCATCCTCATGCCGATGGGCGTGGTCGACGCGATGGAATTCCTCCTCGACAAGATCAAGCATTCGAAGAACAACAACGAATTCTTCGACAGCATGAACCAGTAGTCCGGGTGCGGCGTGCTCCTGCGAAAGCGGGAGGCTCCTTGCCACCGTCAAGGCTGTGACCCGGCGAAGTTCCTAGCTTCGCAGGAATGCCTTGTGGGGGCGGACAGTCAATGCAGGGGTCTACGCCATGACCGTCTGGATCGCCCTTCTGCGTGGCATCAATGTCGGTGGCAGCAACAAGCTCCCCATGGCCGGTCTGCGCGACCTGCTGACCGCGTGTTCTATCTGCATGCCCTGAATGGGATTGGCCGGTCGAAACTGGTGGAGAAAGCGGAGAAATGCCTCGGCGTCGCCGCAACCGCCCGGAACTTCCGATCCGTGACCGCTATTGCGGATCCAGCGGGTCAGTGACGGCGGTGCTCCTGCGAAAGCAGGAGCCTTCATCGATCAGGTACAGGCCCGAGGAAGATTCCTGCTTTCGCAGGAATACGGTAAGGGTTTGGGTAGTATTTCGAAGGAACCCGACATGACCGAAACGCCGCCCGACATTTCCTACGCCGACTATCTGGGTCTGGATACCCTGTTCGACAGCCAGCATCCGCGCTCGGATGCCCATGACGAGCTGCTGTTCATCATTCAGCACCAGACGTCGGAATTGTGGATGCGCCTTGCCCTGCATGAGCTGCATGCCGCGCGTGCGGCGATCCTGGCGGGGGAAACACGACCGTCCTTCAAGATGCTGACCCGGGTGGCGCGGATCTTCGAACAGCTGAACAGTGCCTGGGACGTGCTGCGTACCATGACGCCATCGGAATACACCACCTTCCGGCCGTCACTCGCCAATTCGTCCGGCTTCCAGTCTTTTCAGTATCGCGAGATCGAATTCCTGCTGGGGAACCGCAACAAGTCCCTGATGGACATGCATGAATCCCGGTCAACAGTAATGGATCGGTTACGTAATGAACTGAAGACCCCCAGCCTCTATGATGCCGCTCTGGGGCGGCTGGCGGCGGCGGGGCTGGATATTCCCGACACGGTCCGGACCCGCGACCTGTCCGTCCGGCACGAGGCCGATCCGGCGGTCGAGGCGGCGTGGCGCACGGTCTACCGCGCCCCGCAGACCCATTGGGAACTCTACGAGCTGGGCGAGAAGCTGGTCGATCTGGAGGACTATTTTCGGCGCTGGCGCTTCAACCATGTCACCACGGTCGAACGCGTCATCGGCGCCAAACGCGGCACCGGCGGCACCAGCGGCGTCCCCTATCTGCGCAAGATGCTGGAGACGGTCCTGTTCCCGGAACTCTGGTCGGTGCGCACGGCGCTGTAAGGGCGGTGCAAGACCGGCCGCGACTCCAGCTTTCGCAGGAATACGACTTTAGTTTTGTGACATCACCGGGCGCGCTCCTGCGAAAGCAGGAGCCTTCGCAGGGTAGGTGCGGTGCCGGGAAAGAAGGTTCCTGCTTTCGCAGGAACACGGGTGCGGTGGAAATTACGCCTCTGCGGTCTCGCCTTCCGCAGCGCCCTTGCCTTCGGCGTCCTTCTGGGCCTGTTCCTGGGCAGCCAGGCGCTGGCGGTAGAGCTGGACGAAATCGAACGGCGCCAGCAGCAACATCGAGAAGCCGCCGGAGCGCGTGGAATCACAGACGATCTGGCGCACGAAGGGGAACAGCATGCGCGGCACTTCGACCAGCAAAAGGGCATTCAGCGCCTCTTTCGGCACCTGGCCGACGCGCACGATGGCGGCATAGGCCAGTTCCAGGATGTAGGCCGTCTGCCCGTCCTGCTCCGCCTTCACCTCGACGGTCAGCACGACCTCGACATCGCGCCCGCCCAGGGCGGCGGTCTGCACGTCGATGACGATGCTGGCTTCCGGGGCGGCGTTGCTGGCGAAGGTCTGCGGCGCGTTCGGGTTCTCGAAGGACAGATCCTTGATGTATTGCCGCATGATTTGATACGGCGGCTCGGCCTGGGTGCCGGGATTGGCCGTCTTCGGAATATCGCTGGGGTTAGCGGGCGCGGAATCGCGATCGTCTGCCATGGGGTCAGTTATCCGTCAGTTGGATCGGGAAAGCCCGGCATTCGGGCAATCCGGAGAGGTTCTGAAAAGCTGAGGGTCGCTATCACACATCCGGGACGCAGACAACCTCGGCCCCGGCCGGATGCGGCAGGGTCGGGTCGAGCCGCAGGACGGTGGCGTTCTTCACCCGGTGTCCGGTCAGCGAGCGGATGAAGCCCCAATGGGTCACGACCAGCGTCTGCGCCCAATCGTCGGTCGCGGCCATGCGCTGGCGATATGCCATGGCCCTGCGATCGACCTCGCTCTCCAGTTCCGGTCCGGGCCACCATTCCTCGTCCAGATGACCGAAATCCAGATGCGGCCAGGCCGTCAGCAGGTCGCTTCGCGTGGTGCCGATATCGCAGGTGAAATGGGCATGCTCGCGCACATCGGCATCGATCCGGATCGGCAGATCCAGCGCTTCCGCCAGAATCTCCGCCGACTGCAGGGTGCGGGTATAGGGCGAGGCGACGATGCGGCGCAGACCGTCGCGGTGACCGTCGGCGATGAAAGTTGCGGCGGCCTCGATCTGGCGGCGGCCCGTATCGGTGAGGCGCGGATCCCGAATGCCGGGATCAACCGGGTTTTCGGCGTAGCGCACATTGAATTCGGATTGTCCGTGGCGCACCAGAATCACGGTTTGCGCCCCCCGTCCCGGTCAGGGTCCTGATCCGGTCGGGCCCGGTCGCCGGGCGGCAGGCTGTCCTGCTCCTCCCCCGCGCCCCGGTTCCAGGGGGAATTCGGATCCGGGTCGGACACGTCCTCGAATTCGCCATCGATGATCGGGCCCCGGCCGCCGCGCGGCGCGCCGCCCGGATGGGCACCACCGGCATGGACGTGGAACTTGCCGCTGGCGCGCATGCGGCCGATCGCCGCCTTCGCCAGTCCGTTTCGCAGCGGCGGGATCAGCAGCACGAAGCCCAGCGCGTCGGTCAGGAAACCCGGCGTCAGCAGCAATGCCCCGGCGACCAGGATGCACAGGCCGGCGATGACCTCGTCGACCGGCATCTGGTTGCGGTTCATGGCTTCCCGCGCCCGTTCCATGGTCTGCAGACCCTGCTGTCGAACCAGCCAGGTGCCGATGATGGCGGTCGCGAAGATCGTGATCACCGTCCATACGGTGCCGATCGCGCTGCCGATTTCGATGAACAGGGCGATTTCGGCAATCGGAACGGCGATGAAGAGAAGAAGGATCAGGAACGGCATCTTGCCCTTTCGCGGGTGACGGCTTACATCTGAACCACGCAAGCGGTGCGCAGTTCGCGCCTGTTGGGACGTTTCGTGCAGGGCACGGGTTCCCCACAGGTAGGACGGCGCGCCGTGAAAGGCAATGGTTTGACCTGGTAGCAGAGGCGGTATGTCCATCGAACTTCTGATTTATGCGGCCGTCGCTCTGTTCCTGGTTTTCCGTCTGTTCAGTGTTCTCGGTAAACGTACCGGGCACCAGAAACGCTCGGATTTCCCGCCGCCGCATCCGACCGATGCACAGCGCGAGGAAAGCCGTTCGGGCGAGACCCAGGACAATGTCGTTCGCATGCCCGGCGCCCAGGACGCGCCGACCCCGGACAGCGCCCAGTTCGAGGGCCCGGCCGGCGACGGTCTGCGCGCGATCTACGAGGCGGATGGCAGGTTCAGTCCGGACTCCTTCATCGAAGGCGCCAAGAAGGCGTTCGAAATGATCGTGACCGCTTATGCCGAGGGCGATCGCAAGACGCTGAAGAACCTGCTGGACAAGCCGACTTATGAGAGCTTCTCCGGCGCCATCGATGCCCGGGAAAAAGCGGGCCACCGCATGGAGGACATGCTGGTCGGGATTGATTCCGCCGAGATCACCGAGGCCGGGATGCAGGGCGACACCGCCCGCGTGACGGTGACCTTCGTCAGTCAGCAGGTCAATGTGACCTACGATTCCGAAGGTCGGGTCGTCGATGGGGATCCCTCCACCGTTGAGACGGTATCCGACGAATGGACCTTTGCCCGCAACGTGAAGTCCAGCGATCCGAACTGGCAGCTGGTCGAAACCCGGGTCGCGGCCTGACCAACATGCGCGAACAGGTCCGTCCGGTCCGACTGATTGCGGCCTGTGCGATCCTGGCCGCCGCCCTGACCGCCTGCGAGGCGGAAAAGGACGAGACAGAGCCAGAGCCCGCGCCGGCCGAACCGGCACCACCCGCCCTGACCCTGTCCGCCGTCGATTTCGATGCCCTGCCCGGCTGGTCCGATGACGATATGGCCGGTGCCCGGGCCGCGCTGGCGCGATCCTGCGGGCGCATCCTGCGCATGTCGCCCGAGGCGGAAATCGGCAGCAATGCGCTGCAGACCACGGCCATGGATTGGCGGGCGGCCTGTCAGGCGCTGGATGCCGTGCCGGACGGGTCGGATGCCCTTCGTGACTATTTCGAGGGATTTTTTGAGCCCTTCGCCGTGGCCGATGCCGCGGATGGCGACGCGCCGGATGCCGACCAGGGGCTGTTCACGGGCTATTTCGAGGCGGAACTGACCGGGTCCCGACTGCGCGACGAGACCTATGCGACACCGATCTATGCCCGGCCGGAGGATCTGATCACGGTCGATCTCGGCCTGTTCGATCCGGAACTGAAGGGCAAGGGCATCGTCGGTGCCGTCGAGAACGGCCGCCTGAAACCCTATCCGACGCGTGGCGAGATCGAGGCCGGGGCGCTGGAGGGGCAGGATCTGGAACTGCTGTGGATCGATGACCCGGTCGATGTCTTTCTGCTTCAGGTCCAGGGATCGGGCCGGGTCATCCTGCCGGATGGCGACGTGGTCCGGGTTGGCTTCGCCGCGCATAATGGTCATGGCTACCGCTCGATCGGGCGGCGGCTGATCGACATGGGCGAATTGCAGGCCCATGAGGCAAGCTGGAACGGCATCCGCAACTGGGTCGAAAACCATCCCGACAAGGCCGCCGAGCTCTTCGCCTACAACCCGCGCTTCATCTTCTTCCGCCAACTCGATGGCGATGGTCCCATCGGCGCCGAGGGCGTGGCCCTGACGCCGGAACGCAGCCTGGCGGTCGATACCGCCTACATCCCGCTGGGCATGCCGCTCTGGCTCGACACCGTCCGTCCGGGCGGCAGCGAGGAACCGATGCGGCGGCTGATGGTCGCCCAGGACAAGGGCGGTGCGATCAAGGGTGTGGTCCGCGGGGACTTCTTCTGGGGCTATGGCGATGCCGCTCTGGCGGAGGCCGGGCGCATGAAGTCGAAGGGACGGTATTTCCTGTTGCTTCCCAAGCCCTTGGCGAACCGGGTGAAGGCAACGGGTTAAACCGTTAAAGCGGCATGTCAGGGGGTTGAAGCGGGCACTTACCTTGCCTTTACCGGCAAGGCTGGCCATTGTCCCTGTACTTCCTGAGAACTCGGTTGAAGGTCTTCATGTCGGATTTCAGCTCCCCGCCAGAATCCCCCAGTGCACCGCCCGTCACCGTCGGTCTATTCGTCACCTGCCTCGTCGATCTGTTTCGACCCCGTATCGGATTTGCGGCGGTCACGCTGCTGGAACGTGCCGGTTGCGCCGTCGCGGTTCCCAGGGCGCAGACATGTTGCGGACAGCCGGCCTACAATTCCGGCGACAGCGCCCATGCGCGCGCCGTGGCGCGGGGATTGATCGATGCCTTCGCAGAATTCGACTATGTGGTCGCACCGTCCGGTTCCTGCGCCGGGATGATCCGGGAGCATGTGCCGTCACTGTTCGCCGACGACCCGCAATTGGCGGATGCCGCGGCGGCGTTGGGCGCGAAGACCCATGAACTGATGTCCTTCCTGGTCGATATCATGGGCATGCCGGCCACGGTCGCGGATTATAACGGAACCGTAACATATCACGACAGCTGTTCCGGCCTGCGGGAGCTTGGGGTCAAGAGCCAGCCCCGCCGGCTGCTGGCCGGGGTCAAGGGCATGACCCTGAAGGAACTGCCCTCGGCGGAGGTCTGCTGCGGCTTCGGCGGGACCTTCTGCGTCAAGTATCCCGACATATCCAACAAGATGGTCAGCGAGAAAACCGCCGATATCGCCGGCACAGGGGCGGATACCCTGCTGGCCGGGGACCTTGGCTGCCTTTTGAACATGGCGGGCAAGCTGTCGCGCGAAGGTCGTCCGGTAAAGGCCTATCACGTCGCGGAAATCCTGGCCGGACTGGGTGACGGTCCGGCGATCGGCGAGGGCGGCGAGGATCTGTCCCGTTTCACCCGGCCCGCCGAAGGGGAGTGACGCCATGGATCCCCGCACCCGCGATTTCAAATCGAACAGCGCGAAGGCGCTGACCGACGGAAACCTGCAGCAGGCGCTGGGCAAGATGAAGGTCGGCTTTGTCGAAAAACGCGCCAGGGCACGGGCCGGTCTGCCGGAATTCGATGCTTTGCGCGACCAGGCCCGCGACATCAAGAATCACACGCTGGAACATATCGACTATTATCTGGAGACCTATGAGGCGGCGGTGACCCGGTCCGGCGGTCATGTCCACTGGGCCCGCGACGCCGCCGAGGCACGCCAGGTCGTGCTGGATATCTGCGCACGGGTCGGGGCGAAATCGGTCACCAAGGGCAAGTCGATGATCTCCGAGGAGATCGCGCTGAACGCCGCGCTGGAAGAATCCGGTTATGAGGTCGTGGAGACCGATCTCGGTGAATACATCATCCAGATCCGCGGCGAGGGGCCCAGCCACATCATCGCGCCCGCCGTCCATGTGCTGAAGGAGCAGGTCGCCGACGATTTCCGGCGCAAGCACACCCATCTGGACGCCAAACGCCCGCTGGAGGAGCGCAAGGCGATCATTTCCGAGGCGCGGGAAATTCTGCGCCAGAAATATCTCGACGCCGATGTCGGGATCACCGGTGCGAACTTCCTGATCGCCGAGACTGGCAGCAGCGTCATCGTCACCAATGAGGGCAATGGCGACCTGACCCAGACCCTGCCGCGGGTTCACGTCGTGATCGCCAGCCTGGAGAAGATCGTGCCCACCCTGGACGACGCCTCGGCGATCCTGCGGGTGCTGGCGCGTTCGGCGACGGGGCAGGATTTCTCGGCCTATACCACCTTCTCAACCGGCCCGAAGCGTGCCGAGGACCCGGACGGGCCGGAAGAATATCATGTCGTGCTGCTGGACAATGGCCGCACCGACATGCTGGGCACGGAATTCCAGGACATGCTGCGCTGCATCCGCTGCGGTGCCTGCATGAACCATTGCCCGGTCTACGGCGCTGTCGGCGGCCATGCCTATGGCTGGGTCTATCCCGGCCCGATGGGCGCGGTGCTGACACCCAGCTTCATCGGTGTTGCCGAGGGTGGGCACCTTCCCAACGCCTCCACTTTCTGCGGGCGCTGCGCCGATGTCTGCCCGATGCGCATCCCGCTGCCCAAGATGATGCGCGCCTATCGCCAGAAGGAATTCGAAAGCGGCCTTGCGCCGCCCGCCGCCCGGTTCGGGCTCGACATCTGGGGCTTCGCGGCGGCTCGACCCTGGCTCTATCGCCTCGGTGCCCGACTGGCGGCCGGGATTTTGGGCTGGCGCGGCAGGAAGCGCGGGCGGTTCACGTCGCTGCCGCTGGCCGGTGGCTGGACCGATCATCGCGATATGGCGGCGCCGGCCGGCCGCACCTTCCAGGATCTGTGGGAAGCGAAGCGCGGCGCCCGGAGCGCGAGGGAGGCCCGCCGATGAGTACCGCGCGCGACACCATTCTGGGCAAGATCCGGCAGGCCCGGGGGCGCAAGGGCCCCGTCGATGATGCCACGGCCGAACGCCTGCTGGCCCGCATGAAGAGCCGCCCGCGCGGGATCGTGCCGGCGCGGGGCCGGGCCACGGGCTCCCAGTTGCTGCAGGATTTCCGCAGCCGTGCCGAAGCCGTGGAGGCCACGGTACAGGACGTGGCCAGCCTGAGCGATGTGCCCGCCGCCGTCGCCGACTATCTGACCGCCCGCAATCTGCCCGCCGAGGTGCGGGGCGCGCCGCATCCGGACCTGCAGGATCTGGACTGGGGTCAGCGGCGGACGCTGTCGGTTCAGTTCGGGCCGAGCGCGGGCGACGACAAGGTCGGCCTGACCCGCGCCTTCGCCGGAATTGCAGAGACCGGGACCCTGATGCTTCTGGCCGGGCCGGAGGGGCCGACCACGCTGAATTTCCTGCCGGAAAACCATATCGTCGTGCTGAAGAAATCGGAACTGGTCGGCGCCTATGAGGATGCCTGGGACCGTCTGCGCGACAGGGTCGGTCCGGAGGGCCTGCTGAGCCGCGTGGTCAACCTGATCACCGGGCCGTCCCGCACCGGGGATATCGAACAGACGATCGAGCTCGGCGCACATGGTCCGCTGCGGCTGCACATTCTGATCATTGCAGATTCGTAACAATGCCGCGCCGGAAGAAAGATCAGGATGACGGCGCGCTGTGGGAGGCGGTGAAGGCCAGTGCAATCCCGGTCCGGCGGGATACCGTCTTCCGCGACGGCCTGGATTCCGGAACCGCTGCCCTGCCCCCCGCCAAATCAGGGGGCAAGAAATCCGCCAAGCGGCGCCCGGCCGCCAGGATACCCGCGGCGGAACTGCCGGAACCGCTGCCGCGCGCGGTGCCGGCGCGCGAACTGACGCATGGCTGTGCCCCCGGGGTCGACCGCCGCACGGCGGAGCGCCTGAAAAAGGGCAGAATGGAGATCGAAGGGCGCCTCGACCTGCACGGCATGAGCCGTGAGGCGGCCCATCGCGCGACACAGGGGTTTGTCACCGGATCCCGCCTGTCGGGCAAGCGCTGCATCCTGATCGTCACCGGCAAGGGCAAGGGCATCCTGCAGAGCGAGCTGCCGCGATGGCTCAACCTGTCGCCGATCCGGGAGCAGATTCTCAGCTTCAGCCATGCCCGGCCGCAGGATGGCGGGTCCGGGGCTGTCTATGTCCTTCTGAAACGCGACAGGAATGTCGTCTGACGGGGTTCTACTCCGCAGCGGCGCTGGCCACGCGAACCGGGGTGAGTGCAGGAAGCCCGGGCGTTTCGGCCAGCGACCGGGCATCAGCCAGCCTACCCTGGATATGCGCATTGAAGACGCCGCGCATGGCATCCATGGTTGACGGATCGCGGCCGCTGCCATTGCCGTAGTAAACCGCCAGACATTCCTCGACCAGGCCGGTGACGTCGCTCAACGGGCGGCTGGTGGCTTGGGCTATGCCATCGAGGTCATGCGAAACCGAAAGCGCCAGATTGGCCTTTGCAACCTCACTGATGAAGGCGGAATAGAAGGAGGCGAAGCCGTTCTTGGCACCCATCAGATCCAGGACCGCACATACCGGGGGCGCGGCGGCCTGATCGCGTTTCAGGATGCCATCGACCATGGTGCCGATCTGCGTTACCACCGTCGGATCCATCCGGCTGGGATCCATGGTATCGGCCCAGATGTCGATGCAGTTGATGTCCGGCCGATAGAACGGCAGCGCCGCGACCTCCCGGAACATCGCTTCGACGTTTTTCTGTGTCGGCTGCCCGTCATGGACCCAGACGATGAAGTCTCCGTCATCGCTGGGCCGGATCAGGCAGGAATAACCAGCCCTTTCTAGCCTGAACATTTTGTATGCCTCCCGCTCCCTCAAGCGTTACGCTAAGACATGAAAATTGGGTTAATCAATTCATAAAATTGACATTTCTTGCCTGCGTTGTGGGGCTGGAACCGATTATACTGCGCGTAGCCGCCGGGCCGGCCCGCAGCGCGCAGGATCATGTCAGACAAGGGAGGCGGGAAACCAAACGGGATGAGGAAGAACCCATGAGCACGCCGTTCGGAGAGCGCCTGCGGGCGTTGCGGCGGGAACGCGGCGTCACATTGAAGGATCTGTCGGAGGCCCTGGGCGTCAGCCAGGCCTATCTTTCCGCGCTGGAAACAGGTCGCCGCCCGCGGCCCACCCCGGCGCGGGTCGATCAGATCTGTGCTTACTTCGGGATCATCTGGGACGAGGCCGAGGCCCTGAAGGATCTGGCGCGACTGTCTCAGCCCCGCATCACGATCGACACGACCGGCCTATCGCCGGAGGCGACCCAGCTCGCCAATCGCCTGGCCCAGCGCATCCGGCGGCTCGATCGGAAGCGGATACAGCACCTGCTGGAGACGCTCGGCTGAGCAGGGGTCAGGGCCCGCAAATTGGACACCGACACGCATTCATTGTATTTTTTCCAACTGAGGCGGAGGGGTTCCCACCGCTACGACTCGGGGGAGTTGGGGGAAAGCCATGAAACGGGTTCTGGTCGCGATTGAGGGCGTCTGTGTTTTCGCCCTCTGGCTACTACTTTTGCTGGCTTTCCTGCTGGGGGTCATTGGTGATGAATTCTACAATCTCGAGGACCTGATCCTCAGGCTTGTATACGGCGAACTGGAAAATGCGACCGCGGAAGAGTTTGCCCGGTTCGATTTCCTGGCCTCGCTGATGGGGGATCTGTTCGATGAGGACTTCTACGGGCCCGTCTTTGTTCTCCTCCTCATCCTGTCGCTGATCTACGGAATCTCACTCTACGTGTTCCGGGCAACCTTCATGGTCGCGATCCTCTGGATGATCCTGCGCCTGGACAACAAGACGGCCACTGAACGTCGCCTGGCGGCGTGTCGGCTTGAAGTCTGCGGCTGGGCCTTTGTGAGCGGGTTCATCCTTCTCTTCGCCCTGTTCGAGGAAGACCTGACCTATCTGTACTATCTGGCGATCCTGATCCTGCCGAATGCCTTCACGGCCTATTCGGTCCAGATGCCGTTGCTGAACGGGCTGTTCCGCGAACCGGCGAAGCTCGCGGACAGCGCCGTTTCGATGACCCGGGATATCGGACAGCGGCTGGGAGATGGCCCGAGCGGCGTGGCGGTCGAAATCGTCTCCTGGACCGTGCTGTGCCTCGTCGTGACGGCATTCCTGTCGCCGGATATGGGCTATCTGCGGTTCGATACCGACCCGGAAACATTGCGGCGCGAGCATGCCTTCTGGGAAAATCTGAGACTTGTCGCAGTGCTGTCGATCATCGCCTTTGTACTGACCTATCTGATGTTCCGCCGCAGCCTGCCACTGGCGGATCTGATCCGGGCCTGCAACGAGCAGCAGGCCGATGCCCCGGAAGGGTCGGAACATGTGCTGGTCGTGCAGCTTCGGAAGCGGGCGGGCCAGTTGCGGCTTTACGCCCTCGTTATCCTCAGCTTGATGGTGGCGGCGCTGGTCGTCGCGGTCAGCATATTCGTTCTGGCGGAGTCGTTCGGGTCCAAGCAGGACAGCCGCGCCATCGTTCTGGATGAGATCGTCGACGCCGAACGCCGGTTCCAGGAATATCAGCGCGATTTCATGGATCTCGCGCGGCAGAATCTCTCGGCACCGGACCTGTCCGAAGAACTCCTGGCTACCCTGACCGAAATCCTGGACCGCAACAGGGACCTCGTGGACAGCCTGAGCGAGATCGATCCCATCGAGCAGGACAGGGAGTACAACAAGCAGCTGGAAGAGTTCCAGGAGGGCATGCGGAAAGCGTCGGAGGAACTCGACAGCATCGAGCGCCTGCTGGAGGGGCAGGTCGTCGACAATGAGCGAACCATCGTATCCGTGTTCCGGGATTCGGGCATCCAGCGCCAGATCCGTCTCTACCGGGAAGCCATAGAGACGGCGCGCGGTTCGATTTCGACCCTGTCGCAGGAGATGCAGCGCGACTTCTGGAATGACCGAAGCTTCGTCGAAAGCCTGGTGACCCGGTTCGGGGCGCTGATCATCCTGTTCACCGCCGTGCAGATCCTGGGCGGACGGTACGAGTCGCTGCTCAACCGTGCCGCGGAATACGATGCCATCGCGGACAGCCTTTCCATCGCCGTCACCGAGACGCCGGACAAGCTCAAGGACCTGACGCTTCAGGAGATCATTGAGATGACGCGGGTGCTGCCGCTGCGCACCAAGCAGGCGCTGACCCCGGTCGACCGGCTGCTGGACGGGTTGCAGAATGTTGCCATGGCCTTCGGCAGCGTAAAATCGGCGACCGAGCAGACGATACGCAATGTGCGGCGCCGCCAGGGTCGTTCCGGGGAAGGCGCCGAAGACGATGCTGGCGGGTCCGGGGATGGGCAACGGGGAGGCACGACGGCATAGAATTTTGGTGCCACGCCGGACAAAGTTTACCAATTATCAATAAGTTCCGGCAATATTCTGCGGTGTTTCCCTGAACGGTCCATTGTCGGACCAAGGATTCGACCGTGACAGTGCCCGATGAAATTGCCGGCGGGAGCGACTCCGAGAAACGCACGGGACGACAGCCGGTGCGCCTCGGCGGTCTGATCGCAACGCAACTCCTGCCGACATTCGGTCTCATGGCCGGCTTCATCGCGATTGCCGCCGGACTGCTCTATTACTCGGCCGGTCAGCAGAACATGGTCGCGCGGGACGCCGGACATCATCTCGCCCGAACCGCGATCAGTGTCGTGCATGACGAGATCGAGGCCTTCGCCCGGGACTATGCCTTCTGGGATGCGGCGGTCGAACGTCTTCTGGTGTCCTTTGATCCGGCCTGGGCCGACGACAATGTCGGCATTTGGGTGATCGAGGAACTGGCGATGGATGGCGCGCTGGTCTTCGGGGCCGGCAATCGCGTGCTCAATGTCGCCGACACACATGATCCCGAGCGCTTCTCCCGGCCTGAAGCCCTGCAGAAATCCGTCATCGGGCTGATTGCAGAGGCCCGGGAGCAGATCAGTGACGAGGGCGAAGGTCCGACACCGGCACTGGGGGTGTTTCGCGATGCCCATGGTGTCCACCTTGCCGCGGCCGCCGCCATAGTCTGGGAGAACGGGCGTGACCCGGCCCTGGACGGGATCGAGCCCGGCGTCCTGTTCTTCTACCGAACCATCGATGAATCCCTGCTGGCCGACATGGAGATGCGGTTTTTGTTGAGCGGACCCCGTCTGGTGCTTAACGATCCGCATGGTGCCATGGTTCCCCTGCGGTCTTTCGACGGTCGGGTTCTGGCCGGTCTGGCCTGGGATCTGGAACGGCCCGGGACCGAGATGCTGCACCGTCTCGCCCTGCCGCTGGCGGCTTCGCTGCTGGTGATGATCGCGCTTGTGGTGATGATCGTTGTCCGGGTGGTGCGATCCGCCCGGCAGGTGCGCCTGTATCAGGATGATCTGGAGGCCCAGACCCGACGCCTGCGCGCGGCGTGGAGCGAGGCGGAAAACGCCAATCGCAGCAAGTCACGGTTCCTGGCGATGATGAGCCACGAACTCCGGACGCCGCTGAATGCCGTGATCGGCTTTGCCGATTTCATGCGTCAGGCACCGGACAAGATCCTGACCCGGGAACGGGTGCGCGGCTATGCGGAGGACATTCACACCAGCGGCAGCTACCTGCTGGCGCTGATCAATGACATTCTCGACATGTCCAAGATCGAATCGAACCGCTACGAACTGTTCGAGGAGGATGTCGCACTGGATGCGGTGATCGAACAATCCATCGCGCTCGTCCGGGGTATGGCGAAGGAGCGCAGCATTCGCCTGATCGCGCCGCCGACCGGACTATGCCTCAGGGTGGATGAAAGGGCGTTGAAGCAGATTCTGCTCAATCTGCTTTCGAACGCGGTCAAGTTTTCGCATGCCGGCGGCGTGGTTCAGGTCGGGCATCTGGCGACCGGGGAAGCGCTGGACATCCAGGTCACGGATACCGGTCTCGGCATGACCGAACAGGAGGTGCAGAAAGCCTTCACCCCCTTCGGCCAGACCAAGGACGCCCATATCCGGAACATGGACGGTACGGGGTTGGGGCTGAACATCGCCCGGTCTCTGACAGGTCTGCATGGCGGGGACCTCATCGTGGAGTCCGCGCCGGACAAGGGCACGACCGTGACCATTCGCCTGCCGGCGTCACGGGTGATTTCCGGGGCTGCGACGCGCTCGGAACCCGCCGCGTGACCGGCCCGGCCCCGTGCCGTCGATGTTTCGTTTTGCGGCATTAACCAAATCACGGCATTCTCGGCGCTCATCGTGCCGCCGGAAACGGCGGGTTCCCCAACGGGCCAGAGGAAGCGTGACGGAAAGTTTCGATCCCAATGCCGGTGTCCCTGTTTCGACCGAGGCCGCGACGCAATTCCTGTCCGTCTGGCAGGAGTTGACGCGCGACAGCGCGCCCGCCCTGCCGCGCAAGGCCGCCTTGGACCCGGCCGCCATGACGACGGCGCTGCCGCATTTCTGGCTTTATCGACGGATGCCGGACCGGACTATCCTGTGCCATTTCACCGGAGAGGATGTCACCGCCGCCTGGGGGGCACCGACGCGCGGCCGGCCGTTGCGCCAGATCATTCGCAACGGTTTGCACGGCGTGGTCGAGGCACGCTTCAACCTGATCATCGACCGCCGCCTGCTGGTCCATGGCATCAATCACGCGCCCGGTGACGAATACTCCTATGCCGAACGCATCTACGGGCCGCTGCAGGGCGATGACGGTGAATTCTACGTTGCCGGCGTCTCGGTCTATCGAAGTGCCGGACCGGAGCTGCTGGATAACGCGTTGCAGAGCCTGGAAATGGACGCCCTTCGGGTCTATGACGCCTTCACCCTGGACTATATCGGCCGATTTGACGGCCCGACTCTGCGGGAGGAGGCCTGATTCCAATCAGGCCGGACCCGCTGCTGCCGCATTCTGCCGGCGAACCGCAAACCACCAGGCCCAGCCGATCAGGATGGCCTGCATCGGTATGCGGATCAGCAGATAGGACAGCCCCCATTCATGGCCGCCGATCGGTACCTGCGCGATCGCCGCATAGACATTGAACGGCAGGAACCCGATCAGCACCGCAATCGCGGCCAGGCCCGCCAGTCGGCGAGTGGCGGGCAGCAGCAATCCCACGGCAATGGCGAGCTCCACCACACCGGTCGCCAGGACCAGGAATTCCCGCTGCGGAAACACCGGCGGGATCATCTGCGCCAGAAGATCGGTCAGGAAGAAATGCCCGGCGCCGGTCATCAGGAACACCAGCGCCAGCCCCGCCGCGCCGGCCGCCCGGTGCCAGACCGCCCAGCGCCGCATCAGCGCAACGACGATCAACGGTAAGCCCAGCAGGGCCAGCATCAGGATCAGGTTGGACATGGCGGCGTCTCCAATTCTTGACACCGTCAAGATAATGGCGATCTTTTCGCTGTCAAGATATTGACTTTCACCGGAAGATTGGATCAATGCGCCGCGATCACGTCAATTTCGACCGGATAGCCAGACGCACCCAGCTTCGGGGCCCGGACGCGCCGCTTCGAAAGGCCGTGATGTTAGGAACCGGCCATTAGGGTGATATGGGGATGGCTGATGGGCTTATGGGGAATATCGAATCAATCTCTCCTCGGACATGTGCTGTCTGATTAGGATTGATGGGCCGTTTCTCAATTTCCTCATTTACTCTTTTGGCGGTCGCCCGGACCAGCCTTTCAAACGCGCGATGCGCCGCCTTCTTGTGAAGCGGTTCGAACACCGTGGCGGCCGAGAAGAAACTATCATCCGATGCCGTGCCGGTGCTGTTGACACTCACCGGTTTGCCGGACCCTTCGCCATGGTCGACGGACAGCCATGCCGAAAACTTGACGGTCTGAGAACAGGAATAGGGGGTTCCGTTTATCGTATGGCAAAAGCCACTGGCGTAAATTCTGTCCACCGCGATCATGACATGGGGAGTGCCTTTCGCCGGCGACGTGATTTCGAAGGGTATGGACAATCCTGACTTCAGGGAGTCCACCAGGGCGGCTGAATAGTCGAAATGCATATCAGCAAATCTTGAGTAGGTCATAGAGATCTTCTGCCGTTGCGGCGGCGCGATTTCGAGACTGATTTTTCGGCTGCCCTCTATGTCCTCCAAGGCGGCAAGATCGATAAGATCGGCGTTGGTCAAAACGCTGTCGGCGACGGTCAAACAGCCCGGCAAGAAAATCATTGCCGTCAGGCATACCAGCTTCTTCAGCCCAAAAACGTTCATTGTTCCCCTCTCAAACCGCAGCCGTTCAAGGGGAGTATCCGGGTGTCATCCCGCATCCGCAATGCCGAATGGCAAGCGGATCATCGGTGCTACAAAATGAACTTCGACAGATCCGCGTTCTTGGCCAGGTTGCCGACCTGGGCGTGGACATAGGCGGCGTCGATTTCGACGGTTTCGCCGTCCGGCTTGTCCGAAGCGGAGTAGGAGATTTCCTCCAGCAACTTCTCCAGCACCGTATGCAGGCGGCGGGCGCCGATATTCTCGACCGACGCGTTGATCTCCGCGGCCTGCCTGGCCAGCGCGTCGATGGCGTCCTCGGTGAAGCTCAGGGTCAGTGCCTCGGTCGCCATCAGGGCGACATACTGCTTGATCAGGCTGTTGTCCGGTTCGGTCAGAATGCGGCGGAAATCCTCTTCGGTCAGCGCGTTCAGGCTGACCCGGATCGGCAGGCGGCCCTGCAGTTCCGGCAGCAGGTCGGCCGGTTTCGCCAGATGGAACGCGCCGGACGCGATGAACAGGATATGGTCGGTTTTCACCGCGCCGTGCTTGGTCGCGACCGTCGTGCCCTCGATCAGCGGCAGCAGGTCGCGCTGCACGCCTTCGCGGCTGACATCGCCGCCGGAGCGTTCGGACCGGACGGTGATCTTGTCGATCTCGTCGATGAAGGCGATGCCGTTCTGCTCGACATTGTCGATCGCGGCCAGCTTGATCGCCTCGTGGTCGACCAGCTTGTCGGCTTCCTCTGCGACCAGCACCTCATAGCTTTCGCGCACCGTCATCTTGCGGGCCTTGGTGCGGCCGCCGCCCAGCGCCTTCCCGAAGATGTCGTTCAGGTTCAGCATGCCCATCTGGGCGCCCGGCATGCCGGGAATGTCCATGGTCGGCAGGCCGATGCCGCCGGTATCCTGGACATGAATCTCGATTTCCTTGTCGTCCAGCGAGCCTTCGCGCAGCTTCTTGCGGAAGGTCTGGCGCGTCGACTCCCCGGCCTTGTCGCCGACCAGCGCGTCGATCACGCGCTCCTCGGCGGCCAGCTCGGCCTTGGAATGCACTTCGCGGCGCTGGCGCTCGGTCTCCATCTGGATCGCGACCTCGACCAAATCGCGCACGATCTGCTCCACATCGCGGCCGACATAGCCGACCTCGGTGAATTTCGTCGCTTCGACCTTGATGAAGGGCGCGCGGGCCAACTTGGCCAGGCGGCGGGCGATTTCGGTCTTGCCGCAGCCGGTCGGGCCGATCATCAGGATGTTCTTCGGCAGCACCTCGTCGCGCATTTCCGGCTCCAGCTGCTGCCGGCGCCAGCGGTTGCGCAGTGCAATGGCGACGGCCTTCTTGGCGTCGTTCTGGCCGACGATGAACCGGTCGAGTTCTGAGACAATTTCGCGGGGGCTGAAACTCGGGCTGTTGTCGCTCACGTGTCCAGACTTTCCAGGGTAATGTTCTCGTTCGTGTAGATGCAGATATCGGCCGCGACCTTCATCGCGCGGCGGGCGATATCCTCGGCGCTCATATCCTCCCGGTCGGCCAGCGCGCGGGCGGCGGCCAGGGCATAGGCCCCGCCGGAGCCAATCCCGATCAGCCCGTCCTCGGGCTCCAGCACGTCGCCGGTCCCGCTGAGGATCAGCGAGACATCCTTGTCGACCACGGCCATCATCGCCTCAAGGCGGCGCAGATAGCGGTCGGTGCGCCAATCCTTCGCCAGCTCGACACAGGCGCGGGTCAGCTGGGCCGGATACTGTTCCAGCTTCGCTTCCAGGCGCTCGAACAGGGTGAAGGCGTCGGCGGTCGCACCGGCGAAGCCGACGATGACCCGCCCGTCGGCCAGCGGCCGGACCTTGCGCGCATTGGATTTGAACACGGTGTTGCCCAGGCTGACCTGGCCGTCACCGGCGATGACCACCTTGTCGCCCTTGCGGACGGACAGGATCGTGGTGCCGTGAAAGACCGGCGCGTCGCCGGCGGAGGATTGCTGAGTCATGCCCGCCGATATGGGCGACCTCGCCCGGAAGGTCAACTCCGGGCGGGATGGAGATTTCAGGAGGCCGGTGCGCTGCCGACGGTGATGTTCAGGTATTCCAGTGCCGAGGCGATCGGGATGAACAGGCTCAGGGAATCCGTGGCCTGCCCGCCGGAAACCGCGACCGCCACGGTAACGCCCAGAATATTGCCGTTCTCGTCGACCAGGGCTCCGCCGCTATTGCCGCCATGAACCGCCGCATCGGCCTGAATCAGCGGCGGTTCGCGGCCGTTCAGGCCGTTCGGCCGGATGCTGCTGACGATCCCGCGTGTCACGGTGGCTTCCAGAACCCGGTGGGCCGGCGTGCCGATGACGAAGACCGGCGCGGCGATCTTCGGATAGTCAAGATGCAGCGCCAGCGGTTTCAGCCCGCTGACCGGTGCCCGCAGCAGCGCGACATCCCGGACCTTGTGACGGCGGATCACATCGGCCGCCATCTCCAGCCCGGACGGGAAGCGCACCCGCACCGTCTCCGCCTCGCCCACGACGTGATAATTGGTCAGGATGTGACCGTCCTCGCGCACGACAAAGCCGGATCCATGGCCGGACGTGCCGACCAGGACCGTAACCACGGACCCGATGATCCGGTCGGAATTCTCGTGGAATGGCCGTTGCGACAGGGGCAGGTCGGGCAGGACGAAGACGGGGTCGGCACCGGGCGCGGCAGACGCCGTTTCCGGGGTTGTGTCGATGGAGGCCGCCGCGGTCCCGGCGCTCCCGGATATGGTCGCGACGAAATCCCGGTTCGAGGCCAGCCGGTCCGCCGACGCCGCGAAGGCGCCGCGCAAGGATTCCATGATACCGGTATCCGTGGCCTTGGCCTTCAGATAATAGCCGTCGGCCTGGAACTGGGCGATCTCGCGCTGCTGGACCACGTCATAGACGCTCCAGGTGACATTCAGATAGATTTCCCCGGCATACCGGCCCAGCGGCCGCCCGTCCCACCAGTGGTGTTCCTCGCAGAAATTGCCCCGCATCTCGTCGATGCGGGCGGCAATACGATACTGCGCCCGGTCGATCTCGTCCGGAATGTCGAACAGCCGCCCCGGATCGGTGGTGACATCGAAGCCGCGTCCGGTCAGGACATCGAAGAAGGCGATGCCCAGATCGCCCCGCCAGTCGCCGAGCTGCTGCGAGGCGCCGACCCAGGTTTCCGTGGCTTCGCCGGCATAGCCGTAATTGCACAGCGAGACGCTGGTACCGGGCACGCTGCGGGCCGGATAATGAAGGATGACGGTTCCGGAGCGGATCCCCGACACGACCTTTTCGAAGGCGATCGGTTTGGTGCCTTTCACGCTGATGGGGCCGGAGGGTGCCGCCGCCGAGACGGGAATGTCCATCCTGGCCGTCGTGTTGCATGCCGCCAGGGCGGCGCAGACGGCGAAAAGCCCGGCCCGGAACCAATGCCTTCGGGCAAAACCGGCAATTCCGAATTCACCAGAAACCATATGCGCCTCCCGAAAAAGCAATCGGGAGGAGAATATGGAACAAATGTCGAACCGCCAAGATAAAACTGACGGTTGAACCTGTCGGGCCGGGGCCGCTGGTACGCGTCGGCGAAATTGTTACGCGGAGGTGTCGACCTTCTCCGTGTCGTCCGGCGGCGGGGCGGCGTCGCCCTTGGCGACCAGAACCATGGCCGGGCGCAGCAGCCGGTCATGCAGCTTGTAGCCGGATTGCAGAACCTGGACGACCGTGCCGGCGGGTTTGCCGGTACCGGGGACTTCCTGGATCGCCTGATGCTCCGCGTAGTTGAATTTCTCGTCCAGCGGGTCGATCCGGGCGATGCCGTTCTTCTGGAAAGCGTCCAGCAGCATCTTCTCGGTCATTTCGACCCCGACCAGAAGGTTCTTCATGACCTCGTTATCGGCGCGGTGTTCCTCCGGCACGGCCTCGACGGCCCGGCGCAGATTGTCGACCACCGGCAACAATTCCTTCGCCAGGCCCGATGCCGCGTATTTCAGCGTGTCGCTGCGTTCCTTGTCGGCCCGGCGGCGCACATTCTCGGCCTCGGCCACGGCGCGCAGCGCCTTGTCGCGCATCGCCGCCAGTTCGGATTTCAGCTGAACGACCTCGTCGCTGTCCTCCGGCGCGGTCTCGACATCGGCACCGGCCTCTTCCAGCGCGGCCTCCACGGCCGCTTCCACCGTTTCCTGCTCGGTTTCGTCCGACTGGGTCTTCTTGTCCTCGCTCATACTCACCGCCTGTTGCGTTTCATGCCTAAAAAGGGTTGCGGGGGCGTAGCCCATTCCAGGTGCTGCCTCAAGTCCCGCCTCGGGTTCCGCTGCGCAAAATCCTCGATTTCCGCCGGATCAGGTTCTGTTGCCGCCGACCAGCCGGCCGATCACCTTGGCCGTGTAGTCGACCATCGGGATGATCCGCGCATAGTTCATGCGGGTCGGGCCCAGGACGCCGATCGCCCCGACGATCTTCTGGCCGTCCTCGCCGCCGCGATATGGGGCGACGATCATGGAACAGCCGGCCAGCGAAAACAGGTCGTTCTCGGCGCCGATGAAAATCTGGACGCCCTGTGCGCCCTCCGCCGCGTCCAGAAGCTTCCACAGGTTCTCTTTAGCCTCCAGGGCCGAGAACAGGCTGCGAATGCGCTCCAGGTCGGCAATGGCCGTGACGTCCTCCAGCAGGTTCGACTGGCCGGACACGATCAGCACGCCATCGCCGGACGTGACATCCGACCAGGTCGCCAGGCCGGTCTCGACCACCTTCGCCGTCAGCTCGTCGATCTGCGCGCGATGGGCCTGGATCTCCTCGGCGATGACATTGCGCGCATCTGCTATGGACCGGCCGACGAGCTTGGCCGTCAGGTAGTTCGTCGCCTCGATCAGGGTCGAGGAGGGCAGGCCCATGGGAAGGTCGATGACCCGGTTCTCCACCATGCCGCTTTCGGTGACCATGACGACCAGCGCCCGGCCCGGACCCAGCGGCACGAATTCGATGTGCTTCAGAACACCGTCGGTCTTCGGCGCGGTGACCAGTCCGGCGCAACGGCTCAGCCCCGACATCAGGGTCGAGGTTTCTTCCAGCATCTGGGTGACCGATCGGCCGGCGGTGGCGCATTGCTGCTCGATCGCGACCCGGTCCTCCTGGCTCAACTGCCCGCTTTGCAGCAGGCCGTCGACGAACAGGCGAACGCCCATATCGGTCGGCAGCCGGCCGGCGGAGGTGTGCGGCGCATAGAGCAGCCCGGCATCCTCCAGGTCGGCCATCACATTGCGGATCGTCGCCGGCGACAGGCCCATGTCCAGGCGCCGCGACAGCGTACGCGAGCCGACCGGTTCGCCGGTTTCGACGAAAGCCTCCACCACTAGGCGCAGGATGTCTCTGGATCGATCATTCAGCTCGGTAATCATGGCAGCGCAAATGTAGGTAGGGGTCGGTGGACCGTCAATTGTCCCGCTCTGGACGGAACCTTCGGGAAAGGCTAAAGCGTAGGTTGCTTAACCATAGTTCCAACCGTTGCCAATTGTCCCAGGGAGAAACAATGCGTCCGTCCGGCCGTGCCGCAGATCAGCTCAGAGATATCGTCCTCGAACCGGATGTCGCGCGCTATGCCGAAGGCTCGTGCCTGGCGAAATTCGGACATACCCATGTCCTGTGCACGGCCTCGGTCGAAGATGGGGTGCCGCCGTTTCTGCGCAATACCGGCAAGGGTTGGGTCACCGCGGAATACGGCATGCTGCCGCGCTCGACCCACAGCCGCATGGATCGCCGCCGCACCGCCGACAGCGGCCGATCCCAGGAGATTTCCCGCCTGATCGGACGGTCCCTGCGGGCCGTTACGGATACGAAACGTCTGGGCGAACGGCAGATCCGGGTCGATTGCGACGTCATCCAGGCCGATGGCGGCACGCGGACCGCCGCCACGACGGGCGGCTATGTGGCGCTCGCCCTGGCAATCCAGCATATGGTCAAATTGGGCGCGGTGAACAAATCGCCGCTGACCGGGTCGATCGCCGCGATTTCCTGCGGTCTCTACAAGGGTGAGGCGGTTCTGGATCTCGATTATGACGAGGATTCGACGGCCCAGGCCGATGCCAACTTCGTTCTGACCGGCGCGGGCGGTCTGGTCGAGATTCAGGGTACGGCGGAAGGTGACCCGTTCAGCGAGGAGCAGTTCCTGGCGCTGTTGCGCTTGGCGCGCAAGGGCTGCGCGGAGCTGACGGCGGCACAGAACGCCGTTCTGGCTGCCGGCTGACCGGGGCGGAGGCGAAGACCGAATGGCGCGGCATTTCGACGGGGACAAGCTGGTCATCGCCAGCCATAACGAAGGCAAGGTGCGTGAAATCGCGGACCTGTTGCGGCCCTTCAACATCACCGTGTTCTCCGCCGCGATGCTTGAGCTGCCGGAGCCGGAAGAGACCGGCTACACCTTTCTGGCCAATGCCGAACTGAAGGCCCGCGCGGCCGCGACCGGCGCCAACATGCCGGCCCTGGCCGACGATTCCGGTCTGGCCGTGGCCGCACTGGACGGTGCGCCCGGCATCTATTCCGCGCGCTGGGGCGGCAAGACAAAGAATTTCGATCTGGCGATGAACCGTGTCCATCGGGCCCTGGCAGGCAAGGACGACAAATCAGCCGCCTTCATCTGCGCCTTGGCGCTGGTCTGGCCGGATGGGCATCTGGAGGCCTTCGAGGGCCGCGTCGAGGGTACGATCGTGGAGCCGGGACGGGGCGACCGGGGCTTCGGCTATGACCCGATCTTTGTCCCGACCGGCGATACCCGCACCTTCGGTGAGATGGATCCCGACGAAAAGCACGCGATCAGCCACCGCGCCGACGCCTTCAACCAGCTGGTCGCGGCCTGCTTCTCGAAATGAGCCCGCAGAAGCAGACGGCAGCGGAGGCGGCGGCCCGCACGCCGCTGGCGCTCTATATCCACTGGCCCTTCTGCAAGGCCAAGTGCCCCTATTGCGATTTCAACAGCCATGTCCGCGACGGCATCGACCAGGCGCGCTGGCGCAAGGCGCTGCTGACCGAGCTGGACGGGGCGCTGGACGGGTTCGCGGATCGCCGACTGACATCGATCTTCTTCGGCGGCGGCACGCCGTCGCTTATGGACCCGGAAACGACAGGCGCCCTGATCGAAGCGGCAAAAGGTGCAGTGCCGCCCGCCGACGACATCGAAATCACGCTGGAAGCCAACCCGACCTCCGTCGAGGCAGGCAAATTCGCAGCCTATGCCGATGCCGGGGTGAACCGCGTGTCGCTGGGCATTCAGGCCCTGGACGATGCATCGCTCAAGTTTCTCGGCCGGGAGCATTCGGCGGCCGAGGCGCGGGGTGCCATCGACCTCGCCCACAGGCATTTCCCGCGCCGGTCCTTCGACCTGATCTATGCCCGCGCCGGTCAGACGCCCGAAGCCTGGGCGGCGGAGCTGGGTCAGGCGATCGATCTCGCCGCCGACCATCTGTCGCTCTATCAGCTGACCATCGAGGAAGGGACGCATTTCCACACGCTGGCGCGGCTTGGACAGCCCCTGACGGCAGAGGAAGAGGTCGCCGCCGCACTCTACGAGGCGACGCAGGCGCGTCTCGATGCGCTCGGCCTGCCCGCCTATGAGGTATCGAACCATGCCCGCCCCGGTGCCGAAAGCCGTCACAACCTCGCCTATTGGCGCTATTGGGACTATGTCGGCATCGGCCCCGGCGCCCATGGCCGTGAGACCAGGGCCGGCACCAAGCGCGCGACCATCCGCGAACGCCTGCCCGAACGCTGGCTGGACGCCGTCGAACGCCAGGGCCATGCCCTGAGGGAGGTGGAGGAGATCGGCCCCGACCGCCGCCTGCAGGAACTGCTGCTGATGGGCCTGCGCCTGTCGGAGGGTGTTCCCGAAAGCCGCCTGATCGCCGAGACGGGGCGGGGCTTCGAGGCGCTGGAGCAGGACCGGCTGCAAGCATTGCTGGACGAAGGCTATCTGGAGCGCCACGACGACATCCTGCGTGCCACGCCCGAAGGCCGCCTGCGTCTGAACACGGTGCTGGGTTACCTGCTGGCATAGTTGTACCGATGGCCCTGCGAAAGCAGAAACCTTCTTCAACCCGGCACCATGCCGAAGCGCCGAAGGCTCCCGCTTTCGCAGGAGCACGGCATAGGGGGTCGCGGCGTCAGACGCTCACGTTCCTTGTATCTGCCGCACCTGTCCGGATAGCGAACGGATCGAGTGTTTCCAGTTCGCGTCATAACACATTCGGCCAATTGGCAATTGTGCCTGCGCGCGGATTCCGCAATCCTTGGTCCTACCAATAAGAACGCCCTTCGGGAGGACCTGACATGAAGCGTATTCTCTGTGCGGCCGGTCTGGCCGCGACCATGGCCTTCGGGGCCGCCACGGCCCAGGCCGCCGATGTGACGATGCGGATTTCGCTGCAATTGCCGCTGAAGAGCCATCTCGGCCAGAACCTGCTGATGTTCAAGGAAGAGGTCGAGAAGACGACCAATGGCGAAGTCGCGGTCGAGATCTATGACAGCGCGCAGCTCTACAAGGACAAGGAAGTGCCCGCCGCCGTCGGCTCCGGCGCGATCGAGGCCGGGGTCGCCTCGCTGACGCGCTATGTCGGCGACATTCCGGCGGTCGACATCTTCTACCAGCCCTTCATCTTCGACAGCGAGGAGAAGGTCCGCGCGGCGGTGGCCAAGGGCTCCGACATCCGCGGTCCGATCGACGAGGCGATCAAGGACACCGGTTCCACGGTCCTGTGGTGGCAGGCCTATGGCGGCGCGATCATGCTGTCCAATGGCGGCCCGATCAAAACGCCGGCCGACATGGAGGGCAAGAAGGTCCGCGTCTTCGGCAAGACGCTGGGTGATTTCGTCACCGCCGCCGGTGGCGCGCCGACGCTCATTTCGGGATCGGAACAATATCTCGCCTATCAGCGCGGTACGGTCGACATCGGCATGACCGGTGTGTCCGGCGTCAAATCCCGCAAGCTGTGGGAGGTCATGGATACGATCACGGTGACCAACCATGCCGACATCGAATTCATCGTCGTGGTGAACAATGAGTTCTGGGCCGGTCTGTCCGACGATCACCGTGCCAAGATCGAGGCCGCGGCGATGAAGGCCGAGGCCCATGTGCGCGACAAGATGTCGTCGATCGAAGCCGAAGCCTACACGGCGGCGCAGGAAAACGGCATGACCGTCTACACGCCGACCGCCGACGAACTGGCGGCCTGGCGGGATGTCAGCCAGCCGGTCTATGACGCGTATAAGGAGAAGGCCGGCGATCTCGGTCGCAAGCTGTTCTCCGCCGCGACGGGCATGTAATCCTCGGGGATCACGGAAACCGGGGCCGTGCCGTGTGACCGGCGCGGCCCCCTTTCGCGGATGGGACTCATGATTGACCGGTTCGTATCGGGGCTGGCCTGGATCGCCGCGGCGCTGTTCACGGCATCGGGCTGCATGCTGACCTATGAAGTGATCGCGCGCTACTTCTTCACCCTTCCGACGGTCTGGGCGGCGGAACTGAGCCAGCTCTGCCTGATCTGGGGGTCGCTGATCGCCATGGCCTGGGCGCTGCGCTTTCACCGCCATATCGTCGTCGACGCGCTGGCGGTGCGGCTGCCGGCCCGGGTGCTGCGCTACACGGACGCCTTCGCCATGGTCGTCGTCGCAGTGTTCAGCGCGGCGCTGGTCTGGAAGGGCTGGCCGATCTTCTGGGATTCCTTCGAACGCGGCCGGACGACCGGGTCCATGCTGGATCTGCCGTCCTGGGTCACGGAACTGGCGGTGCCCTTCGGCTTCGCCGTGCTGTTCGTGCAGGCGGTCATCGAGACCGTGGAAACACTCCGGGGCAACCGGCCCGGCCATTGGGAGGCACCCCACGAATGACGGTCCTTCTGATTCTCGTGGCCCTGTTCGGGCTGCTGCTGCTGCGGGTGCCGGTCGCCTTCGCGCTGGGCGGGTTGGGTCTGGCGCTGCTGCTGATCGGCGGCTTCTCGCCGCTGATGGCGCCGCAGGCGGTCTTGTCGACGCTGGACGGGTTCATCCTGCTGGCCGTGCCGCTGTTCCTGTTGATGTCGAATGTCCTGCTGAAAGGCGGGGTCGGACGCGATCTGTTCGCCGCCGTCCATGCCTGGGTCGGCCACTGGCCGGGCGGGCTGGCCGTGGCGACGATCCTGTCCTGCGGAATCTTCGCGGCGATTTCCGGTTCCTCCGTCGCCACGGCGGCGACCATCGGCACCGTCGCCATTCCGGAAATGATCAATCGCGGCTATGAGAAGCGCTTCGTCTACGGACTGCTGGCCGCCGGCGGGACGCTGGGCATCCTGATCCCGCCGTCGATCCCGATGATCGTCTATGGCTTCGTGACGGAGGAATCCGTCATCGCCCTGTTCCTGGCAGGGATCGGACCGGGTATCGCGCTCCTGACGCTTTTCATCGTGCTGGCAATGATCCAGGCACGTTTCTTCGGCGGCTACACGCCGGAAAAGCCGGTCTCCTGGCCCGAGCGCTGGCGCGCCACCGCGCGTGCCGTGCCCAGCCTGGCCCTGGCCGCGCTGATCATTCTGGGCATCTATTCCGGCGCGTTCACCCCGACGGAAGCCGCCGCGGTCGGTTTCGCCGCCGCCGTGGTGATCACCGCCGGCATTCTGCGGACCCTGACCTGGAAGGATTTCCGCGCCGCCGCCTTCGAGGCGATGGCGACCACGGTGGCGATCCTGCTGATCATCGCCGGTGCCAAGGTCTTCGGAAAGGCGATCACCCTCTATCGCCTGCCGCAGGACATCTCGCTGTTTCTCAGCCAGAACCTGGATACGGCGCTGCTGTTCATCCTGGTTGTCAGCGCGGTGCTGCTGCTGATGGGTCTGGTCTTCGAGGCATTGTCCATGGTGTTGATCATGACGCCGGTGCTGCTGCCCTCGGCGATCCAGATGGGCTTCGACCCGATCTGGTTCGGGGTCTTCATGGTCGTCATGGTGGAATGCGCCCTGATCACCCCACCGGTCGGGCTGAATCTCTACGTGATACAATCCGTGGCCCGGGCGCCCCTGTCGGATGTGGCGCGGGGCGTGCTGCCCTTCCTCGTGCTGATGCTGGCGGTGGCGGCGCTGCTCTATGTCTGGACCGATCTGGCGCTCTACATACCGTTCAAGCTGTGAGGTAATCCATGTCCGCCCCCGATAAGCTGCGCGCCCTCCTCAATCGCGGCGGCCTGTCCGTCATGCCCTGCTGTTTCGACGCCCTGTCGGCGAAGCTGATCGAGCAGGAGGGTTTTCCGCTGACCTTCATGTCCGGCTTTGCCGCCTCCGCCTCCAGGATCGGAGAGCCGGATCTGGGGCTGATGAGCTATGGCGAGGTCGTCGATCAGGCGCGCAACATCTGTGATTCCGTGACCATCCCCGTGATCGGCGACGGCGATACCGGCTATGGCAATGCGATGAACGTGATCCGCACGGTCCAGGGCTTTGCCAAGGCCGGTTGCGGCGCGGTGATGATCGAGGATCAGGTCGCGCCCAAGCGCTGCGGCCACACGCCGGGCAAGGCCGTGGTCGGCCGCGAGGAAGCCTATGACCGGATCCGCGCCGCCAGCGATGCCCGGGCCGAGAACGATATCCTGATCCTGGCCCGGACCGACGCGCGGCACGAACACGGCCTGGGTGAAGCGATCGAACGGGCGGCGAAGTTCCATGAACTGGGCGCCGACATCCTGTTCGTCGAGGCGCCGAAGACGGTGGAGGAGATGCGCCGGGTCTGCGACGACCTGCCGGGCCCGAAGATGGCCAATATCGTCGAGGGCGGAGAGACGCCGGATCTCAGTCACAAGGAACTGGCCGATATCGGCTATGCCATCGCCGCCTATCCCCTGACCCTGATGGCGTCGGCGATGCAGGCCATGGTCAACACGCTGGCCGACCTGAAACAGGACGCCCCGCGCGACGGCATCATGGATTTCAAGGATCTGCGCCGCCGCATCGGCTTCGATTCCTATTACGAGGCTTCGTCGGTCTATACCTCGTCCCAACGCAAGATGGATTGACGGCTCGGCCAGAGCGCGCCCACCCATCGATAGCGGCTGCGCGGCCGGACGGTCCGGCTATCCCGCCGCGACGGCGCGCAGCGGCTCTGCCATGCTGGAGACCACCTGGTTCCGGCCCTGCTTCTTTGCGCGGTAGAGCGCCTCGTCGGCGCGGTGCATCAGGGTGTCGAGCGTGTCGCCGCGATCCCGGGCGGCGATGCCGACGCTGAGCGTGGCGGTGAAGGCCCCGGCGGCGCCGCCGTCAAAGGTCAGTGTTTCGATGCGTCGGCGGATTCGTTCCGCCACGGAATGCGCCGTCTCGGCATGGGCGCGGGACAGCAGGATCGCGAATTCCTCGCCGCCCAGCCGGGCCGACAGGTCGGTCTCGCGCACCGTCGCCAGAATGGTTTCGGCCAGACCCTGAATGACCCGGTCGCCGGCGGAATGTCCGAACCGGTCGTTGATCGACTTGAAATGATCGAGATCGAGAAACAGCAGGAACAGCGGGTCGCCGTGCCGTTCCGCCGCCTGCATCGCGCGCCGGGCCTGACGGTCGAAGGCACGGCGGTTCAGCAGGCCGGTCAGCGGGTCGGTCTCCGCCTGCTGCCGCAGATCCGCCTGCAAATGTTCCGTCACCATGGTGATATAGGTCGACGCGATCAGGACCGATGCGGCGGTGCCTTCCAGCATCACCAGCACGATATCGCCGACCGGATCGGGCGGCGGGGCCAGACCCAGTGCGGCGGCCCCGTACCGGCCGGCCCGGACCAGAAAGAACAGGCCGGTGACCCCGTAGATGCCCGCCATGACACGGGGCGAGAACTGAACCAGATTGCTGCGCCGCGGCCAGAGCGACCAGACATTGACGAAGGACAGCACGAACAGCGCCGTCGAGACGACGATATGCCGGTACGGTTCATCGGGCGCCGAGATCGTGAGCACTCCCAGCAATGGCCAGTAGAGGGCGAAAAAGGCCGCCGCCCAGAACCAGGGAATGGGCGGCCGGTCCATGAACCGGCGGGACCCGGCGATGGCCAGGATGTGCCCGAACAGAATGAGCGTCGTGCTGATCAGTGTCGAGGCGACCAGCGGGATGTCGAAGCGCAGCAGAAACAGCAGCAGCCCCAGACCCAGCGACACCCGTGCCAGAACCCACAGGCCGATTCCGGGCACGCCGCGGTTGATGAACCAGACCGCAATCAGGGCAATGGTTCCGGCGCATTGCGCGGTGAAGAAGGTGAATACCAGTGTGGCGGGATCGAGCATCGGGGAACGCGAACTCCGGAAGGAACTGCGCGTCAACTATGCCGTGTTGCCCCGCGAAACTTCAACAAACAACTGAGGCCCGGCTAGGCGGCCGGCGAACGGAAGTTGCGTCTGGCGTCGGCCACGGCTTCCCGGGTGATGCAGCCCTCGGCATGGTCGTTGATCAGACCCATCGCCTGCAGGAAGGCGAACACTGTTGTCGGCCCGACGAATTTCCAGCCGCGCTTCTTCAGTTCCTTCGAAATCGCTACGGATTCCGGCGAAGTCGTCTGTGACTGGGGCTCGGGCAGGGTGGCCGGATCGGGTTCATAGCGCCAGAAGAACGCGGCCAGGGAGCCCTCCCTTTCCACCATCTCGCAGGCGCGTTTGGCGTTGTTGATCGTTGCCTCGATCTTGCCGCGATGGCGAATGATGCCGGCATCCTGCAGCAGGCGCTCGACATCGCTTTCCCCGAAATCCGCGACCTTGCGGAAATCGAAACCCACAAAGGCGGCGCGGAAATTCTCGCGCTTGTCCAGGATCGTCCGCCAGGACAGGCCGGACTGGAACCCTTCCAGGCAGATTTTCTCGAACAGGCGGATGTCGTTGTCGACCGGAAAGCCCCATTCGGTGTCGTGATAGGTGAAGAAATCTGGCGCCGACCCGGCCCAGCGACAGCGCGGCAACCCGTCGGGTCCGGGGATCGTCTTGTCGGTCATGGTCTTGCCTTTCCTGCAGTGAAATCCCCGCCGGGACGGAACTCGCAAATCAGTGCGCGCCCCGTGCCGCCCGACGCAACCCGTTTCTTGCGCTGCGCGGCATGCAGGCGCCGGGAAGGGTGTTTCGGACCGATCAGCCGAGAAGGAAATTCAGCCGGTCATCGGCCCGGTTCGGTGCGATTTCCAAGATTTCGGCTGTGACGATGCCTTCGGCGACGAAGGGGTCTCGTGCCACCCGCTCCTCCAGGGCCGAAAGGCTGGTGCCATGGGCCAGGACGGCCCCGCCCCGGTTTGGTGCGATGCTGCCGACCAGCAGGAAGACCCCGTCGTCGAACCCCTGCTGGATCCAGGCCTTGTGGCCGGCCATGAAATCGCCCGCGCGGGCCCTGTTTTCGGCAAAACTCAGCTGTACGACGAACATGCGTTCTCGTCCTTTCACGGTGTCAGGATTGTCGTTTGGTCGGTTGGGGATCTCAGGCGGCCTGGGCGCCCACCCATTCGACCATCTGGTCTACCTCGTGCCGGACGAAGGCCTCGTCCTTGAAGGCGGCGGCAAGAGTGGCGACCCCTTGGCTGCGCATCAGCAGATGCATCGCCAGTTCATCGGCCTTTTCAGCCCGCCCCATCGTCGCGAACTGCCGTGACAGCCAGAGCCGGAACAGGGTGAACAGTTCATTGGCGCCTGACAGGGCCGGATGGCCCAGCTTCGCCAGTTCGGAGGTCAGGGTCCCGACCGGGCAGCCGAACTGTCGGATCTTGTCGCCGTTGACGAGCAGGATGTGGATGAAGCTGCGGATGCGTTCTTCCGGCGTGTCGCCCGCAATCTCCCATTTATCCAGCATGGCCCGGGTGTTGACCACCCGCTGCTCGATCACGGCATCCAGGATCTCGTCCTTGGTCTTGAAATGATAATAGAAATTGCCCCGGGAAATCCCGACCGCATCAGCGATATCCGCGAAGGAGGTGTGATCGAACCCCTGCTGATAGAACAGCCGGTCCGCCGCCTCCACGATCTGTGCCCGTTTCGATGACTGGTTCATCTCACGCCCTCTAAGAGGTTTAGGTCAAATGTCCTAGACTTGATATAGGACAATCGTCCTAATCGGTCAACGGGGATTTGAATGAGAAGGGGATCACGGCGCCCCGCCCCTATTCCTGTTCCGCGATATAGGATTTGAACGCATTCAGCAGCGCCGGCACGTTGGGGTTCAACGCGTCCCACTCGTCCGCCACGGTCAGCCCTTCGGCCAAGGTCCAGCGCCGGAAGTCGTCGCACCAGTGATAGTCGGTTGCCTGACGCAGGGCTATGGCTTCGTCCGTCGTCTTGTCGGCGCCGATATCCTGGTTCGCCTGTTCATGGACCAGATACGCCTCGCATTCTGCGTCCAGAATCCGCATGCCCAGCAGACGGCCCTCCATGCGCTGATAGGCATGTCCGGCCAGTTCATGCGCGACGGCTGCGGCCAGTTCGACCGAACTCCACTGAATCCCCGTCCGGCCGATCAGGACCAGGAAAACATGCTCGCCCTGATCCGGATCGTAGAATTTCGGAACGAAGGACGCGATGTTTACCTCAGTCATGACGTCTTCGGGGTGCCGGGCGTCATAGAGGAACTGGATATCCCCCTTCCCCTGCAGCATATCGATCCGTTCCCGGGTGAAAGGCGATCTGCGATAGGCTAGGTCGATGGCCGCGCCGATGGCCTGCAGTGCCGTCTCCGCATCGGTCGTGCGGACATTGCCGATCCGGTCGGAATCGGGATGCAGGGCGAAGATCGTCATGCCGTGAATCTCGCCGGCGATATAGTCCGGCTCCTCCGCCATCCCCGTCGAAGACAAAGCCGCAATGGCTGCCAGTGCGACGGCGGCCGCGCGGATCGATGCCTTCTGAAACAACGATAGCTGAAACACGGTCGGGCCTTCCCTGATTTTCCGTCCGGATGGTAACGCCCAAACCGGGGCGCACAAACGAAACCGCCCGCCGGATTGCTCCGACGGGCGGTGTTCGGTTTCCCCGCTAAACCGGGCCGCAGGTCCTTGTATGGACCCTTGTCAGCCTTAGTGGAACTGTGCGGTCTCGGTCGATTCGGCCATCGCCGTGGTGGCGCTTTCCTTGGCCGTCGCCGTATTGACCGCGTCGAAGTAGCTGACGCCGACTTCGTGCTGGTGGCGGGTGGCGGAGAAGCCGTTAGCTTCGGCCGCGAATTCCGCCTGCTGCAGCTCGGAGTAACCGGCCATGCCGCGATCCTTGTAGGCCCGCGCCAGTTCGAACGTGGCGTAGTTCAGGCTGTGGAACCCGGCCAGCGTGATGAACTGGAACTTGTAGCCCATCTTGCCCAGCTCGCGCTGGAAGGCTTCGCATTCCGCCGGGCCCAGATGCTTCGCCCAGTTGAAGGACGGCGAGCAGTTATAGGCCAGCATCTGGTTCGGGAATTCGGCGTGGATCGCATCCGCGAACTGCTTCGCCTGCTCCAGGCTGGGGGTGGAGGTTTCCATCCACAGCAGGTCGGCATAGGGCGCGAAGGAGAGGCCGCGGCTGATGCACATATCCATGCCGCCGGTGATCCGGTAGAAGCCTTCCGACGTGCGTTCGCCGGTCAGGAACGGCTTGTCGGCCGGGTCGATGTCGCTGGTGATCAGGCGGGCCGCCTCGGCATCCGTGCGGGCCATGATGATCGTCGGGACGCCCATGACGTCGGCCGCCAGACGGGCCGAGCTGAGGTTGCGCACCGCCTGCTGTGTCGGCAGCAGCACCTTGCCGCCCAGATGGCCGCATTTCTTTTCCGACGACAGCTGGTCTTCGAAGTGGACGCCTGCGGCGCCGGCCTTGATCATCGCCTTCATCAGTTCGAAGACGTTCAGCGGGCCGCCGAAACCGGCCTCGGCGTCGGCCACGATCGGCGCGAACCAGTCGATATCGGTCGTGTCTTCCCCGGACAGGCGTTCCATGGTCTGGATCTGATCCTGGCGGATGAAGGCGTTGTTGATCCGCTCCACCACCTGCGGGACGGAGGACACCGGATACAGCGACTGGTCGGGATACATCTGACCGGCATTGTTGGCGTCGGCCGCGACCTGCCACCCGGACAGGTAGATGGCCTGCAGCCCGGCGCGGACATGCTGCGTCGCCTGACAGCCGGTGAAGGCGCCCAGCGTGTTCACATAGGGCTCTTCATTGATCAGCTTCCAGAGCTTCTTGGCACCCATTTCGGCCAGCGTGTGGCGGATCTGGATCGAGCCGCGCAGTTTGGCGACGTCTTCCTTGGTGAAATCGCGGCGCGTGGTGGCCCAGCGGTCCGGCGCGTAATCCGGCGCGTCCCATTCCTCGCCACTGCCGTCGCCCCAGCTCCAGTTGTCGTTCGGTCCCAGGCTATCCATTGGTCTGTCCTCTCGTTCAAATCCGATGATCGATCGGCGCTGTCAATGTCTTTACAAACGATGTAAAGCCGACGTGGTCGCCGCTGACACTTGGGATACGGGGAATTGGTGCGGCGCACAACGCTAACCGTCATGACCGATTGTAAAGATTTCCAGAAAATGCTTTACTATATGTAAATGGAGTAAAGTCATGGCCCGCAAACCCGCGAAAGACGCGCCGAAAATCGGTCCGAAGATCCGTCGGCTTCGGCGCGAACACAGTCTCAGCCAGGCCGCCCTGGCCGAAAAACTCGAGGTCAGTGCCAGTTATTTGAACCTGATCGAGCATAACCGGCGCAAGCTGACCGTGCCACTTTTGCTCAAACTGTCCGAATTGTTCGAGGTGCCGGTCGATCAGTTGGCGGAGGAGGAGGAGAGCCGCCTCTATTCCGATGTCATGGAGGCGCTGGCCGATCCGATCTTCGAGGAATTCGACGTTCGCAACACCGATGTCCGCGATCTGGTGGAGGTCAGCCCGGAATCCGCCCGGGCGCTGCTGCATGTCTGCGACGCCTATCACACGACCCTGACCGACGCGCGCAGCCTGGCCGCGTCGGCCGCCGACGACCCGGACGGGCGCGGCAGTCTGGGCGGGTTGATCGGCGGGATCGGCGCCAGCGCGCAATCCGCGGCCGATGTCGTCTCCGACATGGTGCAGGCCAACAGCAACTACTTCGGGGATCTGGAGGATGAGGCAGACCGGGTCCGGCGCGAGATCGGCACGGTCGGCGGTTCCGCGCGCTCGCTCGATGCGTTGACCGAATATCTGCATCAGGCCCATGAGGTGCGGGTCAATTTCGTCGAGCCGCAGGAAGGCGGAAAGGGCGACCTGCCCATGGTCCGGCGGTTCCACCCGCAACAGCGTTTGCTGGAGGTCTCCCAGCGCCTGACCGGGGCCAGCCGGTCCTTCCAGCTTGCCTATCAGATCGCGCTGCTGTCGGCCGGTTCGGTGATCGACATGCTGCTGATAGAAAAGGGGCTGAAGGAGGGGCAGGCCCGGGCGCTCGGCCGGGTCGCGCTGGCCAATTACTTCGCCGCCGCGCTGCTGCTGCCCTATGAAGAGTTCCTGAAAAGCGCCCGCGAAAGCCGCTATGACATCGAATTGCTGCAGCACCGCTGGCGCGCCGGGTTCGAACAGATCTGCCACCGCCTGACCACGCTCAACCGGCCGGAGAACCGGGGCATCCCGCTGCACATGCTGCGGGTCGATCTGGCCGGCAATATCTCCAAGCGGTTCACGCTGTCCGGCCTGCCGATCCCGCGCCATGGCGGCGCCTGCAGCCGCTGGAACATCTATTCGGCCTTCCTCAACCCCGGTCAGATCCAGGCCCAGGTCTCCAAACTGCCCGACGGGACGGCCTATTTCTGCATCGCGCGGACGGTGGTGAAGGGCGGCATCGGCTTCGGTGCCCAGCGCAATGTCCTGTCCATCGGCCTGGGCTGCGACGTGCGCTATGCCCGGGAAATGGTCTATGCCGACGGGCTGGAGACCGGCAATCCCGACCGCTTCGCTGAAATCGGCGTCGCGTGCCGCATCTGCGAGCGCATGGACTGCACCCAGCGCGCCTTCCCGCCGGTCCACCTGCGCTACAAGATCGAAGAAAACATCCGCGGCCCCAGCCCCTACACCGCCCCCGGCTGGCCCCACCACCACGAACGGCCGGGCGGCACGCGGTAGGTGGTACCATACGGCCTCAACACTTGTATGGTAAGGAATCTTGATACATACCACACAAAAATTATTTTTGTGTGGTATGTCGTTCTTTGCTATACCACACAAAATATTTTAATGTGTGGTAAACCATGAACATCACATCGCTATCGACATCGGCACACACCGCCTACCATGACTTGAGAAATCTAGTGCTCAACGAAACAGTCATGGAGATTCGCGGAAAGCCGGTGAAACGTGACATCAACGGAAAAACCTATTGGTACGATCACTATCGCGTCGGCACCACGACCAAGGATCGATATATCGGCGAGGATTGCCCTGAAATCGAGATGCGGCTGAAGCGTGCAACACGGTTGAAGCAAGCCCTGCCCGCACAAATGAGTAAAAGATCGACTTTGGTACGGTTGCTGCGAGCAGAGGGGATGTTGAGTGTCGACCGCAAAACAGGGTCGTTGCTGAAGGCCTTCTCGGAGGCAGGGGTTTTTCGGGTCGGCGGCGTGCTAGTTGGTACACAAGCATTCCGCCTTTATGAGGGAGAATTGGGGGTCAAACTGCCGGCGGGCGATGCCTCCGTCACGGACGACATAGATATCGCCGGTTTTGAAAGGCTCACGCTGGCGATTGGCGACTGCACGGACAGAACGCCAGGCTCAATCCTGGAAGACCTGGAGTTCGAGCCTATTCCCACCCTCGACAACCAAGCTGTTTGGAAGTGGCGACAAAGCGGAAGTGGTGCGGAGGTTGAGTTCCTCACACCTTCTTTTGAAGAAAACGAAGGGATTCGCCCGCTAAAATCCCTGAATGTCAGCGCGCGCGCACTCCACCATCTCAATTTTCTGATAGCAGAGCCAATCTATGTCGTTGGACTTTATCGGGAGGGCATTCTTGTTCGCGCGCCGAGACCCGAACGATACGCCATTCATAAGCTCATAATCGCTGATCGAAGACGACGGGGCCCGGATTCCTTGAAATCCCGCAAGGACCGGGCCCAGGCAGCCTTCCTGATCCGCGTGCTGGCGGAGGACCGGCCCTATGAGCTGAAAGACGCCTGGGACACCGCCCGCGCCGCTGGCCCGAAATGGCGCGAACGTCTGGACGCCTCCCTGGCGCGCATGCCGGCGGAGAAGGCGATCCTGGACGGGATGTAAAGTACAGGTTTATGGACTAACATTTGGATCAATCTGGACACATGGTTCGCCTCAAAAGAGCGTAGTCATGCAACAAAATTGGGGAAAGTATGCGAATCCTTCGAGGCGGTATCGCCGGTCCATTGCTTCTGTCGCTGACAGCATGCGTTGGGGCGGCCGGTCTGAAACCCGGCGCAACATATAACGGCGATGCGGAGACCGGGCTCGTACTTATCAAAACATGGGCCGGTGCAGAAAATCGTCTACTTGCGCTCAGAACCTTTGATACGACGCAGAAGCGCTTAGTGCCATATGCCGGCGAAACGCTCCGTCATTCTCATGGATATGTTCTGGAAGCGGACGGTACCTTGCAAAAGCCGGATGATATTACGAAACCCCGCTACCACCTGCTCCCTCTTAAGGTTGCGGATTATGTAATTGCCTCGCTCTACGTTACGGAAAAAGCGCGCAACACGAAGATCTGCTTCTCAAATGGGACATACGCCTTCCGTGCGAATTCCGGTGAGGTTCTGGTGCTGGGTGCGATCAACATCAACGGACCGACCACGACGCAGATAGGAGGAATGGGTACCAGCCCCAGCTCCATGTTCGATATCGCCTTACCAGAGGACGAGGCGGAAAAAGTGCTGAATGCGTTTGGAACTGCGGGCGTTCCGGCCCGCTACTACACCGAACGCCCAACCAGTTTTGCGAATGGGACAAGTCTGCTCGGGTCGAAGGACGTTTGCGGCGGGTTCTAGTCCGCGCTTTCCGAACTACCCCTTCCCCGGCATAATCGCTGCGAGGGTGCGCTGGATGCGCTGGGCCATTTCGTCGACGGTGGGGTCGCCGGCGACGGCCTTGTCCCGGACCGAAATCCCGGCTTCATGCACCGTGTTCGGGTCGCCGGAGACCAGCGGGTGCCACCAGTCCAGCGGCTTGCCGTCGGCTAGCTTGCGGTAGGCGCAGGTTTCCGGAAGCCAGTCGGTCTCGTAGACCTTCTTCGGGGTCAGCTGGACGCAGTCCGGGATGGTGGCGAAGCGGTCGGCATAGTCGCTGCAGCGGCAGGATCGACAGTCGAGAAGCTGGCAGGCGATGTCGGTGACGTAATAGTCGCCGGTATCATAGTCCTGCAGCTTGTGCAGGCAGCACTGGCCGCAGCCGTCGCACAGGCTTTCCCATTCCGTGCGGGTCATCTGCGCCAGGGTTTTGCGTTCCCAGAAGGGTTTGTCCATCGTCCGCGCGCTCATTCGGGGTTATCGGCCCCGGTCTATCAGATGCAGGAAGGACCCGGAAACCCGTCCGATCGACAGGCCCTGCCGGCCCTTGTCCTCGCCCAGCGCATCCTGGGCGTGGAACAGCGGCGGGGCGTGCGGATCCTCATGCCGTGTCGTCGCATAGTGGAACTCATGGGCGGCGAGCCGCGTCCCCTTGGGCCAGGGCGCGGTATCGGCCACCGTTTCCGCCCGACGATACCCCAGATGCAGGCGGCGCAGGGAGAAATCCGTTTCCACCGGCAGCAGATCCGCCATCCCATGGTCGGTTCCGTCGGCATCGCGCAGCGACCGGCCCAGCACCATGTAGCCGCCGCATTCCCCGAAGACGGCCGACCCGCCGCGCGCCTTGCGCCGAAGGCCGTCCATGAAGACAGCATTCGATGCCAGACGGCCGGCATGCAGTTCGGGATAGCCGCCGGGCAGATAGACCGCGTCGGCAATCTCCGAGGGCGCCTCGTCGGCCAGCGGGCTGAATGGCAGGATTTCCGCCCCGGCCGTGCGCCAGCCCTGCAGGATGTGCGGATAGACAAAGTCGAAGGCCGCGTCCCGTGCCACGGCAATCCGTTGCCCCAGCGGCGGCACCGGCACCGGGGGGTCGAAATCGACGCGGCTGCTGGGGGCGGCGGCCGACAGGATTGCGTCCAGATCGGCATTTTCGACCATCCAGTCCGCGGCGCGTTCCAGCAGAAGCTCCAGATCGGTGCGCTCGCGTGCCTGGACCAGACCCAGATGGCGGCTTTCCAGGGTCAGCCCTTCCGCCCGCGGCAGACAACCCAGCACCGGCACGCCCAGCCCGGTTTCCGCCATGGCCCGGCGCAGCATGTCCGCATGGCGCCTGCCGCCGACACGGTTGAACAGGATGCCGGCGAAGCGGATGTCGTCGCGATGGGTGACCAGCCCGCGCACCACGGCGGCGGCCGTCGCCGCCTGCCCTTTCACATCGATGACCAGCAGCACCGGCCACCCGGTTTCCTCCGCCAGATCGGCACTGGAGCCGCGCCCGTCGGCAGCGCCGTCGAACAGGCCCATGACGCCTTCCGCCAGAATCAGATCGCTTTCGAAATGAAGCTGATCTATCAGGGCGGCGCGGGTTTCCGCCCGCATGGCCCAGAGGTCGAGATTGACCGACGGATGCCCGCAGGCCGCGGCATGAAAGCCGGGATCGATATAGTCCGGGCCGATCTTCGCCGGGGCGATGCGCAGCCCGGATCGGCGCAGGGCGCGCATCAGCGCCAGGGATATCGTGGTCTTGCCGCTGCCGGAGGAGGGGGCGGCGATGATCAGACCGGGTACGGGCCGCGACGGAATACTCAACTGGCGACGTCCCGGTCAGCCTGTCCGAAAGGGTCCGGGTCCAGCACGCGCCCCTCCATCCGGCCGACCCAGTCCAGGGCGGCGCGCAGCTTCACCACCGGGCCGATGGCGATGACTGCCGGCGGCTCGACCGAGGCCGCGGTGGCGCCGGCCTCCTCCAGGGTGCATTCGACGACCGTCATGCGCTCCGTCGCCGCATTGGACACGAAGGCGACGGCATCCTGCGGGTCGCGGCCGCCGTCGATCAGGCGCTGGGCGATACGCGGCATGTGCTTGACGGCCATGTAAAGGACAATGACAGGGGCGCCGGTTGCCAGCGCATTCCAGTTCAGATTGTCCGGCACCTCCCCGGTTACCGAATGGCCGGTGATGAAGGTGACGGAGGAATTGGTGTCGCGATGGGTTGCCGGGATTCCGGCATAGGCCAGCCCGCCGATCCCGGCGGTCACGCCGGGCACGATGCGGAAGGGGATGCCGGCGCCGGTCAGTTCCAGCGCTTCCTCGCCGCCCCGGCCGAAGACGAAGGGGTCGCCACCCTTCAGGCGCAGCACCCGTTTGCCGGCCCGGGCCAGCTCGATCAGGCGCAGAGAAATCGACCGCTGGGTCGGGCTCGGCTTGCCGCCGCGCTTGCCGGCATAGATCAGTTCCGCCGTGTCCGGCGCATGGTCCAGAATGCGCTGGTCGACCAGCGCGTCATAGACGATGGCATCCGCCTGGCGCAGCGCGTTGACGCCGTGCAGGGTCAGCAGACCGGGATCGCCCGGTCCGGCACCGACCAGCCAGACCCAGCCCGGTTCGAATTCCGGCAGGCCGTCCAGCAGGTCCCGTGTTGCACTGTCGCGTGTCATGACAAATATCTACGCTCTTCCATGCTCGAATGCCTTTTCCGAATGCGACATGGATGCATGACGGAAAAGACAAAGCCTAATAAGGTCCTGCGGTCATGTCACGCAAGCCCGGGGATACCCGCCTGCGGTCCGGATGGACCACGGGCGCCTGCGCCGCCGCCGCCGCGCGGGCGGCGCTGGCCGCATTGCGGTCCGGTACTTTCGCGGAATCCGTGACCATTCGCCTGCCGAAAGGCCAGACGCCGTGTTTCGATCTGGTCGAAAAATCCCTGGGCGACGGCTGGGCACGGGCGGCGGTGGTCAAGGATGCGGGCGACGATCCGGACATAACCCACGGCGCGACCATCCGCGCCACTATCCGGCCTGCTGCGCCCGGAAGCGGCCTTGTATTTCGGGCCGGCGAGGGTGTCGGGACGGTGACGAAACCCGGACTGCCGGTGCCGCCGGGTGAACCGGCAATCAATCCGAAACCGCGCGAGATCATCGCCGACAATCTGGCCGACGTTGCCGGGGGGGCGCTGGATCTGGAAGTGGAGATCTCCATCGACGACGGGGCGGCGCTTGCCGAAAAAACCTGGAATCCGCGGCTGGGCATTGTCGGCGGCCTGTCGGTCCTCGGTACCACCGGGGTGGTCATTCCCTATTCCTGCGCCGCCTGGATTCATTCGATACATCGCGGCATCGATGTCGCCCGTGCCACCGGTCTGACCCATGTCGCCGCGGCGACCGGCAAGACGTCGGAGGCCGCGGTGCGCGCCCGCTATGGCCTGCCGCTGGAGGCCATGATCGATATGGGCGATTTCGCCGGCGGAATGCTGAAATACCTGCGCCGGAATCCGTTGCCGACGGTCACCATTGCCGGCGGCTTCGCCAAGCTGGCGAAACTGGCCCAGGGGCATATGGACCTGCATTCGTCGCGCAGCACCCTGGATCTGTCGAAACTGGCACTGACCGCCGGGACGATCGGCGCGGGTCCGCGTCTCCAGGCTGCGATCGCCGGGGCCAATACCGGGGCGGAGGCCCTGGGCCTCTGCCGGGAGGCCGGAATACCGCTTGCGGAGACCATTGCCCGGCAGGCACGTGACACGGCGCTGGCATCGGCCGGCGCGACGGGGATCGCGGTCATGGTGGTCGGCCGCACCGGAGAGATTCTGGCGGAAACCGGCGGGCCGGACTCATGACCGGTCCGGTCCTGATCCTTGGCGGCACGGCGGAGGCGCGGCGGCTTGCCGATCGGTTGGCCGCGGTTCGGCCGGTCGTGACCTCTCTGGCCGGCCGCACGGCAATGCCTGGACGGCTGGCGGGGGAGGTGCGCATCGGCGGTTTCGGCGGCATGGCGGGGTTGGCGCATTATCTGCGGTCCGAACATGTTTCCGCCCTGATCGACGCGACGCATCCCTATGCCGCCCGCATGGCCGCCAACGCCGCCGGGGCGGCGGCCGAGACCGGCGTGCCGATCCTGCGCTTCGACCGGCCGGGATGGACGGCCGAACCGGGTGACCGATGGATCGAATTCGACGATCTGGAAGGCTTGGCGTCTGCCCTGCCGGGCCTGGGCCGCCATGCACTGGTGACCCTCGGCGGCGCGGACCTCGCAGCCTTTTCGGCGGCGCGCGGCATGCGGTTGACGATCCGCGCGATCGACCCGCCGTCCCACCTGCCGGATCACCCGGAGGTTGAGGTCATTCTGGACCGGGGACCGTTTGACTTGGCGGGGGAGCGCACCTTACTGTCGCAGCGCGGGATCGATGTGCTTGTGTCCCGCAATGCCGGCGGCGTATCGACGCGGGCCAAGCTGGACGCGGCGCGGGCGCTGGGAATACCGGTTGCCATGCTGCGCCGTCCCGTTCGGCCGGCCCTGGCCTTTGCGACGGAAATTGAGGCGGTGCTGCGTTGGTTGGAAGAGACCGCGCCGATCGAGGGAGACTGACGAATGTTGCGCTTATCCTGTCTGGCTGTTGTTGTGGCATTCGTCGTCGCGGCGTTCGGACTGGTCCGGGCGCCGGAGGTGGTTGCCCAGACGGTGATCGGCGTCGAATCGGAGATGGTTCGGGCTGTGCGGTCCGGCGATCTGACGCGGGTCAAAACTCTTGTCATCCAGGGCGAAAACCCGTCCTCGTCGGATTCTGCCGGGATGAACGGCATCGCCATTGCCGCCCGGAACGGCGATTACGCCATGGTCGAATATCTGCTGACCGTCGACGTGCCGATCAATGCTCAGGACGAGATCGGCAACAGCGCGCTGCTCTGGACGACGGAAGACGGCGATTATGACATGGCCAAATTCCTGATCGAGAACGGAGCGGATGTGAATGTTCGCAACCGGCGCGGTTTGACGCCGACAATGGTTGCGGCCCGGGCGGGATTCCGCGATCTGGTGGAGCTCTATATCAGGGAAGAGGCGGACCTGAACGTCCGGGACTATACCGGGCGCAGCGCGTTGGACTGGGCCCGCGACAGCCGAACCCCGGGCATGGAGCAGACTTTGCTGGACGCCGGCGCTCAGTAGCAGGCGATCCGCGCCTGCGCCGATCAGGCCTCTGCCGCTTCGCCATCCAGGGTCGTCGCATCGGTGACCGCAACGACATGGATCGGCCGTGCACGACCACGGATCTGGATTTCGTGCTCCCCCCAGTCGCGGTCGCGATACGCAACCCCGGCGGCCCGAAAGACCGCCCGCGATGCCACCAGCTGGGCCGAAAACTCCTTTGTCGTGGCTTCCAGTCGGCTGGCCGTGTTGACCGCGTCGCCGATGGCGGTCAGCTGGGTCGCCCGGCCGTAGCCCATTTCGCCGACGATCACGGTTCCGACATGTATGCCGATGCCGATGCGCAGGGGTTCGTCGAGATCCTGGGACAGGCCGTCATTCAGGGATTTGAGTCGCTCCGCCATGCGCCGCGCGGCGGTGAGGGCGTTGCGGCAACCGGTTTCCTCCCCCTGTTCGATGCCGAACAGCGCCATGATGCCGTCGCCGATGAACTTGTCGAGATGCCCGCCGCTTTCCTCGATTGCCCGGCCCATCGCATCGAAATACCGGTTCAGCAGAAACACCGTGTCATAGGGCAGACGATCCTCACTGAGCCGTGTGAACCCGCGCAGGTCGCAGAACATGACCGCGATGGTCGCTTCCTTGCCTTCCAGCATGGCGGACCGGGGGTGGCCCTGTTTCGCGGTGGCGTTCGGCGGCAGCAGCGGCGTGACCTCAAGTCGCCCCGGTGCGGGGATCGCCTGACAGGCCAGACGCACATCGTCCGCCGCACGCACCCGGCGCAGGACGCGCCTTTCGGCGTCGCTGGCCGGGGGCAGCAGGTCCATGCCGTGGCGCACTCGCACCCGGCAGGTCGAACATCGGCCGCGCCCACCGCATACGCTGGCATGGGGATAGCGGCATTCCCGGCTGGCCTCCAGGATCGTCAGGCCCTGATTGAAGCGATATTCGCGCCCATCCTCATAGCGCAGGGTCACCATGCCGCGCCGCTTCTCATGCTGTTGACGCAGCCATCTTGCCGCCAGCGCGCCCAGCAGCAGGGTCCCCAGCCCGATCAGGATCCAGTCCTCGATCCGATACAGATCGGCCTGGGCCGCGCGGTCCAGATTGCCGACATAGCGCAGCACCATGTCGACCCAGCCCGGATCGATGGTCAGTTCCGCCGCCTCGCTGCCCGCCTTGTAGAATCCGGTCATGGCCAGCGCGGGCCACAACAGGGATGCGGTGTAGAGGCCGAACCGGACGTTCGGCCAGCTCGGCTTCAGGCGCAGCCAGTAGTAGAGCCCCATGCAGCCATGGGTCCAGGCGACCAGAAACACCGTCGCCTGCCGCCAGCCGGCAACAGGGTCGTATTTCAGATAGATCGCCATGATCCAGGGATAGGACGGCTCGATCCCGTACTGCAGGGCGGCGATCCGCGTGCTGACCAGATGAAGCGCCAGCAGGGCCGGCACAGACAGGCCGAACAGCAGCTGGATGGCCTCGCCCCGGGGAATACCGCTCCAGCGCCGGCGCCGGTAGATGGCGTAGAGACCCAGGGACATATGGGTCAGAAGGGCGCCATAGAGCGTCAGCTGGCCCAGCCAGGTTTCCCACGGGGCGTGCCAGTAGGGGCGGATCGCCTCCATCACCGCCAGCGAGTGATTGCCCAGGATCAGCGGAAAGGTATGGGTCGCGATATAGACGAACAGCGTCAGTCCGGTGATCAGGCGAAGGCGGCGCAGCATGAAAGGGCTAGACCAGTCCCAGCTTCTCGGCCAGGCCGATGCGTTGCAGCTTGCCGGTCGCGCCTTTCGGAATCTCTTCGACGATCAGGATGCGGCGCGGGACCTTGAAATCCGCCAGCCGCTGCGCCGCGAAATCCTTCAGCTCCTGATCCGCCGCCGCCGCTCCTTCCTTCAGGACGATGGCGCAGGCTACTTCCTCACCCAGCTTGTCATGGGGCATGGCGAAGGTGACGGCCTGGGCAACGGCAGGGTGGTCCATCAGCACCTCGTCGACCTCGCGCGGGGCGATCTTTTCACCGCCACGGTTGATGATCTCCTTCAGGCGCCCGGTGATCCAGAGATAACCGTCCTCGTCCAGCCGGCCCTGATCGCCGGTGCGAAACCAGACCCCGCCCTGACCATCCGGATCGGGCGGGAAGCTTTCCGCGTTGGCCTTGGGATTGTTTTCGTATCCGGCGGTGACGTTCGGCCCGCGGATCACGATCTCGCCTTCGCCGCCCTGCGCGACGAAACCGCCATCCGGATCCATGATGCGGACCTCCGGCCCCGCCGGCAGGCCGACACAGCCCGGCTTGCGCGCGCCGGGCGGCAGCGGGCTGGACGCCATCTGATGGGCGGCCTCCGTCATGCCGTAGCTTTCAATCACCGGACAGCCGAAGGTCGCTTCCAGATCCGTCATCACCTGTGGCGGCAGCGACGAGCTGGAGGACCGGATCAGACGTAGTTGCAGTTTCGAAACGATATCGGGATTGCGGGCCGCGCGGCCCAGGATTGCCTGATGCATGGTCGGGACCGCCGTGTACCAGGTCGGATTCACCTGTTCCAGCCACTGAAAGACCTTCAACGCGTTGAACCCGGGCGCGCAATGTACCGACCCGCCCGCCGCGACGGAGCTCAGAACCGCTGCAATCAGCCCGTGAATATGAAACAGCGGCATGATGTTGAGGCATCGATCCGCCGGTTTCAGGGCCAGTGTGGCGCCGATATGCGCGGCGGAAGCGCAGATATTGGCGCCGCTCAACGGCACGATCTTCGGTCGGGATGTCGTGCCGGACGTATGCAGGACCAGCGCCGTATCACCCGGCGCGGCGCGGCGTGCAGTGCCCTCCGGTGCGCCGGTATTCAGGGTAAAGGCGCCGGCGGGCCCGGCGGGTGGTTCGGCCAGGGTCAGGATCCTGGCGCCGTGGCGTTCGGCGACGGCGATGGCGGGCGTATCCGACCCTTCGGCGACGATCAGCGCCTTTGCGCCCAGGTCGGAGATGTAGAAATCGAATTCGTCCTCGCGATAGGCGGGGTTTAGCGGGGCGGCGCAGGCATGGGTCGCGACGGCCAGAAAGCAACTCGCCATGGCAGGCCCGTTGGGCAGCACGATGGCGACACGGTCCCCCGGTCCGATCCCGGCCCCGGCCAGTGCCGCGCCGCAGCGTGTGAGCTGATCCTGCAGGGCCCCGAAAGACAGATCGTCCCGCTCCGGTGCGCCGATTGCCGGCGCCTCCGGATTCCTGCCTGTTGCCCTGTCGATCAGATCACCGACCGTCCCTGCCGCCTGCACCATGACGCTCACTCCCCCGATTGTTTGTCGTGTCAGGGTTGCGAGTTTGCCCGTGCGGTCAAAGGCTTTCCAGCACGATCAACGGATTTTGACCACTTCGTCGACATGTTGCTCTGACATGTCGCGCAGTTTCCGGGTCAGGGTCTGGAGAACCCGGGACATGACCGGGTCCATGGCGGTGATCCGGGATTCGAAATCGCTGCGCGGGATGACGATCACGGTGACGTCGCTCAGGGCCACGGCCGAGGCGATGCGCGCCTGGCCCGAAATCAATGCCATTTCGCCGACCAACTCGCCTCGCCCCAGCACGCCGAGCGGAACCCGCCGGTCGGTGCGGCCGCGCTTGGCGATTTCCACCCGACCGCTTTCAATCAGGTAGGCCTCGTTCCCTTCCTGCCCTTCCTTGAACAGGATGGACCCGCTGCCGAAGGCGCGTCGCTCGAAGGGTGATTTCGACATATCGCTCATGCCTGATCCCTTCCGGCCATCACCGTGTCAGCCGGAATTGCCGACCGGGTGAAGGGCATCGGAATCCTCCACGCCATTCTCCCGCCGTGCCAGGACCCGCTTCCGGGCTTCGCCGCTTTCGATATCGGTCAGGCCCAGCATGCTGGACACGCGCCGGATCAGATTGGCCTCGTGGTCATGCAGTTCGCCGTCCGCGTAGACCACGTCCCACAACATCTCAACCAGCGCGATGCGTTCGTCATGGTCGAAATGCTCGTTGACGACACGCAGGAAGGAATAGATGTCCACCGCGGCTTCGGCCTTGGCCTCGCTCTCGACCAGAATTTGCTCGACATCGGTGCGCGAGACACCGAAATGACGCTCGATCAGCACGCCGATGCGCTCACGTTCGACCGAATCCACCTGGCCGTCCGTCATTGCGGCCTCGATCAGCATGGCCGCCGCCGCGATGTGAAGCTCGCGTTCGTCATGTTGGCCGCTTTTGTGACTCTGGGCCTCGGATTTGAAGAAATCGACTATCTTGTTCAGCATATCCGTCGTCGTTTGCTCGGGTTCCCGATCATTCGACGCAAAGGGCGCCTCATACCGGCATTCGGGTTCAGTCTTTAAATATTAGGCACGATGATCGACGGGTTCAAACTGCATGCGGGGTTTTTCGACCGCACCGCCCAGGAAGATCTGGTCGCGGCCGTTCGCCGCTGCCTGATCGAGGCACCGCTCTATACGCCCGTCATGCCGCGATCCGGCAAGGCATTCAGCGTGAGGATGAGCAATGCCGGCGCCCTCGGCTGGGTCTCCGACCGGACGGGCGGCTATCGCTATCAGGCGCATCATCCGGTGACGGACCGGCCCTGGCCGTCGATCCCCGAACCGTTGCTGGAGGCCTGGGCGGAACTTTCCGGTTATCGCGCGCCGCCGGAAGCCTGCCTGATCAACTGGTATGCGCCGGGTGCCCGGATGGGACTGCACCGGGACAGCGACGAGGCGGCGCGCGATGCGCCGGTCCTGTCGGTTTCCCTGGGTGACACGGCAATCTTCCGTCTCGGCCCGGCCCGAAAGGGGGCGAAGACTGGGTCGGTGCGGCTGTCTTCCGGTGATGTCGCCCTGCTGACGGGCCCGGCCCGGGAGTCACGCCACGGCGTGGACAGGATCCTGCCAGGCACATCGACCCTGCTGGACGCGCCGGGCCGGATCAACCTGACCCTGCGGCGGGTGACGGTACCTTGAGCGCCGCCGCGCCCTAGTCCGCGCGCGTCAGATAGATGCGGCCGCTGCAATTGCTGCCGCTGACGTAGAAATCCAGGGCAAATGATCCGTCCTGCTGCCGCTTTACCCGGTTCTTCGTGCGGTTGATCCCGAACCAGTCCCGAAAGGCCACTGTGATCGTGCCGGTTCCGTCCGCCGCCACCTTTCCGTCGAGGGAGAAGTGGTCGTTCGCCCCGGATTCGTTGATATCGGCGTCGATCCGGCCGTCGGTGATCACGATCCGGCCCTCCAATGACGATTGTTTGCAGATGTGGTTGGCGGATGATGCCTGTCGCGTACGCAGTTCCGTGCGGACCAGATAGGTGCCGTCGACCGGATTGCCGGGGGGAGCCGGCAGGGTGGTTTGCGGCGACGTCGCCTGCGGCGTTAACGCCGCCACCTGTGGGACGGACGATGGGACGGGCGCCGCCGCCGGCGGCTTTTCGAGTGCCTCTAGCTTGACCTGGGCGAGTTCGCCATAAACGGTGTCGCCGAACCGCTCGGCAATGGAACGCAGCAGCGCCGCGTCGTCACTGTCCTTTACCGCCGCCCAGGCGGTTCTGGCTTCGGCTTCGCGTTCCCGCCGTGCGCTGAGCGCGGCAGACTGCTGCCGTTGAGCCTCCAATGTGGCAATCCGCTGCCGCGCGATGTTGCTGAACAGGCCGTTCGGGTAAGCCTCCAGATAGCCGCGGAAGACGTCCGGGTCCTCCGCCACCGCAATCGATGTCCAGAGTTGGATTTCAGCGGTGTTGTCGGGGGGCGGCGGCGTGGTGTCGACCACGGTTTCCGGCAGCGCATCGATGAAGACGAAGTCACCGGTAAGGGACGAGCTTTCCCAGGGCACCTGGCGTTCGCCGGTCTTTTCCATCACTTCGATGCGGACGCGCTTGAAGACCTGTTCCACCGGCAGGCCCGGCGTGCGCATGGCCCGTGCCAGGGCGGCGGTATAAGGTGAATTGCGTCCCGTCCCGTCGGCGGCTACGGCACCGGGCGCTGTCGAATAGGCCAGCAGCGTGCCCGACGCCGCCTCGATCTTGGCCAGGCCGCGGCTGGCCGACCGATCGAGGGCCGCGAACGGATTGTTCCGGCAGGCGTCCAGGACGACCAGGTTCAATCGGTTTCCAGCCTTATCGAGGGCGGACATCATCGTCGGGACGGCCAGGGTCGAGATTTGCAGATCCAGCTCATCCTGAATATCCGCGTCGACAGGAATAAGGTAGTTCACGCCGTCCGACTGAACGGCATGGCCGGCGTAATAGACCATGCCGACCGCATCCGGACCTGCGCTGCGGAGGGCCAGACCAAAAGCGACCACGGTGCGCTGCAGATCGCGATATGCCAGATTCTCCGCATGGGTGACCTCGAACCCGGCTTCCTCCAGGACAGCGACCATCAAGGCGGCATCGTTCACCGGATTCTTGAGGGGGCCGATGGCATAGTCGGAATTGCCAATCACAAGCGCCATCCGGCGATCGGCATGGGCCCCGGCCGCGACCGTCAGGGACAGCAGAATTGCGACCATGCCGAGCCCCAACTTCCGTCCAGCGCCAGTTCGCATGGTTTCGCCTCCCGTCTGTTCCCGAAACTATATGAAAAGATCAGAACGGTTTCAAATTCAGGCATGGGTTGCGATCCCACCGAAGACGGTTGCCGTGGGCGGAAGGGGCGCGTTTCAGGACTGGCTGCAACCGCATTGCCGGGCGTCGACCGGTCGATAGTCGAGGATGTCGCCGCGGGCATTGGTTTCGACCTTGCAGCAGCGCAACAGGGCGTGTTTGAGCAGCCTGCGGCCGCGCTGCACACGGGACTTGATCCCGGATTGAGAGAGGCCGAGCCGCGCCGCCGCCGCGTCCCGGCTCATCCCCTCGATCTCCGTCAGCATGAGGGCTTCGGCGTAGCGTTCCGGCAGGCCGCGGATCAGCGGGACAAGGCAGGTCGCCAGCGCTTCCGACGGCGCCATTTCGACATTGACGGGTGCGTCGGAGGCGAGTTCCAGAAGCGCCGCGCCTTCGGTGGCCCGGCGTTCGGCGGCGCGGCGGCGGTACAGGTCCGTGATCGCGTTGCGGGCGACGCCATGCATATAGGCGACCGGGTTTCGCGCCCCGGTCAGGGCGTCCTGATGCCGGACCAGCCGAAGCAGAACGTCGCCCGTCACTTCCTCCACCTCGGCCGGGCCGACATGGCGGCGGACAAACTGCGCCAGCCGGGTCCTGAATTCCGACCAGTCCGGTTCTTCGCGTTCGCCGCGACGGGCATGTGCGGTCTCGGTCACGGATTCCTCATCCCGCTTGCCGGCCGATTGGCGCCCGGTCGTCCATCTGCCGGGCCTCAGGCACAGCAGGTTTTGTCATTGGGCCGGGCCATCGGCTGATCGTCGGTGATAATATACCATTCCCAGTTCAGCCCGTCCGGCCCGTCGGACCACAGCTTGTCCTGGGTCGCGTGACAACAGGTCGACTGATCGACCACGCGGTTCAGGATGCCGTTTCCGGACAGCCGCTCCCGAACCACGGGCATGTCCGCCGGATCCAGGACTTCGACGCCGATATGGTTGAGGTGTTCCGGCGCATCCGCCGCTTCGAACAGAACCAGCTTCAGTGCCGGATCGTCGATCGCGAAATTGGCATAGCCGGGTCGTCTCTTGTGCGGTTCCGTCCCGAACAGGCGGCTGTAATACGCCACCGCCGCATCGATGTCCGAAACATTCAGGGCCAGTTGCAGTCTCATGTCGCGTCTCCATTTCGCGGGAAGTGTCACCCGGTAAGACGAAGATGCTGCAAAACGGACGCAAAATTCTTGTGGGGCGCGCGAACGCTGATTGCTCTAGGTCCCGACCGCGGCTGCGACAGCCGGCTCGGCCGCGTTCAGCCGCTCGATCTCGCGGATCGCCTGGCCGGCCAGTTCCGACAGCAACAGGCGCTTGCCCTGCGACATGGCTTCCCCACGCGGTTTGTCGTCGATGATGCACAGGGTGCCGAGCCGGTCCCCGTCCTGTGTGATCAGCGGCGCGCCGCAATAGTAGCGGATGTCGGGCGGTCCGGTGACAAGCGGGTTCTCCCGGAAGCGCGGGTCTGCCCGGGCGTCCAGAACCTCCATCACGTCGGCGCTGCGGATCGCATGATCGCAGAAAGCCCATTCCCTTGGCGTCTCCGTGGCGTCCAGACCGCAGCGGGACTTGAACCATTGCCGGTTCTCATCGACCAGGGACACCAGCGCGATGGGGGCGCCGAAAATACGCGACGCCAGGCCGGTGATCCGGTCAAGCTCCGGCGAAGGGCCGGTATCCAGGACATTCAGGTCCCGCAGCGCCTGCAATCTCTTCTGTTCAAGCGAATCCACGCATCACCCGTTTCAATACGCCCCTGAGCCGCACGATGCGCCGGACCGGCGCCGGTGGCAAGGAGCTGGATTGATCCGTGCAGAATCGCACGAAAAATTTAAGACAATCTGAAGGACGGTGATTTTGCACTGACAGCGTGTCGGGCTTGGGGCATAACCGACCTATGGTCGCACATGTCACAACCGTTGCCTTCCAGGGCGTCGAAACGATGCCGATCGACGTCCAGGTCCAGCTGACCTCGGGCCTACCGGCCTTCAACGTGGTCGGGCTGCCCGACAAGGCCGTGGCCGAAAGCCGGGAACGGGTGCGTGGTGCGCTGGCGGCCATCGGTCTGGCCCAGCCGCCGAAGCGGATCACGGTCAACCTGTCGCCGGCCGATGTCCTGAAGGAGGGCAGTCACTACGACCTGCCCATCGCGCTGGGCCTGCTGCTGGCGATGGAGGCGATTCCCAGCGACGCGCTGGACGGTCATCTGGCGCTGGGGGAACTGGGTCTGGACGGCCGCATCGCGCCGGTCGCCGGGGTACTGCCCGCGGCCATGGCGGCGGTCGGCATGGACAAGGCATTGATCTGCCCGGCCAGCCAGGGCGGCGAGGCCGCCTGGGCGGGTGAGATGGACATCGCCGCCGCGCCGGACCTGATTGCCCTAATCAACCATCTGAACGGCAGCCAGGTCATGCCGGTGCCGGAACCGAAACTGGCCCCGCCGATGCAGGACCCGCCGGACCTCGCCGATATCAAGGGGCAGGAAACCGCCAAGCGGGTGCTGGAAGTCGCGGCGGCGGGCGGTCACAACCTGTTCATATTATATCTCCAATACCCGGCCTTTCGCTGCGGTTTGTCCTTGGGTAGAGTTGTTGCCTGGTCGTCAAAGGTAAACGAGGGAGGGAGATGTTCGGAGATTTCAAAGTAGGTGAGACCTATAATAGACGAGCGGACATACATGCGTTGTTTCGCGGTCAGCAGCAGGGTGGGATTGCAACGCCAGCGAAACATCCTGTGATTTTCGCCTTCACAGGCAGCAGCGGTGCTCAGCATGGCTATGCCGACGGTTGGACGGATCACGGAGTCTTTCGCTATTTTGGTGAAGGGCAAGAAGGCAACATGCGCTGGAAGGGAGGGAACAAAGCAATCCGCGACCACGTTCCAGATGGCAAGGACCTGCTCCTTTTTGAGACGCTTGGGGGCGGACAGGTCCGTTGTATGGGTCAATTCGTGGCTGCCGGTCATGAGTGGGTTGAAGCCCCTGACCGTCGTAATGCGCCCCGACAGGCGATAGTATTCAACCTGGTTCCTCTCGAGCGCATTGGCGAGGGTGAGGCTGATCTGGAAGAGTTGCCAACTGACTTGCTGGAACTGCGTCGAAGGGCCACCGATGCCGCTACGGGTGGCGGCGCCGGCAAGCCATCAGATGCTAAGCGTAGTTGCTACACCCGTAGCGCCATCGTCAAAGCCTATGTTCTCTCCCGAGCAAAGGGAGTCTGCGAGTCTTGTGGTCGTCCAGCTCCGTTCAAGACGCAGAAGGGTGCCCCTTACCTTGAACCGCATCACATCCGGCGGCTGAGCGACGGTGGCCCTGATCACCCGAGCTACGTGGGAGCCGTATGCCCCAACTGCCATCGGGAGATCCACTACGGCCAAAATGGTATGTTGCTCAACGCGAAGCTCGCGGACTCCGTACAGGCAGCGGAGGCCCTTCTTGAGCAATCCGGTTCATCCGATGAGTAGCGACGCTTTGGAGACGTATCTTTGAGCTTCTGGTATGCAAGACGAAGTGAGTTCGGCAGTCTATCGCTGGTCGTTTGAGATAATGAACCGAGCGTCTTGAGCCAAATACAAAACCGTGCACCTGTTCGCACGACCTATAACGAGCATCCTCTTTACAAAGCTGACGCAGAATAGGTGTCTGGGTCGCCGGGAGAAGGAGGGCCAAACAACCCTCCTCTTCCCGTTTTGAGATTGCCTGCATTATGCAGGTCCCAGGAGGTGCATGGTGATTGTCAAAAATCCTCGTTTTCTTCCATTGCATCCTCGCTGACGTAGTGCAGTAGTTCCTTTACCACGTCCTCAAGCCGTCGCCCCAAGTGAAACGCGAGGGCTCTTGCGGCAACCTCTGGGTTTTGCCCGAGTATGGTTCCAAAAGCCTTGTGCAAGCGGTCGGCGTATTCGTTCGCCAGAGCCTCCAGGTATGCCTCCCTCTCATCGTCATCCATTGGCTTCCGGCTGTTCATCTGATGGTGGTTCAGGGCTTCTTGCCATACGGTGAAATCATAGGCGGCGTCGCCCAGTTCGCGCTTCAAACGGCGCATCTTGCCGAGTTGCCCATCCGAAGCGCCGGATGCTTCCATCATTTCAGGCTTGGTGTACCTATCGAGGAGCACAAGTCGCCAAGCGTAGTTCATGCGCTCTTGTGTGCCCATCACCAGACGCACCTTGCTGTTGATCCGCCCAGCTTCCAGGACGGCCTCTTCCACTGACCCACAGAACCAGTTCACCGGGACAGTGTTGGTCACACAGGCGAGTTTGTAAGCCTCCAACCGATGATGTCCATCTATCACCACGCCCCGCTGACCCACAGGTAGCAAGAGGATGGGATCAAGGTCACCCTGCCTCTTAATCGTCCGAGCCAACTCTTGTACGTGATGCTCATCCAAGACCTCGTGTCGAGGCTGGAAGAGGTCCGGGTGAAGGTCGATCAGTCCGAATTCGAGCCGGTTGGGCAGGCTCATGGGCTCGTTGGTGTTTTTCAGTTTGCTGGAAAGAAGCTCAAGGGTTTCTGAGGCGCCGGTCATGGTTTGCTTCTCGATCACCGCAGTTCCTCCAAAGCGTTCTTCAGGTTCTCTCGCTGTTTCTTTTCGTGCTCACGTCTTCTCTGATCCGTTCTCGCCACCACGAGGCCCACCGGCCCAAGGATTTCGGCTATCATCTGGCCAAGAGTGATGACTGTGCGTGGCGGAAGGTCTCGATAGACGCGCTTCATCTTTCCAGTTGCGTGATCGTACCAAGTACCGGCGTTGGCCTCTGTCAGCCCCCTGCAACGTCGAACGAGTTGATGGGTAAAGGCATTGTCGGACTGGAAGGTTCGGGGTCGATGCTCGGCCAGAAGATAGATCGCGCATACTGTGCGAATAACTTCCTGCACCTTTACGTTCTCGGAAAGCCGGATCACTTCGCGAGCTGCTTGTACCTCGAACTTGATCATTGGTGTGCCGTTCAGGTAGGCCGCCTCGATCGCCCGGCAGCGGTGGACCAAGGCTCCCCATCGCTGGCTGGCAATGTCCCAGGTGGAATTGTCCCGGTTGCGCTCAATGACTTCATCGACCAGCGCCAAGTAATGCTTCAAGTCACCCTTGGTCACACCCTGTTGCAAGGGATGGCCGTGGCGGCGCAGTCTGGTCTTGTGAGTCGGGCAGTATCGCCCATAGGCGCTCGTCGTCCCCGAGCACCCGCTGATTTGGCAGGGTCTTTTCATTGTCGTCCTTTTGATGATGTTGATGGATTTCGCGTCCGTCCCCCGAGGGACAGAGACAAAAAGAAAATCCGGCCAGATCGTCTCTGATCTGACCGGTTCTCTGCCCTAGGGTGGAACCTAATCGAAACTCAGGCTCAAACGGCTTGATCCAGGACCCTCTGCACCTGGACGGCTTGCCACTTCCCGCCTCTCGCGGTGGTTATGCCTCTTTCGTTCAGAGCCTTGGCAATCCCACCGAACGACGCGACCCCACTCTCTCGAATTTCTTGAATAACAGGAAGAAGGTCGGAGGCTCGTGCCTTTGCCTTTTCCTGTCGGGCCTTGGTGGCAGCTTCCCGCCCTGCTCCAGGCACAAGGTGATGGGAGGCATTTCGATCCCACTGTCCATCCCGCTCGACTTTGGCTCGCAAGGCCGCCTTTGTTCGTTCCGAAATCAAGCCTGCTTCGAGTTGGGCGATGTTCGCCATTTGCCTGAGAATGAACTCCCCAACAGCTCCTTCCACGCCTGGAAGGTCGCAGAAGACTACCGGGACGCCAGAGGCAAGGACTGTCTCCAGAAAGGATGCAGACCGAGTGAGCCTGTCCACTTTGGCGACAATGAGGGTTCCGCCCATAACGCGACAGCGGGCAAGCGCCTTGCCCAACTCGGGGCGGTCGTTGCGCTTCCCGCTCTCTACCTCGATGAATGGCGGTGCGATCAATTCGTCCCCGGGCTTCATATGCCGGGCCACGGTCGCTTCCTGGGCTTCCAGGCCCAAACCGCTCTGTCCTTGTTTGGTGGTCGATACTCGGTAATAGGCTACATACCGGGTCACGTCGTTACATTCCATCGCTATGTCCGTTACGATGAAACGTAATAAACTACGAAACAGTTTGTCAATCAGTCTCGGGCTGGCATGACAGAAAGTGACTACCTCTGCGCCCTTGTATGGTGCCCTTGACCCCCCACCCCTATACCGGGGGAAAGCCGCATCTTCTATAGTAGGATAACCCGCTCAGATTTTTTCGCTGAAACACCTGGAGCCTTTGATCTCATAGACTTACTCGACGGCCTCTTGAGAGAACAGAGCGATGAATGCGGCAGGTGTTGGGGTGTCGTGGAAGACTATGACTACAGGGTAGTGACGACGGTGAAGGTAGTGCCCACGATGGTGACAGATTTTGAACTCTATCGCTTTCTCGACGGTGTAGCTCATGCCCTACGGCGCAAAGACTTCACGGGCCGTGTTGATAGGAGTTGGTTCCCGAAGTTACACATCCTCACCCTACCAATACGGTAACCGCATCCTGAACTGGGATGCGTTCAATTCTGAACTGAACTATTTCACGTCTCATCTCGCGACTTTGAGTTACCTCATGAAGTGGTTCGCCACGCAGTCCCCGCTGGTGAGTGTCTTCGATCTTTGGTGTTTACATAAGAGTTTGAAAACAGAGGAGGTGAATACCAAAAGTGGTGATATTTTGCGTTGCTCTATTGAATTGAGGAGAACGCAAAAGGATGCTGGTTTCCATACTTGAAGGCCAACGCATGGAGGCAGATGCAGCGGAAAAGGGCCCTGAGTACAGGTGTCCAAACTGTCATGCTGTTGTGGTTCTCAAGAAGGGCAGGATCAAAATTCACCACTTCGCCCACAAGCCCCCGGTCAACTGCACCTGGGGCAAGGGTGAAACCCATGAACACCGTGAAGCCAAAAAACTATTCAAGGAGGAGTTTGTTCGGCGCGGTCTCAGGGCGGAAGTGGAGCACGAAGTCCAAACTCTTCCCGATGACAGACGGGCAGATGTACTGGTGTGGTCCCCCCGGGGGCAACGGTTTGCTCTCGAACTTCAGCACACAGGGGTTGACTATGACAACCTCGAGCACCGCACCCGAAGTTACATTCAAGCCGGGGTGCCGGTTATATGGATACCCTTCCTGCATCCGAAGAACTGGGGGTCTACAGAACGTCTCGGTCCCGGCGACGACGGAGACTACCGGATTGAACGCTTCACGGCTCGTCCCTTGGAAAAGTGGGTTCATGGGTTCTACTACGGGGAACCCTGGATGTACGATCCCAAGGCCAAGGCGCTGTGGAGGTACAAACTCGATAAGCACCAAATCTACGTTGACCATTCATCTTGGTATGACTCGGACGGTAACGAACAGAGTACCGGGGGCTACTGGAAGACCTCCAAGCGGTGGAGGGAGTTGACCTTGTGGGGACCATACCGCCTGGATCAAATCCGCATTGGCGTCCTGAACAGGCAGGAAACCTCAATAGGGAACCACCACTATCCGGGCGGGTCTGTGGGCAAGCTGGTGTTGCAGGAGGATCAATGATGGAACCGCAAATCTATCTGTGGTCCGGCGAGCGGGAGTTGCTTCTGGCTCGCCATGATTTCTACATGGAGCAGACGAAGGCCCGCGTCCTTGGCAACTTCAACAACATGGAGGAGGAGGCGAACCGGTTTTCAGAGGAGGTGTATGAACGGATTGGCTCGATGCCTTCCTATGGCGACGGGGATATGTCTGTTGCTGCCGAGGCCGCTTTTGAGCACGGGGCGGACTTCTACATGATGCTCAGTGACTTGAAGACACAGACGACTCTCGGGGCCCTGGCTTCCTTGTTTCACCAATGGGACAAAGACTTCCGCGACTTCATGGAAAGGCAACTTGCCCATTCCTTTGACCGTGCCGAAGTGGAAAGAAACTGCTGGCAACCCAACATTGGGAAGCTATTTGACGTTCTGGAGGAATGGGGATGGCCGCTCCGTCAGGCTCCTTGGTTCCCGCTGGTCAGCGCCTGTCGGCTGATTGTGAACGTCCATAAGCACGGCAAAGGCCGGTCGCTGGATGAACTGGCCCAAGACTATCCCCAATACTTCAAGGGGCCATTTGATAACCTCGGGGCGGGCTCCTGGCTCAAAGCCCCGGACCATGAAAACCTGAGCGTTTCCGAAGCGGAGTTCGATCAAATAGCCGATGCTCTGAGGCAGTTTTGGGCTGATTTCCCAGAGCGGCTTTTCATGCCCAACCCATGACGGTCATCCGCCCCGGCCCTGCCAAGTCTCCACCAGGAAGGTCGCCATAGACCCAGCAAGATTGACCGCAAGGGCCGCATGGCGTGGCGCTGGTCTGACCGGGTTCCGTCCCTGCCCATGAGCATCCCCGATCCTGTTACGAAGGGTTCCGAGGTTCTGGACCACGTTATGACACCCGCCAAGGATGGCCTTGAAGGTCTCCTCGGTGTGCTGCGAGGGAGACAGGTTCAGCACCTTGGCTGTCTTGCTGTACAGCTTGGGAAGGTCATCGTCCCCGTAGGTCTCCCCGGCTTCGTCCAGGATGCGTTTACAGACGGTCTCAAGGAGCGTCCGGGCGGCGGTGATGGCTCCCTCGGGGTCTTCATGCCGTCTGGCCAAAGCCTTCTCCCATGCCCGGTGGACTCCATCGGGATTGAAGGAAGACAGGGCCTCGGAAATGGCCGTGTCCGCCGGGGCCTTGTTGCGGCCCTCCAGGTGATCCAGGAGCGGTTGGAAGGCTTCGTAGATGTGTTTCTTCCGCTGCGCCCATGATCCCGCACCGGAGGCAACCTGCCTGAGGTGTCCCCATAGCTGCCCCTGGTCACGGCAAGTCCGGATGAAGGTGGGGAGCAGGGAGCGGGCCTCGCCTTCTATGAACTCGGAGCGGAGTTGGTGATAGGTGGTCTGATCCAAGTCGCCGTTCTGTGCCACGGCAATCAACATGTTCTGGAGCATCAAGGCCCGCTCCAGCGGCGTATCCGGTAGGTCCGGGGGATCAAGGTTCCAGGTCATTCCGCTTTGTCTCCCTACGCAACCTCACACGCGGCTTCTTGAACTGTACCGCCGTCTTCCAGGCCATAGGAGCGAACACTCCCGGGCACCAGTTCACCGGAGACCACCTTGAAGCCCCATGCGGCCTTCTGTCCGGCCTCAAGCCAAAGGTGGCGTTGAATGCCCTGGACGCTGATGAACTCTATCTCAATCATCCCGTGCCAGTCCTTACCCTCGGTCTCCGGGGTCTCGGGGACGAACATGAAGAAATGATCCTCGGGCACGGGCGTGTTCTCAGCATCCCATTCCCACTCCGTCTCCCGGTAGGAGATATGCCGGAAGGTGAGGGAGCGGAGGGTCCGTTTCAGGAGTTGATGGAGGCGACTACGGAGCCGGAACGCCTCATTGTCATCCCCGTGCCGCTGTACCTCCCGGAGACGCTCCAAGGCGTCTTTGGTCTCCCCGTGGTCATGCTGGAGGCTTTCCAACCTGTCGCGCTCTTGGTCCACCCGTTGCCGAAGGGCCGAGACCTCCTGTTCCATATAAGCCCTTTCTTGCTCCAGGTTATCCAGCTTCGCAATCAAGGCAGGACTGTCCGGGCGACAGACCAACAGGGAGACTACATTGTCTATCTGTTCCACGATCCTGCGGAGGTCTTCCTCTTTCACCAGGAGGTCAGCATCAAGCCGTTTGATGGTGTCAGTTGTGGCCTGATAGACGGAGGGGAAAAGTTCTCGATAGTCCACCTCCTGAAGCATTGATAAAATGAAGGCTTCAACCGGCCTGTGCTGCCATGAAGGGGCGGCGCAGTTTCCTACTTTCCGCCGTGCATTGGAGCAGGTGAGGTAGTGCTCACCCTTCCCCTTGTTGATGAAATGCATTGCCCCGCCACAAACACCACATTTCGCAAGGCCCGTGAATAGGTTGGAGAACCGCTCACCCCGCTTGCCCCCCTCGATCCGTTTGGAGATCCGCATCATCTTGGCTTTGAGGAAGGTCTCCCGATCAATAACGGCGGGGAAGTAGTTGGGGATTGGGTCTCCATCGGGAAGACGAACATAACCTCCGTCCGTGCGCTCCTTCCGCATAGGCTGAAACTCACCGGTGACAGACTCATTGCTCAGGATTTTTTTGATGTACGACTCCTGCCAGCCTTGAGAGCGACCGAATGTAGGAACTCTTTCTTCATTGAAGATAGAGGCAATTTTCCCAGCCCCGATCCCTTCCAGTGTCAGAGAGAAAATCCTGCGGATCACCTCGGCCCGGTCATCGAGGATATTGAAGGAACGGCGATCCTCGGCCAGCTTCAGCCATGCCGGGGCGCGGGCTGTCAGTTTCTTCCCGCCACCGTAGACGTCCTGCCGCTTCATGGCCCATGCCGCTTTCAGCCGTTTCGACTTCGTGAGGCTTTCTTCATGTGCGCGATACATCACTGACAAAGAGACCATAAGGTCGCCGAAGTTGTTGGAGAAAGTCTCGGGATGGTAGACTTTTCCATCTTGAAGGGTGGCTATCACGATGCCTTTCTCAAGGAGCGATGTGAACTGAAGGAATGCTTTGTGGACTTGATCACGACTGAGGCGGTCCAGGCTCTCCACGAGGAGATATGAGCCGCGACGGATACGGCCTTCATCCACGGCTTGGACAAACGCCCCCAACGCCCCCCCATCGATGTTTCGCCCGGTGAAAGCTGACACGCCAAGGTCTTGGAAAGTGAGAGTTTCATCGAGTTCCAGGCGATGGTCTTGAACGAATTGTCGGCTCAATTCTGTCTGACGTCGGTAGCTGTCTCCACGGCTTTGCTCTGGGGTAGAGAAGCGGACGTAGCTGTAAGCGCGTGTCTTTGTCATAGTTTCTGAATAATCCAAATGCGTTCGGGTATTCAAGATATAACGTGCTGATGATCGGCCCGCCGGGTTCGGGCAAGAGCATGCTGGCCGCGCGCCTGCCCGGCATTTTGCCGCCGATGACGCCGACCGAGGCGCTGGAAGTGTCGATGATCCATTCCGTCGCCGGGCTGATGATCGACAATGGCCTGTCCCATACGCGGCCGTTTCGCGACCCGCATCATTCCAGTTCCACTCCGGCTCTGGTTGGCGGCGGCCAGCGCGCGCGCCCGGGCGAGGTCTCGCTGGCCCATAACGGCGTGCTGTTTCTGGACGAATTGCCGGAATTCCAGCGCGGCGCGTTGGAATCGCTCCGCCAGCCGCTGGAGACGGGCCGCGCGGTGGTCGCGCGGGTCAACGCCCATGTCACCTATCCGGCGCGGGTTCAGCTTGTTGCCGCGATGAATCCCTGCCGCTGCGGCCATCTGGACGATCCCGACCTAGCCTGCAGCCGCGCGCCACGCTGCGCCGCCGATTATCAGGCGAAGATTTCCGGGCCGCTGTTCGACCGCATCGACCTGACCGTCGACGTGCCTGCCGTGCGCGCCAGCGACCTGGACCGCCCGCCGCCGGCCGAGGGCTCGCGGGAGGTCGCTGCTCGTGTTGCCGCCGCCCGCCTGCGCCAGACCCGCCGCTTCGCCGACTATCCGGTCGACGGCCGGCCGCGCACCAACGCCCAGGCCGACGGCCAGATCCTGCAGGACATCGCCACCCCGGATGCCGAGGGCCGCAAGCTCCTGACCGAAGCCGCCGACCGCCTCAAACTCTCCGCCCGCGCCTACCACCGCGTCCTGCGCGTCGCCCGCACCCTTGCCGACCTGCAGGACGAAGGCACGGTGCGCCGCGTCCATGTGGCGGAGGCGCTGGGCTATCGACGGGTGCCGGTGCGGGGTTAATCCCCCTTCGCCGCCGCGATCACATCCGCTGCAATCTCCGCAGCCCGTTCAGGTGAGCCGGTGGCGCGGGCGAGGGTCAGGCCGCCGATCAGGGTGCTGAGGAGTTGCCAGGCGCGGCGGCGGCGGTTGGCATCGGTGTCGCCGTCCAGGCCCTGCGCGATCAGGTCGACGATGCGGCCCATCTTTTCGTCATAGGCGGCTTTGATCTCCGGCCCGGCACGGGCGACGTCGGGGGACAGCGCGGTCATGGCGCATAACCGGTCGTCATCGCCGCGATGGGCGGCGCCCAGATAATAGTCGGCGAAGGCGGCGACCCAGTCCGCGCCGTGTTCCGCCTGGAATACGGGCACGGCCTCGATCACTTCGTCCAGTCCGGCGCAGAGCGCGGCGGTAAAAGCGCCGTCCTTCGATCCGAAATGGTCGTAGAAGGCGCCGGAGGTCACCCCGGCTTCCTTCGCCACCCCTGCAACACCGATGCCGTCATAGCCGTTGCGGCGGAACAGGCGCGACGCCGCATCCACCATTTTCTGCTGTGTATCCCGCTTTCGGTCCGGATTTCTGGCCATCATCCACCAAAAAGATACCGATCACTATATTTCTCATTGAAACATAGCGACCGCTATATTAATTGACATAGCGATCGTTATGTTAATGCGCAGGACGGTCGTTTTCAACAATCGAGAGGTCACGATGAATTCGAAATCCCCCGGATCAAGTGCCGGGATCGACCGCCGCGGGGTCCTGAGGGCCGGTGCCGCCGGTCTCGGTCTCGGTCTTGGCGCGGCACTCGCCGGCATCCCGTTCCGCATGGCGGCGGCGGACATTCAGACGCAATCAAAGGAAGAGAGAATGAAACAGGAAGCCTTCGTTTACACGGAATTGCAGATTTCCGTGCCCTTCGACCAGGTCCCCTGGCGGGACATCAATGCCGCGATCCGCGCCCTGCCGGGATTCCGGAACAAGACCTGGCTCAGCGGTGTCGGCAACAACTCGGCCGGCGGCATCTACAGTTTCGAGACGGTGGCCGATGCCGAGGCCTTCGTGACCGGCTACTTCCCGGACGAGGCGCGGAAGTTCGGGGTTGCCCAGACAACGCGCATCTTCGACGCCGTCGCGACGGAAGAGGCCAGCCGGGAGATGAACTCGGTCCATTATCCGGGTGGCACGCTGGACGCGGAACCGGGCGCCTTCGTCTATACGGAGGTCTGGCTGAGCGCCCTGCCGTTCGACAATGCGCCCTGGCGCCAGTTCAATCCGGTCCTGAAACAGCAACCGGGCCTGATGTCGAAGACGTGGCTCAGCGGCCTGCATACCGGCACGCCGGGCGGGATCTATGCTTTCGATACGGTCGAGAACGCGACTTCCTTCGCGCTGAACTATTTCCCGACCGAAGCAAAGGCGCTGAACGCCGCGTTCTACACGCGGGTCTTTGATGCCAAGCCGACGGCGGCGGCGAGCCGTGAGATGAATTCGCCCTTCTATATCTGATGCGGAATCGGGGGGCCGGACCGGTCTCCCGAACCCTGCCGGGCTTTGGCCCTGTTGCATCCTGCGGGAAATGCGAACACCCTGACCATCGTGGAGCGCCAGGGAGTCGCGACAAGCGGAGGTTGCATGAAACGGGGAGAAAGCCAGACCGGCGGGATGGCGTTGCGGGGGGCCCTGGCGCCGGTGGCGGCGTTGCTGGTCAGCGTGGCGTTGCTGCTGATGGGCAACGGGCTGCAGGGGACGCTGTTGCCGATCCGGGGCGTAGCGGAATCCTTCTCCAATCTGCAGATCGGCGTCCAGGGGACCTTCTATTTTCTGGGCTTCACAATCGGCTGCTTCACCGGGCCCTATCTGTTGAGCCGCGGCGGGCATATCCGCACCTTCATGGCGATGGCGTCGCTGACCTCGGTAACGGCGCTGCTGCATGCCATGATGCCGGAACCCTATCTTTGGGCCGCCCTGCGCGGGATCACCGGCTATTGCTTCGCCGTTCTGTACATCGTCATCGAAAGCTGGCTGAACGAGAAATCCACCAATGCCAATCGCGGGACGGTGTTTTCAGTCTATACCATCGTCAATCTGACGGTGGTGACGATCGGGCAGATGATGGTCGGGCTGGCATCGCCGGAGACGTTTCTGCTGTTCGCGGTCACATCGATCCTGATCTCGGTATCGGCGCTGCCGCTGGCCTTCACCACCTCGGCCTCACCGAGCCCGGCGACCCCGATCCGGGCCAATCTGAAGCGCCTCTACCGGATTTCTCCGGTGGGCTTCGTCGGCTGCGCGGCGGTCGGGTTCGCGAATGGCGCCTTCTGGGCGCTGGCGCCGCTCTTCGCCCAGTCGCACGGCCTCGACCCGTCCGGTGTCGGCCTGTTCATGAGCGCGATCGTGCTAGGCGGGGCGGTGGCGCAATGGCCCTTCGGGGCGCTGTCCGACCGGGTCGACCGCCGCTATGTCGTGATCGCCGCGGCGGCGCTGGCCTGCGTCGCCGGCCTCGCCCTGACCTTCCTTGCGGGGGACAATCTCTGGGCGCTGCTGGGCATCGGCGCCCTGCTGGGGGCCGGGGCGATGCCGGTCTATGCGCTGTCCGTCGCCCATGCCAACGACCATGCCAGACCCGACCAGATGGTCGAAGTGTCCAGCGGCCTGCTGCTGGTCTTCGGTGCCGGGGCGGCGATGGGGCCGGTGCTGGCGTCCCTGCTGCAATCCGGCCTGCCGTTTCCGGCGCTGTTCACCTATACCGCGCTGATCCACGGCGCGCTGGTCGCCTTCGTCCTGTGGCGCCTGCTGCGCCGCGGTCCGGTGGCGCGCGAGGATCGGGTCACCTTCACGCGGTCTGCCGTCGCGGCGCAGACCCTGTCCGAAACGGGGACCGTCGCGGCGGAATCGATCGGCCGCGACAAGCAGCCGGACGAACGCTCCTGAAGGCGCGTTTCCTTAGCCCGCCTCATGATCGATCCGCGGCGCGGTAACGGCCGCCTGCGCGTCAAAATTGGCGGCAAGGCGCATTTCGCGCAGCGGACGGACCCGTTCGATGGACTGACGATAGATCGGATGCGCCTTGTAGGCCGCCAGGGCCGCCTCGTCGTCGAATTCGCCATAGACCACGATATCGACCTCGCGGCTCAGGGGGTCGGTCTTCTGGTTCAGGCCGACTTCCAGTAGGCGGGCATGGGGGATGTCGGTCAGGATCGACAGACCGTCGCGCAGGCGTTCGGCGTCGACCCCGTCCCGGGCGGTGAAAAAGACGAAATGGCGGATCATCTGTCTTCAGCAACCCCAATCACGGCGTGCGCAGGAAGGTCAGCGCCCCGGCGATGCGGTCTTCCGCCTGCCGGACGATGCGCTGCAGGATGTCGGCGGCGGGTTCGACGGCATGGACCAGATCGATCGCCTCGCCGACGATCACGGCCGCCTCGTTGAAGTCACCCTTGTCCAGGGCGGCATTGTAGGCGGCGCGGATGGTGTCGACCTGGGGCAGCATGGCGGCGGGGTCGTCATGCCAGCGGTCGGTGAAATCATTGCGCAGCGTGCGCAGATTCCAGTCCTTCGGCCAGTCCTTGTCACGGGCGATGTCGAAGACCGTGCTACGGATCGTGCGGTCGCCGCTGGCGGTTTCCATGGTCTTTTTGGCGCCGGGCCTGGCCAGCGATTCCTCGGCCGCGCAGAAGGCGGTACCGACCAGTACGCCCTGCGCCCCCAGCATCAGGGCGGCGGCCAGCCCGCGGCCGTCGGCGATGCCGCCCGCCGCCAGGACCGGTCGGTCGGGCACGGCATCGACCACGGCGGCGACCAGGGGCAGGGTGGCCCGCGCGCCGCCATGGCCGCCGGCTTCGGTCCCTTGCGCCACGATGATATCCGCGCCCTTGTCGGCGGCGTCTTTCGCGCCTTCGACGGTCTGAACCTGAGCGATCAGCGTGACGCCCGCATCGCGCACCTTGCCGGCATAGGGGGCGATGTCGCCGAAGGACAGGAACACCGCCTCCGGCCCATAGGACAAGGCGACGTCCAGGACGCCCGGATCCTGATCCAGGGCCCAGGTGATGGCGCCGAAGCCGAAACGCTTGCCGCGCAATGCGTCCAGTTCCTGACGGATCCAGGCGCTGTCGCAATAGCCGCCGCCCAGCAGGCCCAGTCCACCGGCGGTGGAGACCGCCGCGGCCAGTTCGGCGCCGCTGACGCCCGCCATGGGCGCCAGAACGACGGGGTGTTCGATCCCCAGAAGATCGGTCAGTCCGGTTTTCAACATGGCTGTTCCACCCTTTCGTTCCGACGCCCGTTGCGGCGTTGCTCTATCGGGCCTGCTGCGCCCGGTATTCGCGGGTCGGGATGCCCCGAAGCCCCCAGTTGTCGAGGCTGACCTCGTCGATGACCACAAAGGTCGTGGCCGGGTCCTTGTCAAGGACGCGGACCAGCAGATCGGTGACCCCGGCGATCAGCGCCTTCTTCTGCTCCACCGACGGGCCGGTGCCCGCCGGGCCGCCTTCGCGGGTTACCTTGATGTTCACATAGGGCATGGATTTTCCTTCATGTTTCAGTTTCGAAATGAAATACCTTGGCCAGAATCCACCAGCGGTCCCGGTCGAAAACCAGCGTCAGGAAGTCGGTATAGACCCGGCCCATCATCGCCATTTCGACCCTGGCAAAGGCCATGTTCGGGCCGCCGATCTGGATGGCCAGAACCCTGTCGCGGCGGACCTGTCCGGTCTGCGACGGCGGGGTCCGGGCGTCGACCAGGGCGAAATATTCCGGCACCGACAGGTTGGTGCGATGTCCGTCGACCGTGTTCACGTAACGGGCGTCCGGATGGAAGATCTCACCGAGGCGCTTGGTGTCGGCGTGATAGAGACCGTCGAAATAGGTCTGCATCAGGCCGAGAATGGCGCGATGGGCCGTGTCCGTATTCATCGCTCAGACCAGTCCCTCGGCGGTCAGCGCGGCCTGGGTGGTCGGACGGGCGGCCACCCGCGCGACGAAGGCCTTCAGCTTCGGCCAGCCCGCCAGGTCGATGCCGACGAAATTCGCCCAGTTCGACACGACGAACAGATAGGCGTCGGCAACCGTGAAGGCGCTGCCCAGCAGGTGGGCCCGACCGTCGGCCAGCAGGCTTTCGATATAATCGAACTTCTGCGCCACGGCCTTGCCCGCGGACTGTCTGTCGGCGTCGCTGGCACCGGCATGGAAGAACGGGCCGAAGGCCTTGTGCAGTTCCGATGCGATATAGTTCAGGTGCTCCTGAAGGCGCGCCCGCTCGACGGTGCCGGCAGCCGGCGCCAGGCCGCTGCCGGGATTCGTATCGGCAATGTATTGCAGGATCGACGCGCCCTCGGTCAGGACCTCGCCGCTGTCCAGTTGCAGCGCCGGGACATAGCCCTTGGCATTGACGTTCCGGTAATCCGAACCGTCGGCGGTCGTCTTGGCGTCGGTGTCGACCTGGTCCAGATCGAACGCGGCGCCGACTTCGCGCAGCGCGATATGAGAGGCCAGGGAACAGGCACCGGGTTTCATATAAAGCTTCATGATCGTCAGCCTTCCAGTAGTGAGACGGTTGAGGCCGGTCCGAATTCCGATCCGGCCCCCTCAATCTGGCGCGATAAATGATAGATAGATAATGATAGTTTCTGATAAACTTGATAAAATGAACTAATCATATTGGGCGAGAACCGTGATCACCCACGAACAATTGCGCGTCCTGCAAGCCGTGGTCGGCGAGGGGACGTTCCGCGCCGCGGCGGAAAGGCTGCACAAGACCCAGCCGGCGGTCAGCCACATGATCAAGCAGCTGGAAACGGTGACGGGCGTGACCCTGCTGTCGCGCGACGGTTACCGACCGGTCCTGACGCCCGCGGGACGGGCCTTCCACCGTCAGGCCTGTATCGTGCTGAACCAGATGCAGGAGCTGCAGACCCTGGCGGACCGGCTGGCCGAACGGCAGGAGCCGGAAGTCGCGCTGTCCGTATCCGCCACCTGTCCGATGGCGCCGATCCTGTCGATTGTCGGCGATGTGGGACGCCGTTATCCGCAGACGCATATCAAGCTGGCGACGGATGTTCTGGGCGGTGCGGCAGACCGGCTGATGCATGGCACGGCGGATATCATCGTTGCCCCGGACAACAGCGCACCGCTGGACGAGGTCGAGGGCGTGCCCTTTCTGGAGCTCGACATCATTCCCGTTGCACGCCCGGGCTATGGTCCCGCGCCGGGCACCGGACCGATCGAAAACGCGGCCATGCGCGCCTTTGTTCAGGTCGTCGTGGCAGGGACCGGGCGCGGCGCCTATGACCAGACCCGCGACGTCCTGCCGGACGGGCTGCGCTGGACCGTGACGGACTTCGCAGCGAAGAGGGAGATTCTGTTGGCCGGCATGGGCTGGGGCGGCATGCCGGAACATATGATCCGGCAGGATCTGGAGTCAGGCGCGTTGGTCCGGCTCGACCTCGCCGGCTATCCGGTGCGCCATTCGCGCCTGATGGTAATGCGTCGACGAGACCGCCGGGGCGGCCTGGTGGGAGAGGCGCTGTGGCAGGCGCTGGCGGAGGCGGGAGAAATGTCGGAAAAGACGTGACGTCAAGGTGATCGCACCCTAGGGTCGCATCGATACGGTGAGGCGAGGAGACGATGATGCTGGGGGATGCGGTGCCGATTGTGGAATCCTATGTACCGGAGCCGGTGGGCGACCGGCCGGCGCTGCCTTATGCGCCGTTCCCGATCCCGAAATTCCGCAAGGCCCAGGGCGCGAACTGGAAACTGTGGCAGGCCTATTTTCCGGCCGGTCCCGGCTATTTCCTAGGGCACCGTCAGATCCGGCACATGCAGTTCGGGCTGATGCGCAACAACGACGCCTGGATGACCGTCAACCCGATGGAAATCGAAAGCCAGTGGCCGCATCTGGAGGCCGCGTCGGGTCATGTACTGATCGGCGGACTGGGCATGGCGATCATGGCCTATGCTGTCGCTGCCAAGCCGGAAGTCACCAAGGTAACCGTGGTCGAACGTGACGCCGAAGTCATCGCCCTGGCGCAGGATTTCGCGGGCCTGGATGACTGGCCGACCCGCGACAAGGTCGAGATCGTCGAGCATGACCTGCTGACATATCGTCACGACCCGGCGGTGGTGCCGGTGGATTTCCTCTACGTAGATATCTGGCGGACCTATCGGAACGACCCCAAGATCGCCCATATGCAGACGATCCACGGCAATGTTCCGGCCCCGCGCGTGGGCTATTGGGGGCAGGAGATCGAGGCGGTCGACTGGGCCATCGCAAAGGGAGTCCCGGTGGAAAGCTTTACCGCCGAAACCTTCCGGGCCTTCCGGGAAGAGACCGGCCTGCCTCTGATCGGGCTGGAAGAACCGACCTATCCGCAGCTCTGCATCTGGGCGGCGACGAATCAGGCCATTGCAGGCGCTGCCGGCGCTTGATTTTCCGACCGTTACCCCCTTCTTATGCCGCGCAACATTGTGGGCGTGAGGAGGCCGCATTTTCATGGACCGTATCAAGGCGCTGATTGAATCACGGGCGTTTCAGAACGCGATCACAGGGGTGATCGTGGCCAATGCCCTGATCCTCGGCCTGGAAACATCGCAAACGGCGATGGCCCATGCCGGCGGGCTGCTGAAGACACTGGACAAGATCGCACTGGCGATCTTCGTCGTCGAGATACTTCTGAAACTCGCGGTCTATCGCCTGTCCTTCTTCAAGAGCGCTTGGAACGTATTCGACTTTGTCATTGTCAGCGTGACCCTGGTGCCGGCGGGCGAGGGCGTGTCGGTATTGCGGGCGCTGCGCATCCTGCGCGCGCTGCGGCTGGTGTCGGTGGTGCCCTCCATGCGGCTGGTCGTGCAGGCCCTGCTGCGCGCCATTCCGGGCATGGGATCGGTCATCATGCTGCTGTCGCTGGTCTTCTACATCGCCTCGGTCATGGCGACCAAGCTGTTCGGCGAGGCCTTTCCGGACTGGTTCGGGACCATCGGGGAATCCGTCTATTCCCTGTTCCAGATCATGACGCTGGAAAGCTGGTCCATGGGGATCGTCCGGCCGGTGATGGAAGTCTATCCCCAGGCCTGGCTGTTCTTCGTGGTCTTTATCCTGCTGACCACCTTCGCGGTCCTGAACCTGTTCATCGCCATCATCGTCGACAGCATGAGCCAAGAGCACAAGGCCGCCGAAGCCGAAACCCGCGGCGAGCTTGGAAGCGAGCATAAGGAGATCATGACCGAGCTGAAGGCGCTGCGCGCGGAAGTCCGGGCGATGCGCGGGGAACGCGGTTAGGGCCCCGTCTTATCCCTCTATCATCGCCGCCAGGGTCTCGACCCGGTCCGCCTCCACCGCCGGCTTGTCGGTGCGCAGGCGGTGGATGCGCGGAAAGCGCATGGCAATGCCGGATTTGTGGCGTTTCGACGGGTGGACGGAATCGAATGCCACTTCCATCACGATCTCGGGTGTGACCGAGCGGACGGGGCCGAACTTCTCCACCGTGTTGCGGCGGATCCAGCGGTCGATCTCCCTGAGCTCCGCGTCGGTATAGCCTGAATAGGCCTTGCCGACCGGGACCAGTTCCGGGGCGCCGTCGGCCCCGTCGCGCCAGCAGCCGAAGGTGAAGTCGGAATACAGCGACGAGCGCTTTCCATGGCCGCGCTGGGCATACATCAGCACGCAATCGGCCGTCAGCGGCGCGCGCTTCCATTTGAACCAGGGTCCTTTCGGGCGCCCGGCGGTATAGGGCGCGTCGGCCCGTTTCAGCATTAACCCCTCGATCCCGGCCTCCCGCGTTCCGTCCCAGATCGCGCGCAGGACACCCCAGTCGTCGAAAGGCACCAGGGGCGACAGGTCCAGCCAGTCGCGGTTCAGACCGGTGACGAAGGCTTCCAGTTCCGCGCGCCGGGTATCGAACGGGTCGGGCCGCAAATCCCGGTCGCCATGGAACAGGATGTCGTAAACCCGCAGATGGGCCGGATAGTCGCGCAGCATGGCGGCCGTGACCGTCTTGCGGCCCAGGCGCTGCTGCAGATCGTTGAAGGGGCGAATCTCGCCGTCCCGACGGACCAGCAGTTCGCCATCCAGCACCGCGTCGAAATCCGCCCGGGTGGCGATGTCCGGAAAGGCCGGGCCGATCTCGTCGCCGGTGCGGGTGAACAGGCGTGCCTCCCCGTGTTTCGCGGCCAGCTGGACGCGTATCCCGTCCCACTTCCATTCGGCGCGGTATTCCGCCGGGGCCAGGCGGTCCAGGTCTCCGTCCTCCAGCGGATTGGCCAGCATGACCGGGCGGAACAGCGTACTGGTATCGACCTGCGGTGCCGCGGTTCGGCCGTCCAGCCAGGCGAACAGATCGCCATAGGGCGGGGTCAGCCCGAACCACAACTCCTCGATTTCCTCGACCGGTTTGCCGCCATATTGCGCCAGGGCGGTCTTTGCCAGCCGGGCCGATACGCCGACCCGCAATCCGCCCATCAGCAGTTTCAGCAGCGCATAGCGCCCGGACCCGTCCAGCCGGTCCAGCCAATCGGCCACATGCTGCGGCGCGCGGGCGCGGCTGGTCCCGGCCAGCGTGTCGATGACCTCGGACAGGGGCGGGGGATCGACGGGGCCTTCATCCGTGTCCGGCCAGATCAGCGCGGTCGTCTCGGCCAGGTCGCCGACATAATCGTAGGACAGGCGAAACAGCACCGGATCGGTCCGCGCCTCGGCCAGTTTGCGCACCGCCGCCGGGGTCAGAAGGCGCGTCTCATAGCCGTCGGTCAGGGCGGCCAGCGCCCAGCCCCGGTCCGGGTCCGGCGTGGTGCGAAAATACTCCGCCAGGATCGCCAGCTTGGCGTTGCGCCCGCCGGTATAGACCAGCCGCTCCATCAGATCGGCGAAGCGCTTCATCCGTCCTCGCCCTCCTCGAACCCGACCAGCGACAGGGCCTCGGTCTGGAAGCCGGCCTGTTGCGCGTAATGGGCCAGTGCGTCCTCCCGGCCGTGGGTGATCCAGACCTGCGGCGCGCCGACATCGTGCAGGGTCTGCGTCAGCTCGTCCCAATCGGCATGATCGGACAGGATCAGCGGCAGTTCGACGCCGCGCTGGCGGGCGCGCTGCCGGACCCGCATCCAGCCCGATGCCATGGCGGTGACCGGGTCGGGGAAGCCCGCCGCCCAGCGGTCGTTCAGCGCGCCCGGCGGGCACATCACGATCTCGCCCGCCTTGTCCTTCTTGTTCCCGGCGACCGGTTCCAGCGGTCCCAGCGCGACGCCCAGACCTTCATAAAGCGTGCACAAGGCCTCCAGCGCGCCGTGCAGATAGATCGTGCGGTCATACCCGGCCTCCCTCAGCAGGCGGATGACCCGCTGCGCCTTGCCCAGCGCATAGGCGCCGACCAGATGCGTGCGGTTCGGGAACAGGCGCAAGGAATCGAGCAGTTTCGCGATCTCGCCCGCATCGTCCGGATGCCGGAAAACGGGCAGTGCGAAGGTCGCCTCGGTCACGAAGACATCGCAGGGCACCGGCTCGAATTCCGCGCAGGTCGGGTCGCGCCGCCTCTTGTAGTCGCCGGAAACGACGACCCGACCGCCGTCATGGTCCAGCACCGCCTGCGCGCTGCCCAGGACATGCCCGGCGGGGGCCAGGGAGACCGCCGCATTGCCGATCCCGACCTGCTCGCCGAAGCCGACCGCCTGTGCCGCGCCCCAGCAGTCCGCGCCGAACCGGCTCTGCATGATCGCCAGGGTTTCCGCCGTTGCCAGCACCTTGCCATGGCCCGCGCGGGCATGGTCGGCATGGCCATGGGTGATGACGGCCCGCTCCACCGGCCGCGTCGGATCGACATAGAAGTCGCCCGCCGCACAGTACAATCCCTGCGGTGTCACCGTCAGCCAGCGTCTGGGGTCCCTGGACATCCTGCCCTCGCTCATCTTCCGGTGGGAAGCTAGGTCTCATCCCGGGGAAGGGAAGCGGCCAGAAAGGCCTTGCCGCGGGGCGACAGGCGGTAACCGATTTCCAGGCTGATTGTCAGGCCCATCGCCTTGAGCTTGCGGATGTCGGTCTTGAACCGGTCCCGCTCCACCCCCGCCTCTGCCGCCAGTGACTTCGCGACCACGCCCGGCTGTTCTGCGATGCGGGTCAGGGCATCCATCGTCCAGGGACCGCGTGCCGAGGCCTTGTCCAGTCGCGCCAGTTTTGTCCGGATCCCGGCGATATCCGCTGATGTCAGATCGGCATCCTCCCGCAGGGCGATCCTTGGATCCGGCCCGGCAAGATGCAGGTCGATGCGATAGGCCTGGCCGTCGCGTCCGGCCAGTTGCGCCTGAACTGCGTCGGGCAGGGAGGCCAGGTCCACCGGCGTCACGGCGTCGATTGCCAGTTGTCCGATCCGCGTGTTCAGCGTCCCGCCCGCCTTCACCGTCGGCCGTCGCCAGACCCGGTGGACGGATGTTGGCCGGCCGTCCCGGATGGCTTCCAACTCGTCGCGTTTCAACAGCATCGTGACGCCTTCCCGTTTCCGTTTGCCGGAATGGTAGTCGATCCATACGCTTTTCAACACAGTTGCAAGGCGGCTAAGGTCGCCGCCGTTCCGCAGCCGCCTAGGGGTCGCCATGAAAATCGCCCGTATCCGTCTCTATGCTGCGCCGCTGCCCATCAAGGGCGGGCCCTGGCGCTGGGGCAAGGGGTTCGAGATGCATGCCGGGACCGCCCATGTCGTGGCGCTGGACAGCGACACGGGCCTGACCGGCTGGGGGGAGAGCGCGCCGATGGTCGCCTTCTATCTGCCGGCCCATGACAAGGGCATCCCGGCAGTGGTGGCGGAACTGGCGCCCCGCCTGCTGGGGCTCGATCCGCGCAATCCGGCGGCGGTGGATGCGGAAATGGACCGCTGGCTTCAGGGTCACGCCTATGCCAAATCCGCCATCGATGTCGCCTGCTGGGATCTGGCGGGACGGGCGCTGGGCGTGCCCTGCCATATGCTGCTGGGCGGGTGTCGGTCGGAGGCGCTGCCGATCTTCCGGTCTATCCCGCAGCCGCCGCATGACGATCTGGACGCACGGCTGGCCGACTACCGGGCGCAGGGCTTTAGGCATTTCCAGATGAAGGTCGGCGGCGACCCGTCGGCGGAGGCTGCACGGGTCCGTTCCGTCGCCGCACTGATGCGGCCGGGGGAATCGCTGATCGTCGATGCCAATCGTGGGTGGCGTCGGGATCAGGCCCTTCGTTTCGCATACGAAACGAGAGACCTGCATGTCACGTTCGAATAACCCTGCGACAGCTATGACGACTGCCTGTCGGTGCGGCGCCGGACGTCCCATGCGCTGAAACTGGACGAGGCCATCAAGACCCCGGACGACCTGTTCCGGGCCATCGCCGACGATGCCTGCGACACGATCTGTGTGAAGATCGCCAAGCAGGGCGGGCTGACCAAGGCACGCCTGATCCGCGATATCTGCGCCGCACGCGGCCTGCCGATGACGGTTGAGGATGTCTGGGGCGGGGAGATCGCGTCGGCCGCCGTCGCCCATCTTGCCGCCTCGACCCCGCCGGACATGCTGCTGAACACCACCGATCTGCAGAACTACAATGACGGTGAAATCGCTACCGGCGCGCCCACAATTGCCGACGGATGCCTGATCGTCTCCGACCGACCCGGCCTGGGGATCGAACCGGTGATGGATGTTCTAGGCGACCCTGTCGCGGTTTACGAATAGCCGGTTCGGGCGCTCCTGCTTTCGCAGGAACACGAAACCCGGCCTATCCCTTCACAGAACTCATCAGCGCGCCGGCGGCCTGTCGGCCGTTGACGAGGGCGAGCCCGGTGAAGATCAGCGCGGCGGCACCCCAGACCCAGCCGGAATGGCTCTCCCCGAAGAAGATCATCCCGAAGATCATGCCGGTCAGGGTGACGACATAGCCGACGACGCTGATGCTGACCGGACCGATCGCCCGGATCAGTTCGAAATACAGGAAGTAAGCCAGTGCCGTGACCAGGGTCACGATGGCGATGCACACCGTTGCCGTGTCCGGCGCGACGACATTCGGCAGATAGATCTGCGCCGTCAGCGCCGCGATCGGCCATAACAGGGCGGCTATGCAGACCAGCATGCCGCCCGCCAGGCCGACCGAACTGCCATTGTCGGGGCGCAGCCGGGCCGCCGCGATAGCGGAATAGGAATACAGGACGGGCGTGATCATACCGATCAGGAACCATGTCGTATCCTCTGCTTCCGGCAGGCTGGTGCGCGGCAGGACGATCATCGCGACGCCGGCCAGGCCCAGCAGCACACCCAGGAAGCGGCCGATATCGAATCGCTCCATCCGCAGGGCGAGACTGCCGAGATAGGTCAGCAGCGGCACGGTCGCGATGGCCAGCACCATGACGCCGGCGGGCAGTTCGCGCAGCGTGTTGACCAGATTGACGCTGGGCACGGCCGTGCCGAGGATCCCGACATGCAGATAATAGGAGAGATGCGCCCGGTCGAAATGCAGACCGATCCCGCGCCAGCGGCAGAACAGCACCACGATGATGGCGGCGCCGGACATCTGCAGCGTCGACAGGCCGATCGGCGGCACGCCCTCCAGTCCGGCCAGCTTGATCAACGAGGTGTTGAGACCCCACATGCTGCCGAGGATCAGCAGAACCAGGGGCGCAATACGTGGCGAAAGGCCGGATCGTCCGGCAGTGGGCGGGTCGGATACCGTCATGACGCCGGGACCTTATGCCGGAACGGCTTCCCGGACCAGTCCGATTCAGGCTAGACAGCGTCCATGGGCTTTTTCCGCAGCATCGTCAAACGACCCCCGGAAGGACCGCGCGAGACACAGGTCCGCGTCGACCTGCACGGCCGGCCGGTCGACATCATGCTGCGCCGGCATCCCCGGGCGCGGCGGATCAAGCTGACCGTCGATGCAACCCAGGGCATGCCGGTGCTGACCGTGCCGCCCGGCGTGGCGCAGGCGGAGGCCCTGCGCTTTCTCGACCGCAATGCCGGCTGGACGCTGAAGGCGCTGGATGGGCTGCCGGACAAGGTGGACTTCGTACCGGACGGGATCGTGCCCTATCGCGGCGAGGACCATCGCATCGTTCATATGCCGGAAGCGCGCGGCGTGGTTCGGGCGGAGGACGGGGCGTTGGTCGTGACCGGCGGGGCGGAGCATTTGTCGCGGCGCCTGACCGATTTCCTGAAGAGGCGGGCGCGTGCGGAAATCCGGCCTCTGGCGCTGGAGCGCGCTGCCGCTCTGGGTCGCAGGCCGGGCCGGATCAGTATCCGGGACCAGCGGACGCGCTGGGGTTCCTGCGCCGCCAATGGCGATCTGTCCTTCAACTGGCGGCTGATCCTTGCGCCGCCCCCGATCCTGGACTACGTGGTTAGCCACGAGGTTGCGCATCTCGTCCACATGGACCATTCCCCGGCCTTCTGGCGCACCGTCGCCTCCGTCTATCCGGAGTATCGGACGGCGCGGGACTGGCTGGGCTCGGAAGGTGCGCGGCTGCACCGGATCGGCTGACCGACTGTCCCCTGTCGGCGGGTCGTACGACAGGAAAGGACGGGTCGCATGGCGACACGCATCGCGCCGGGATTCCTGGCGCTGATCACCGCTCTGGTCGCAATGGGCGTTGCCTCCATGGCGCTCTATGTCCCGTCGCTGCCCGCGATCCGCGAGGAGTTTTCCGTCGCGCCGAGCGAGACGCAGCTGACGCTGACCCTGTTCTTCCTCGGCTTTTCCGGCGCACAACTGCTGTTCGGTCCGCTGTCCGACCGCTATGGCCGCAAGCCGGTGCTGCTCTCCGGACTGGTTCTCTATGCCATTGTCAGCCTGGCCTGTGCCTTCGCCTGGGGGATCGAGGCGCTGCAGACCGGCCGGTTCCTGCAGGGGTTCGTTGCCTGCGTCGGGCCGGTGGTCGGCCGGGCCGTGGTGCGCGACATGTTCGACGGCCCGTCGGCGGCAGGGGCCTTTGCAATTCTGGGGACGGCTCTGGCGGTTGTTCCGGCCTTGGCGCCGATGCTGGGCGGTCTGATCCAGACCCATATCGGATGGCGTGCCAGTTTCGTGCTGCTCACCTGTCTGGCGCTGATTCTTCTGGCCGTCTGCGTCTTTCGCCTGAAAGAAACCAACGAGACGAAGAACCTGGAGGCGTTGCGGCCGGGGCGGCTGATCGGAATTTATACTCACCTTCTGCGCACGCCTTTCTTCATGGGGCAGGTGCTGATTTCGGGCCTCGCCTTCGCCGGGTTCTTCGCCTATTTCACCGAAGCCCCTTTCCTGTTCATCGGGGAGCTGGGGATCGGAGCGGACACGTTCGGCTATCTGATGATCTTCACCGTCGCGGGCTATGCGACCGGCAGTTTTCTGGCCGGCCGGCTGGTGCCGCGCTGGGGGCCGCGCCGGGTCGTCCTGTTCGGATGCTGCTTCCTGCTGAGCGGGTCCGGGCTGCTGCTGGCCCTGTCCGGAGAGCTGACGCTGTTCCGCGTCATCGCGCCGATGAGCGTCTACACGATCGGTTTCGGCATGGTCATTCCGGGCAGTATGGCGGAGGCCCTGCGCCCGTTTCCGCGCGTCGCGGGCAGCGCCTCGGCGGTACTGGGCTTCTTTCAGTTCTTCTGCGCCGCCAGTACCAGCCTGATCGTTCAGCCGCTCTATGACGGAACGGCGCGATTGCTGGCGGTCGTCATCCTGCTGGTCGCGATCACCGCGCTGTGCCAGTTCCTGTTCCTCACCCGCAATGGACCGCCACAAGAATGAAGTTTCTTTCAGATCCCGCCAGCCGGGCCGCCACGGCCCTGCTGGTCCTGATCGTGGCCATCGGTCCGATCTCAACGGACCTCTATCTGCCCGCCCTGCCGGGTATTCAGGCGGCGTTCGATACCGATGTCGCGACCGTTCAGCTGACCCTGTCGGTCTACATGATCGCCTTCGCCTTCTCCCAGTTGATCTATGGGCCGCTGTCGGACCGGTTCGGGCGGCGGCCGGTCATCCTGTTCGGGCTGGCATTGTATTTCGCGGCCTCCATCGCCTGCATCATGGCCCCGACCATGGAGGTGCTGATCGGGGCGCGTTTCGTCCAGGCCGTCGGCGGTTGTGCCGGGCAGGTGATCGTGCGCGCCATCGTCCGCGACGTGCACGGCCCGGACGGATCCGGCCGGGTCCTGGCCAAGATCGCCGCGGCGATGGGCCTGGCGCCCCTGGTCGGGCCGATTCTGGGGGGCTATCTGACCGATGCCTTCGGCTGGCAGGCATGTTTCGTCGCCCTTTCGGCGGCGGGCGGGTTGGCCCTTCTGGGCGGTGCGCTGATGCTGTCCGAAACCAACCGGATGCGCGATCCGGCGGCGACCTCCCCGCGGCGCATCGCCCGCAATATCGGCAGCCTCACCGTCGACCCGCGGTTCATCAGCTATACGCTCTGCGCGGCGGGCAGCTATTCCGGCCTGTTCGCCTTCATTTCCGGCTCCAGCTTCGTCTTCATCTCCGTGTTGGGCCTTGAGCCGACCCAGTTCAGCTTCTGCTTCTCCGCCGCCGTGCTGGGTTTCATCATCGGGGCACGGACCGCATCCCGGATCGCGGACCGGCGCCGGGCGGTCGGCATCGGCGCAACGTTGAATGCCGTCGGCGGCCTGACAATGCTGCTGTTCCTGCTGGCCGGCGTGGAAAGCGTCGCCACGGTCCTGGCACCGATGGTGGTCTTCTCCATCGGCATGGGCATCGTATTGCCCCATGCCCAGGCGGGTGCGGTCGCGCCCTATCCCGAAAAGGCCGGTACGGCATCGGCCCTTTACGGCACCTTCCAATACGCCATCGCCTCGGGGGTCGGCCTGCTGGTTGGTCATGGATTCGACGGCTCGGCCCTGCCCATGGCCTGGGCCATCGCCCTGTCCGGGGTGATCACATTTGCGTGTTTCGCAACCCTGCTTTGGCGCGGCAGACTGGCCCGGATCGCCAGAAATTGAGGCGAAACTGTGGCATTGCGCCGTCCCGCGGCCAGCCCGCATTGACGGCGCCCGGTTCGCGCACCAAATCGCAGAAGCGCATTTTTCCCGATGCGGCGACTGCCGGACCGGGGACCGGCCCGGGGAAAACCGGATGCACGTCCGACAGGCCATGTTATCGTAACCCGCGATCAGAGACGCGGCGGCACGCACCGGCGCGAGACTATAGAGGAAGCACATGACGCATCTCAGACAGCCCGAAACCTATCGCAGCGGTGTCGACCGGTCGCGGCCGCGCGCCCTGACCCAGGCCGCCGACGGGTCCGCCAGTCAGATCCGCCTGCTGCGCCTGCTGACCATCATGACGGTCTGCACGGCGGTTTTGTTCCTTGCCGCGCGCCCGGGTTTTGCCCGGGGGGCGCCGGAAAGCTTCGCCGACCTGGCGGAGCAGCTGCTGCCGGCGGTGGTGAACATTTCTTCGGAAACCGCGGTGCAGCGGTCGGGCCCGTTCCCCGAGGAGTTTCTGGAGCGCTTCGGCCGAGGCAATCGGGACGAGCAGCCGCGCCGCGCCCAAAGCCTGGGCTCCGGCTTCATCATTGATGGCACGGAAGGCATCGTCATCACCAACAACCATGTCATCGACGGCGCGGATGAGGTGAAGGTCATCCTGCAGGATGATTCCGAATACACGGCCGAAATCGTCGGCTCGGATCCGGCGACGGATGTGGCGGTTCTGCGCATCAACACCGAGGGCAAGTCCCTGCCGGAAGTGCCATGGGGCGATTCCGACGCGGCGCGCGTCGGCGACTGGGTCGTGGCGATCGGCAATCCGCTCGGCCTTGGTGGCACCGTGACGGCGGGGATCATCTCCGCGCGCGGCCGCAACATCCAGAGCGGTCCCTATGACGATTACATCCAGACCGACGCCTCCATCAACCGGGGCAATTCCGGCGGTCCGCTGTTCAACATGGACGGCAAGGTGATCGGCATCAATACGGCCATCTTCTCGCAGACCGGCGGCTCGATCGGCATCGGATTCTCGATCCCGTCGAACCAGGCGGCCAATGTCGTCAGCCAGATCCTGACCTATGGCTCGACCCGGCGCGGTTGGCTGGGCGTTTCCATCCAGGAAGTGACCGACGACATCGCGGATTCGCTGGGCATGGCGACGGCGCAGGGCGCGCTGATTTCCACCGTGCATGACGGCGGGCCGGCAGCCGAAGCAGGCTTCCAGGCCGGCGACATCATCATCGAGTTCGACGGCAAGCCGGTGGCCGATACCCGTGAACTGCTGCGGCTGGTGGCGAATGCCGCCGTCGACGAGCCGGTGGATGTGGTTGTCTGGCGCAACGGCAAGGAAGTCGACCTGACGCCGACGCTGGGCCAGCGTGAGAAGATCGACCTTGCCTCGCTAACCGGGGAGCAGGGGGGCCAGGGTAGCGGGTCCGCCCAGGTCAAGAAGCTCGATTCCCTGGGTCTGGAGATTGCGTCCCTGAACGATGTCCTGGCTGAGGAATTTGGCGTGGATCGCGGTGAAGGCGGCGGCGTCATCATCACCGATGTCGCCAAGGGTTCCGATGCCGAAGAGAAGGATCTGCGTCGCGGCGACGTCATCCTGGAGGTCAACCAGAACAAGGTCGGCAATCCGGGTGAGGTCGAGAGCGAAGTCAAGCAGGCGCTGGATGCAGGACGGTCCTCCGTTCTGCTGAAGGTGCTGCGCGGCGACCGCAAGATCTTCATTGCGGTGCGTTTCGCCCGCTAGTCCGACAGGGCATTCTTGAACCGAAAACCCCCGGCGGGTAGCTCGCCGGGGGTTTTTCTTGCCCGTTGCGCGCCCATCGGGTAGTCAGATCGCCATTCCAATTCACCATAGACGGACGATCGGACGATGAAAGAGCCGCGCATCCGGGACTATCCGGTCTCCTGGGAAGAACTTCACCGCAATGCCCGTGCCCTGGCCTGGCGCCTGGCCGACCTGCAGCCGCTGGACGGTGTCGTCGCCGTGACGCGCGGCGGGCTGGTCCCCGCCGCCATCGTCGCGCGCGAACTGGAAGTGCGCCTGATCGACACGGTCTGCATCGCATCCTACGACCACAAGAAACAGGGCGAAGCCTCGATTCTGAAACCGGCCGATGCCGGCGATGGTGCGGGCTGGTTGATCGTCGATGATCTGGTCGACACCGGCAAGACCGCCAAGATCGTGCGCGACATGCTGCCGAAGGCCCATTTCGCCACGGTCTATGCCAAGCCGGCCGGTCGTCCGATGGTCGATACCTTCGTCACCGAGGTCTCGCAGGACACTTGGATCCTGTTCCCCTGGGACGTCGAATTGGCCTATGCCGAGCCGATCCGGACGCGCGATCGCGGCTGACCTTTCCGACCATCCTGTCGGAAAGTCGGTTAAGCGATACGCTCAGATCGCCCGGATCTTGCGCAGGCGCGGGTCTAGGAAGTCCCGCAATCCGTCACCCAGCAGGTTGAGGCCCAGCACCGCCCACAGGATGGCGAGGCCGGGGAAGATCGCCTGGCGCGGATCGACATAGAGCAGGGTCTGGGCGTCGGCCAGCATCTTGCCCCAGCTCGGATTGGGCGGTTTCACGCCGAGACCGAGATAGCTCAACCCGGCCTCCGCCAGGATTGCGACCGCGAACTGGATCGTTGCCTGCACCGCGATGACGCCGGCGATGTTGGGCAGCAGGTGCTTCACCGCCACCGACGGCCAGGGTCGGCCCATGGCCAGGGCGGCCCGCAGGAAGGGCCGCGCCATGACTGACAGCGCCGCGCCGCGCACCACGCGGGCGAAGACGGCGATGTTGAAGATGCCGACGGCGACCACGACATTGACGGCGCCCGGCCCATGCACGGCGGCAATCAGAACGGCGGACAACAGCGCCGGGAAGGCGAAAATCAGATCCGCGCCGCGCGCGATCAGCATGTCGGCCGGCCCGTCGCGGTTCATCGCCGCCGCCAGGCCCAGCGGCAGCCCGCCCGCCAGGCCCAGTGCGATCGCGGCCAGTCCGACCAGCAGTGCCGTGCCCGCACCGCCCAGAATCCGCGACAGGATATCGCGTCCGAACATGTCCGTGCCCAGCCAGTGGCCGGCACTGGGCCCCTGCAGCCGGTCGACGATCGATTGCTGATCGATGCCGTAGGGTGTCCAGAACAGCGACACGATCGCGGCCAGCAGGATGATTCCGGTCAGCGCACCGCCGATCCACAATTGCGGGACGCGCGCTCTCATCCGCCACTCCTCCGCAGTCTGGGGTCGATGACGCCATAGGCGATGTCGACCAGAAAGCTCAGCAGCACGACGAAACCGGACAGCAGCAGCACCAGATCGCGCACCAGGATCAGGTCGCGTTCGAAGATCGCCTGCAGCAGCAGCCGTCCGAGGCCGGGCAGGTAGAAAACGTTCTCCACGATCACCGCCCCGGCCACCAGAAAGGCGAATTGCAGGCCCATCAGCGTGGCGATGGGGATCATCGCATTGCCCAGCGCGTGCCCGATCACGATGCGCCCGGCGCTCAACCCCTTTGCCCGGGCCGTGCGCACGTAATCCTCCCCGAGCGTTTCGAGCATCGAGGCCCGCACCATGCGGGACAGGATCGCGGCCTCCGACAGGGCGAGCGCGAGGGCGGGCAGGATCAGCGCCCGCAGCCCCGGCCAGACACCGTCCTGCCAGCCGGGGAAGCCCCCCGCCCCGACCCATCCGAGCTGCACCGCGAAGAGGAGGATCAGCAGAATGCCAAACCAGAAATTGGGGATGGCAAGGCCGATCTGCGCGAAGCCCATGACCAGAACATCGCTCAGTCCCCCGCGCCGGACCGCAGCGGCGATGCCGAACGGCAGGGCGATCAGGGTCGACATCGCGAACGCCAGCACCGCCAGCGGCAGGGAGACCGCCAGCCGGTCGCGCACCATCTCCCAGATCGGTACCCGATAGACCTGGCTGATTCCCAGATCGCCAACCGCCAGGCCGCCGATCCATTCCAGGTACCGGACGGGGGCGGGCCGATCGAGCCCCAGCTGACTGCGCAGCGCGGCCAGCGTGTCCGGCCGGACCTCCGTCCCCAGCAGCAGCTGCGCGGCATCGCCCGGCAGCAGTTCCAGGGCCAGGAAAACCACGATGGAGGCCGCCAGCAGGGTCAGGATCAGCGCGGAAAGCCGGCGGATCGTGAACCCGATCATCCGGGACCCGTCATGGTGTTGAGACCCCCGACCGTGCCGCGATCACGCCGGTTACTCCCAGCGCGCGGCGGTCATGTCGTTGGCCTGGATCGGCGCATTGGTCCACATGCCCTTCAGTTCCTTTCGGATCACCGCGACCTTGGCGAGCTGGAACAGGAAGCCGTTGACCGCCTCGTCCGCCAGGATGCGCTGGGCCTGCTTGTACAGCGTGTTGCGCTGCGCCGGGTCGGAAACGCCGTCGATCTTCGCCATCAGGTCCTTGAACGCCGGATTCTCATAGCCGAAGTAGTATTCGTCCCGGGCATAGATGCCGATATCCAGCGGTTCCGTGTGGGACACGATGGTCAGGTCGAAATCATGCTCGCCCTTGAACACCTCGGACACCCACTGACCCCAGTCGACGGGGATCTGCTCGACCTCGAAGCCGACTTCGGCCAGTTGCGCCGCGACGATTTCCCCGCCGCGCCGGGCATAGGTCGGCGGCGGCAGTTTCAGGACCAGTTTCGTCCCCTCGGCGACCCCGGCTTCCTTCAGCAGGGCCTTGGCCTTCGCCGGGTCGTATGGGGTCACGCCGGTCAGATCGGTATAGGCCGGGCTGTGCGGCGCGAAATGCGACCCGATGGGCGTGCCGAACCCGAACATGGCACCGTCGACAATGGCCTTGCGGTTGATCGCATGCTGGATCGCCTTGCGGACCCGGACATCCTGCAGCAACGGGCGGCGATGGTTCATCGACAGGATGGTTTCCCCTTCCGTCGTGCCTTTCAGAACGGCGAAACGTGGATCGGCCTCGAACTGGGCGACGGTTTCGGGCGCGCCGATATTCGGAATGGCGTCCACGTCACCGGCCAGCAGGGCCGCGACCTGGGCGGCGGCGTCGTCGATGACCTTGAAGGTGACGCGCTCCAACGCCGGGGCCTTGCCCCAGTAACCGGTGTTCCGAACCAGCTTGATCGTGTCGCCGCGGGCCCAGTTTTCGAACCGGAACGGGCCGGTGCCGACCGGATTGGTCTTGTTGTTGTCGGCGGAGGCCGGATCGACGATGACCGCATCGCCCCAGCCCAGATTCCACAGCAGCAGGCCTTCCTTGCGGTTCAGCTTCAGGACGACGGTACGGTCGTCCGGCGCCTCGATGGAATCGATGGCCGAAAACAGGCCCTTCTGCGCGTTCTCGGAATTCTCCGAGACGGCGCGTTCGAAGGAAAACTTCACATCGGACGCTTCCAGCGTGGCCCCGTCATGGAAGGTGACGCCTTCACGCAGGATGAAGCGATAGGTCAGACCGTCATTCTCGATCACCCAGCGTTCGGCCAGACCGGGTTTCACCAGGCCCTGCGCGTCGATCCGGGTCAGGCCCTCGAACACATTGGCATAGACGACTTCATCGATGGCGGCGGGCGCCCCGGCCGTCGGGTCGAGATGCGGCGGTTCCAGCGTGATCGCCAGCGTTGCGCCGGTCTTCGCCAATGCGGTTCCGGAAAGGGCGGTCAAACCGAGCGCGGCACCCAGAAGGCACGCTCCGAACATCTTCTTCATCGCTGTATCCCTGTTGTCCTTTGCGCTGCGGTGAGCCCGCCGGCGCTCTTGTTGCCGGGACAGTACCAAGGGTTCATCCCGGAATGAAGCGTCTTTCCGTTCGCAGACCTATGATCCGCCGCCGAACCGGTCCCGCCAGCTCGGCGCCCGGCCGGGATGGGCTGAGGATTCGTAGACACCGCGCGCCACCGCACGGGCGAGACAATCCGCCGCAATGGCGCCGATCCGGGCGAGCCCGAGCAGATCGACCACCGGTCCCGTGCCGGTCGCGAGGCCGAAGACGGTGTCGCCGTCGAATGGGGTATAGATCGGCCGCACGGCGCGTCCCAGCCCGGCCTGCGCCATGACCGTCATGCGCTGAACATTGGTATGTCCCAGAATGGCGTCGGTGGCGACGACCGCGATGGTGGTGTTCTGGCGCGTCGCGGCATGGCCGGACAGTTTCGGAAAGGCGGGTTCCGGATCAGCCGGCCCCGTAGAGGCGCCGAGGCCGCCGAACTCACCGTTCTGTTCGAAAGGCGCGGCGAAGAAGCGGCCGTCGGGAAAGACCGTCTCCCCAAAGCAGTTCACCGCGACCAGGGCGGCGACAGTCGCGCCGGTGACCGGATCGACGGCAGACGCGCTGCCCAGCCCCCCGGCCAGGGACCCCGCCCGCGCCCCATATCCCGCGCCGGACCGTCCAAGGGCGAAATCCGCCGATGCGGTTTCGGCGGCCCTGCGGCCCAGGGCGCGGTAGGGCGGATCCTCGCCCCATTCCTTGTCGCCGCCATTGGCCATGTCATAGAGGATGGCCGCCGGCACGATCGGAACATGGGTGTCGCCGGTGTTGAAGCCGCGGTGCCGTGCGCCCAGCCAGGCGGCCACGGACCCGGCGGCGTCCAGCCCGTAGGCGGAACCGCCGGACAGGACCACGGCATCGATCCCGTCGACCAGCCGCGCCGGGGCCAGCGCGTCGGTTTCCCGCGTTCCCGGACCGCCGCCGCGGACATCGGCCGCCGCCACGGCCCGGATGCTGTCGCACAGGATGACCGTCGTGCCGGTGCGCACGGTCTCGTCCTGCGCATTGCCGACCAGCAGGCCCGCAACGTCGGTCAGACTGTTGCGCGGCCCGGGATGAATTCCGCTCATTCCGCAGCGCTCCAGGTGGTTTCGGGGTCGAGGGGATAGATCGGCCGACGCAGGTTCCGATAGGTCAGCCGCGTGTTGTCCGATGTCGTCACCCCGGTTCCGTCCAGGGTCAGCGTGTGCTTGGGCAGGGCACCGAAGCCGGCGCGATAGTGAATGCGGGACTTCAGCAGCAGATACCGTGTCCGCGCCGGATCGATCCCCATCATGGTGAAGATGCCGGTATCCCAAGGCTCGTGATGCAGCGAGGTCACGATGATCCGGACACCGCGCACCCGCAGCAGCGCCGTCGGCCCGCAGCGGACCGTTACGCCGGTATACATCGGACCCTCGACGGTGAATTCCCCGTCGGACAGGGCCTCCACGGTGCCGGTGACCCGCAGCGGCTTGCCGGCCTCCGCAATGCTGGGCATGTCCGTCTTGCCGCCCAGGTCGATGGAAACCGTCGCCCCGATCCCGGCATGCCGCATCCCCTCCACGGCGGCCGGGTCCCAGACCGCGGCGACCGCGACATCGTCCAGATCCTGGCGCAGCACTTCCGCGATCACCGTCATCACGTCCTGGGTCGCGCCGGACCCGCAATTGTCGGCATGGTCCAGCAGGATGACCGGCCCGTCATTGTATCCCTTGGCCGTTTCGACGGCGTCGGTGAGATCGCGATGGCGATAGATGAAATCTTCCCGTGCCGCCCAGGTCCGGGTCAGCAGATCGTCCCGCGCCGCCTCTGCCAGATCCGCGCGGTCCGCGATCACGACCGCGCTGTTTCCGGCATCCGCGATATCCGCCAGGGCGAATCCGCCGAACACCGTCGCGGCACGGATTCCGTCCCGGGCCTCCCAGTCGCGGCAGGCGGCGACCAACCCGCGCATCGGTTCGTCATCTGTGCCCTGACACAGAGTCTGGGACAGCAGCGGCACCTGGCCCCAGGCCATGACCGGCGAGGCCGTGCCCTTTGCCGCGTCCAGGACAATTCGTCCGACCTGTTCCGCGACCTCGTACATGTCGACATGGGGATAGGTCTTGTAGCCGATCAGCGCAGTACAGTTCTCGACCATGTCGGCCGTCAGGTTGCAATGCAGATCGCAGGTTACCGCGATCGGCAGGTCCGGTGCGATTTCGCGGATTCGCCGCAGCAGCGCCCCTTCGCCATCGGGTTCCGTTTCCGACACCATTGCGCCGTGCAGGTCCAGCAGCGCGACGTCGCAGCCGCGCGCGACCTCTTCCAGAATGGCACCGTTCAGTCGGTCATAGGCCTCTGCGGTGACTGGCCCGGCGGGCATCGCCTCCGCCGCGACGGGGGTAACGATCTCGGCCCCCTCCGCCTCGGCGAGCTTGATATAGGCCGCCAGCGGCATCGCGGTGTCGCGATAGGCCGCCGCTGCGTCCGGGCCGAAATGCAGGCCCCAATCCTCGAACCGCGCAAGATCGGTGCGGATCGGTGAAAAAGTGTTGGTTTCGTGTTTGAGCATCGCGCAGAGAATGCGCATGGAACCGGCCTCGCTGACACCGACGAACCGCGGGTCGGATCAGGCCCCTTCCGCCAGATCCTGCAGTTGGTCGACGTCGTTAATCTGAACCCGGCCGCTTTCCAGCAACCGGATTGTCCCGTCGCGTTTCAGATTGGTGAAGGTGCGGCTCACGGTTTCCGTCGTCAATCCCAGATAGTCGCCAATGTCGTTCCGGCTCATCGGCAGATGCAGGATGGATGGGTCGTAACCCCGGTTCTGCGCCCGGCGTGACAGGTTCAAAAGGAAACTGCACAGCTTTTCCAGCGCCGTCTTGCGACCCAGCAGCAGCATCTGGTCCTGGGCCTGAGCCAACTCGTTGGAGGCCATGGACAGAAGGCGACGTTCCAGCTTGGGGAACCGGTCCAGAAGGCCCTCCAGCTTGCGGCGGTTGAACCGGCACAGGGAAACATCGCCCACCGCCTCCGCTGAATAGGAATAGGTGTCGTTCATGGCCATGCCGAGGAAATCGCCCTCGAACAGGAAACCGGTGATCTGGCGCCGACCGTCGGGCAGCAGTTTGAACAGTTTCACCGCGCCGCCGGTCACGTTGAAAACGTAATCCGCCGATTCGCCCTCATCGATGATCGGGTCGTGGGTTTCCAGGGTCTGACGGGTCAGAATCTTGACGAGCTCGTCCAGCTCTTCGCAATCCAGCACGCCGCAGATCGACATTTCACGGATTTCGCAGGCCGCACAGGGGTTGTCGACGGCGTAGGGCAGCGGCCTCGGGGCGCCAAGGATGTCCAGATCGTCTTGCGATCCCGAAGGGTTGCACCGGTTCATTTCATCCTGCCCAGCCAGTTTCGCCGATCATGCCAAATGTAAGAGGAATTGCAACTGTGGGCCCGGTATCCGGGCGATGCGACAGATTGACCTGTATCAAGGTCTGCCCGCCCGGACCGCGCCATTGTAACCGTGCCCGCCGTTCGGCGGTGAACCGCACCGGAAGACCCGTTATGCAGCCTGTCGACCTTTCCCCCGCTCTCGTGCATCTGAGGGTCGTGCCGATGCGGCAGGACCTGATCGACATGGCTCTGCCGCTGGTACACGGGCTGCGCGGTGATCTGACGCTGGCGGAATGGCGCGCCTTTTGCCGGCCGATCCTGTCCGGCGCGCGCGACGATGTCGGGATGGAGTGCGTCCTGGACGAGAAGGGCTATCTGATGGGGCTGGCCGGCTACGATGCCCGCCCGGACCTGCGTCATGGCCGGGTGCTGCAGGTCGACCCCTTCATCGCCGCGGATCTCTATGGCCGCAACCTGGCGGCCCAGATGCTGCTGGCGCGTCTGGACAGACTTGCCGCCCGTCACGGCTGCGCCGCCGTCCATGTCGCCTATGAGGCGGTCGACGATACCCTGCCGATCAAGGCAGGCCATACCTTCGAGAAATTCTTTGAAAGCGGCTACCGGGCGGATTCCGTGCGTCTGTGCAGGAATCTGCCGCCAATGGATTGAACTTTGTGGGAGGGGGTGGACGGCCGCCGGGCAATGTGGGGGGCAAAGGTCCGGCGACCGTCCCGGCCGATAGGGAAGAGGCCGATACCGCCTATTTGGGGCCGCCTGCGCAATTCTGAAGATGTGATCACCGGACTGTGAGAGTCGCGGATCAGGGCCGGTCAGGCATCTTCCGGCGTCGGACCGTCCGGCAGCCGCAGGGCAAAGACGGTTCCGCTGGCACCGGTGCTGCGCAACTCCAGGTCCCCGCCGTGATCCCGCGCCAGTTCCCGCGCGATCGACAGGCCCAGCCCGGTACCGCCGGCCCGGGCGGATCCTTCGAACGGCTTGAACAGATTTTCCTGCGCCCGTGGCGGCAGGCCCGGCCCGTTGTCGGATACCGTCACCTCCGCCGCCCCGTCTCGGCATTCGGCGGCCACGGCGATTTCGGTCGCCCCGGCCTCTGCCGCGTTGCGCAGCAGATTGCCGAAGACCCGGAACAACTGCGCCCGGTCGCCGTGCACCGTGGTGGTCGGGTCGATCCGGCAGGTCAGCCGCGCGCCGTTTGGCAGCCCGAAGCCGGCATCCTCGATCAAGGCCGCCAGCGGCACCGGTTCGAAGCGCATCGTGCCGCCGTCCTGGCTGGCATAGTTCAGGGTCCGGCCGCACAGCGCGGCGGCGCGTTCGATGGCGTCCAGGATGCCGGGCGCGATGCGGCGGACTTCGGGATCGTCGGAATTTTCCAGCCGGTCCGACACGACCAGTGCGCTGGACAGAATTCCGCGCAGATCGTGGTTGATCTTGGCGACAGCGGTGCCCAGCGCGGCCAGATGCTTCCGCTGGGTCAGCGCATCGCGGATCGTCGTCTGCATCGCGGCCAGCTCGCGCTCCGCCACGCCCACCTCGTCCCGGCGGCCGCTGGGCCGGATGACCAGGTTCTGATTTTCGGGATGGGACCGGAACCGGGCCATGTTGCGGATCAGCCGTTTCAGCGGCCGGACAAGCTGACGGCGCAATACCAGGAAAACCAGCAACGCGGTGATCAGCGAGATGGCGAGACTTAACCAGAACACCCGGAAGGCAAAGGCCAGGATCGCCTCACAGAGCGGGCCATCCTCCATGACGATTTCCAGCTCGACCGCCGGGTTGCGCGGTGACGGTCCGACGATGCGAAGGACGCGGCCTTCCTCCTGGGTCAGGGCCGAAAAGGCTTCCGCGATCATGGTCATCGGGCCTTCCTCAGCCGGCCGGACGGTGGCATCCACCGCGGGCGGCGACTTCAGCATCAGCGACAGTTTCAGGTCGCCCCGCCGGGCCGCGACGGAATGTGCCTCGACGAACCCCAGCAGTTCCTGGGTCAGTTCCTCGGACACCATGCCGTCCGGCGTCGCGTCCAGAACCAGCACGGCCAGATGCGCCGCCGCCATGCGGTCGCGGATGTAGGTTTCGCGGAAACGCGCGACGGAAGGCACGAAAATCAGCACTTCCGCCGCCATTACGAAGATGATGGTCAGCAGCAGAAGCCGCGCTGACAGGCTCTTCATTCGGGCCCCCGATCCATCTGTCGTCCCGCCGCTGAAACGATCCTTGCCGGACCCGTGCGGAGAATCGCGCGGATCGCGTTGACTTGGGCGGTTCACCCCACTATACAGCGGCGTCGAATTCCGGGGTGCAACCCCAAAAGACGTCGGAGACGAACCGTGAAACGCACTTATCAACCCAGCCGCCTTGTCCGCAAGCGTCGCCACGGCTTCCGTGCGCGCATGGCCACGAAGGCCGGCCGCCGGGTGCTGGCCAACCGCCGCGCCAAGGGCCGCGCGAAGCTGTCCGCCTGATCGGAACGGCCCGCCCGGCTGTTCCCCAACGCCGAATGATCGCCATGACCGAACGGACGATCACTCTGGCGCGGATGAAGAAACGGGCGGAGTTCCTGCGGGTGACGCGGGCGCGAACCAGCGCGGGCATGCCGGGCCTGGTCCTGCAGGCATGTCCCTGGAGCGACACGATGTCACCCCGCCGGACAGCCGTCGGCAGCGAAGAAGAGTTCCAGGATGCGGGCGGCGGTGACGGCGCCCGCATCGGTTTTACTGCCAGCAAGAAGGTCGGCAATGCCGTGGCCCGCAACCGGGCCAAACGCCGCCTTCGGGCATTGAGCGAGGAAGTGATGACCCGGCATGCGGTGCCGGGTCTTGACTATGTCCTGATCGCCCGGCAGAGCACTCCCACCCGTTCCTACGCCGCCCTGCGCGGCGATCTGGAGCGGGCCCTCAAGCGGCTCAAGCTCTGGCGGGACGTCTGAAACCGGGCGGCACCGGCCCCGGAAAGAGGCAAGGCGGAATGAACGATTCAAAAAACCTGATTCTGGCAATCGGCCTGTCGGTCCTGGTTCTGTTTGCCTGGCCCTTCCTTCAGGAAACCTTTTTCCCGTCACCCCCCGCCCCGCCACAGCAGACCCAGACCGCCCAGACGGGCCAGCAGGGTCAGGCGCCGGTCGACGGCAGCGAGGCCGGCGTTCCCACGCCCGGCATGGATGACGGTGTCCCCAATGTCTCCGGTTCCAGCGATCTGGCCGAGCCGGTGGTCGATCCGGTGAACCGCGCCAATGCGCTGCAGCAGGCGCCGCGGATCGCCATTGAAACGCCCCGTGTCTCCGGTTCGATCAATCTGCGCGGCGCGCGGGTCGACGATCTGACCCTGAAGGGCTACCACCAGACGATCGAGGACGATTCCCCGCTGATCGATCTGCTGGAGCCGGCCGGCAGCCGAAAACCCTATCTGGTGCAGTTCGGCTGGGTCGCCGCGGACGGCCTGGAGGTTCCCAATGGCGAGACCGTCTGGGAAGCCGACGGCGAGACCCTGTCCCCGGAAAGCCCGGTGACGCTGAGCTGGACCAACGCCGCCGGCGTGACATTCGAGCAGGTGTTCGAAATCGACCGGAACTACATGGTCACGGTCACGCAGCGTCTGCGCAACGGGTCCGATGCCTCGGTCGCGCCCCAGACCTATGGCCGCATTTTCCGCTCGGGCATGCCGAAGCTGGAAAACTTCTACATCCTGCATGAAGGCCTGATCGGCGTCTTCGACGGCGTTCTGGAAGAGCGCGACTACGACGAACTGGCCGACAAGCCGAAGGGCACGGAACGCTTCACCACGACCGGCGGCTGGATGGGCATTACCGACAAATACTGGCTGGTGGCGCTGGTTCCGGATCAGGGCAGCCCGGTTCAGGCAACCTTCCGCCGGACGCCGCGCACCGTCGAGGGTCAGTATCACGTCAACTATCTGAACGATCCGCAGACCGTGGCGCCCGGCGCCAGCGCGGAATCCACCGGCCGGTTCTTCGCCGGCGCGAAGGAAACCACGCTGCTGGACAAATACGGCGAGGATCTGGGAATCACGAATTTCGACCTGGCGGTCGATTTCGGCTGGTTCTACTTCCTGACCAAGCCGATCTTCCTGGCGATCCACTGGCTGAACGGCATCCTGGGCAATTTCGGCCTGGCGATCCTGGCCCTGACCGTCGCGATCAAGCTGGCCTTCTTCCCGCTGGCCAACAAGTCCTACAAATCCATGAGCAAGATGAAGCTGCTGCAGCCGAAGATCGTCGAGATGCGCGATCGCCTCGGCGACGACAAGCAGAAGCTTCAGCAGGAGATGATGGAACTGTACAAGAAGGAAAAGGTGAACCCGCTGTCGGGCTGTTTGCCGATCCTGGTACAGATTCCGGTCTTCTTCGCGCTCTACAAGGTGCTGTTCGTCACCATCGAGATGCGCCATGCGCCCTTCTATGGCTGGATCGAGGATCTGTCGGCGCCGGACCCGCTGGGCCTGCTGACCGGTTTCGGGCTGATCGACTGGCAGGTGCCGGCCTGGCTGGTGCTGTTCAACATCGGGCTGTGGCCGATCATCATGGGCTTCACCATGTGGTTCCAGCAGAAGCTGAACCCGCCGCCCGCCGATCCGATCCAGCAGCGCATCTTCGGTCTGATGCCGATCTTCTTCACCTTCATCCTGGGCGGATTCCCGGCCGGTCTGGTGATCTACTGGGCCTGGAACAACTCGCTGTCGATCCTGCAGCAATACGTCATCATGCGGCGCATGGGCGTGGCGATCGGCGGCGGCCGTGTCGAGGATGCCGACAAGAAGTCGGTCGAGGCAAAGTCGAACGAAAAGCGCGCCATCGAGAAGCCTGCCGCGAAGAAGGCTGATTCTGAGAAGTCAGAACCTAAGAAGGCTGAGTCCAAGAAGGCCGCTGGCAAGAAGGCGAAGGGCAAGAAGGCCCAGAGCAAGAAGGCCGCCACGAAAAAGGCCGCCGCGAAAAAGGCTGGCAACGCGCAGAACGAACCCGATCAGGCTGACGACGAGAAGGCCGACGAGACCAAGTCGGACTGACGCGATGCCGGATTTTGAACAGACCGGACCCGACGCCGCGCAGCTTGAAGTGGGCCGGAAGCTGTTCTCGGGCGAATGCCGCTTCATGCTGGGCTGCGTCGCCATGGCGCAGCTGCCGGACCCGATCCTGCCCGAAGTCGCCTTTGCCGGCCGGTCGAATGTCGGCAAGTCCAGCCTGATCAACGCGCTGACCGGCCGCAAGACGCTGGCCCGGACCTCGAACACGCCGGGCCGCACGCGTGAGATCAACTTCTTCGAATACGAGAACCGGCTGCGCCTGGTGGATATGCCGGGCTATGGTTTCGCCAAGGTTCCGAAGCCGATGGTCGAGGGCTGGACGCAGCTGATCCACGACTATCTGCGCGGGCGCGCCGTCCTGCGACGGCTTTGTGTCCTGGTCGACAGCCGTCATGGGCTGAAGGCCAATGACGAGCAGTTGCTGACCCTGCTGGACAAGGCGGCGGTGAACTATCGCGTCGTGCTGACCAAGACGGATAAGCTGGGCGGCGGCGGTGTCCGGAAGGTTGAGGCGGCGGTCACCGAAGCCCTGAAGAAGCATCCCGCCGCGGTGCCGGTGCCGCTGAGTACCAGTTCCGAAAAAGGCCTGGGCATCGAAGAACTGCGCGCCGAACTGGCAAGCTTCGCCGAGCCGGGGTAAGGTCCGGCAAACCGGATCGACAAACAATAACAAGGGAGCAGGTTGGGACGATGACGACGGGTGAATCCGGCCATGTAGCGGCGGACAAGGCGCGGCGGCGCGTCGAATGGCTGGCACAGGCCGGCATCCTGACCGAGGCGCTGCCCTTCATGCGCCGATACAACGACAAGACGCTGGTCGTGAAATATGGCGGTCATGCCATGGGCGATGCCCGTCTGGCCCGGCTTTTCGCGCGCGATATCGTGCTGCTGAAACAGGTCGGCGTCGACCCGATCGTCGTCCATGGCGGCGGCCCTCAGATCGGCGAGATGCTGTCCCGCATGTCGAAGGAAAGCGTCTTCGTCGACGGGTTGCGGGTTACCGATCAGGAAACGGTCGATATCGTCGAAATGGTCCTGGCGGGCTCGATCAACAAGCAGATCGTCGCCTCGCTGCAGTCGGAGGGCGGTCAGGCGATCGGCCTGTCCGGCAAGGATGGCGGCTTGATCAAGGCGCGCAAGCTGCAGCGCACGACCAAGGATCCGGAAAGCAATATCGAGAAGGTGCTCGACCTCGGTTTCGTGGGGGAGCCCTATGACTGCGACACGACCATTCTGGAAATCCTGCGCAAGAGCGACTTCATCCCCGTCATCGCGCCGATCGGCATGGGCGAGAACGGCGAGACCTACAACATCAACGCCGATACCGCGGCGGGCGCCATCGCCGGCGCGGCCGGGGCGAAACGCCTGCTGCTGCTGACCGACGTCGCCGGCGTGCTGGACAAGAACGGCAACCTGATCCCGGACCTGACCGTCTCCGAGGCGGAGAAACTGCAGGACCAGGGCGTGATCTCCGGTGGCATGATCCCCAAGATTCAGACCTGCATCGAAGCGGTCCGCGCCGGGGCCGACGGCGCAGTCATCCTGGACGGCCGCCACCAGCACCAGATCCTGCTGGAACTGTTCACGGAACACGGCACGGGGACGCTGATCCGCGCGGATTGAGCCGGATCCTGGCGCCTTTACTCCGCCGGTGCCTTACCCGTCCCCAGCATGGTCCAGCGGCGGTAATAGATCGACTTGAACGCTGTTGCCGCCCAGGACACGGGGACCATCAGCGCGCGCAGCAGCGCCGGGACCGGGCTGGGGCGGATCACGTCCATGAAGACGACGTAGCGGCGGCCGTCATGGTCGTTGACGGAGCGGTGCATCAGCGTGTCGTCGAAGATGAACAGCGGGTCGTCGGCCCAGTAATGCTTGGTCCTGCCGCATTCGATGAAGACCTCGGCATCCTTCACCGGCGTCAGATTGTAGAGCACGCGCAGGGTCAGACGCAGCGGGCCGAAGTGGAAATTGGTGCGCTCCGTACCCTGGAAGACCGAGACGGCGATGGTGCGGATATGCCGGAAATCGCCGTTCAGCGGCGCGAAGTCGCGGTTGTAGCGCTGCCCGAACCAGCGGAACAGGAACATGCCGCGCTTGGCCTCGGTCCCCAGCTCGCCATCGATCCGCCGGATGACCGCATCCTTGTTGTCGCGGAAAAAGGACAGGACCGTTTCCAGCTCCGCCTGGCATTCTTCCGAAAAATCCTCCGGGCGGTAGATCTTGCGGTTCCGGTAGCTGACCAGATCGAGGAGGAGATTCAGGGGCGCGACCAGCCAGGTGGTGAAGCCGTTGCCGCTGAAATAGCGCTGGAACAGGTAGAAATCCCGCCGCTCGTTGCGGATTACGTCCAGCAGCCCGCAGGCGATGTAGACTACGGTGATGGCGGGGATGAAGGTCAGCGTCACCGCCAGGAACAGGGCGGCGATGATCGCCTGCTTGACCTTCTTCTTGCCGATGCGGACGGCCAATAGACCCCCTATCGGCGCAGCGTGCCGCCGGTGGATTTGGTGACATTGGCGACGATCTTGTCGCCGACCGCCTCGATCTCCTTGTCCGTCAGCGTCGCGTCGACCGGTTGCAGCGTCACGGACAGGGCGATGGACTTCTTGCCGTCCATTTCCGCCCCTTCATAGACGTCGAAGACGGTGGCATCGGCCACCAGAGCCTTGTCGGCGCCCAACGCGGCGCGCACCAGCTTCTCCGCCGGGACATCGGCGTCCACCAGGAAGGCGAAGTCGCGGCCGACCGGCTGGAAGGACGAGGCCTGCAGCAGCGGCCGGGTCTTGCCGGCGCCCTTCTTGGCCTTGGGCTGCGGGATGTTCTCGACGAAGATCTCGAAGGCCGCGACGCGTCCGCGCAGGTCGTAGCGCTTGGCAACCGCCGGGTGGATTTCACCGAAACGGGCCAGAACGTTCGGGCCCAGGCGGAAACAGCCGGTCCGGCCGGGGTGATACCAGTCCGGCACATCGCTGTTGTCCGACTGCAGCTTGTCGACCGGCGCGCCGCAGGCCTCCAGCACCGCCAGAACGTCGGCCTTGGCGTCGAACACGTCCGGTTCGCGCATGGTCTCGTTCCAGTGCCGCGGCACGGCCTTGCCGGAGCGCAGGCCGGTCGCGACCGTGTCCTGATCCTTCGGCCCGCGCCCGCGATATGTCGGTCCGACCTCGAACAGGGCGACATCGCCGTGGCCGCGCCCGGTATTGCGCTGCGCCGCGGCCAGCAGGTTCGGCAGGATGGTCGGGCGCATCGTGTCCAGATCGGCGCTGATCGGGTTGGCGATGGCCAGAAGCTTGGCGTCGCCGCCGAAGGCCACGGCGTCCGCCTTGGCCAGGAAGGACCAGGTCACCGCCTCGTACATGCCGCGCTGGGCCAGCACCTTCTTGGCGAAGGCGATGCGGCGCTGGGTCAGCGTCAGGATGGGCTGCGGCAATTCCCCGTCCAGCGTCATGGAAACCGCCGGGATCTGGTCGAAGCCCTTGATCCGCAGCACTTCCTCGATCAGGCACTGCTCGTGCTCGACATCGTTGCGCCAGGACGGCGTATTGACGGTGATCATGCCGTAGGGCTGCATGGTGGTGAAGCCCAGCCGCTCTAGAATGTCGACCGCTTCCTCGGTCTTCACGGCCAGTCCGCCGAAGCTCTTGAGACGCTCCGGGCGCAGCACGACCGTCTTCACATTGTCCGGGATCTTGCCGGCATCGACGACATGAGAGGTCTCGCCGCCGCACCATTCGGCGATCAGCTTCGCGGCGACGGCGACGCCCCATTCGGCGCCTTTCGGGTCCAGTCCGCGTTCGAAACGGTAGCGCGCGTCGGATTCGATGCCCAGGCGGCGGCCGGTTTCGGCCACGCGCACCGCATCGAACAGGGCGCATTCCAGGAAGACCTCGGTGGTCTCGTCGGTGCAGCCGCTCAACTCGCCGCCCATGACGCCGCCGATTCCCTGCGGACCGTTCTCGTCGGCGATGATCGGCATGCCGGCTTCCAGCGTGTACTCCTTGCCGTCCAGCGCCAGGATCGTCTCCCCGGCCTCGGCGTGACGCATCAGCAGCGTGTCGCCCTTCACCTTGGCGGCGTCGAAGACATGCAGCGGGCGGCCCAGATCATGGGTGACATAGTTGGTGACGTCGACCAGCGCGGAAATCGGTCGCAGGCCGATGGCGGTCAGCCGGCGCTGAACCCAGGCCGGCGACGGGCCGTTCTTCACGCCCCGGAAATGCCGCCCGGCGACATAGGAACAATCATCGCCGATCGCGTCCGACCGCGCCCATTTCAGCGGCGAGTCATAGGTCCCGGCGACCGGCTCCAGATCGATCGGCTTCAGCGTGCCCAGACCCTTGGCCGCCAGATCGCGCGCGATGCCGCGCACGCCCAGGCAGTCGCCCCGGTCCGGCGTGATGGCGATTTCGATGACCGGATCGTCCAGGCCCATATATTCCGCAAAGGATTTCCCCAGCGGCGCATCTTCCGGCAGGTCGATGATGCCGTCATGGTCGTCCGACAGGCCCATCTCCCGCTCGGAACACAGCATGCCGTTGGATTCCTCGCCGCGGATGACGCCCGGTTTCAGCAGCAAGTCCGTACCCGGCACATAGGCGCCGGCGGGGGCGAAGACGCCCTTCATCCCGGTCCGCGCATTGGGTGCGCCGCAGACGACCTGGACCGGCTCGCCGCCTTCCTCGGTCTCGACCATGCAGACGCGCAGCCGGTCCGCATTCGGATGCTGCTTCGCCTCGCGGACATAGCAGATCGTAAACGGCTTCAGCTTCGCCGCCGGATCGTCGACGCCCTCCAGCTCCAGGCCCAGCGAGGTCAGCGCATCGGTGATCTCCGTCAGCGACGCCTCGGTTTCCAGATGGTCTTTCAGCCAGGAAAGGGTGAACTTCATGGATCTGTCCGCACGTTTAAAGAAAGGGTGCGCTGTCTATACCGCCGCCGCCGGGACGGGGCAATGCCGGTCCGGCGACAAGGCCCGAAATCCGGGGCTTCAGTCGTCGCGCAGGAGGGCGGGGATGTCGCGATGGGCGTGGAGGACACGCAGCACCTCGATCCGGTCGGACAAGTCGCGATAGAAAATCAGGTAGGGGAAGTCTCGCAGCGGCCACGCCCGCAAGCCTGGAACAGCCGCCGGCAACGCATAGCGCAGGGCGCCGATGGCCGGGTTGTTCGCAATTCGGGCAACCCCGTCCCGGACGGCACCCGTAAAACGCCGCGCCAACGCTTTTCCGCCTTCGCCGACAAGATACTGCGCCGTATCCCGAAGGTTGGTTTCGGCCGATACCCGGTATCGAACCGGTTTCGCCGTCACCCGCGCTCCATCCGGTCGATTTCGGCATCCATCCGGTCGAAGAAGGCGCGATCCATCGCGCCGCCATCCGGCGAGTCCATTCCCTCGGCAATCAGTGCCCGAAAACGCTGAACCTCAAGATCCTTGCGGATCAGGTCGCGGATATACTCGCTGCTCGACACATAGCCGCGCGTCGACACCGCCGTGTCGACCTCGGCCTTCATCTCGTCCGTCAGGGATATGTTCATCGTCGCCATGCCCTCAAAATAGGGGCGATGGCAAAAATTGGCAATGATCGGAAATCGGCAAGCCTTACGGCGTCAGTCCCCGCACCAGGCTTGCGGCTTCCAGCGGGACGAAGCCGTAATGCTTCAGCCAGCGCAGGTCGGCGTCGAAGAAGGTGCGCAGGTCGGGGATGCCGTATTTCAGCATCGCGATGCGTTCGATCCCCATGCCGAAGGCGAAACCCTGATATTCGTCGGGGTCGACACCGGACATGGTCAGGACCTTCGGGTTCACCATGCCGCTGCCGAGGATTTCCAGCCAGCCGTCGCCGTCATTGCCCTGATGGCCGATGGTCAGGCCGCCATCCTTGCGGTTGCAGCCGATATCGACCTCCGCCGACGGTTCGGTGAAGGGGAAATAGCTGGGACGGAAGCGCAGCGGCACGTCCTCGACCTCGAAATAGGCGCTGCAGAAATCCTGCAGGCAGCCCTTCAGGTGTCCGAAATGGGTCTTCTTATCGACGACCAGTGCCTCGACCTGATGGAACATCGGCGTGTGGGTCATGTCGCTATCGGAGCGATAGGTGCGGCCCGGCGCGATGATCTTGATCGGCGGCTTCTGCTTTTCCATCGTGCGGATCTGCACGGTCGACGTATGGGTGCGCAGCACCGTCGACATGTCCACACCGCCGTTTTCGTCGGCCATGTAGAACGTGTCGTGCATCTGACGCGCCGGGTGTTCCGGCGGCATGTTCAGGGCGGTGAAATTGTGGAAATCGTCGTCGATATCCGGGCCTTCGGCGACGGCAAAGCCCATCTCGCCGAAGATCGCGACGATCTCGTCCAGGGTCTGGCTGATCGGGTGCAGCCGGCCCATCTGGCCCGGCCGCGGCGGCAGCGAGACATCGACCCGGTCGCCGGCCAGTCTGGCATTCATCTCGGCCAGTTCCAGCGCACCCTTGCGGGCCTCGATCGCTTCCGCGATCCGGTCCTTGACGGCGTTCAGCGCCTGACCGGCGGTCTTGCGCGCGTCGGGGTCCAGCTTGCCCAGCCCCTTCATCTCGGCGGTGATGCGGCCCTTCTTGCCCAGGGCCTCGACCCGGACCTCGTCCAGCGCCTTCAGATCGCCGGCCGAGTCCACCCGGGCCAGCAGTTCGTCGCCTAACGCCTGCGCATCGATCGTCATCGTATCCTCAGTCCCCAAAACAAAAGGCTAGGCCCCGAAACAAAAACGCCGGCTCTCTGTCCCCGATTGTCGGGATGGGAGAGCCGGCGTCTTCGAACCTGTCGCCTGTGGTCGGCTAAGTGCCGCCGGCTCAGTTCGCGGTCAGAGCTTCCTGCGCCCGGCCGACCAGAGCCTTGAAGGCTTCCGGATCGTGCACCGCGATATCGGCCAGAACCTTGCGGTCCAGCTCGATGTCGGCCTTGTTCAGGCCGTCGATGAAACGGGCGTAGGTCATGCTGTGATCGGACGCATCCCGGACAGCGGCGTTGATGCGCTGAATCCAGAGCTTGCGGAAGTCCCGCTTGCGGGCGCGGCGGTCGCGATAAGCGTACTGGCCGGCCTTCTCCACCGCCTGGACGGCAGTGCGGAACGTATTCTTGCGGCGGCCGCGATAGCCGTCGGCCTGCTTGATGATCTTCTTATGCTTGGCGTGGGTGGTCACACCCCGTTTGACGCGTGCCATGGTTCAAGGCTCCTCGAAGTCGAATTTCTGTGGGGACGGGGCGCTTACTGGCCGCGAAGCCAGTTGCGCTTCACCACCGTCGCATCCGCGTCGCACATGATCTGGCCGCCACGGTTCTGGCGCTTCATCTGCGTCGGACGATTCGAGGTGTTGTGGCGCAGGTAGGCGCTGTAGAAACGCACCTTGCCGGTACCGGTGATCTTGAACCGCTTTTTGGCGGAACTCTTCGTCTTGATCTTGGGCATTTCACACTCCGTCGGTGGGCGGATGACCGTCCGACCGGAAGCCGGGGATCAGGGCCGCTTTTTCGTCTGGCGGCCGGGCATACCCATCAGGCCCGGACGCGCCGCTACACTGCCCCGGCCGAAACCGGGAACGCGGGCTTATACCGGGGCGGCGACGGGCTTGCAAGGCCCGATCGACCCGGCCGGCATGGCCCGATAGGTCCTGGCCGGATGGCGGCCTGTATCAGGCCCGTTCCAGACTGTCCGCCAGACCTGTGAGCCATGCGGTCAGGTTGTCGGTTTCATGATGCACGTATTCCGCCTCTCCGCCGGTACCGGACCAGGCGTGGTCGGTCCTGACCCAGACCGTGCGCATGCCGAGCGCGGCCGGCACCATCAGGTTCTTGGCGATATCCTCGACCATGACCGCGCGGTCAGCACGCACCGTGTGGCGCTGGACCATGGCGTGATAGGGGGCGGGGTCCGGCTTGGGCACGAACTCCGCATGGGCGATGTCGAAGATGTCGTCGAAATGTGATGCGATCCCCAGCCGCGCCAGCACGGCCTCGGCATGGGCGACGGTGCCGTTGGTGAAGATCAGCTTCCGGCCGGGCAGGCGATCCAGCGCCGCGCCCAGGGCTGCGTTGGCCGGGACCGGGCTGTAGTCGATGTCGTGGACATGGCCCAGAAAGGCGTGGGGATCCACCGAATGATGCAGCATCAATCCGCGCAGTGTCGTTCCGTGTTCCCGGAAATACCGCTTCTGGATCGCCCGTGCCTCGTCATAGGTAATGCCCAGCAGATCCGAAATGAATCCGCCCATCCGCAGGTCGACCTGGTGGAACAGGTTGCACTCGGCGGGATAGAGCGTGTTGTCGAGGTCGAAAATCCAGTCACGCGCCTCCGCGAGGGCGGGGTCGGAGGCGGGGTCCCTGGCGGGCTCCTTCGCAGGACCGGGCATTGGTCCGGCGTCGGTTCGGTTCGCATCGGCGGTCGATTGATCTGTCATGAGGGTGAAAATGGCGTGCAAACCCTGTGCGGGCAATCCCGAACTGTCTCGATTTATAGGCAAATTAAACCATACCGATTTACCCTTTCTTCACCAGTTATAGGTATAAGGGTATGAAACGGTAGCCGCATGGTTGCCACGGAACAGTTTCAAAAGGCCGGGTCATCGCCCGGCAGGGTCGGATCAGGCATGGCAGTGGCAGAACGGACGGGCAAATTGGACCTCCCGGCGCTGACCGGCGCTTTCGACAGCTATCCCGGCCCGGTTCTGGCGTTGGACGAGGACGCGCGGCTGGTGCCGTTGAATGCCGCGGCGATTCCCGTTGCCGACGATCTGAACGGCGACACCGGGGTTTCGCTGATGCCCGCCATGGTACAACTGGCGGTAAAGACCCGCAGCGAGAACCGCGCCAAGACCCGCACCTTCACCCTTCCCAGCACCGGCCGTCAGGTCGAGTTCATCATGCTGCCGCAGTCCGACGGATCGCAGTTGCTGATCGGCCGGGACGCGACGCTTGAAGTCAGCATTCGGTCCGCCCTGGCGGAATCCCGAACCCGGTTCAAGGATCTGGTGGAGGTCGCCGCCGATTTCGCCTGGGAAACGGACCGGGACGGTTTGATCTGCTATATCTCGCCGCGCGGTGCCATCGGCTACGCGCCGGAGGAACTTCTGGGCGAGGCGCCGGAAACGCTCCTGCTGGCCCCGGAATCCGCCCCGAAGCCGTTGCCGTTTCTGGCCGACGTGATCGTCCGCAATGTCGAGGTCTGGGTTCGTACCCGCGGTGGCGAGCCGGCCTGCATCCTGGTTTCGGCGATTCCGGTCCTCGACAAGGACGGCATTCTGTCGGGGACGCGCGGCATTGCCATCGACGTGACCGAGGAACGCCAGCGCCAGAGCGAACTGGCGCGCCTGAAGATCCGTGAGCGGCTGGTCTCCTATATCGTCGATTCCCTGCGCAATGAGGTCACGCCGACCGAGATGCTGCACTCCGCGGCTACGGCGCTGGGCCGATCGACATCGGCATCGGCCTGCATCGTGCAGGTCCGCGGGCCCCATGGCACGCCGCTGGATATCGCGGCTTTCGGCACCGCGCCGGACCCCGATCTGGCGGAAGAAGCGATGAACGCCATCCTGGCCAAGCACGGCAGCGCCGTGGAGGGCGGGATCGGTCCGCACAAATATCTGGGAATCGCCACCGACTATCGTGGCGAAACCAACGGTGGGATCGTCCTGTGGCGCGACGATGACGGACAGGGTTGGGATGACGAGGAGCATGCCCTGCTGAAGGCGGTCGAGCCGCAATTCGGCATTGTGTTCCGTCAGATCGCTGACCAGCACCAGCTGGAGCATCTGTCGCGCACGGACGATCTGACGGGCCTGCGCAACCGCCGCGCCTTCATGGAAGATCTGTCGCGCGAAATGGCGCGATATGAGCGCTATCGGGAACCGGGGGCGCTTCTGTTTGTCGATCTGGACAATTTCAAGCCCATCAATGATCGCTTCGGCCATGAAAAGGGCGACGAGGCGCTGAAGGCGATTGCGGACATCCTGTCGGGTGCGACACGGACCTACGACCTGACCTGTCGGCTGGGCGGCGACGAGTTCGCGGCCTGGATCGAAGGGGCCGACCGGGAGATCGGTGAGGCGCGCGCCGAGAAGTTCCTATCCAGCCTTGAAGTCTGGAAGGCCGAGCATCTGGACCCCGAAATCGGCTTCGGCATGTCGATCGGGGTTGCGATGTTCGAACCGGGCACCGGAGAGACGGTTGAAGGCTTGATCGCCCGGGCCGATGCGGCAATGTACGATGCGAAGAAGGGTGGGAAGAACCGGATCGTGTTCGCGGAATCCCGCATTGCCGATGCTTAGCGCGGATGAAAAGAGGGAATTCCCCAGGCGCTCCAGCCTTGTCGGCTGCAAACGGACGGAAAAGGACGACGGCAACTTGGCGACGTATGAGGATCAGAAGCGGCTGGCGCGCGATCCGGACCCTGAGGTCCGGGCGGCTCTGGCGGCCGATCCGGAGACGCGGCCGGAAATCCTGTACTTCCTGGCCGAGGATGCGGATGCGTCCGTGCGGCGTCAGGTTGCCCTGAACGAAGGGTCGCCGCGCCAGGCGGATCTGCTGCTCACTCAGGATGCCGATGAAGGAATCCGTACCGACCTGGCCGCCAAGATCGCCCGGCTGACCCCGGACCTTCCGGACGATCGTCGGACGGCGCTGTACAAGTTGACGGTCCAGGCGCTGGAGGCGCTGGCCGAGGATCAGTTGGTCCGGGTGCGCGAAATCCTGTCCAATGCCCTGAAAGATGTGGCCAAGGCGCCGCCCAATGTGATCCTGACCCTGGCGAAGGACCGTTCCCTGACCGTGTCCAGCCCGGTCCTGGAGTTTTCGCCCGTCCTGTCCGACGCCGATCTGCTGGAAGTCATCAATTCGGGTCCGATCCAGGGCGCGATGAATGCCATTGCAAAGCGGCAATCCCTCAAGGCCAGCGTTTCCGACGCGATCGCCCGATCCGGCGATGAGGAGGCGATCTCGAACCTGCTCGCCAATGGCAGCGCCCAGATCCGCGAGGATACGCTGGATTTCATCATCGACCGGGCGCCGAACCATCTGGTCTGGCACGAACCCCTGGTGATGCGTCCGAAACTGTCGCCCCGTGCCGTCCAGCGACTGGCCAGCTTCGTTGCGATGAATCTGCTGGACCGTGTTCAGAAGCGCCTGGACCTGGACGACGAGACCCTGGTTGCCGTGGCGGACGCGGTCGAGAAGCGCCTGGCGGAGGATACCAAGCAGAAGCTGGCAGAGCCGCAATGGGCGGAGAAGGACGATATCGACTCGCAGATCGAGCGTCTGCACAAGACCGGCGGGCTGAACGCGCGCGCCCTGGAAAAGGCACTGGCCCAGGGCGAAAAGCGGTTCGTGCTGAAGGCACTTGCCAAGCTGGGCGACATTCCGGTTCAGACCGTCAACCGGATCATTGCCAATCGCAGTGCCAAGGCAGTGGTTGCCCTGACCTGGAAGGCCGGTCTGAAACCGCATTTCGCCTCGCAGCTCCAATCGCAGCTGGTCGGCCTGAGCCCGAGTGAGATCGTGCGCGTCGACGAAAACCGCTGGCCGATGTCACCGGAAGCGATGCAGTGGCAGCTCGACTTTCACGCAGAATCCAGCCACGCCGTGTGAGCGCTGTCGGGGTACCGCCCGGTTGTTCCGTTTCACCGGTGCACGAACCATGAAATCCCCTTTAAGATCTGCCGAAACGATCCGGATCGATGGACCGTCCGGACCATTGGAGGGGACGCTGCAGCCTGTCGATGATGCCGGGCATATCGTTTTGATCATACCCGGATCAGGACCGGTTGATCGGGACGGCAACTCTCCGGGGTTGGAGCTTGCGACCGATAGCTACCGACTTCTGGCGGAAGGACTGGCGGCCGAAGGGATCGCATCGATCCGCGTCGACAAGCGCGGTCTGTTCGGCAGCGCTGCACCTGGGACGGATCCGAACGATGTCACGATCGGCGCCTATGCGGATGATGCGCTGGCCTGGATCGGTCGCGCCACCGAATGGGCACCAATGGTCTGGTTGGCGGGCCATTCCGAAGGCGGTCTGGTGGCCCTGGAAACCGCCCGCCGGGCACCGAACGGGGCCCTGGGGGGTCTGATGCTGCTGGCCACGGCGGGTCGGCCGATGGGCCGTTTGCTGGTCGAGCAATTACGCGTCGTGCCGGGAAACGCCGCATTGATGCCGGAAATTGAAGCAACCGTGGATGCGCTGGAATCCGGCCGGCGACTGCCGGAATCGAGCCTTTCACCGCCGCTGCGAAGCCTGTTTTCAGACACTCTGCAGGGCTATCTGGTCGATCTGTTCGCCAAAGACCCGGTCGCGCTGGCAAAACACTGGTCGGGGCCCACCCTGATCCTGCAGGGCGATGCCGATCTCCAGGTCAAACCATTGGATGCGCAGCTTTTGAACGCCGCCCTGCCCCAGGCCGACTGTCGGATACTGGGCGGTGTGACCCATATGTTGAAGGCAGATGTTCCCGGGAATCCCTACGCAACCTATACCGATCCGACTCTCCCCCTTCATGCGGACATAATCCCGACTCTGGTCGCCGCGATAAAGGGTACTGCCGGGAGGTGAAGCCCTACTCCCCGTTCTGGGCGTGGACCAGTTCGTTTCGGGCGCGGTTCAGCTCGCTGGTGGTCAGGATCAGGCGGCGGCCCAGTTCCCGGGTCATTTCGAAGGCGAATTGCGGGTCCTGGCGGGCCATTTCCGAAAAGACTTCGCGGTTCAGTCGCAGCGCCGTCGTCGTGATGCGGGCGCGGACGGTGGCGGTACGTTTTGAATCGCACAGCAGGGCCAGTTCGCCGACCAGCTTGTTCGCCCCCAGTTCGAACAGGACCTGCTCGGAATCCTCCGTCTCGATCACGACTTCGGCGGCGCCGTCCAGGATGACATAGGCGTCTTCCCCGTCATCGCCCTGCTGCATCAGGATCTCGCCCGGCTTGTAGGTCATCCGTTCGCTGGTGAAGGCCAGGAACTTCAGCTTCGTGGCATCCAGATTCGAGAACAGCGGCAATTCCTGCAGCAGCCGTGCCTCGGCGCTCAGCGCCTCGCTGGCTTTGGCTGTGGCCGCCGGGGCGGCGCGCTGTTCTTCCGGGCTGGCGGCCTCGCCGTCGGTTCGGGTCAGGACGCGCCCGTTCTTGATGTCGAAGGTCCGGGCAAAGTCGATGCCCTCCTGGGGTGAGGAGCCGACCCAGATCTGGGTCGTACCGTCCAGCGCATCGTGCAGTTTCCGGGCAATCCGCTTGCGCTGGCCCGGCTCGATATTGTTCAGCCCGTCTGCCATGACCAGGATGTCCGGACGCTTCAGCGCGACCCGGACCGCATTGAGCTTCTGGCGCTGGATGCCGGACAGGCGTCCGCCGCCGATGCCGACCTGGAAATTCAGTGCGGTACGCAGAATGGCGGGCTCCAGGCCCAGATCATGCGCGACCTCCTGAACCAGGGCGCCGACCTTCTCCATGGCATCGGCGCGGCCGTGGACGATGCGCCCGAACAGGATGTTGTCCAGGATGCTGAGACCGCGGTTGATCTGGTCGTCGCGATACGGGTCGACGCCCCCGCCCGGCTCGAAGATCTCGGGATGTGTGGCATGCAGATCATGGCGCAGGTCAACCAGCCGCTGCTGCATGGCGTCGTCGATCAGGCCCAGGCGGTGGCGTTGCACGGTCAGATTCAGCGGCAGGCTGATGATCACCTGGCGCTCCGACGGGGTCAGTTCCGACACGCCGCCTTCCTTCTGGACCTTGCGGATCACGACCTTCAGTTCCGGCAGCACCTCCTCGTTCACGAAACTGTACTGATCGAAGAAGGAATGGCCGGCCGGCACGTCGCGGAACAGGTCGACGATCAGTTCGGCGCAGCGCAGTCCGATGTCGAAGAAGTCGTCGATCAATCCATGCTTCTCCAGCATTTCGCGGATGATCGTGTTTTTCGGCCAGTTCTCGTATTCCCATTCGGGTTTGACCGGCTTGCCGAAGATGATGTTGCCCGCGACGGAGGCATAGGTGTTGTAGCGCTCGAAATCATAGGCCTGGACAAGGTCGTCCATGCCGCGCGCATCAAGCAGCTCTCGGATGCGCTCGCGCGCCGACCCGATCTGCTCGGCCAGGTCCGGAACCAGTTTCGGATCGATGCTCTGGCGCAGGCCCAGGGCGTACATGTCGTCCCGCAGCTCGACGGTCTCGAACAGGTCCAGGGCCTTGTCCAGCACGCCGGTCCGGTCTTCCGCCCCGGCGCTGTGATAGTCGAGCCAATCCGCCGTCGGGCTGAACGGGCTGTTGCCGGACGCGACCGCTTCCTCGATCTCCTTCAGCCGGTCCTCGTCGGCCTGTTGGCTTTCCAGTTCCTTGACCGGGGGCAAACGCCGCAGGCCCAGCAGCAGGTTGTCCGCAATGGATTCGTTGAAGAAGATCGGGTCGCTGACGACATAGCCGATCCGCGCGCCGGTCACGGCCTCGTGCAGGCCTTCGACCTTGTCGCCGCCGATGGTCAGGCTGCCGCCCGTCGGCATCAGCACGCGCGCCATCAGCCGGGCGAAAATTTCCTTCGCCGTACCGTTCGGGCTGACCACGGCGACGGCCTCGCCCTCCTCGACGGAGAAGCTGGAATTGTCGATGACGCGCACGCCGTCCTCATCGGCCCAGGTCAGGCCGTTGGCCTCCACCGCACCCTTGAGCCGCGGCAGATCGGACGGGGGATCGCGCTGCAGGTCTTCCGGCAGCATGCCGGGCGGTTCGAACTGGCTGATCAACTGATCGTACTTGATCTTGGAATCCGCCAGCCGCTGGTACCAGCCCAGCAGTTCCTTCCACGGCGCCGCCAAATCCTTGTAGGCCGCAAGTGCCGCGACCAGCGCCCCGATGGACAGGTCGCCGAACAGGACCAGATAACCGCCGATGGCATAGAACAGGAACGGCGTCATCTGGTTGATGAAGTTGTTCACGAACTTCATGAAGAACTTGCGTTCGTAGATCTCCAGTCGGACCCAGAAGATCTTGCCGAGACTGCGCGAAATGTCGGACAGGACGAAGCCGGTATTGTCGTGTGCGCGCACATCCTGAACGCCGCCGACGACTTCACCTATGCGGTTCGACAGCTTGCGGACGTGCTTCACCCGCTCCTTGCCGAGCTGATTGATCCGCTTCTGCAGCTTCGGAATGATGTAGCCCTGCACCGGCACCAGGGCCGTGGCCGCCAGTCCCATCATCGGGTCCTGCACGAAAAGGAAGGCGATGATCGTCAGGAATGTGCCGCCCTGGAAGGCCAGCAGCACGATGGCATCGCCGAAGAACCCGCCCAGGGGCTCGACCTCGGCGGTGACCATGGTCACGACCTCGCCGGACGAGGTTTTCTGGAACTGCGGCAGGGGGAAACGCAGTGTGCGCTCGATCAGGATGAACCGCAGGCGGCGCAGAAGGCGCTCCGCCATGATCCCCTTGTAGGTGTTGATCCGCATCTTGAATACGCCGTTGATGCAGACCAGTGCCAGAAACAGGGCGCAGAGCAGGAAGAGATAGGGCAGCCGCTCCATCTCGATGCCGAACATCGCGGTGAGGTCGAAACCGAAGATTTCGACCGGAACGACCTCTTCCGGTACCGGTACGCTGGCATCGTCGGCCTGGGTCGGATCCTTGATCGCCTTGTTGACGATGGTCTTGGGCAGATCGAAGGAAAAGTACAGAAACGGAAACGAGATGGCCGTAAGGGCGAGCGCCAGCAATTGCTCGCGCTTCGAGTACGCCCAGATATAGCCGTACATCGACTTATGCATGTCAGTACTGCCCCCCAGCGGTGACCACGCCGACCGGTACCGGGTCTCCCCAAACGCCGCCACCTTCGCTGACCCCCATTGCGACCTGTCGTGTCTGCCTAGTCAAGCTTGTCACCCGGAATTGCCTCATTTCCTGGTCAGGTCCGTGACGCCGTCCCATCCGGGCGGCGGCGGCTCCTGCAGCCGTATTTCGCAGCGTTCCACGGCCTTGGCGGAGGCAGGGTCCCCGTCCTGGGCCAGCGTCCGGAACGCGTCGCGCGCGGCCGCGAAGTCGCCGGCCTGGAACCGGTGCAGGGCGGCCTCATAGGCATCGCGCAGGGCCAGTGTCTCGTCCTTCACCGACCCGGCCTCGCCCAGCGGCTCGTAGAGGCCGACCGGGGAGTCTCGGCCGACGACGCGAACCCGGTCGATCATCCGCCACTCGAACAGGTCGCCGGTGGCCCTTACCGTGTCTTCGCCGGCCATCAGCAGGGTGCCGTATTGCTTGTTCACGCTTTCCAGCCGCGCCGCCAGATTTACGGAATCGCCCATGACGGTATAGGTCTTGCGCCGCTCCGCCCCGACATTGCCCGCTGTCATGAAGCCGGTATTGATGCCGATCCGGGTCCGTACAACACGGCCTTCCGGCACATCGAACCGGTCCTGCGCCGCGGCCAGGCCCCGATCAATCGCCAGGGCACAGCGAACGGCGCTGACGGCGTGGTTGTCATCCCGTACCGGCGCGCCGAAGACCGAACAGACCGCATCCCCCAGAAAACGTTCGATGATGCCGCCATGGGCCTCGATCTCGCGGCCGATGATCTTGAAATACTCGTTCAGGAAAGTGACCAGTTCCGGCGGCCCCATCTTCTCCGAAATGCCGGAAAACGCTTCGATGTCCGAGAAGAAACAGGACAGCTCGCGGCTTTCCCCGCCCAATTCCGGCACATCGCCGGCATCGATCATCGCCTCGATGACCTTGCGGTCGAGATATTGCGAGAAGGTCTGACGCACATGACGGCGTTCGCGGTCCGCGGTGACGAAGCGGAATCCCACCATGCCGCCCAGCGCCAGCAGCGCCGCGGCGCCGGGGTCGGTCAGCGGTAGGACGGTTCCGTCCCTGAACAGGAATGCCGCACCCAGCGCATAGAGGCCCCCGATCGCGATTGTGGCGCCCAGGGCGACCGACGGGCGGCGCCAGGCCGCCAGCCCTGCCGCGACAAGGGCCAGCGCGAAGGCGGCACCGAAACGCAGCCCCGGCCCGGGCCGGTCGACCGCCTCGCCGTCCAGCAGATTTCGCACCGCATGCGCATGTAGATAGACGCCGGCTTCGGTATTGCGGGTCAGGGCGGCGACCGGGGCCGGTGCACCGTCGCAGGCTTCGGGGGCGCCCGCGAAATCCGGGCGGCGCACGAGACGGTTTGACATCAGCTTGCGGTCCTCGAGATCGGTGACGAAACCGAACAGAACCGCCCGTCCCTCGAAGGCCCGGCGCAGATACTCCGCGTCGTCGCAGGCCAGAATGTCGTGGAAGGTATAGGACGGCACAGCGCCGGGTGTCGGGTCGAAATTCACCACCATATTGGTGCCGCGTTCCGCATCCGCCAGAACCGGAACGGATTTTCCCCCGAAGACGAAACGCCTCGGCGGAGACCATTCGAAATCCTGGCCGCTGTGACGCCGCGCGACTTCCAGCGCAAAGAAAGGGTGCAGCCCGCCATCCGCCGTATCGGCCAGCAGCGGGACGCCGCGCACGATGCCGTCGGCGTCGACATAGGCGTTGACGGAATGCAGCGCCGCGCCGCGCCCGATCATCTGGCGCAGGCCCTGATGCGGCAGCACCGGCCCCTGCGCCAGATCGGCATATCCGAGGACTATACGGCCCTGTCCGCGCCCATAGGTCTTCATGCCGATCAGCAGGTCCCGGTCCAGCCGCCGCAGGGCCCGTTCCGAACCGCTGTCCAGATCGACGCGCCCGCCCAGAATGTCGGACATGGATTTGGCCGCGCTGTTCTGCAGGATCACGTCCCAGGCGAAGACCGTCGCCCCGGCCTCCAGGACTTTTGCCTGCACCGCCGCCATCTGGTCGGTCCAAAGGATGCGGGGAATGCCGGACAGGCCGTCCGCGGCAAAGGTTTCGGGGGTGATCGCGACAACCGCGACGGGGCTGTCTTGTTCGATCCGCCCGGCGCCGATGGTATCGCGCAGCAGGTGCAGGATATCCTCGTCGAGCGGATGGAACCGGTCAAAGGACGGAATGGCCGTGGCCAAGGCCGCGATCGCGGCCGCGATGAGGCAGGCCGTCGGATTGCGCCAGCGCCGGAACTGGCGCCGGGCCGTCGGTCGCGATTCCCCGTCCCCGTTCACCCCCTCGGTTTCCGTCAGAGCGGGACGAGGCGGGCGATCAGCGCGGGCGACCGTTCTTCGGCAAGCTTGGAAACCAGCACGGTCAGGGTTCGATCGCCTCGCCGGATCAGATAGGTCTGACCCGGTGTCAGGGCGATGCCGGCGTCGCGGAAGTCGGCCAGCCCGTCCGAGGCGCCGACCCGGGCCCAGGTCCCGGACCCGGCTTCGCAGGCGTCGATATAATCGACTGCCGCCGCAGGCTCTGTCAGGCGGACCAGCGGGCTGACGTCATAGACGACAACATCGGGCACCAGACTGTCGCAGGGATTGCCCGGCCGCATGACCGTCGTGCCGGCTTCCTGCTGCTGCGCGCTGGACAGGGTGACGACCTGATCGTCGCAGGACACATAGGCGGTTTCCACCGTCCCGCCGGCAACGTCGCTCTGCATATCGCCGACCGTGACCGTCCCGCCGGTAATGGTCTCCTGGGCGCAACTGATGAAATAGCCGATCGTCAGAACCTCGCCGGGGGCCAGCTGGATGATCTGTCCCGGCTCCAGATAATCCATCATCTGGACATCGTCGCGGTCGCTGGAGATATCCTCCACCATCGCGGATGGTTCGTCTGCGCCCGCGATTCCGGCCCAGGCCACCGTTCCGATCAGAAGCGAGATCACCCCGCCCGCGCGTCGATATGCCATATCCGACAAGCCTCCTTGCCCCGTCTTGCGTCCAGTCCCGTGCCCCGTCCCGCACTATAGCAGGATCAGGTGGCAAATTGCTCCTTCAGGATTCTTTCTTCCAGATTATGCTCGGGATCGAACAGGATCGTGGCCGCCATGTCGCGGTCCTCGACAATCTCGACATGGCGCACATCGCGCACTTCGGCCGAATCCGCCACGGCGCTGACCGGCCGCTTGCGGGTGTCGCGGATTTCGAACTCGACCTTCGCCGATTGCGGCAGCAGGGCGCCGCGCCAGCGCCGCGGCCGGAAGGCGCTGATCGGCGTCAGGGCCAGCACGCCCGCGCCCAGCGGCACGATCGGGCCGTGGGCGGACAGATTGTAGGCCGTGCTGCCCGCCGGCGTGGCCAGCAGAACGCCGTCGCAGACCAGCCCGTTCAGCCGCGCGACCCCGTCGACGCGGATATCGATCTTGGCCGCCTGCCGGGTTTCGCGGAAGATCGAGACCTCGTTGATGGCAAGCGCTTCCTCGACCTCTCCGCTGACGCGGGTGGCGCGCATGCGCAGCGGATGCAGGCGCAGGGCGGTGGCCCGCTTGATCCGCTCCATCAGCGTGTCGTGCACGAATTCGTTCATCAGGAACCCGACCGTGCCGCGGTTCATGCCGTAGATCGGCTTGCCGCTGCCGATGAACATGCGCAGCGTGTGCAGCATGAACCCGTCGCCCCCCAGCGCGACGATGACGTCCGCATCCTTCGGATTCTCGACACCCGAATAGGTTCGCCGCAGGCGCGACAGCGCCTCCTTGGCGCGCGGGGCATCGGACGCCACAAAGGCGAGTTTCGGGTCCGCCATCGGGTCGGTCTTCCCTGTTTTCCTCCAAGAAATCGCCCATGCGTGCTTGCCAGGCGTCCCGTGTCGCGGCCACACTAGAGGAATTTCCGACAGGGGGAAACGCCGTATGTTCCAATCATTTGCGCCGCGCGGGATCGGACCGGCCCTGGTCTGCGCTGCCATTCTGTTGCTGGTCGCCGGGGGGGCTGCGGCGCAGGAACAACGCCATGACGGATACTACTATCCGTCGCCTCAGACCGAGGAGCGTTACGCCGCCCGGGTCGGCAATGCGGGCAAGGCGGACCGCCGAACGCGCATCGCCTTCACGACCGGCCTCACGGCCCAGATGCTGGCCGCCCCGTCGCCACCGCGCTTTGCGATTTTCGCCAAGGGCAGCGACGCGGAGAAGCTGATCATCGTCGGTCTGCAGGACGATGCCTTCAATACGCTCTACCGGTTGCGGGCGTTGCTGGCCATGCTGACCGCCTATGCCCGGTCCAGCCCGGCCTTCAACAGTCACCCGAACCCGGAGAACCTGACCTTCCTGGACCTGATATACCTGATCGGTTTTGAGCAGGTGACGGTTTCGGACGGAAGGGAAGTGGCGCATCGTATCTATCTCGACCCGCCGGTCCAGTGACCGCCGCAGGAGGGACCCGATGACACAGAGAGACGATGCGGAGATCCTGTTTGCCAACGAACGGTTCTATACCGCCTTCGCCGGGGGCGATGCGGAGGAGATGGCGCGGCTCTGGGGCCGGTCGGGTGAGACCTGTTGCCTGCATCCGGGATGGGAACCGTTGTTCGGTTTCAACAGAATCCTGGCCAGCTGGCGCGCGATTCTGCAGTCGCCGCCGCCGGTACGTTGCGTCGACCCGCGCACGGTTCCGGCGGGTGAAAACGGCGGTGCGGTGATCTGCTGGGAAGAAATCGGTGGCGAATTCCTGATCGCAACCAATCTGTTTCGTCGCGAAGACGGCGAATGGCGGATCGTTCATCATCAGGCCGGACCGGTGCGCGGCGCGCCGCCGGAACCGGAGGCCGACGCGGGTTCCGGCCGCAGCGTCAATTGAAAGTGATCCGATCTTTGCCCGAACACGTCATTGGGTTAGATTGGTTAACGATAACGGGGGCAGGAATGGAGACGGCGATGCGACGGTTCGCAAGCGTGGCCGCATTGGCATTGTTGGCAGGGTTGGGATTCGCACTGGCATCCGGGCCCGCCTCCGCCCAGTCGAAGCCGGAATTTCAGCAGGATTTCTACAACGCGTCGCGCTGCATGGACGTGAAGGAATTCAATGACAGCGGTATCCGCACCATTACCGCGAAGAACCTGTGCAACGCACAGGTCGCCGCCCTGATCTGCTATCGCATCATCACCGGGTCCGGGGTCTATTCGGTGCCCGGCTGGTACTGCGAGTATTCCAATCTCTACAATCCCGGATCGGTCCGGACGATCTCCCGCGGCGGGTTCTATCATCCGAAGCTCAAGATCGCGGCCTGTGCGGCGGCGAATGTGCGCTGTGACCGGGTGATCCGCTCGATCGACGTGCGCGTTGGCGACAGTTTCGAAGACCCCGAAAAGGTCGCGAAGGCCGTCCGGTCTCAGACCGGCGCCGGCGGCTGACGGCGGAACCGGGGCAGCAATGACCGATTACATCCTGGGACCCGATCCGGCTGACCCGAAGCTGACCCGCCAGGTCGACGGCGTCGACCAGGACGGCAATCCGGTGACCGCCGCGGTCGTGGTGGAACGCCCCCTGACCCTGTTCCTGAACGGGCAGGAGATCGTCACGAATATGACGATCGGCGATTACCCGGATTATCTGGCGGTCGGCTATCTGCTGAACCAGAACATGCTGCGTCAGGACGATGTGATTACCGCCATCGACTATGACGAGGACCTGGAAACCGTCATTGTCCGCACCGAGCGCGAGACGAATTACGAAGAGAAACTGAAGAAGAAGGTCCGAACCTCCGGCTGCGCGCAGGGCACGGTGTTCGGCGATCTTATGGAAAAGATCGAGGATACCCGGCTGCCGGACGGCGCGGTTTTGCGGACCTCCTGGCTGCAGACCCTGACCAGGGCGATCAACACCACGGACAGCCTCTATCTCCAGGCTGGCGCCATTCATGGCTGCGTGCTGTGTCAGGAAGACCGGCCGCTGGTCTATATGGAAGATGTCGGCCGCCACAATGCCGTGGACAAGATCGCCGGCTACATGTTCCTCAACGGCATCGCCGCCGCCGACAAGATTTTCTACACGACCGGGCGATTGACCTCGGAAATGGTAATCAAGACGGTACAGATGGGCATTCCGATCCTGATCTCGCGCTCCGGCTTCACGGCCTGGGGCGTGGAACTGGCGCGGGAGACCAACCTGACCCTGATCGGGCGCGCGCGCGGCAAGCGCTTCACCGCCCTGGCCGGCCTCGACCGGATCGTTTTCGACGCGACGGCGGATGCGGGTGAGGAAGAGCCGGTCCGTCTGCGCCGCAAGGGGAGCCTGCCGCCGGATGCCGCCTGACGGTTCGACCCCGCTGGTACCGGCCGACATCCTGCGCGCCGTCGATGCCGCGATCGAGGAGCAGGGACGCTGGATGACCCGGTGGCACCGGGCGCTGGTCTGTCGCCTGCCCGCAGAGCCGGAACTGGTCGATCCGCGATCCGACGAGCTGACGGAATTCGGGCGCTGGCATCACGACCATCGCGACGATCCGCTGATGTCCCAGGCCGCCTTCCGCGAGTTGTGGCAGAGCTATCTGGACATGCACAGGGCGGCCCGGCTGGTCGCGGCGGATACCGCGCGGGACCCCGACCCTGCGGAATACGACGATGTCATCGCGAAGGCGGAGGATTTCCTGACCCAGGCGCGGCGCATCCGCGATGCCTTCCGCAAGGCGGTCTCCGACCTAGACCCGCTGACCGGGCTGAGCAACCGGACCACGATGACGGCGGAATTGACGGCGGAGTATCAGCGCGCGGTGCGGTCGAAGACGCCCTGCTGTCTGGCGCTGACCGATATCGACCATTTCAAGAAGGTCAACGACACCTATGGCCATGCGGTCGGCGATGAGGTCCTGGCCGCAACGGCCGGGCGGTTCCTGTCGCGCATGCGGCCCTATGACCTGATCTATCGCTATGGCGGGGAGGAGTTTCTGCTCTGCCTGCCCAATGCCGATCCGGCAACGGCGAAGAATGTGCTGGAACGGCTGCGCGAGACGCTGGCGGGAAAGCCGATTCCGCTGCAGGACGGGCGGGAACTGCCCGTCACGGCGTCCTTCGGGTACTGCGAAATCGATGGCGGCGTGCCGCTGAAGCAGGTGATCGAACAGGCGGATCAGGCGCTCTATCGCGCCAAACAGGCGGGCCGGAACCGGGTCGTCGGCTATTCGGAAAGTAAGGACGCGGATGACTAAGGCAGCGGGATTGCTGTTGGCGGGCGGGCTGGCGCGGCGTATGGGCGGTGGCGACAAGGGCATGCGGGAACTTGGCGGCGTGCCGATCCTGACCCGGATCATCGACCGGGTGCGCCCGCAGGTCGGGCCGCTGGCGCTCAACGCCAATGGCGATCCCGCCCGTTTCGCGGAATTCGGCCTGCCCGTCCTGCCGGATGCGGTTGACGGGTTCGCCGGGCCGCTGGCCGGGGTTCTGACCGGACTGGAATGGGCCGCCAGGGAAGCGCCGGATTGCGAGTATCTGGCGACCTTCCCGACGGATGCGCCATTCCTGCCGCTCGATCTGGTCGAGAACCTGTTGAGCGCCGTCGAGCAGGGCGGGGCGGACATGGCCTGTGCCGCCTCTTCCGGCCGGGACCATCCGGTGGTCGGCCTCTGGCCCGTCGACGCGGCGGAGGAACTGCGCCATGCCATGGTCGAGGAGGATATCCGTAAGGTCGACAAATGGACCAGCCGTTACGATCTGGCCGTCGTCCACTTCTCGACCCATCCGGTCGACCCGTTCTTCAACGCCAACCGCCCGGAAGACCTGGCCGAGGCGGAAGAACTGCTGGCGAAGCTGGAAGACGGATCCTAGGCCTTCGGGCGCAGCACGTGGTGATGGGCGGCATCGTAGAGCTTGCTGTCGTCGAAGCCTTCCGGGTTCAGCACCCGGCCGACCAGGATCAGCGCGGTGCGGGTGAAGCCCGCCGCCTTCACCTTGGGACGAATGTCGCCCAGCGTGCCGCGGATGAAGGCCTCGTCCGGCCAGCCGACGCGATAGGCGACGACGACCGGGCAATCTTCACCGTAATTCGGCACCAGTTCGCGGACCACCTTGGCCAGATTGTTGACCGACAGATGGATCGCCAGGGTCGCGCGACTGCGGCCCAGCGTTTCCAGATCCTCCCCTTCCGGCATGCCCGACGCGCGGACTGCCGTCCGGGTCAGGATGACCGTCTGGCCGACACCCGCCAGGGTCAGTTCGGTCTTCAGCGCGGCGGCGGCAGCGGCATAGGCCGACACGCCCGGCGTCACGTCATAGGGAATGCCCAGCACGTCCAGCCGGCGCATCTGCTCCGCCGTCGCGCCATAGATCGACGGGTCGCCCGAATGCACCCGGGCCACGTCCTGGCCCTTGGCATGGGCGGCCTCGATCTCGGCGATGATCTCTTCCAGGTTCATCGGCGCCGTATCCAGCACCCGCGCACCATCGGGCGCGGCGGCGACCACTTCCTCCGGCACCAGCGACCCGGCATAGAGACAGACCGGACAGGACTGGATCAGCTTCAGCCCCCGCACCGTGATCAAATCCGGCGACCCCGGCCCCGCGCCGATAAAGTGAACGGTCATGATATACCTCCAAGAAAACCGCTAAGGTCGCCAAGGATGGCGCCAAGGACGCCAAGGGGCCCTAGCGCTCGTCGAGCCCGTTGACGAAGCGTTGAATGCCGTCCCGGATTCGGGACGAATTGAAATTGATCAGGAAGCCCAGTTTGAAGTCGCCGAGTTTCAGGTAACTGAGAATCTGCGCCCTGTGGACGTCGACGATCCTATCAACAGATTTGATTTCGACGACGACCGATCGGTTAATCAGGAGGTCGAGCCGATATCCCTGATCCACTTCGATATCCTGGTATCGAATGGGGATCGCGACCTGACGCTCGACCTGCCAATTGCGCAGTTCCAATTCTCGGCACAGGCATGCCTCATACGCACTTTCCAGCAGCCCCGGACCGAGAGCCTTGTGAACCGTCAGGGCGGCGTCGACGACGGAACGGCCGATCTCATTCTCCATTCCCTTAGCGTCCTTTGCGCCATTCTTGGCGTTCTTCGCGGTTCTCTTCCCCGTCCCACTTCCCGGCATAGCCGCGTGGGGTGAAGGCGCGTGGGGTGCCGGAATGGTTGAAGGCGCGGGTTTCGCTGGAGCCGAAGACGACGAGGGTGAACATGTCGACCACCGAGGGGTCGAATTCGCGCAGGGTGGTGACCGTGACGCTTTCTTCCGGCCGGCCGAGCTGGCGGCACAGCGCAACCGGCGTGTCGTCCGGGCGATGGGCCAGGAAGGCCTCCCGGGCTTCGGGCAGCAGAGTACGGCGGCGCTGGCTTTGCGGGTTGTAGAAGGCGGTGACGAAATCGCCGCGCGCGGCGGCGTCCAGGCGCTTTCGGATCGCCGCGACCGGGGTCAGCAGGTCGGACAGGCTGATCAGGCAGAAATCGTGGCCCATCGGCGCGCCCAGCCGCGCGGCGGCCAGCTGGAAGGCGGAAATGCCGGGGACAACCTCGACATCGACGCCGCGCAGGGCCCGGTCTTCGGATTTCTCGGTCAGCTCGAACACCAGGGTCGACAGGGCGTAGATGCCGGGATCGCCGGAACAGATCAGCGAAACCGTCTGTCCTTCGGCAGCCAGGGCCAGGGCCTTGGCTGCGCGCGCTTCCTCCGCGCCCAGATCGCTGTCATGGGTCGGGCGGTCGCCGATCAGATCGGCGGCGAGGTCGAGATACAGCTTATAGCCGACCACCGCGTCAGAGGCGAGGATCGCCCGTGCCGCCGCGCCGGTTCGGTACTCCGCATCGCCCGGCCCGATACCGACCACGAACAGGCGGCCCGGCGACCGGCCCGCAGCCACATCGACCGCCTTGTCCCGCGACCGGGCGATGGCGCAGGTATAGGGGCCGCGCCGCTTCTTCTCGACCGCGAAACGGGCATCGCGCCCGGCCAGCGCCAGGGCCGAGGCTTCGGCCACGCCGTGACAGCCGATTTCCTGAAAGACCACATCGGACGGGTTCGGCAGATGCGGCGTCAGGGCTTCCAATTCCACGGCGCTGAACAGGCGGATCGGGCGATCCAGATGCCGGGAGGCCGCTTTCAACGCCGCTTCGTCGCCTTTCAGATCGACCGTTCCGATGGCCGCGACGGCGGACGGGTCCAGCCCTTCCTCCGCAAAGACATCGTTCAGGAAATCGATCAGCCCCTCCGCCGGGGCATGGCGTTCGCAGCCGATCCCGAGCGCCAGTGTCGGCGGGGTCAGAACAACCTGCCCGTCCGTCGCGGTGACGGTCCGGTCGGTGATCAGCACATTCGGGGAGTCGCCCGGTCCAGCCGGAGAGAAGGAAGCGTCGTCCGGCCAATCGGTGGCCCCGCATTCGCGGCGCAGGCTGACGGGTTCCCCGGCCAGCAGGCGCGCGGTGACGCCCTTGACCGCGCCCGGCGTCTTCAGGGTCCAGCCGTCGGGCGGATCGTCCAGGGCGAAGCCCAGGCGCCGATCTCCGGCGGTGGTCACGGCTGCCGCGCCGCCCAACCCCTGTGCCAGTCTTTCCGCCAGCGCGTTCGCGCCGCGATGACCGCCCAGCAGCGGGACGGCGGTCGCGCCGTCTTCCGAGACGGCAAGCACCGGCGCGTCCTGCCATTTGTCGTTCAGGACCGGCGCCAGGGCCCGGATCAGGATGCCTGCCGCGCAGAGGCCGATGATGCTCCAACCCTCGGCATGGAGCGTCCGGATGCAGGACATGGCATCGTCGAATTCGCGATCCGCGCCGTCGACACGGCCCGCCCGTCCGAAGATCACCGCGTCTGGGATCAGGGATTTGACGCGCCGGGCGGTCTCGCCGCCGCGCGCGGTCAGGGCCAGGATCGCAATCATTCCGCCGCTTCCCCCTTGCCGTCGATCCAGGCGTCCTTGCGGCGATGGACCAGAACCATGCTGAAATAGGGCGCCGTCTCGTTGGGATAGTCGGCCAGCGGGCAGACGGTTTGCCGGTCGCCCATCGTGGCGTGTCCGACATAGCGCGCGGCATCCATCAGGCCCGCCGCCTTCAGGGCGCGGCGCAGCTTCGGCAGATGGCGGCCGACCTTGATCACCGCCGCAGCGTCGATCTGGCTCAGGCGGCGGATCAATTCGTCCTCCTCCAGCGGCGCGGGCAGGACGGTCAGCACGTCGTTTCGGGCGGCCAGCGGCGCGCCGGTCGCGGCGGCGGTCGCCATCAGGCTGGAGACGCCGGGCACGACCTCGACGGAATAGGCCTCCGACAGCCGCCCGAACAGGTACATGAAAGAGCCATAGAAGAACGGGTCACCCTCGCACAGGACCGCAACGTCGTTTCCGGCATCCAGTTCGGCGGCGATCTCGACCGCGGCCTCGTCATAGACCTGCTGTGCCGGGAAGCGTTTCACATCCATCGGCATGCGGATCGGGATTTCCCGGTGATGGCCGTCCAGATGCGGCGCGGCGATCCCGCGCGCCATGGACTCGCCCTCCAGCGGCGCGGGCCAGGCCAGAACATCCGTTTCGCGCAGAATGCGCAGGGCCTTCAGCGTGATCAGTTCCGGGTCGCCGGGGCCGACGCCCAGGCCATACAGGGTGCCTTTGGTGCTCAAACGGGTTTCCTTACGCTGAATTGGGTCACTGTCATCAGGGGCTTCCAGCCGCGATAGGGGCCGACCGGCTCCATCCGCGAAACGGCGATGCGGGCCAGGTCTCCGCCCCAATCGGATTGCAGCCGGGTCAGGATCGTCTCGCCTTCCAGGGTCACGACATTGGCGACCAACACGCCGCCGGGGGCCAGCCGCTCCCAGCAGCGCGCCGCCATGTCCGGGCCGGTCAGACCGCCGCCGATGAAGATCGCATCCGGCGCGTCCTCGGCCTCGTCCAGGGCGTCCGGTGCGGGGCCCTCGATCAGATCCAGATGCGGGACGCCCAATGTCGCGGCGTTGCGGGCGATCAGGCGGCAGCGCGTCTTGTCGCGTTCGAAGGCGACCGCGTGGCCGCCCGCGCGCATCCATTCGATGGCGATGGACCCGCAGCCCGCGCCGACATCCCACAGGGTGGCGCCGCGCCGGGGCATCAGCTTCGCCAGGGTCGCTGCGCGGACTTCTCGCTTGGTCAACTGGCCGTCATGGTGGAAGGCGTCGTCCGGCAGGCCCGGGCCGCGATACAGGATGCGCGTACCCGGTTCTGCGCGGCATTCGACAGCGATGGTGTTCAAATCGGCGCCGGGCGCCGCGTCCCATCCGCGCGCGGTGCCGTCGAATATCCGCTCCTTCGCGCCGCCCAGATGTTCCAGCACCCAGATTCGGCTGGCGCCATAGCCTTCGGCGGTCAGCATCCCGGCGACCTCTGCCGGGGTCCGGGCGTTTTCGGACAGGATGAACAGTTTCGCGCCCGGCTCGATATGCGCCGCCAGCAGGCTCAGCGGTCGGCCGTGCAGGGTCATCCGCGTCACGTCTTCAAGGGGCCAGCCCAGCCGTGCGGCGGCCAGGGAGAAGGCGCCTGGCGCGGGCAGCACGGTCAGCGCCTCGCGCCCGAATTCCCGACCCAAAGTGACGCCGATGCCGTAGCTCATGGGGTCTCCGGTCGCCAGGACGCAGACCGCCTTGCCCTTGCGCGCCGCGATGTCGCCGACGGTGTCCGTCAGCGGCACGCGCCAGGTCAGGCGCTCGGCCGGATGCGTTTCCGGGATCATCGCCAGATGGCGCTTGCCGCCCAGCAGGACCTCCGCGCCGTCGATCAGCGCACGGCCCGCCGGGGGCACGCCGTCGAGACCGTCTTCCCCGATCCCGACGATGGACAGCCAGGCGTCGCTCATGTCTCAAGTTCTCCGCACAGGGCGTTGACCGCCGCCGCCGCATAGGCGCTGCCGCCTTCGCGGCCGGTCAGGGCGATATGGGGCAGGCCGCTGGCGACCAGCGCCTCTTTCGATTCCGCCGCGCCGACGAAGCCGACGGGAAAGCCCAGGATCAAGGCGGGCTTCGGGAAGCCCTGATCGATGCGCTCCAGCAGGTGGAACAGCGCGGTCGGCGCGTTGCCGATGGCGACAACCGCACCCTCCAGCCAGGGCTCCCACAGGTCGACCGCCGCCGCCGATCGGGTCGTGCCCAGGCGCTGGGCCAGCGGCGCGACAGCGCCCAGACACAGGGTACACAGCACATCGTTCTTGGCGGGCAGCCGGGACCGGATGACGCCCTTGCTGACCATCTCCACATCGCACAGGATCGGTCGCCCGGTCTTCAGCGCGTCCCGGCCCGCCGTAACCGCACCGTCGCTGGCGGTCAGGTTGGCCAGGATATCGGGCCGTCCGCCGGTATGGACCAGTCGGATCGCAACCGTGTGCAGGTCCTCCGGCACGCCGCTCAGATCCGTCGCCTCGCGGATCAGCCGCGCGCTTTCGCGATAGATCGCGGCCGGGTCCTTGATGTAGTCGTAGGGCGGCTTCATGCGGCGGCCTCCAGGGGTTCCGGCCGGTCGGTCACGCCCAGGATCCAGGCTTCCTCCGTCTCGACGGCCCGGCGTTCCGCGTCGGTCAGGGCCGGGTCGGCGGCGAACAGGGCGGGCAGACGTCCGGCCGCATCCCAGCGCGCCAGCGCCTTCGCCATGGCGGAGACCTGGCCCGCATCCTTCGGCAGGCCGGGCAGCGCCTCAGGCGGCACCAGGGATGGATAGATTTCCGCCAGGATCACTTGCGCCTCCGGGCAATCCGCCAGCCCGGTCTCGAACGGCCAGATCTGCGTGCGGAAGGCCAGCCGCCCGTCGGTGCGCAGGGCCCAGACCCGGGGAATACCGGTCAGCGCCTGACTGCCGACGGATCCGGTATAGGCCAGTTTCCAGACCGGCTGGGTGGTGCGCACCCGCGCTTCGCACAGGCGGCGTTCGGACAGATCCTCCGGCCCATGCCGGCGCCGGTCCCGGCGCAGCAAGTAGGGGCGATCCTTGTTGCCGTCATGGCCCCAGAAGGGAAAGGCTTCGCCGGTCAGCGCCCGGTTCAGCGCTTCGCCGACATCGAAGCGGTTGTTGGCATTGTCTGCCGTATCGTCCAGCAGCGCGTCGATCTGGGCCCAGATCCGCCGCCAGACCAGCCCGTCATGGCCCAGCGCCGCCCCGGTGCCGCGCGGATAGCCAAAGGGGAAGTCGAAGCCCGTCAATACCCGCTTACCCCGGTCGGCCCGGTCCGCGATCAGCCCCGCCAGACGGTCCGTGGCCTCGGCACGGGTCGCCGGATTTTCCAGAACGCTGCGCCGGACCCGCCCGTCGGACAGGCGGTCGACACAGGCGATCCAGATCGAATCCTTGCCCCGACGCGGCACGGTGGCGGCGGACCAGTCGACCATGATGTAGCTGTCGAAAGCGGGCATGACGGTTGCGTTCCGGCCTAGTCGGACTGCGGCAGTTTCACGCCCTCTTTCATGCTGCGCGGCCCATGGGGATGGTCCGCCTGCGGATAGGGGTGATGATGGTGGTCGTGCCCATGCCCATGATCATGCCCATGCCCATGCCCGTGGGAATGCCCATGGGAATGGTCATGCCCGTGATCGTGATCATGCGAATGGCCGTGATGGTGGTGATGGTGATCGTGCCCATGGTCATGATGGTGATCCGTTTGGGCCGGGCCGGTGCCGATGCCTTCCACATGATGGTGGTGGCTTTCCTGCGGCAGGCCGACTTCGTCCTCGAAACCCAGGACCTGGGCGCGGAACTTGCACATCTGGCAGTTCATGTTGTTCGCGCCTTGCAGGATCTCCATCACCCGTTCGACGAAGGTATCCATCACCGACGGGTGGTCGTTCAGATAGCCCGCCTTGACGAATTCGATCTCCGGATGCCGTTCCGCGACCTTGTCGGTGTAGTCATAGATCCGGTTCACCAGAATGCCGGTGAACAGGAAGTAGGGGAAAACGACGATCCGCTTGTAGCCCATGCGCGCACAATGCTCGAGCGCCGGTTCGGTCAGCGGGAAGGTGACGCCGGAATAGCCGACCTCGCACCAGCCGAAGCCCAGGCCCTCCCACAGCATGCGGGCGACCTTGGCGACGTTGGAATTCGCGTCCGGGTCCGACGCGCCGCGCCCGATGACACACAGCAGCGTATCGTGACGCGCGACACTGTCGTCGCATTTGGCCAGCGCTTCCTCGATGCGCGCGCCCGCCGCCTGCAGCATCTTCAGATCGACCGCCAGTTCGCGGGCATAGGTGATGGTCAGACCGGGATTCTGTGCCTGATAGGTGTTCAGCACCGACGGAATGTCGTTCTTGGCATGACCGGCGGCGAACAGCATGCCCGGCACCGCCAGAACCCTGGTCACGCCCTGGTCGCGCAGCTTGTCCAGCCCAGTGCGGATGATCGGCGTGGCGAATTCCAGAAAGCCGTACTCGACCGGCAGATGCGGCCAGCGTGCCTTCAGCGTCTCGCCGATCTGCTGGAATTCGGAAACGGCCCCGGTATCGCGGCTGCCATGGCCGCAGACCATGATGCCGACCTTCTCGCCGTCGATATGGGTGGGAATTTCATTGGCGGACGCCGTCACCGGCGCGCTTGCTACGGACATATTTGCCCCCGTCCTGACCTGTGGGTTCGCATTATGGTTCATCCGGCGCCGCATTTGCCCCCGCGTCCGGTAGGGTGCTCATAAGCGAAAGACCTAACAGAGCGCCCGACGCCCGTCAGCCCCAAAACCGCCGAAGAGTTTTGAAATCGCGACTAGATGCGCGGCTGTCTCACCCCCGCGGGGCGTGCTTGTTCAGGATGCGCTGCAGGGTGCGGCGGTGCATTTTCAGGCGGCGCGCAGTCTCAGAGACATTGCGGTTGCACTGTTCGAAGACGCGCTGGATATGTTCCCAGCGCACTCGGTCGGCGGACATCGGGTCTTCCGGCGGCGGCGGCAGGGGCCGGTCTTCCTCCAGCAGCGCGGCGGCGATCTGGTCGGCATCGGCGGGTTTGGCCAGATAGTCGACGGCGCCCTTCTTCACCGCGGTGACGGCGCTGGCGATGTTGCCGTAGCCGGTCAGCATCACGATGCGGATATCCGGGCGCGCGTCGCGCAGCGCCTCGACCACATCCAGGCCGTTGCCGTCCTCCAGCCGCATGTCGACGATGGCGAAGGCGGGCGGACGCTCGGCCGCGGCCTCCAGCCCCTCGGCCACACCGGCTGCGCCGGTCACGACGAAGCCGCGCTGTTCCATGGCGCGGCTCAGCCGGTTGCGCAGCGGACTGTCGTCATCGACGATCAGCAGGGTCTTTTCCCGGAGGTGATTGGGCATCGGTTCGGCCATGCGGGCTATCCTTACGAAATCGGCGCTCTTGTACGCCGGCTATAATAGCGTTTCCGCCGGGGCTTCCAAGTCGTCACGATCCCAATGGACCAGCGCCTCGGCCCCGCGGCGGTTGCGGAAGGCGGTACGACCGCCGATCCGTTCCAGCAGCGTCGTCGCGATGAAGACGCCCAGACCCATATGGCCGTCCTGCCCGGCGCGGGTCGACATGTAGGGCTCGCCCAGCATCTGCAGCACGGAATGAGAGAAGCCCGGCCCGTCGTCATGGACCGAAATCCAGACATCGCGCGAGGTCCAGTAGATGCGGATCCAGACCTGTTCCTTGGCATACTGCCCGGCATTGGAGGCGAAATTGCCCAGGCCGTGCAGGAATTCCGGCGTCCGCCGCACCATCGGTTCCGGCCCTTCGCAGGATTCATCGATCAGGATGTCCAGTTCGACATGATCGGGTACATGTTCGTCGACCGCCAGTTCGACCAGGTTCGACAGCGGCAGGATGTCGAACGGGTCGCCGGTGGCGTCCGGCTCATGCGACAATCCGACCAATATCTCGCGGCACCGGTCGGACTGACTCTTCAGCAATTCGACGTCTTCATAGAGCGGGCTGTCCTTGTCGACCTCACTCATCAGCTCCTTGGAGACCACGGCGATGGTGGCCAGCGGCGAGCCGAGCTCATGGGCGGCGGCGGCGGCCAGCGCGCCCAGCGCAGACATCTCCCGCTCGCGTGCCAGGGCGGCGGCCGATTCCGACAGGGCCTCGCTGAGACGCCGGGAATCCTCCGATGCAGTCCAGACATAGGTCGCCATGAAGACGATCGACATGGCCAGCGCGGTCCAGATGCCCAGCAGGTAGACCAGCGGCAGCTGCAATCCCTCGTCGCCGCGCCAGGGCAGCGGCAGGTGAAAGAAGGTGATGAAGGTGGCGGAGGCGACGGCCAGCGTGGTCAGAACGACCGTCGAGCGGCGCGACAGGATGGTGGCGGAAACGGTGACCGGTGCCAGCAGCAGCAGGGCGAACGGGTTCTGCAACCCGCCGGTCAGACCGAACAGCGTCGCCAGCTGCAGCAGGTCGAAACCCAGCAGCGTCGCGGCCCGCAGCTCCGTCAGCCGGCGCCGCTTCGAGGCCATCAGGGCGAGGTTCGAAGCCGCCAGCGCGCCGATCGCCATCAGGCAGGGAAACATCGCGACGTCGAAGCCGAAGGCATAGTGGATCGCCATCAGGGTGGCCATCTGGCCCGCGACCGCGATCCAGCGCAGCATGACCAGCGAGGACAGGCTGAGCCCGACCGGCCGTCGGGCCTCGGGCAGGCGTTCGGGGCGTTGCGGCCGCGTATCCCAGGTGTATTTGCTGATCGCCATGGCGTCTTGAGTTCCGTGCAACGGTCGTTTCGGCATTCCGGCCGATAATGCAGCAGGCCCGGCAGGCCCGGGCAAGCGGAATGGCGGCGGCCCGGCCTGGCCGCCGCCCGGAGTCATGCGGCCTCGACAAGGTCGCGCATGTCGTCTCCGGTCATCCAGGTGATGTATTCATCCAGCGTTCCGGCCCCGTCCGTCCGGCGCCAGCGCACGCCGTGCGGATGGAAATGGTTGTAGCCATACCGCGCCGGGATGCCCTTCATCACCAGATCCGGATGCACCAGCCCGTAGATGTAATCCGGGGCCCAGCGCATCAGGGCGACGGCCACCGCGATCCGCGGCAGGGTAATGGCCAGACCCCGGCCGCGGACATTGCCGCTGGGGCTCAGCCAGACCTCGCCGTGATAACAGACCGTCCCCGCCATCTCGCGCATGTAGCGGCAGGCACGATAGTTGGATCCTTCCGGGGTCGCCGGGATATGCGGCGACAGGAACAGCCCGCCGCGCCGCTCCAGATGCTCGGCCAGGTTTTCCTCCCCCAGATCGTCCTTTCGGACTGCCTGGACATGAACGACGGAACCCCGGGGACATCGGCCGAGAATCCAGAAGGCATTCTCCCCGGACACATCGCTGACGGTATTGTCGAAAATCGGGGTCAGGGGCGCCCGCCCCTCGGTCTCCGCGACCACCTGACGCAGCCGGTCGAAATCGCTTAACAATTCTAGGGTGATTCCCTGGTGCTGCGCGGCTTCGACCTGCCGTGCGACATAGCACGAGGCCTTCAACTGATCGAATTGAACTGACATCTCGCTTCTCCTTGTGGTTTATTGCCTGGAGTAGCGAGTGCCCCGTTATTACGTCTTTTTATAGAAAAGATTGGGGTTATGAAGCGGTACGAGTTCGATCAGTTCGACCGGCTATATGCGACTGTCTGGGGCGACAGCATTCATTTCGGATTTTATGCGGATCGGTGGACCGGATTCGACGCCGCCGTGCTGGCGGCAAAGCGGGCCATGGCGCGCGCGGCATCGCTGACATCCGGCGATCTGGTTCTGGAGGTTGCCAGCGGCTGGGGCGCGGCGGCCCGCTTCCTCGCCGACGAGATCGGCTGCACCGTCGTCGCGACAAACTACGCCCATCGACAGGCCGGGATCGCCGCCGCGCGCTGCGCCGCGCAGATCGCTGCCGGTACGATCCGGCCGGCCATGGCGGATTATCACGCACTGCCTTTTCGCGATGCATTGTTCGATGCGCACTGGTCCCAGGAATCCCTGGTCCATGCCCGCGACAAGGCCCGCGTCTTCGCGGAGGCGTACCGCGTTCTCAAACCGGGCGGCGTGATGGTCTTCACGGACCAGATGACCCTGCGTCACCGGCTGACGCAGGCGGAGGCCGGGCGGATCGCCGCGCGGCACGGCAGTGGCGATCTGTGGTCGGCGGCCGATTTCGAGGCCGGGCTGAGCGCGGCGGGGTTCGAGATCGTGGTTCATGAAGACTGGACAGGTCACATGGCGCGTCACTTCCGGGCCCTGCATGGCCGGCTTGTGTCCCACCGCGGGGCCCTGTCCCGGGATGTCGACAGCACCCTGCTGGACGAAAATGCCGACATGTGGCGATGGGGGGCGGAACTGGCGGAAGCGGGGAAGATCGGCTACGCGATGATCGCCGCGCGCAAGCCTGGCGCCTGAGGTCGGACCTGGTGATGGGACTTATCGCGGCGTCTGGAAATCCTGACCGTTGATCGCGATGATGAAGTCGTAGAACGGCTCCAGATCGATCGATTTCAGCGGCTTGCTCTTCTTCCCGGTCACATTGGCCCAGGCATTCGCCGTATGGGCCAGAACACCGATTGCCAGACCGACGGTCAGGAAGTTCTTCGGCGCATCGCGCAGAAAGGCCTGAAACGGCCGCGGGTCGTCATGCTGGATCAACTGATCGAAGGCTTCGTTGTAGTTCTTGATGATGCGGATCACCGTCGAATGGGTGGCGCGGATCAACTGGCGCGCCCGGTCGCGGCGGAACTTGAACCGGTCCATGGCGGAATCGGTCATGCTCTCGCGGTCGCGCGGCAGCGACGCGGTGGAGCCCAGCCACTCGAAGAACTGATAGAACAGATCCTTGTGCCGCGAGTACTGGAATTCGTAGTAGTTGATGCCTTTCCAGGCGAACAGGAACTGTTTCGTCTGTGTTTCGTTCAGACGAAAGCTGCGGATCAGGCTGCGCGACCCTTCGGTTTCCTCACCCTGCCAGATGGCGTCGACGACGGCACTGGTCATCAGGCGCTTGTCTTCGTCGTCCTGCGCATCGGCTTCGCCGCCGACATATTCCTTGTAGACGTCCAGCTTGTTGCCGGAATTCGCCTTGGCCACCAGAACGCTGATCTTTTCCAGCACCGGCCGGCGGATCAGCATCCAGTCCGCCTCGGTGATCTCGAAGTAGTTCGCGGAAATGCTGCGTTCGACCTCCAGTTCCCGGCGCTGGGACAGCAGCAGGAACGGATCGAAGGTCGGCACCTTGGTCAGGATGTCCAGCACCTTCTGATCATGCGCGCTCAGGCTTTCGTCGCGTCGGATCGCGCCGCGCTTGGCCAGGACGCGCACGATGCGGTCGGGATCGGCCTGCGTCGATTCACCGCCCTGATCGACCTCGTCGTCGTTATACGGAAAATAGACACGGGTCGAGACCAGGACCTCTTCGTCGTCGTCCAGGGTCACTTCCTTGAAGAAGATGCCCAGATTCAGCGTCGACAGGTCGAACAGCTTGGTTTTCGGAAACTCGTCCTCGGGCAGGCCGACTTTCAGATCCAGATAAACCGCACGGGCGTCAAAACAGAGAAAGCGACCCGAACGCAACAACGTTTTCAATGCGCGGCGATTCATCCGGCCGAGCGCCTCTCCCAATCGTCGCCTCGGCGACACCTGCCCTGAAACTTCGAAACCGCTACTTTGAATTCGTAACTTCGCAACCGCGTCGCGGATCGGGGGTTTTCCACCCCGCGAAACGCCTCTTATACTATGTATACAAACGGTCGGCACACAAGGCCGGGCACATGGTAAACGGACGTTATGGTTAATGTCCGGGTTGGGGGCGAAAGGCAGAGGAAACCCATGCGATTCACCGAGGCTCGGGCAGAGCCGAGATACCCGTTCTCTGCGGGTTTCATCGAAATCGACGACAAGCCGCTGGCGCTCGACGACCTGAGCGTGAGCGGTCTCGGGTTCCATGCCGAAGCGCCCGAAACCTTCGCCGTTGAACAGGAAATCGACGGGTTTCTGGTGCTCCAGGATGCCGAAGAGCAATACGAGATGCCCGTGCATCTGGTGGTTCGGCGGATCGAGGGCACGCGTATCGGCTGTTCGATGAGCTGCAAGATCCCGCATCACGGCACGACCGTACGCGAATTCGTTTCAAAACTTGGTATGAATGGCAGGTGACAGGATGACCACGGAACGGCGTCATCATGACATGGGCGGGCTGGATGCCGGTCCGGTGCATCGGACGGAGCACAAGTTCGAACCCTGGGAAAACAAGACGGACGCCATCGTGCGCCTTTTGTCGCAACCGCAGCGCGGGCCGCTGATGCGGATCGACGAATTGCGCCGCGGGATCGAGGAGATGGGGCCGGGCGTCTATGACGAACTGACCTATTACGAGCGCTGGATCGCGTCGATTGCCAACATCCTGCTGGAAAAGGGTGTGATCACCGTGGACGAGCTGGGTCGCAAGATCGAAGAGGTCAAGGCCCGCCACGCGCCCCCGAACGGCGTGCCCCCGAACGGCGCGCCTGCGGAGGGCTGACGCCATGCCCTACAGCGTCGGAGAAACCGTCCAGGTCCGCTACGCGACCCCGCCGGGTCATGTCCGTACCCCCTATTACTGCCGCGGCCGTGCCGGCACGGTGGAGCGGGTCTGCGGCCGGTTCCACAATCCGGAAGAGCTGGCCTATGGCCGTGCGGGCGAAAACCTGCTGACCCTCTACCGCGTGCGGTTCCGACAGCGTGACCTGTGGCCGGACTATACCGGGCCGGTGACGGATACCGTCGAAATCGAACTGTACGAACACTGGCTGGAGCCGCCGCGATGAGCCACGATCACACGCATCCGCATGACCATGGGCACGATCACGGGCACGATCACCCGCACCGGCATCCGAACCAGCCCGATCTGGAGGATTCGCCGCCGACCTATTACCAGGCCATGGCCGACGCGGTGGCGGAGCTGCTGATCGAAAAGAACGTGTTTTCGGGCGGTGAGCTGCGCGAGACCATCGAATACATGCAGGGCCGCAACCCGGATCTGGGCGCCAAACTGACCGCCCGGGCCTGGACCGATCCGGATTTCAAGAAACGACTGACCACGAACGCGAAAGAGGCCGCCGCCGAAATCGGCATCGATACCGGCCCGGCGCCGCTGCTGGTCATGGAAAACACGCCGGACGTCCACAATGTCATCGTCTGCACCCTGTGCAGCTGCTATCCGGTTTTCCTGCTGGGCAAATCGCCGGACTGGTACAAGAGCCGCGAATACCGCAGCCGCATGGTCCGCGAACCGCGCGCCGTCCTGGCCGAATTCGGCACCGAGATCGCACCCGACCGCGAGGTTCGCGTCCACGATTCGACCGCCGACATGCGCTACATGATCCTGCCCATGCGCCCCGAAGGCACCGACGGCATGACCGAGGAAGAACTGGCGGCACTGGTGACACGCGACAGCCTGATCGGCGTCATCGAAGTGACGGGCCCGGCGGCAGCCTAGGAGTTCTACCCGAACGTGCCCGCCCGCCAATGGGCGCCCAGCAGGCACAGCGAAACGCCGGCAATCAGGCTGAGGATGGTGCGGCCGGTCCAAAGGTAGAGACCGAAGGTCAGTGCCACGCCGGCGATGTCGGTCGGGGTGCCGCGCATGGCGGCGGGTGCGACGATGGCGGCCATGGCGCAGCCGGGCAGTGCATTGACGATGCGCTGGGTCTTCGCGCCGCCGCTGGACAGGGCCGCGCCCAGGATCATGCCACCGATGCGCATGCCGAAGACGGTCAGCGCGACCAGGGCGATGGTCAGATAGGCGGTATAATTATCGGGCATCGCGCATGACCTCCGATGCCAGGGCGGTGACGGCCCCGGCCGCAACCGCAACCAGGATGGCCGCGCCCGGCTCGATCACGCCGTCCAGCGCGATACCGACCCCGGCGGAGACGGCCAGCGGCGCGCGCGGCGCATCGACGCCGCGCACGACGACGCCGACCAGACTGGCCAGAAAGACGATCCCGGCAAAGGCGAGGCTCTGCGCGGTTACCGGATCGATCAGCCCGGCGGAGAACACTCCGACCGCCGTTGCCGCGACCCAGATCACATACATCGGCGCCGAGACACCCATGTAATAGGCTGACTTGTTCGGAATCGACCGCGCCTGCAGGGTCAGCGCCCAGGCCGCGTCGTTGATCACGAAGACCGCAGGCGGGCGCAGTGGACCGGGCAGACCGCGAATCGTCGGGCCCAGCGACAGCCCCATCAGGGTCAGCCGGCTGGTCACCATGGCGGCGGAAATCAGGACGGCGAAATAGGGCATCTGATCCGACCAGAGGGCCAGGGTCGCGAACTGGGCCGTGCCGGCGAAGATGAAGGCACTCATGGCGACGGTCTGTCCCATGTCCAGCCCCGCGACGCTGGCGGCCGATCCGAACAGCATGCCGAACAGCAGAGCGCCGAAGAACATGCCGGACGCGTCGCGGATTCCCGCAAGAAAGCTTGCGCCGGAGCAGTTCGGCGGGATGCCGAGAGTATCTGTGGAAAAGGCCATTGGCGCGACTTAATCCTTTCGCGTCCCGGGCGAAACCTTCGCTTCGGCACAGCATTTCCGACGGCGGGGAAGCAAAGTCACCAGACACCCATCTTGATGCGGCCGCCAAAGGTGTAATCGGCGGTTTCGGCCTCGACCTCGGCGGCGGTGAAACTGGTCCGTGTCAGGCGCTGTGCAAAGTGGTCGAACAACAGATCGCGCATCTCCCGAACGGTCTCCGCATGGTTCGGGTCGCGGCCCAGATCGTGAAGTTCCTGCGGATCGTCGACCATATCGTAAAGCTGCGGCGGCAGGTCGAGCCAATGGACGTATTTCCAGCGCGGCCCGCGCAGCATCCAGCCCCGCGCCCGCCTCGCCGCGATGCCCAGCGCCTTTCGGGCCTCCCGCGTTGCGTAGTCCAGCTCGCAGCAGGCGGCCGTGCGCCAGTGGGCCGGTGCCTCCCCCTTCAGGAAGGGCATCAGGGAATATCCATCCAGCATCTGGATGTCGTCCGGGTCGCCGCCCAGCGCGTCCAGGAAGGTCGGAACCAGATCGATTCCCTCTACCGGCGCGTCGGAAACCTGATCGCCCGGCAGATCGGGATGGACGATGAAGAAGGGAATCCGGGCGGAGACATCGTGGAACAGCTGCTTCTCGCCCAGCCCGTAATCGCCCAGATAATCGCCGTGATCGCTGACGAAGGCGATCAGGGTGTCGTCCAGCCGTCCGCGATCCGCCAGAAAGGCCGTCAGGCGGCCGATATGGTCGTCCAGTTCCCGGATCAGGCCCAGATAGGTCGGGATCACGCGCTCGCGGGCGCCGTCACGTCGGAAACCGACACTTTCCGTATGATCCAGAAAGGCGCGGTAGACCGGATGCGGGTCGTCCGCGACTGGCGGGGCCGGCCAGACGCTGTCCGGCCCGAACAGTCCGCAATAGGGTTTCGGCGCGATATACGGCCAGTGCGGCTTGATATAGCTGAGATGCAGGCACCAGGGCGCATCGCCCTGTTCGTCGATGAAGGCCATAGCCCGGTCGGTGGTCCAGGCGGTCTCGGAATCCTCCGGCGCGACGCGGGCCGGCTTGTCGGCGTGGCGCAGATACCAGCCGGACAGGATCTCGCCCTCCGGCCCCAATGCGCTGTTCGCATGGTCGTGCCAGGGATTGTCGCCGTCATAGCCCTTCTGACGCAGATAGGCATTGTAGCCCTTGTTCGGCGGCTTATCCAATGGGTGGAGCCCGTCGTCGCGGGCAAAGGGTTCGAAGCCGCACTCCGCCGCCAGCACGCCCTGATCGGAAATGTCGGACAGGCCCATCCGCATCATGCCCTCGCGGTCGGCCTTCATATGGGTCTTGCCGGCCAGGGCCGTGCGCAGGCCCAGCTTCCGCATCCGGTCGCCGAGCGTCACCGTGCCGACAGGCAGCGGCGCCTGATTGACGGTCGCGCCATGGGTAGAGGGATAGAGTCCGGTATAGAATCCCATGCGCGACGGCCCGCAGATGGGGGCCGGACAATAGGCCCGATCAAAGCGCGTTCCGCGCCGGGCCAGCGCTTCCAGATGCGGCGTTTCAAGCTTTGCGCCGGGCACGCCGATTCCCGCGCCCCAGGAATCGGCGCGCAACTGATCGGCCATGATGAATAGGATGTTCCGAACCGGCATGGCGCGAGATTAGTGCGGTTTTCTCCGGACGGAAAGGCGGGTTGGTCGAAACGGGAAAGGACGAACGCGGAGGACACAGAGCCGTTCCTGTTACTTTTCGCGTGCTCCTGCGAAGGCAGGAGCCTCGGTCGTTCTCTGTCGGGTTCAGCCCTGGCGGAAAAGGGTGCGGAAAACGGCCTTAACCGCCCGTACAGGGGCAAGCCTGGAAGCATCGGCCTCGATTTCGCCGAACGCGTCCTCGACCCAATCCACGGCGGCCTGGACCTCGCCTTCGATATCGGCCATGGCGACGGCGAAATCGCGCCCGTCAAAGTCGCTGTAATCCAAGCGGTTGGCGTCGATCATGGTGTTCAATCCTTCGCTTCGGTCCCACATGGGGTGCAGGGCATGGGATTAACAGTCTTGTGTTACGAAACGGCGTCCCTTTGCTGACTCTTCGGCGACGTCTTCGGATCGAACGCACCCCCTTTTACCGTCCCGCCGCCTGACGTAGGCTGCAGGGAAACCCTTGGCGAGAAAGAGGTTCCGATGGCCGACCTGACACTCGATGTCTGGCAGTTCGTCCGCCTGATGGTGGGCATGGAAGACACGCTGAACGCCCATGGCGGCGGCCGCGGGTCGGATTTGAAGAAGCTTTACGACAAGTGGGAGGATCTCTGGGTCGATCTGGATGCAAGACTGATCGACCTCGGCAAGCACGACATGGATGCCTTCGCCGATCTGATGATGGATCAGGAAGTCGTGCTGGAGGAGATCACGCCCCGCGAGAAGGAGCTGGTTGCCCAGGAGTTGGAAAAGGTATTGCGTCAGATCAAGGCGCGCCTGACCCAGACCGACGATCCTGGTGAGGTCGAGGATTTGAGTTTCGAGCGTGACGAACTGGTGCTGACCATCCGCTCCCTGACGGGGAAGGCGCCGGCCCCTGGAAAGGGAGCGGCCGGCAAGGCGCCCGGTGCGAAGCGGGCCACCGGCAAATCCTTCGGGGGCAAATCGTTCGGCGGTCGGAAACCGGGCGGCAAAACGGGATCCGGAAAGCCGCAGCGGTGACGAAGCGCACCCGACCCGGTCGCATCCGGGGCCGGGATGTGGAAAAGTGGTGATGGCAACGCGTTTGATGTCGGGGAGGGCGCGACGCGGCGCCGGGAGCTAAGAGAGCGTTTTTAAGAAGCAACGGTACAAACAAGCCTCAGAAGGAGGAGTCTCATGAGCAGAGTGGCACTGGTTACGGGCGGCACACGCGGTATCGGCGCGGCGATATCGACCGGCTTGAAGGACGCGGGCTATACCGTCGCGGCGAATTACGGCGGGGATGATGCGCGCGCGAATGCCTTCAACAAGGAAACCGGCATCGCGGTCTACAAGTTCGATGTCTCGAATTTCGACGCCGTGCAGGCGGCGGTGAAGAAGATCGAGGCGGATCTGGGGCCGATCGAGGTTCTGGTGAACAATGCCGGGATCACGCGCGACGGCACCATGCACCGCATGTCGGCCGAACAATGGCAGGCGGTTCTCGATACCAATCTGGGATCCTGCTTCAACTGCTGCCGTGCCGTCATCGACGGCATGCGTGAGCGCAAATTCGGCCGCATCGTGAATATCGGCTCGGTCAATGGCCAGGCCGGTCAGTACGGTCAGGTAAACTATGCCGCTGCGAAGTCGGGCATCCACGGCTTCACCAAGGCGCTTGCCCAGGAAGGCGCGCGGGCCGGCATCACGGTCAACGCCATTGCGCCGGGCTATATCGACACCGACATGGTCCGCGCCGTGCCGGAGGAGGTTCTGGAAAAGATCGTCGCCCGCATCCCGGTCGGCCGTCTGGGTCATGCCGAGGAGATCGCCCGCGGCGTCAAGTTCCTGGTTGCCGACGATGCCGGCTTCATCACCGGCTCGACCCTGTCGATCAACGGTGGCCAGCACATGTATTAAGGCCGTCGGGCGCTTCCCTCATCCGGCGCTGCACCACCCTCTCCCCTTCGACGATGTCGCGGGGGGAGAGGGGCGGGGGAGAGGGGCGGGGGAGAGGGGATGAGGCGGGTCAAACCGCGGGCAGACGTACCACGAAGCGGGCGCCTTTCGGATTGCCGTCCGCGCCGGTGCGGTTTTCGGCATGGATGGCGCCGCCATGGGCCTCGACGATCTGCTTGCAGATCGACAGGCCCAGGCCCGAATGGGCGCCGAACTTCTCGTGCTGCGGGCGCTCGGAATAGAAGCGGCTGAAAATCTCCTCCAGCTTGGCGGGCGGGATTCCGGGGCCCTCGTCTTCGCAGGTCGCGACGATCCAGCCGCCTTCGCGGGCGATGGATACCGTTATGGTGCCGTCGCGCGGGCTGAAGCTTTCGGCGTTGCCGATCAGGTTCTGGAAGACCTGGACCAGCCGGCTTTCCATGCCGCCGACCCGGAACGGTCCGTCACTCAGGCGGGTGAACCGGACCACGGGTCCCTGACCCCTGGCGTCCGGCACGTCCTCGCCGCGCGCGGTGCGGTGCATGCCGACCAGCATCTCCAGCATCTCGGCGAGGTTGATTTCCTCGGTCTGGACCCGGCCCAGCTCGGCATCCAGGCGCGACGCGTCGGAAATATCGGTAATCAGCCGGTCCAGGCGCTCCACATCCTCCTTCACGATGCGCAGCAATTCGCGCTGATGGTCGGGGTCCTTGACCCGCTGCACCGTCTCGATCGCGCTTTTCAGGGAGGTCAGCGGATTCTTGATCTCATGGCTGACATCGGCGGCAAATCGTTCGATTGCCGTGATCCGCATGGTCAGGGCCGAGGTCATCTCCCGCAGCACCGCCGACAGATCGCCGATCTCGTCCCGCCGTCCGGTGAGGTCCGGAATGGTGTCCGGATCGCGGCCGACGGAATGGCGTACCTTCTCCGCGGCCTCCGCCAGCCGGTGCAGCGGCCGGGCGATGGTGCTGGCGAAATACAACGACACCAGGGTCGTGATGACCAGCGCGCCGGCAAACACCGCCAGGATGGTCAGCCGGACATCGCGCATCGCCTCGTCAATTCGCGCGCCGTCGCGGGACAGCATCAGGCTGCCGAAGACATGGACGTAGCGCTGAACCGGCAGGGCGACGGTCAGGACCAGATTGCGATCTTCGGTACGGCGCACAGCGTAGGCGCTTTCACCCTGCAGGGCGCGGACGGATTCCGGATAATCGGTGACGGTCGGGTTCAGATGGTCGCGATAGAGCGGATAATCCCGGTTCTCGATCCAGTGCGACAGGCTGTCCAGCCAGGACAGGACGGGGTTCACCACGGGTTCGATCGGGTCGTCGGAAATCGGGTCATCCAGTTCCTCGACCAGAATCTGCTGGCCGGTCGACCCAAGCTGACGGCTGTCGACGGCCAGGGACCCGTCGGCCAGGAAGAATCGGGCACGGACCTCGCTGGCAGCCGACAGGCGGCGAACCAGATCGCGCGCCGGGACGATGTTCAGGACCTCCTGACCGTTGTCCAGCAGGCCGATCGCCCCTTCGCCCAGCGCGCCAGAGAAGATTTCCCCCTGTTCGCGCAGCGCGTCGATTTCCTGCGCGATCAGGCTTTCGCGATACGGCCCCAGATACAGCATCCCGACAACGGGGATCAGCAGGGCCAGCAGGTTCACGACCAGGATCTTGCGGGTCAGCGGCGACAGTCGCTGACGCCGCCGCAGGCGCCGGACCGCCCGGGAACGACGCTTGTCGGCACGTTTCCCATCGCGCGCCGCCTGCTTTTCGGCACGGATTTCATCCTCGCGGGAAACGGGTCTCTCGGCGGTGAGGCTGCCCAAGTCGGTCGCCCTTTGCTGGCTGTACGGGGTCAATCCTCGTCCTTGTAGCGGTAGCCGACGCCGTAAAGCGTTTCAATCTTGTCGAATTCTCCGTCCGCCGCGCGCAGCTTCTTGCGCAGGCGCTTGATGTGGCTGTCGATGGTGCGATCATCGACATAGATATTCTCGCCATAGGCGGCATCCATCAGCTGGTCGCGGTTCTTCACATGGCCGGGACGCTGCGCCAGCGCCTTCAGCAGCAGGAACTCCGTCACCGTCAGCTTCACCGGCTCGCCTTTCCAGGTGCACAGATGGCGGTCGCCATCCATCACCAGTTCGCCGCGGGTGAAGGCGCCCTGGGACTTGCTGCCGCCCTCGGCGGTGCGCTGTTCCAGTTCCGCCCGGCGCAAAAGCGCGCGAATGCGTTCGATCAGCAGGCGTTGGGAAAACGGTTTCTTGATGTAATCGTCCGCGCCCATGCGCAGGCCCAGCAGTTCGTCGACCTCGTCATCCTTGGATGTCAGGAAGATCACCGGCAGCTCCGACGACTGGCGCAGCTTCTGCAGCAGTTCCATGCCGTCCATGCGCGGCATCTTGATGTCCAGCACCGCCAGGTCCACCGGCCGCGTCGTCAGGCCGCGCAGCGCGGTCTCGCCGTCGGTATAGGTGGTGACCTTGAATCCTTCCGCCTCCAGGGCGATCGAAACGGAGGTCAGAATATTCCGGTCGTCATCGACCAGGGCGATCTGCTGGGACATCGGCTCTTCCTCGTTCACCGCGATAATCAGGGGCCCGTTGCCGGGGTCCGTTTCCGGTAGCCGTCTGGGAAACCGGTGTCGGACGCTGTCCCTTACACCGTCGCAACAGGGCGGAATTAAGGCAAGGGCGCGGCAGTTATTGGAAAATACTTGTCATAATTCGCCGATGATTCAACCGGCGAAAGGGCTATTCTGCGGCTTTCGGGTCCGGATCGTCCACCGGCACCTGCTCGGTCCGGAACCGCTGCTTTCCGTGAATATGGGGCGCCAGCGCGGCATGCGGGCCGCCGGCCTTGACCGGCCGTTCGGCGAAACGTCCGCGGCTGATCATCCGGTCATAGAGGGTGATCGCCCCCGCGATCCCGACATTGATGCAGAAGGCCATCGGGATTTTCACCACGAAGTCGCAGCGGCCGACCATTTCGTCCGACAGGGATCCGCGCTCCGGCCCCAGAATGTAGGCGGCGCGGTCCGGATGGCGGAAGGACGGCAGTTCCACCGCATCCTCGGTCAGTTCCACCCCGACCAGCTGGCAGCCCTTCGGCAGCGCGATCTCACCGGCGGATTCCCACTGGTAATAGGGGACCTGGTTCGCCGTGCCCGACGTGTCGGACTTGTTCAGCCCGCGCATGTTCACATAGGGCGATACGGCGAAGACGAAACTGGCGCCGAAGGCATGGGCGGTGCGCAGCAGGCTGCCCGCATTCATGGGTTTCGAGATGCCTTCGACCCCCAGGCCGAAATATCCGCGTGTCTGCGCCATGACGCCGTTCCGTGACTTTGTGTGAACCGGATCGCGGCCTTCTTGCACAAAGCGTCCGGGCAAGGCAAGTTTCCGGCCCCCAAGCACATGGAACAGAAAGCCTCGCGCGATGCCCGACGACGCCATTACCCTATCCGGCAGCAATGCCAATCCGCTGACCGTCGAAGTCACCCGCAACGGCGTGGTGGAAAGCCGCCATCGCGGCAGCGCGGCTGTGGTCGACGTGGCCGGAAAGCTGCAGGCCGCCTGGGGTGAAATCGCCCGGCCGACCTATCCGCGTTCCGCCATCAAGGCGATCCAGGCCCTGCCGATGGTCGAAACCGGCGCGGCCGACGCCTTCGGCTTCACCGATGCCGAAGTCGCGCTGGCCTGCGCCTCCCATAACGGCGAAAAGGGCCACACTGACGGCACGGCATCGATGCTGTCCAAGATGGGCCTGTCCGAGGAAGATCTGGAATGCGGGTCGCACTGGCCGTATCGGGAGGCCGACGCCCATGCTTTGGCGCGGGCGGCGGTGGAGCCGAACCAGCTGCACAACAATTGTTCGGGCAAGCATGCGGGCATGCTGGCGCTGGCCAAGCAGCTCGGCGTGCCGACCAAAGGCTACACCGATCAGACCCATCCGGTGCAGCAGCGCATCATGGGCGCGATGGAACAGATGTGCGGCACCGATCTGTCCGGCGTGCAGCCCGGAATCGATGGCTGTTCCGCGCCGAACTGGCCGATTCCTCTGGAAAACCTGGCCTATGGCTTTGCCCGCGTGGCCGATCCGAAGGACCTGCCGGAGGAGCGCGCCAAGGCGGTACGCCGCATCACCTCCTCGGTCATGGCACATCCCTTCATGGTCGCGGGGACGGACCGGTTCTGTACCGAGGTCATGAAGATCCTGGGCACGCGCGCCTTCATCAAGACCGGGGCCGAGGGCGTGTTCTGCGCCGCGCTGCCGGAATACGGGCTGGGCGTCGCGTTGAAATGCGATGACGGCGCAACCCGGGGGGCGGAAACCATGATGGCCGCGCTGCTGCGTGAAATCGGCGTCATCGAGGACGAGCACATGGAGGCCATGGCCCCGTGGCTCAATCCGAAGCTCAGAAACCGCATGGAAACCGTCGTCGGCGATATCCGCCCGGCCGAGACCTGGCTGGCCTTCTGAGATGTCGGGCGATCCGGTCCGGGCCCAGTACGAGGTCTATCCCTATCCGGCCCGCGATCCGAGGGACGAGGCGAAACGCCTGATCACCGGCTCACCCAGCCAGTTGCGGGAACTGACCCATTGGCTGTTCGCCGGGCGCCTGCCCCAGGGTAAGGCCGCGGGAGAATCCCGGGATCGGCCCTTTCGGGTTCTGGTCGCCGGCGGCGGCAGTGGCGACGCGCTGACCATGCTGGCGCAGCAGACGGCCGATGCCGGCATCGTCGCCGACATCCACTATGTCGACCTGTCGGAGGCAACCCGCAAGGTCGCCGAGGCGCGGATCGCGGCGCGCGGCCTGACCGATCGGGTAACCTTCCGGACGGGGTCGCTGCTGGACGCCGCGGAATGGGGGCCGTTCGATTACATCGATTGCTGCGGCGTCCTGCATCATCTGCCGGTGCCGCAGGACGGGTTCCGGGCGCTGGCCGATGCGCTGGCGCCACAGGGCGGCATGGGCATCATGGTCTATGGCGAGACCGGCCGGACCGGCGTCTACGAGACCCAGGCGGCGCTGCGCCTTCTGGCGAGGGACGACGAGACCCCGGAAAGAAAGGTCGCGCTGGCGAAGCGCTATCTGAATGCCTTGCCCGCCAGCAACCGGCTGGTGCGCAATCCGCTGGTGCGCGATCACAAGACGGGGGGCGATGCGGGGCTGTACGACCTGCTGCTGCATTCGACCGACCGCGCCTATACCGTACCGCAACTGGAGGCGGAGATCGCGGCGGCGGGGCTGCGCACCGTGACCTATATCGATCCCGCCCGCTATGCGCCGGAAACCTATACCCGTGAACAGGATCTGCGGAGCCGTGCGGCTGCCATGACGCCGGACGACCGGGCGGCGCTGGCCGAGGCCATGGCCGGAAACATGCCTGTCCATATCGCC